>NZ_JBECOX010000006.1:0-303753 GCF_040104525.1 Pseudoalteromonas sp. XMcav11-Q
GTGTGCTCTTCCGATCTAGGACGTGTATTGTGGAGAGTGAACCCCCGACCGCCTGTTTTTACCTTCATTCTTTCACCACTTGAGGAAAAGTGGCGGATGCAGGACGTATGTTGTGGAGAGTGAACCTCCGAGCGTCGTCATATTCAACTTTTGTAAAAGATCGCAGGATAAACCTGCTCCTACATGGATATTAGACACAAAAAAACCGACTTTCGTCATATTCAACTTTTGTAAAAAATCGCAGGGTAAACCGGCTCCTACATGGATATTAGACACAAAAAAACCGACTTTCGTCGGCTTGTTTATCTCTTTATTTCACCACTTGAGGAAAAGTGGCGGATGCAGGACGTGTATTGTGGAGAGTGAACCTCCGACCGCCTGTTTTTACCTTCATTCTTTCACCACTTGAGGAAAAGTGGCGGACGCAGGACGTGTGTTGTGGAGAGTGAACCTCCGACCGTCGTCATATTCAACTTTTGTAAAAGATCGCAGGATAAACCTGCTCCTACATGGATATTAGACACAAAAAAACCGACTTTCGTCGGCTTGTTTATCTCTTTATTTCACCACTTGAGGAAAAGTGGCGGACGCAGGAGGATTCGAACCTCCGACCGCCTGGTTCGTAGCCAGGTACTCTATCCAGCTGAGCTATGCGTCCGTTACGAATGTATAGTTTTCCAACTTCTTTATATTTAACCACTTAAAGAAAAGTGGCGGACGCAGGAGGATTCGAACCTCCGACCGCCTGGTTCGTAGCCAGGTACTCTATCCAGCTGAGCTATGCGTCCGTTACTAATGTATAGTTTTCCAACTTCTTTATATTTAATCACCTAAAGAAAAGTGCCGGATGCAGGACGTATTTTTTGAAGGTGAACCTCCGACTTCCTGTTTCCTACCTTTATTATTTAACCACTCAAGGAGAAGTGGCGGACGCAGGAGGATTCGAACCTCCGACCGCCTGGTTCGTAGCCAGGTACTCTATCCAGCTGAGCTATGCGTCCGTTACGAATGTATAGTTTTCCAACTTCTTTAATATTTAACCACTTAAAGAAAAGTGCTGTACTCAGGACATGTTTTTTGAAGGTGAACCTCCAACTGCCTGTTTCCTACCTTTATTATTTAACCACTCAAGGAGAAGTGGCGGACGCAGGAGGATTCGAACCTCCGACCGCCTGGTTCGTAGCCAGGTACTCTATCCAGCTGAGCTATGCGTCCATACAAGACAACCATTAAAAATGGCGGAGAGGGAGGGATTCGAACCCTCGATAGGGCTACAAACCCTATACTCCCTTAGCAGGGGAGCGCCTTCGGCCACTCGGCCACCTCTCCGTCTTGTGGGGCGTATGATATAGGTTAGAAAAAATATGTCAAATACTTTTCTTGTAAAAAAGCACTGAATGGTGATAGATTGTGCAGTCTGCTTAGTTACTCGGCACTAACGCCAATTTTTACTCATTTTGTAGGGGGTTAGGATCGCTATAGGTATTTCTTAATGCACGTTGTTGACGCAAAACTTCGTCCAAAAATGCTTCTTGATAACCAAGCTGCTGAAACTCAGCGATGCAAGCCCGATAATATAAAATTCTCGCTTGCTCGTGCTCATCGACATTTTCAAACTCATTATTGCTCATCTTATTGGATTCCCTATTCGTTATTTTTAACGCAGTATTAGAACTTGAAAAAGACTAGTTAGGAAATTGGGATAATCTAGTTTCAAAAGAGAAACAACTTTTATGATGAATAGGAGTTGGCAATAACTACATAATAAAACTAAGTATTTAGAAATACTGTAAGATTTATCTTACGAAAATAACAGAAAAGCGCCATAAGGCGCTTTTCTAGATGTACTTTCAGATTACGTGAAAATACTTACTGTTCAGCTTGCACTTCAGGACGCATATGCGGGAACAAGATAACGTCTTTAATAGTCGGTGAGTCCGTGAACAACATCACAAGGCGATCGATACCAATCCCCTCACCCGCTGTTGGTGGTAAACCATGCTCTAGCGCACGGATATAATCCGCATCGTAGTGCATTGCTTCATCGTCACCTGCATCTTTTTCTTCCACTTGGCGAGCAAAGCGCGCAGCTTGATCTTCAGCATCATTAAGCTCAGAGAAACCATTTGCAAGCTCACGGCCACCCACGAAGAACTCGAAGCGGTCTGTGATAAATGGATTTTCATCGTTACGACGTGCAAGCGGTGACACTTCCCAAGGATATTCAGTAATGAACGTCGGTTGGATAAGTCTGTGTTCAGCGACTTCTTCGAAGATTTCACACAGGAACTTACCTGGACCCCATACACAGTTTTCAGGGATCTTAACGTGAACTTTCTTAGCGTATGCTTTTAGTGCTTCAAAGTGGTTTTCTGGATCTTTGAAGATTTCAGCTTGTGCTTCAGCATCTGGGCCATATTGTAAAATAGCATCAGCCATAGACAAACGCTGGAACGCACTACCAAAGTCATACTCAATCGTCTCTGTCACTTCGCCTTCAGCATTCTTCACAGTATTAACAACCGTAGTAGTGCCTAACACGTCTTGTGCCACGGTGCGTAACATGTCTTCAGTCAAGTTCATCAAATCATTGTAATCCGCGTATGCTTGATAGAACTCAATCATAGTGAACTCTGGATTATGACGCGTAGATAAACCTTCGTTACGGAAGTTACGGTTGATTTCGAACACACGATCAAAACCACCAACCACTAGACGCTTAAGGTATAACTCAGGCGCGATACGTAGATACATATCGATATCTAGTGCATTGTGATGCGTTACAAATGGGCGTGCAGAGGCACCGCCAGGAATAACCTGTAGCATCGGCGTTTCCACTTCCATAAAGTCACGCTCGGCTAAGAAACGGCGAATACCCTCAATCACTTTTGAACGAATACGGAATGTTTCGCGTGTGTCCATGTTAGTGATCAAATCAACATAACGCTGACGGTATTTTGCTTCTTGGTCAGTCAGGCCGTGGAACTTTTCAGGTAGTGGACGTAGCGACTTAGTCAGTAGTTCATACTCAACCATGTCGACGTATAAGTCACCTTTACCAGATTTATGAAGCGGACCTTTAACACCAACGATATCGCCGATATCTAATTGACCATACTTCTCTTTTAGGTCTTTTTGTACGTCTTTTGAAGCATAAGCCTGAATACGACCTTTCATGTCTTGCAACACTAAGAAAGGACCACGTTTCGCAAGCAAACGACCCGCAACAGAAACATGATGATCAAGTTCTACTAGCTCTTCCTTCGATTTATCACCAAACTTAGCTTGTAGATCTTGTGTGTAGTCTTCGCGGCGGAATGAGTTCGGGTGGCCATTCGCAGGGCAATTTTCCCGGATCGCATCTAGCTTGCCACGACGCTCAGCAATAAGTTTATTTTCGTCTTGATTGTGATCTGTCATTGTTTAGCTCTTAGTTTAGCTTGTGGATTAAAGGCCTGATTTCAGGCTTGCTTCGATAAATTTGTCTAAATCGCCGTCTAGTACGGCTTGGGTATTGCGATTTTCAATACCTGTACGCAAATCTTTAATACGTGAATCATCTAGCACGTATGAACGGATTTGGCTGCCCCAGCCGATGTCAGATTTTGCATCTTCTTGAGCTTGCTTTTCAGCGTTTTGCTTTTGCAGTTCAAGTTCAAACAATTTCGCCTTTAACTGCTTCATCGCTTGATCTTTGTTCTTGTGCTGCGAACGGTCATTCTGACACTGCACTACCGTATTGGTTGGTAAGTGTGTAATACGTACCGCAGATTCTGTACGGTTAACGTGCTGACCACCCGCGCCCGATGCACGATATACATCGATACGAAGATCTGCAGGATTAATATCGATTTCGATATTGTCGTCAATTTCTGGGTAAACGAATACAGAAGCAAACGAAGTATGACGACGGCCGCCTGAATCAAAAGGACTCTTACGTACTAAGCGGTGTACGCCCGTTTCTGTACGAAGCCAACCGTAAGCATATTCGCCCGTGACTTTAACTGTCGCGCCCTTAATACCAGCAACATCGCCATCGGTCGCTTCAACGATTTCGGCTTTAAAACCTTTCGCCTCAGCCCAGCGCAAATACATACGCAGCAACATGTTACACCAGTCTTGAGCTTCAGTACCGCCAGAGCCTGACTGTAAGTCGATGTACGCATCGTTGGCATCTTGCTCGCCTGAGAACATACGACGAAACTCTAGTTTTTCCAGCTGCTCAACAAGGCCGTTGACCTCTTGCTCTGCTTCAGTGAAGGTTTCTTCATCTTCGGCTTCTACGGCGAGCTCAACTAAACCCTCTGCATCATCGGCACCAGACACGAGATTGTCGATGGTTTCAACAATCACTTCTAAATTCGATTTTTCTTTGCCCAGTGCTTGGGCTCTTTCCGGCTCATTCCATACAGCGGGATCTTCTAATTCGGCATTAACTTCTTCTAAACGCTCTTGCTTTAGAGCGTAGTCAAAGATACCCCCTAAGAAGCTCTGTACGTTCGCGAATTTCCTTGATTTGGTTAATCACAGGATTCACTTCAAACATTTACCTTTACTCCAGAACTAAATTTGTCGGTTTGTGAATTCACACAAACAGGTCTGACAACGGGTCAGACCATAGATTTAAGCGACCAATAGTATCAAATAATAACCGCGCTTAGCATCCCTTAAAGTGAGAATTTTGGGAGTTTTTTAACAAACTCAGTACGCACATCTCTATTAATTCGATTGCGCCTGAAGTTCACGCACAATGAGCTGCAAATTATATTTACCACGAAACTCATTAATATCTAATTGATAAGCAAATAAAGCATGGGTTGCCTGGAGATTTGGCCAAGCCCGAACGTCAACGTTAAATGCTATCGCATCAACCAATCGACCCGAACGATGCTTAAGCACAAGTTTTAGATGTTTGTCGCCAACAATACGTTGCTGCACCAACTCAAATACATCCTGAAATACCGGCTCACTAAATTGCTGCCCCCACGGACCTGCCTGCTGTAGTTCAAAAGCAAAATCCATGGTAAAGCAATCGCCCGGCAGTTCACCATCCGTCAACAGAATGCTTTGCTTTGCTTCTTCACTCAGCGTCGCACTGACGTTTTGTTCAAATACCTGTTTAAACCGCGCAAATTCAGACTCTAAAATGGTCAATCCTGCTGCCATCGCATGACCACCAAACTTTACAATTAATTCTGGGTGCTGGGTATTGATTGACTCTAAGAGGTCGCGCATGTGTAGACCTTCAATAGAACGACATGAGCCCTTTATCTCGCCGTTGTCGCCTTGTGCAAAAATAATACATGGGCGGTGATATTTTTCTTTTAAGCGTCCCGCCAGAATACCTATCACACCTTGATGCCAATCATCTTGATACAAACACAAGGCATCTGGTACTTCTTGGCTTTTAAGTACCAAACGCTCCAATACCGCTTGCGCCTCTTGCTGCATACTTTGCTCAATCTCGCGTCGTTCTATATTTAGACTATCGAGCTCGGATGCAATACGGCGAGCTTGGTTAATGTCTTTCGATAACAAGCAAGCAATACCTAAACTCATATCGTCAAGACGCCCCGCGGCATTGAGTCTTGGCGCTAACGCAAAGCCAAAATCACTGGCACTTAATCTAGCATTATTACGGTTAGAAACCTCGATAAGCGCTTGGATACCTGGTCGCGTTTGACCACTGCGGATCCGGGCGAGCCCTTGGTGTACCAAAGTGCGGTTATTCGCGTCCAACGCCACAACGTCAGCCACGGTTCCTAGGGCAACAATATCTAATAATGTCGCCAAATTTGGCATCGCGACATTTTGCTCCACAAAATAGTTTTGCGCCCGTAAGTAATGCCTCAGCGCTATCAGCAGATAAAAGGCAACCCCAACGCCCGCGATAGACTTAGACGGGAAATCGCAGTCAAGACGATTTGGATTAACAATCGCATCGGCAATCGGCAACTCATCACCTTGTAAATGGTGATCGGTAACAATCACCTTAATACCCGCTTGCTTCACGATTTCGACACCGCGAATACAGGAAATACCGTTATCAACGGTGATCACCAAATCAGGTTTTATGGCGACGATTTGCTCGGCCAATGCAGGGCTTAGACCGTACCCCAAGCTAAATCTATCAGGCACGAGGTAATCCACACGCTGAAAACCAAACTGAGGCAACCCCTCCATTAATACGGCGGTGCTCGTTGCGCCATCGGCGTCAAAGTCACCAACAATCAACACTTGTTGTTGCAAAGAAAGTGCTTCAGCCAGAATTTGGCTTGCAAGCTCGATGTCTTTAAATAATTTAAAATCGTGTAAGGTTGCGGCGCTATTATCCAGTTCAACGACCGATTTAACCCCTCTGGCAGCATAAAGCTGCTTGATCACGGGATGCAGTGAAGCCGGTAAATGGCTGTCATCAACCCAGTCTCTTGGTTTAATTTCTGTATGCATACTTTTTCACAAAACAAAAAAGGCCAAAATGGCCTTTTATATTCTTTATCTTGCTATCTTATCGAGTTCTCAACGCGAACTCCATCGCTAAGCGTGAGTCATTATGACTTAGGGCTATTTGCGTCTAGCATTTGTGCAATAGCTGCAGCAGGTTGATAACCTGGGATCATAGAACCATCTTCAAGAATGATCGCTGGCGTTCCTGAAATGCCAAAACTTTGCCCAAGTTGATAGTGCTCAGCTACTGGCGCGTGGCAGTTTTCAACTGGTTTCACTGCACCACCAGCTTTCGCTTCAGTAAGTGCAGCTGCTGCGTCTTTTGCACACCATACGTTTTTCAAATCTTCATAGCCTGAGCCACGCAAGCCACCACGTGGGAAAGCTAGGTATTTCACGGTAATACCTGCCGCTAAATAATCTTCTAATTCACGGTGCAGTTTGCGGCAGTAGCCACAAGTAATGTCTGTGAATACCGTGATTTGATGTTTTTCGTTTTCCGCTTTATAGACGATCATTGAGTCTTCGTATTCAGCGATACCTTTCTGGCGCACATCACTCAACGCGTCTTCGGTAATATTACGACGGTTATCAAGATCAATCATAGTGCCCTGAATCAGATATTTACCATCGGCACTTGAATACAGCACCCCTTTATCTGTGATCACTGTTTTTAAGCCAGCAAGCGGACTATCTTTGATTTGCTTAACCGTTATACCCAATCCGCTAAATTGCGTCGTAATTGGGTCTACTTGTGCTGTTGGTGCGACAGGACCCTCAACTTGCTCAGCGAAAGCGCCAAAGCTCAATGCCAGTGAAGCGGCAACTATTAGTTTTTTCATTATGTTCTCTCTAAACCTGTTATTTGAGGGGATCACACGCCCCTTTGTGTTACTCACTAAGACCGGAGTAACCATAAATAATTCCCAAGCAACAAAAATTAAGCTCTTGGGTGATGCTGCTGGTGCAATGTTTTTAAACGTTCACTGGCAACATGTGTATAAATTTGAGTCGTCGACAAGTCGCTATGGCCAAGCATCATTTGCACAACTCGCAAGTCAGCGCCATGATTCAATAAATGTGTTGCAAAAGCATGACGTAGCGTATGTGGCGATAACGGCGACTTAACGTCTGCCAAAATAGCATAGTGTTTTATGCGATGCCAAAAAGTTTGTCGCGTCATACCTATGCCTCGTTTAGATGGAAAGACAAAATCAGTAGCATGCTTAATCATTAAGCCCCGCCCTTTTTTGAGAAATTGTTCAATCCAATGCAATGCTTCTTCACCCATCGGCACCAAGCGTTCTTTGCCTCCCTTACCACGCACAAGCACAACAGCTTGTCTCATGTTGACTTGCTCCATTCTTAGCCCGACTAACTCCGTCACGCGCAACCCCGTGGCATACAAGAGTTCAAGCATTGCTTTATCTCTCAACCCCATAGGGTCGTCACAATCAGGAGCATTTAACAGGGCCTCAACTTCTTGCTCTGACAAGGTTTTTGGCAACGACAGTGTTGTTTTAGGTTGCGCAATAGTATCCAGTGGAGACTGCGCGATTTGTTTTTCTCGCAACCAATATAAATAAAATCTCTTTAATGCACTGATGGCTCGCGCGTTACTCTTTGCTTTTAAGCCCTTGTCTATTCTGTGTGCCAAATAAGCCTCGACGTCCTGACTTGTGATTGCCAGTAAAGAAGACACCGAGGTTTCTGCTTTTGTGAATAAGAGAAACTTTTCAAGGTCGCTGCGATAGGCTGCAATGGTATTTTCACTGAGCCCTTGCTCCAAAAATAGTGCATCTAAAAAGGCTTCTATATATTGCGGATCGGACAGTGTATGGGAAGTTGCTTGGTGTTCGCTCACAGAGTACCTGTATTAATTATTAACGTCATGATGTAGACTTGCCACCTATAATACCAGTCAAATTGAAAGTGATAAATACAATGCAAATTGGGTTATTTTACGGCTCGACAACATGTTACACAGAAATGGCCGCAGAAAAGATTCAAGAAATCATCGGCAAAGACACAATTACCTTATTTAATATTAAGGACGAGCCGCTAAAACAAGCTGAGCAGTTTGACTTCCTCATTTTTGGTATCTCAACATGGGACTTCGGCGAACTTCAGGAAGACTGGGAGTCTCACTGGGACGATATCGACAGCGTTGATCTGAGCAACAAAGTGATAGCGCTATTCGGTATGGGTGACCAACAAGGTTATGGTGAATGGTTTCAAGATGCACTAGGCATGCTACATGAAAAAATTGCCCCTCAAGGCGTCACCTTTTTAGGTTACTGGCCAAATTCAGATGACTATGAATTTGAAGCGTCAAAAGCACTTACCGAAGATAAAAGTCAGTTTGTTGGCCTGGCACTAGATGAAGACAGTCAATACGATAAAAGCGACGAGCGTATCGCAACTTGGATAGAGCAAATCATGACGGAATACGCCGAATTAGATGTTTAGCGCAGTAAGCGTTAGCACTAATTAATGTAACTCAAGGCCATGTTATTACTTATAAAACTGGCTCAATGCGGCCTCAATTTGAGATAGCTTGTACGGCTTATGGATCACATTATCAAAAACTTCATTTTGAGCTTGAGTTAAGAAAATATCAGCGGTTATCGCCAAAATCGGTAACCTTGAATTTTCTTGTTTGATTAAATGTGCCGCCTCTGTACCACTCATACCCGGAAGATTCACATCCATAAAAATGATGTCAAAGTGTTTTTCTTTTGCCACTTCAAAATAGGCTTCAGCAGATTCGAAAATATCATAACTACAATTCAGTTTGTCGAGTATCGCAGTGATCAGTAGCTGATTAAGCGGATTGTCTTCTATCACACCAATCTGATGATAGAAAATGGCGATATGCTCTGTTTTTGGTGGCGAAGCGACTTTGACTCCACTTTCGCTTTTGCACGGAATAATAAACACCACCTCAGTCCCCTCGCCCTCTTGGCTGGAAACGCTGATCCGCCCCCCCATAATATCAATAAGTGCTTTAGTCACACATAGGCTTAATCCAACCCCTAAGTTTCCTCTACCCTCAAATATGCTAAAGCGGTCAAATAGATTACTTTGCTCAAGCGCCGAAAGGCCTTTACCACTGTCTTTTACAATAAACTGTATTTCATTACCAATGACATATGCTCTGAGCACCACTTCTTGTCCAGCCTCGCTGCTCTGAATTGCAGTGTCGAGTAAAGTCTCTATGACGCGCGACACTTTATCCTTATCGAGCATCAAAGCCTCACCTTTATAGACGCCAGCAATAGAGTGCGTAATCGTAATATCGCGTTGTTTTGCCTCAGTAGCAAAGCGAGCAACTGACTGCTTTAGTAGATCGGATAATGAACAAAGAATGGGTTCAAACTGAACTTTTTCACCTTCAATAAGCTCAAGCTCTAATACGGAATCAATGACAGTAAGCAGCTTACTCCCCCCTGTTTCTATATTTTGTAGGTAGCTTGTCGTAGATTCAGAAAACCCTTCAGCTTCGGCTGAGTTGAGTACCACATCATTAAAGCCAATGATGGCATTAAGATGGGTATGTAATTCATGACTAATATCAGATAAGAAATTGTCTTTTGAATCATTGAGCAGTTTAAGTACGTTTACTTCTCTGCGCAGTTCAAGTTGCCGAACTACCTGACGACCCAAGGTGACGAGTGTTTTCCTTTGCAAATCGGTGAGTTTTTTGGGCTTATCACTGATAGTACAAATAGTGCCTACCTTATAGCCGCCAGAGCTAATCAGCGGCGCCCCGGAATAATGGCGGATTTTCGGGCCACCAGTAACCAGTGGATTGTCAAAAAAGCGCTCGTCTTCTAGGGCATCTTGCACCTCAAATACATCTTCTTGCAAAATAGCATGAGAACAAAAGGAGATATCTCGATGGGTTTCATCCACATCCAACCCTACTTTAGACTTAAACCATTGGCGATTTGTGTCTATCAAGCTAATAAGCGCGATAGGCGTTTCACAGATCTCTGACACCAGCTGCGTAATTTCATCAAGATTTGCTTCTGCAGCAGTATCCAATATCTTATATTCGCGCAGCGCTTTAAGACGATTTTCTTCGTTATTTGGGATCTCGGCTTTTTTCATGAACACCTACACAAGCGAATTCAACCAGCTAAGTACACGTAAATCAGACTGCACTTTTAACACGATGATTCTGACTCTTTATCAGCTAAAGTGTAGAAGATAAATCACGATACGAGCAAAAAATATCCATCACATTTTTAGGTAAAACTCATGACATAAAGAAACAAATTCATTCGTATATTGGTTATCTACATCGTATATCACCAACGATTGCTCATGACTTGGTTGTGCTATGTTTTGTTTACCTATCAATAGCAATCTGCGAGAGTAAGATTTACTTGGGGTAGTTTTAATCGCACAGCTTGAAACAAGAAACCAATTTCGCGCTTTGGCAAGCTGATAAAAGAGCAAACTCTCTTGATAGGGTAAAATTACCGCAAGTTGCCCAGCATCCGTCGTAAACTTTTCGAAGGCATCAAGCAACGTATCAAAACTTAGGCTGTCCGTATGTCTCGCTCTATTCCTCGCTTGATTTTCTCCTTTCAAGCTCGCGTTGAAGTAAGGTGGGTTTGATACCATGAGGTCAAAGCGCTGCTCGCTATCAAACTCTTGTATTGCACAGCGATGCAGCTCAATATCAGGCCACGGGCTATGCTTGATATTAAATTCTGCATCCTTCAACGCATCGTCATCAATCTCAACCGCATGGACTGTGCTCATTGGGCTTCGCTGTTTACACATCAATGCGATAAGCCCTGTTCCCGTTCCAACATCAACAATCCGCTTGGCTTTAGCGAGCGGAACCCACGCGCCAAGCAAAATACCATCGGTCGAAACCTTCATTGCCGCATGATGCTGGGCCACCGAAAACTGTTTAAATGCAAACTGAGACATCCTATACCTTTGAGAAAATGCAATAGCAACGTATAATTCCGCTATTGTCCTTTATTTGTGATGCAATATGCAATTTACTGAATTTGATTTAGACAGCAAGCTGATTAGTGCGATTAAGAAAATGGGTTTCGATACTCCCACCAGCATTCAACAGATGGCTATTCCTGAAGCGCTAATTGGCCGAGATATCCTCGCCAGCGCACCAACCGGTACGGGTAAAACCGCTGCATTCTTGATCCCTGCGATTCAGTATTTGCTTGATTTCCCTCGCAAAGAGCCAGGCTTTGCCCGCGTACTTATCATGACGCCAACGCGTGAACTTGCCTATCAAATACACGAGCAATGTGAACTCCTTGCCGCAGGTGTTAACCTTAAAATAGGCGTGGTAACTGGCGGTATTAATTACGGCAGTCACAAAGAAATCTTCGAAAAGAACAATGATATCCTCATCGCAACCCCAGGTCGTTTGATGGAATATCTTGAAACCGAGAACTTTCACGCAGAAAACGTTGAGCTACTGATCTTAGATGAAGCGGATCGCATGCTAGACATGGGCTTTCGAAAAGAAATGCTACGTATTTGCTCTGAAGCGGTTAACCGTCGTCAGTGCTTTTTGTTCTCCGCGACCCTTGAGGGCGAAAGTGTTGAGAAGTTTGCTGAGCGTATATTACAAGACCCAGCACTACTTGAAGCCACGCCATCACGTAAAGAAAAAGGTAAAATCCATCAGTGGGTTCACCTTGCAGATAACTACGAGCACAAAGTCAATTTGCTCGCACAACTACTAGATGACGAAGAAGTAACCAAAGCGGTTATCTTCGTAAAAACGCGTGAACGCCTAGAGACACTCGTTGGCGAGCTATTTGCCAAAGGCATTAAAACCACTTGGCTGCGTGGTGAAATGCCACAAGACAAACGCATGGCTGCGATGGCAAGTTTTCACAGTGGTAAGACGAATATCTTAGTGGCAACAGATGTTGCAGCCCGTGGTATCGACGTTGCGGATATCAGCCACGTATTTAACTTTGACATGCCGCGCACCGCAGATATTTATGTACACCGCATCGGTCGTACAGGCCGCGCTGGTAAAAAAGGGACCGCGGTTTCTTTGGTTGAAGCCCACGATGTTGAGATTTTAGGTAAGGTTGAGCGTTACACCGACCAAAAACTTAAGCGCCGTGTAATTAAAGGCCTTGAACCTAAACATAAAGAAGCAAAAGCACCGAAGAAGAAAAAAGATCCGGTGAAAATCAAAGCGAAAAAGAAAGCCGCCAAGGTTAAAAAGAAGAAGTAACCCAAAAAACCAGCGTCAGTACGCTGGTTTTTTTATGCTAATTTGAGCAAGTGCTAATATGAGTAAACCTTAGCTTACTTTGTTAGATTTGGCTGATAAAACTTAGTAAATCTAACGGTCGTATATGCGCCAATAGCAGGCTGTGGTAACGCCGCATTTAAGTATTTACTTCACTTCCTCAGCTTTGATGTTAATAGTGATGGGTGTGACTTATTTTTCATGCTTGTTAGCTATACATTTAACCTAATGTAAAGTCTAATTGTACCTTAAGATCTTTTTGAATAACGGCAACGCCATTCTCTACTTTAGGGGCATATTTCCAATTGGAGAGAGCTTTGATTGCAGCTTTATCAAAGACTTGTTCAGGTACAGACTTTAGTACCTGAATGTTAATAGGCTTTCCACTTTCACTGATATCAAAACTCATTTGAACATAGCCTTCGATTCTATTGCGAGCAGCATAAGCTGGATATGTTGGATTTGCTGTTTCTTGTAGGGTAGCATTAGCTCTATCAGGTAATGGTTTTGAAGCACACCCCATTAGTAAAGTAATTGCTAATGACACCAAAATTGAATATTTCATAAAACCCCTTTTGTATAGCGCCCAAAGCAGCGGCGCGCGTTAGCGTGTCCAGCCACGTAGTGGCGATGCTGCCTTTGCTTGTTATGTTTTTTTACCTAATAATTCTGACTGTTTTCGGGTTAATTCATCGAATACTGGCTTTACTGAATCCATTAAACCCTTCGTTGGCCAATTATTCACAGATACATGTTCCGAAAAGTCCTGATTTTCCCATTGAGCTATAACTGCTCGATATGAACTAACATGGGATAGCGCCAGCGTGAATGCTTCAGGAATTTCATCTCCTTCAATGAGATGTATATTTTCGATTATTATTGATTCAACTCTCTCATTAAGAGGGTGGAATACATTTACAATCCATGTCCTCCACTTTAGCAATTCAGCTTCTGAAAGTTGGTCTTCACCTTTTCCAAAATACCCTGGCATTCCATGACTAGGCCAATGTTTTTTAGTAAAAGAAACCCAAGTTTCATGGCTTGCCGTTAATGTTGCCATTAGTGGCCCATATAGATTTTCTAATTGTTCGTTAATTCGAGCGAGTTGCGCTGACCTTTTCTCAAAATGCAGTTTGCTAAAATGTGCTACAAGCCAACCCGTAACGGCGATGAGCGCACCCGCTATAACTTTTTCCATGGTGATTTAGGCTCCTTCTCTGAAAACATAACATTTTAGTATTTATGCGACATGCAGTTTGTGTTGCATAATCGCTTGTTGGACTGAGCAGCTAGGTGTGTCAGAATTGGTGTTGTTTATGCTATGGCTTACTTAGAAAAAATAGGCTTTTTGGAGGCTTTCACTTTCCTAGCTAGTGTAATCAGTTTAGCTAGTGTTATGTAAGCTTTCCCTGCATTGCTCAGCGCTTATTATGTCTTCATTACACCTACATTTGCCTTAAGAAGCAATTATATTTTTTACGCGTACAGAGGCCGCTAGCTTGAGCAATTAAGCAGGTTAATTACTTGATTTTACAAAGCAGCCATAATCAAGCATCCCCTCCTTGGCTAATATCAAAGCGCATTCATGCGCTTCTCGTTCATTCCTTTTAAACGACGAAAAAGAACGAACCAAGAAAACGTCGCCCCAACATCACACTCAATCCTCAAGCCCTAAGCCGATATATAATACCAATTGCACTAAGTCTCCAATCAATTTGAAGGGTGAAATACCATATTAGCGTCGTTAAAAATTTCTCATTTAGAACAACTAAATAGCAAAATTTTTGCCTAGCTACTAAAGCTATTTCTCCGCTTCAAATTGCTCATTTACCTAATACAATTGGTAGCAACCGTCTTGTAAGGCACATCCCTATGCCAGACAAGACTTGGCCGACATCCTGTCGGCACATTGCATATCAGCTTATGTTTTTCGGGTGTGATGGAGGGGGGATTGGTTTTGACTGCGAGCTCTAGTTTTTCTCTCAAAGCAGCAAATTTGCCTGCAAGCACCAAACAAAACTATCAGCACCGTTTTCCTCCCTCATCACACCCGAAAGTGAATTGCCAATGAGTCATTTCAACGCATGGATGCGTGAAAAGCGGTGACAGGGCCAAGGATAGCCCTTACACCGCGGTGACGTTCATATTGGCAATTTACTTGAGGAGTCAGTGTGATGTCGGGAGTGCCCTTTCTTTTGCATACTTGTTCTTTGGCCATCAAAGAAAAGTAAGTCGTAGCCCATGGATGGGCGTCGAAACCAGTCAGGAGGACGGGCTGACTTAACTCATCGTCTCGAGTCTTTTGGAAAAATCACCTTCCATAGTACGTATCAAAGCGCATCCATGCGCTTCTCGTTCATTCTTTTTAAACGACGAAAAAGAACGAGCCAAGAAAACGTCGCCCCAGCATCACACTCAATCCTCAAACCCTAAGCCGATATAGTGCAACCGCCTTGTAAGGCACGTCCCTGTACCAGACAAGACTTGGCCGACATCCTGTCAGCGCATTGCATATCAGCTCATACTTTTCGGGTGTGATGGAGGGGGAATACGTTGCTTGTGAGATCTTCTACAATTTTTATGATTAAGCTGCTTGCAAGCATTGCAAAGACTATCAGCGCAGCCTCCTACCCCACAGTCTAAATAGTTTTGTGGGAGGCGGTTCACCCGCCGAGAAGTTATGCTCTTCTGGTGTGGTTAAGGGGATTAGTTTTGACTGCGAGTTCTAGTTTTTCTCTCAAAGCAGCAAATTTGCCTGCAAGCACCAAACAAAACTATCAGCACAGTATATCTCCCTCATCACACCACTACAACGAATCAAATACCGGCTCTATCGCAACTAGACTGAAGTTATCCAAATCCAAGCGATGCTGTATTCCTAACGGCAAAATCCACTGCGGATCGGTATGGCCAAAGTCAAGCCGAGTTATTACGGGTAAACTGTCACAGCCAAACTCATCACGTACAACCGATAAAATCACCTCATCAAGCGCAGCCATCTCGCGCTCGCTGTAATCCCGCGCACGGCCAATCATTAAGCCGGATAGTTTTTCAAACACCCCCATCACCCCATAGTTACGTAACCAAAAGCGAATATAGTCTTGACTGGGTTTGTCCTCAGAGGTTTCTAAAAATAGCAATTTGTCTTGCCAAAATGACGGCGATGGCCAGTATTTTGTGCCTTTTAGCATCTCCATCACTTCAAAACAGCCGCCAAATAACCGCCCTTCCACTTGCCCTGTACCTTGCAGTACTTTTGGACCATTTGTCGCAATTGCGGGATGCAGCTTACCGACGTTTTCTGGTATTGCCCACTCCGGATAGCCATGAGAATAAGCTTTGAATATTGGATAATGGACTTCACCTAGCAGCGCCTGCACTAAATAGGCTTGATATTCAGCACTAGCATTGTGGTACTGGGAGAAACCGGCCATGACTGATGGGCCGTTAAAAGTGACTAATCCCCATTGGTTCAGCAGTGTGGTCAGCGTGGAAAAATCAGAATAGCCCATCATAAACTTAGGGTTATTCAAGATAACGGATTTATCTAAATAAGGTAGGATCCGCGCGGAATCTGAACCACCAATAGAAGAAATTATCCCGGCTATATTCGGATCGGCAAAGGCATCATTAATATCTTTTGCACGTAATTGCGGCTGTGAAAAGAGTACGTCTGCAGCCGTTCGAGCCGACGGCATTTCGACAATATTAAAACCAAGCGAACGCAAGTTTGCCAGCCCTTGATCAAAGATGTGGGGAAATATACCTGGGCCACCCCAGCTAGGTGATACAATCGCAAGGGTATCACCTCGGTTTAGTTTTTTAGGCTTGCGCAATTGCACCGTTTATCCTGCCTTAATGGAATATTCATTAGCGACTAGATATATCCAATTAAGACTACAAAATCAAATACTCACTCAAGCTTTCATCTCGAAACGGAACTAAATAAACAGATGTGGCCTTGCCTTTCATTAGCAAGAGATAAGCATGACAATAATGATTAAAAATAAGTAACCCTGCTACACTTGGATTTGCTATACCAATTGCAGCAGCCTTGTATTTCGTTTCTTAATTTTTTTAGTTAGGATAAGCAACAAGGCTACATGTTAAGCCTTGTTGCAACTTATCACTTAATAAAGCGAGGTAAGATGGAAAAGACTGCATCTATAGAGGAAGTTAGAGCTAAAGTTAGAAGTGGTAAGATATTTTCAGGTGAGTCAAACGTAAACAGAGCTATTTCTAAATGGCATATACTCTCACCACTTTTTATAGCTTTACCATACAGTCAAGATTTTAAACCGGTCATGCTTGTTGATGGCTTTAAGAAAAGCGCATTTAAATTTAACAAGAAAAAATCTCAGTTCATCATCATATACTCAATATTCTCCACATTAGTCTCATTACTTTTATTCACATATACAAAAAATGAAAAACTACTAAACCTTACCTTATCAGGACTAATAGTAACGCTATACTTAACAATTGACTACATCACAATTTCAAATAATCTGCAGAGCCTAACTGATAGAAATGTGTTTATCTCTAACCTATCACACAGGTATAAAAAACATGCTGAAAAATGGTTTTTTATATGCTTAGCCATAGGATTAATTCAAGTATTTGTAAACTACTTAGCAGGTGGGTTTGAAGAAGCAGCGTATCGATATGGTGGGATTTATAAGTTAATTATGGCAGGTGAGTGGTGGCGAATTATCACAGCATCATTCTTTCACTCTGGATTAACCCACTGGTTTAGTAATCTTGCTTTCGCATTGTTATCAGGTCCATTATTTATAGCATTAGTGAGAAGAACAGGGTTATTTGTTTTTATCTCAGGTTGTATCACTGGAGCTATATCTGCATATTTTTTGTATTTTTTTGGTCTCACCTCTGCTGACGCATATGGCGGAATTTCTGCAGGAATATATGCATTACTTGGTTACATCACCATTAACTCATATAAAAACAAAAATATAAAAACTGGAAACCTGCACATATCAATAGTTAACTTTTTATTTATGAGCACCGCTTTAAGCGCACTACTATCACATTCGATTAGCAATACTGCACATATATCAGGATTTATTACTGGGGTTTTACTAGCATTCTTGTGCAAACACCGAGACAAATATAAATAGTGGAATACTTCACTATTTATATTTATCACCTTGTAAAGTTCAGACTAACTTAAAAAACAACTCAGACTGTCAATTAGATATTCTAACGATACATATATATGTTAATTTAACAAGTTCGAGTTAACTTAGGTGACAGTTTGAGCTTAGCACATCATTTCAACAATATTAAAACCAAGCGAACGCAGGTTTGCTAACCCTTCCTCAAAGATGTGAGGAAATGTACCTGGGCCACCCCAGCTAGGTGATACAATCGCAAGGGTATCACCTCGGTTTAGTTTTTTAGGCTTGCGTAATTGCACCGTCTATCTTGCCTTAATGGAATATTCATCAGCAACTAGATATATCCCATTAAGACAACAGAATCAAATACTTATTCGAACCTTTCAACGCGAAACGGAGCTAAATCAACAGAGGTAGGTTTGCCTGTCATGAGTTCAGTAATAAGTGTGCCAGTAATGGCCGACATTAAAATCCCCGTCCTAAAGTGCCCACACGCATTAATGTAACCTTCCACGCCATCAACGGGGCCCAAAATCGGCAGCTCATCCGGTGTACCAGGTCTAAGTCCTGCCCAACAACGTTTAATACTCGACTCTTTTAGCACTGGCAAACACTTCATAGCACCTTGTGACAACTCGGTTATTTTATCTAGACTGTTGGTGGTATCGAAGCCTTTTTCCTCCGTTGAAGAGCCAATTAAAATCTCGCCGTTGTCTTTTTGTGCAATGTAGCAATCACTGGTACTGATACAACCATTTAATACTTTAGGCATGCGCTCAGACAGCACTATTTGACCCTTAACAGGGTAAACTGGCATGTGTTTACCTGTCGCCTGATGGTAAATGTCATCCGCCCAGGCACCAGCGGCATTAATTAGAGTCTCGCAATGCAGGCTTTGATCTTGTGTCTTCACGCCTATCACCTTACTGCCTTCACGCAGTACCTCTAGCACTTCGGTATTCAAAAATAACTCAACACCATTTTGGCGTGCGCCTTCGGTATACGCATCAACTAACCGGTATGGGTTTACCTGATGGTCGCAAATAAAATCTATTGCACCAATTGCATCTGGGGTGATGTAAGGCTCCTCTGCACGTAATTGCTGTTGGTCTAACCACCTGATCTGCGAAGACAAATTAGGGATCCCTGACACTATGCTATCTGCATATATTTCATCATCGCGATTGTACATAATGAATTTAAGACCGGTACGTTCAAACTTAAAGTCGACATCGTGTCTGGCCAGCATTTCTTCATGCAGTGCTGGATATAACTCGTTTGACTTGAGCGCAAGTTCAAAAAAGCATTCCGGTAATTGATGCGGCCGTAATGTTTCCGCAGCTTCGGTATCTCCTTCACTTTGGAGCTTCGACAAGGTTTTGAAGAAGATCACACCACAGCCAAGTCCGACCGACTCACCAATTGCCCATAATCCACCCGCAGATGCACGAGACGCGTTACCCGGCTTTTTTAAATCTACTAACGCGATTTTTAGGTTGGTATCGCGGCTTAAAAAATAGGCACAAGCCGCACCAATTACACCGCCACCTGCGATAATGACATCATACTGCTTCATGGTTTTTCTCCAGTAAAGTAAACGGAATTGGGTCAAGTGGGAATCTTGGCCTTATCACGCCCAGCGTATCTAAGTGCCCTGCCGCATGCAGTCGATCTAACGCATAGCTAGAACACATTTTTCCTTGGCAGTCTCCCATGCCAATACGGGTTCTCATTTTTACGCTAGATAAATCTTTTGCACCTTGTTGCAATGCTAAATCGAGTTGCTGGCGTTTTACTTGTTCGCAGCGACACACCACGGTATCTGCCTGGGTTAACGCAAGCAGCCCCTCTCGGCGCGCCGAGAAGCGGTCAAATCCTGCTCTAAACTTCTGTGCTTGCTTACGCTTAGTTTTGAGCTTGCGCATCCGCGTGTGGAAGGTCGATTCGCTTAAACAGGCTTGTTCATAGGCAAGCATGGTTGCGGCCATTTTCCCTTCAATGATAGCCGCTTCCGCACCTAGCAAACCATTGGTGTCACCACAGACAAAAATTGAATTTAAGCTGCTGCGTAAATTGTCATCTAATAAAGGCACATAACCATTCGTGGTGGTGTACTGATGAGAAACCCCAAGTAGCATGGCAAGCTGGGTACGGGCAACAAAACCATAGCCAACTCCCAAACTATCCACGGCTAAATGCTGTGCTTTTGACAAGTCCGCATGCCAATGCTCATCGTAAGGCGCTACGGTAACGCTAGAGAGTTTTTCTTGGCCTTCTGCTTTCACAATGCCATAACCATACTTGAACGGAATATTATGCTTTTTGAGATACGCCAACATACTCAATCCCGAAAGCGTAAGCTTAGGTTTATTGAGCAGCGCCACGGTCTCTTTCGCCAGTTCACTAAAGCGACTCGCTTCATATACGCCAACCACTTGTGCACCGGATTTATGTAACTGGCAAGCAACCAGTGGCAATAATGGTCCAGTTCCGACTAACGCCACTTTTTTCCCTGGTCGAACTAACCCACTTTTAAGCTGAAGTTGCATCCCACCCATTAACATCACACCAGGTAACTGCCATCCTTCAAATGGCACACTGCGCTCATGACAACCAGTTGCCAGAACCAACTTGGTGTAATCTATTTGTGTTAACTGATTTTGTGTTTGCAACAACAAACCGCTTTCGCCTTCAGGCCCAAGCACTTTGGTTTGTAGTTGTAGTGTTATATCTTGTTTATGATGTTCGTAGCGTACCTTTAGTGCAGCCATCGCACGTTTAAGATTTTCATCTAAATGAGGAAGCTTACTTGCTTGTCGAAGTGGCCCGCGATAGATCACCCCACCAATTTTTGGTGCTTCATCCACTAAGGTGCTAGTAATGCCATATTTAGCCAGCTCAGCTGCACAGCTAACGCCAGCAGGCCCTGCACCAACAATAACGATTTTTTCTTTTTGACAATTAGACATCACACTATACTCCAACCTGCTTGAAACGATTTTGTTTAGTTTCAACCTGCATGTTGGGTTGTACTAAGGTTTGGCAAGCCTTTTGTTTATGTTGCTTGTTTATCGTTACCTGACAACAATGACAAACGCCCATACCACAATAAGCACCAGATACGGCTTCTCGATCGCTTTCCATAATTTGCTTGTAGTTCGCCGCAAGCAAAACAGACAACACGGTTTCACCGTCGCATGCGTTAACCGCAATGTCGTCGATTTGAATTTGGAACTGTAACCCCTCAGGGTCTGTAATATCTTGCGTTCTGGATAATTCAGACATGAAAAAATGCTCCTTCAATAAAGTCGCACAAAGCCTACTATCCAAATATTAAAAATAAACATTTTATTTACTTTATTCACTTTAATTTGATCCAAATTAACTTTTAAGCACTCTCGCGCTAATTCTGTTCAATTCGGTGCAAATGCTGCACTCACCTCACTAAAGCAGTGCAATATGAACGTATTTACAGACCAACATAAACCGCATCCTATTGATATTAAATAGTTTTAATTTCTGGCACAGTTTTTCCTTATTAAACGACACGACGGATGAAAGGAGCGTAATTATGTACACTTTATATCAAACGATGTACTTACTTTGGCATTTGGATGTGAGTATCTGGCCTGTGCACGATACAGCAACAAACCCTGTAGATGGTAAGGAAGAAGCGCAATGACACTTGGCAAACTAGAAACTGCAGTACACGCAGTAATGAACGATATGCTCACCCCATCACAAGCCGCAAAAGCCTATCATGTGCCGCAGCGAGCACTTTACGAAGCACTGCGACGCTCCCAAGAGAAGCAGCAAACTCGATGGCAGAAATTAATGCATGAAAAGGCAAGGCTTGAGCAAAGTCTGGCTCGGATAAATAAGGAACTGCATGAACAATTTGTCTAATACCGCTATGCAGCTTCGCATTATTCAGGCGCCTAGCTTGAAATACAATCGCTTAGATTGTCAGCTTTGGGTAAAACAGCTCAGTGCGCTGACGCAAGCCTGTATTAATCTTGGCGCCTCTATCGGCTTTTTGCCCTCTTCCTCTAGCAGAGCAATACAAAACTACTGGTGGCAGGTATTCGATGCTGTGATCAAGTCGCAAAAGACGCTTATTATCGCAGAACTTAATGGCGTAATGGCAGGTTGTGTGCAACTCTCGCCGGCAACAAAAGATAATGCTCAGCACCGGGCTGAAGTTGAAAAGCTATTAGTTCATCCGAATAGCCGACGAAAAGGCGTAGCAACAAAGCTGATGCAAGCCATAGAGCAAGAATCTACACGGCAGCAGATATCGTTACTCGTCCTTGACACACAATCGGATTCGGACGCAGAAATCTTATATCAGAGCTTGGGCTTTAAAGTTGCTGGGCAAATCCCTCATTTTGTCAGTGATGAGCGCGGTGACTTCCATGCCACCACATACTATTACAAACTGCTTGCACCGACCTTGCGCAATCGTATTGAGAACGTAGCTCTAGTGCATTATGCCAATGAATATTAGCAAAACAGTCTAATCAAGCGACTCGCTACGACTTTCGTTCAGGCGATAAAAAAACAGCTTACCGATGTGCTGTGGTGTAGTTACAGCCTCTAAGATTGGCGCGGCGCCTTGTGGTATGCTCATCACATTGGGATTGTTGATAGTAAGACCATCGCGCAGTTTAGTATCTATTGCCCCGGGGCACAGTACCGCTATTTTGTAGCCGTCCTTGTGAAGACCTTTAGATAGAGTCACCACGCCCGCTTTCGCCGCACAATAAGACGTCCAATCTTTGTAACTGTTAAATGCCGCCGTCGACGCCACATTGATCAAATGCACCGCTTTGTTTGCTTTAATTGCAGCACGAGAAATTAAATAAGTGCCGATTAGGTTTACTTCGATGTCACGGATCCAAAGACTTGGGTCAGAGTCTGCCACTAAACTTGAGTAAAGCGTTCCTGCCGCATTGATTACACAGTCATAAGATTTGTCGTCAAAAAAACGCTCAACTTCAGCTGGTTTAGAAACATCAAGCTGCGCGCGCGATGGCGCTTCCACTTCATGTCCTAAGCGCTTCAGTTCATCGCTTAAATAAGCGGCAAGACCACCCTGTCCGCCCGTTATTAACACTTTCATTTCTGTGGCTCTGGGATTGGATGATTGTCGCTTTGCTCAATCAGCTTTTTATACTGATCGTAGATTTTTTGCTTTAAGTTACTAGAGCTAACGCCAGCACCATAAGGAAAGTAAAATACCTGAACCCCAAGCTCTTTCAGATAATCATATTTTCCCTTCCAATCATCGCCAATCACGAACACATCAATATTTAGATTTTTCACCGTTTCACGATGATCTAAAGTACGTTGTGGAATAGCAAGATCTGGGTCTCTTAACCCTTCGATAATCGCCAAACGCTCTTCAAATGGCACTGCTGGTGGCTTTTTATAAGAACAAACAAGTTCATCGGTACTTACACCAACGATCAACGTGTCCCCTAAACCTCGGCCATAACTAATCATTTTTAAATGATTACTGTGAAATAAATCAAATGTTCCTGAGACATAAACAATTTTATTTTTCATAAATTGCTATTTCCCTCCAGCTAAATCAATAAAAGTTCCTGTAACAAAGCTTGCTTCGTCACTTAAAAGCCAAGCGATGGCATTGGCAACCTCAATCGCGGTTCCACCTCGCTTCAGCGGTAAAAAATCGGCTAGACGATCAACTCGGTTTGGTTCGCCACCGTCGCCGTGAATATCGGTATAAATACAGCCCGGTCTCACGCAGTTCACGCGGATCTGCTCAGCGGCTAATTCCAGAGATAAACCTTTAGTGAAGCTGTCTATTGCACCTTTTGCAGCCGCATAGTCAACATACTCATTAGCCCCACCTAAATAAGAAGCTGCCGACGATACATTCACCATTGCGCACTGTGCTGGATTGGCACTCAAACGCATATGTTTAATTGCTTCGCGAGCACAAATAAAATACGGCGTAACATTATTAGTAAGCATATTGTTGATGCGCGCTGCGGTCATGTGTTCAACTCGAGTCTGCACGTTCAGCATGCCAGCGTTGTTGACCAAATGCGTTACCATGCCAATATCGGTCTTTATCTTGTCAAACATTGCCTCTACAGATTTTTCGTCTGTGACATCTGCTTGTAACAAATGCGCTTTACCATTATTACTTAGGATGGTATCAGCAACCGTTTCTGCGGCTTGCACGTTCTGCTTGTAATTTATAACAACAGTAAATCCTTGTTGTCCCAGCAGTTGAGCCGTTGCCGCACCAATCCCACGGCTCGCACCGGTGATAAGTACCAGTTTTTGCATCTATTATTCCTTAAACTGGGTCAACAGTTACTGATAGTTCAGCACCTCTACACCCATGTCTTCTTTGACGTGTTCTATCACCATATAGGTATGATTTGTGCCAACTCCAGGTATTTCAACGATTTGACCTAATACCTCTCGATATTGACGCATATCTTGGACTCGGATCTTAACTAAATAATCAAAGCCACCTGCTACCATATCACAAGAAACGACGTTGGGGATTTTTACAATGTGCTGTTTAAACACCTCAAATACCACTTCGGTCGAGCTTTTCAAGGTGATCTCCACATGCGCAACCAAATGCTGGCCAAGTTTCGCGGCATTTAATCTTGCCGTATATCCTTCGATATACCCCTCGGACTCGAGTTTTTTTACTCGATCGAGGCAAGGACTCGGACTCAAGTTTACCTCTTTCGCCAAGTTTACATTAGAGATCCGAGCATTGCGCTGAAGCGCGTCTAAGATTGCTAAGTCGATGCGATCTAATACCCGAGTTTTAATGGAAGTCGTCATATCAGCATAAAATTTTGTGAGGGTTTGAGATTACCCGCAAATTTACCGTATTCGTTGAAAATAAAACAGCATATTCTGCTGTCTTTTCGATAGAATGCCCGCGAAATTAACGATAAAGAACAAAGCGGCTTGTTTCAGCCTTTAACGCAACTTTGTTCGAACATTTAGATTATGCATTCTGGCTAAAATTTGAACCCCCAAATGGGTGTGTTATGGTTAGCAATGTGACTGCATCATTTTGTCGTAATTGAGGCTTCCTATACAAATTAAACTACACTTTCAACCTTTGGTTGCATAGTTTGGCATCAGTTCAGATGTAGTTTTGTAATCTACACATTAAGGTGTGTGATTCCATAGGCAGGCGCGAATTACATGTATTTTTGACTCCAATTTTTGAGGGTTGCTTATGCTTTATAACGGCGATTTGACAACTAACTGTCCTATCCGACAAAAGATCCGTGATTTTTACCGCATCGATGAGAACGCAGTAATTGATCATATTTTACCTTTAGCTGAGGTAGGCGTTACAGCTCGAAGCCGAGCATGGGAACGTGCACGTCAAATGGTATTGAACATTCGTAGAGATCAAGATGGTCAAAACGGTGTCGACGCGCTTTTAAATGAATTCTCTCTTTCTACCGAAGAAGGCGTGGTACTGATGTGTTTGGCCGAAGCTTTACTTCGTGTACCAGACAAAGCAACGCAAGAAAGCCTAATCCGTGACAAGCTCGCACAAGGCGACTGGAGTTCACACTTAGGCAGCAGCGACTCGTTATTTGTTAACGCTTCAAGCTGGGGTCTACTCGTTACTGGTAAAATGGTTAATTATTCAGACAAGAATAAAGAAGAACAATTTGGCGTGCTAAAGCGCACAATTGGTCGTCTTGGTGAGCCAGTTATCCGTAAATCCGTTAACTATGCAATGAAGATCATGGGTAAGCAGTTTGTAATGGGTGAAACCATTCAAGATGCTATCGATCGTGCCGCTGATAAAGAACAAAAAGGTTATGTATATTCGTACGACATGCTAGGTGAAGGCGCACGTACGATGAAAGATGCAGAGCGTTACTTCCAAAGCTATATGAACGCCATTCACGCAATTGGTAAAGCAGCGAAAGGCCGTGGCCCAATAAAGAGCCCAGGTATATCTGTAAAGCTTTCAGCTATTCACCCACGCTATGAATTCACACAT
Organism: Pseudoalteromonas sp. XMcav11-Q; assembly: GCF_040104525.1. Taxonomy (NCBI): domain Bacteria; kingdom Pseudomonadati; phylum Pseudomonadota; class Gammaproteobacteria; order Alteromonadales; family Pseudoalteromonadaceae; genus Pseudoalteromonas; species Pseudoalteromonas sp. XMcav11-Q. The sequence goes on from NZ_JBECOX010000006.1 coordinate 25,874, forward strand.
CGCGACCGCGTGATGGACGAGCTTGTACCTAAGCTAAAAGAACTTGCGATTGCTGCGAAAGAATACGATATCGGTTTCACGGTTGATGCGGAAGAAGCGGATCGTTTAGATATCTCACTAGATGTCATCGAAGCGGTATTCTCAGACGACGCACTTGGCGACTGGAATGGTTTTGGTCTTGCAGTACAAGCATATCAAAAACGTGCCATTTTCGTTGTGGAATGGGTAGCTGAACTTGCTCGTCGCGTAGGCCGTAAACTGATGGTGCGTCTAGTTAAAGGTGCTTACTGGGATACAGAAATCAAAACCACTCAACAAGATGGTCTTGAGCACTTCCCTGTGTTCACTCGTAAAGCAACGACTGACGTTTCTTATAAAGCGTGTGCTATTAAGCTACTTGAAGCACGCGATGTACTTTTCCCGCAATTTGCGACGCATAATGCTTACACCGCAGCAACCATTCTAGAAGTGGCCAAAGGCGATAACAAAGGGTTCGAGTTCCAACGCCTACACGGTATGGGTGAATCACTTTACGACCAAATCGTTGAAAACGAAGGAATTCAGTGTCGTGTGTATGCGCCAGTTGGTCAGCACGAAGACCTACTTGCTTATCTGGTACGCCGTCTACTTGAAAATGGTGCAAACTCATCATTCGTAAACGCAATTGTTGATACTACGAAGCCTGTTGAGTCACTACTTCCAGATCCTGTAGAAACACTGCAAGGCCTACGTAACCGTTACAATACGCAGATTAAGCTACCTATCGAGCTTTATGGCGATGAGCGTCCAAACTCAAAAGGTAAAGACCTTACGGACATCAACGATTTAACACCGTTTAAAGAAAACCTAGACAACTGGTTTAACGAACACCTAATCGATGAAAGCCAAGTACCAGAAGGTCACCTTGCTGTTCGTAACCCTGCGAACCACAAACAAGTGATTGGATCTGTACCTTTACACGATGAAGCACACATGCAAAGCGTGCTTGCCAATGCTGATGCCGCTTTTGAAAGTTGGTCTCAAACCTCTGTTGAAGAGCGTGCAAACCTACTACGCCGTACTGCTGACATCCTTGAGCGTCACCATGATGAACTTGTTGCTATCTGTATTAAAGAAGCAGGTAAAGTAACCCAAGACAGCATCGATGAAGTACGTGAAGCCGTTGACTTCTGTCGCTACTATGCAGCGCGTGCAGAAGAGCTTTCTAAAGATGAGCGTTTTGAAGCTCGTGGCGTGATTTTATGTATCAGCCCGTGGAACTTCCCGCTTGCGATCTTCTTAGGTCAGGTAGCTGCTGCTATCGTGACGGGTAATACCGTTATTGCAAAGCCTGCTGAACAAACCAGCATGATTGCCCTGCGTTGTATTGAATTAATGCATACCGTTGGTTTACCAGAGCACGTAGTACAACCGGTTATCGCACGCGGTAGCGAAGTGGGTAAACACATCGTGCCTGACGAGCGTATCCAAGCGGTTATGTTCACAGGTTCAACAGAGACAGGTACGCTTATCTCACAAATTCTTGCTGAGCGTAACGATATTCAGGTTCCTCTGATCGCAGAAACTGGTGGTCAAAACTGTATGATCGTTGACTCAACAGCATTACCAGAGCAAGTGGTTGACGATGTTATTTCATCAGGTTTCCAAAGTGCCGGTCAACGCTGTTCAGCACTTCGTGTGTTGTTCTTACAAGAAGATGTTGCTGACGGTATCATTGAAATGATCCAAGGTGCGCTTAAAGAGCTACATATCGGCGACCCATCGCTACTATCTACAGACGTAGGCCCAGTAATCGACGAAAAAGCGCTGACCACTTTGACTAAGCATGTTGATTACATGAAGTCGAACGGTAAGCTCCTATTCGAAGCTAAGATCCCTGATAACAGCGAGAACGGTGCTTACTTCTTCGCGCCTCGTCTATATGAGATTTCTGATCTATCCGTACTTAAGCGTGAAGTATTCGGTCCGGTAGTCCACGTTGTACGCTTCAAAGCAGATCAACTTGATAATGTGATCGACCAAATCAATGGTACAGGCTACGGTCTAACGATGGGCGTTCATTCACGTATTGAAGAGCGCTGCGAATACCTAGCTAAGATGTCGCGTGCGGGTAACGTATACGTGAACCGTAACATGATTGGTGCGATCGTTGGTGTTCAACCATTTGGTGGTCGTGGCCTATCTGGTACAGGTCCAAAAGCAGGTGGTCCAAACTACCTACTTCGCCTTGTGAAAGAAAAAGCGTCACCAGACAACGTACAAATGACAGATCTGACGCCTGATGAGCTAGAGATCCACCACTTCCCAGGTGCCGTTGAGCAAGTTGAAAAACTGATGCAAAACTCTAAGCGTGATGAGAAGATCTGGCGTCGTACTGCGCTTAATGACCGTGTTTCGGCAGTGCGTCAGCTACTTGCAAAAGTAGCAACGGTAGACATCATTGATGAGCTGGCGGATGATTTGTCATTAACGCTTTCTGATGCGCGTGCTCAGCTAAACCGCTTAGAAAAGCGTATGCGTACTTACACAACGCTACCAGGACCAACTGGTGAATCGAACACGCTGCACTTAGAAGCGCGTGGTTGTGTAGTGGTATATGCCGATAAGAGTACGTCGTTCAACTTCTGGGCGATTTCAATTATCACAGCACTTGCTGCCGGTAACACAGTGATCACAGTAGCCTCTGACTTATTCTACGAAGAAGCATTGGCATTTAGAGATAAGTTCATCTCAACTGGCGTTGCCGAAGGCGTATTCCAAGTAGCGAAGCAAAACCAGCTACAAGCGATTTTGGCACACCCTCACCTTGCAGGTGCTGTTGTGGCTGCGCGCTCTTCACGCCTTGGTTACTTCTCACAGCAACTTGCAGAGCGTAAAGGTGCTATCCTGCCGGTGATCAGTGCAGAGTACTACGATACGCTTATCAATCGTCTAGTGACTGAGAAAACCATCAGTATCGATACCACAGCTTCTGGTGGTAACACTTCACTGATGACGCTTGTTGAAGACGAAGAGTAAGAGAATATAAATCGCTATGCTAGACATAGCGGTTTTATCGAACAAAGCCAGCGTAAGCTGGCTTTTTTATAGTAAAAATCAGGGCTAACTACCATACACAATAGCAACTTTAAAAATTGCTCAACTCAGAGAAAACAGACACAATACAAATAAGGTGATTTAATCACAGTGAAAAGACCACTAATATTGTTGCTCTGCATAATAATGTTAGAATTTCAAAGTATAAAATAACCACAATAATACCAATTTCATGCATGTTGGCTATTCACAAAAACGATATAAAAACCAATAACGAAAAGAAAAATGTTAAACCTTGAATACTTATTCTCATTTTTAATTGCTAGCACGGTGATTGCCGTGGCACCAGGTCCATCTAATGCGTTTTTAATGGCACAGACCTTTACTAATGGCCGCGTAGCTGGCATGCAAAGCGCATTAGGTTTTGCGCTAGGTGGGGTGATCCATACACTCTTTGCCGTTGTTGGCTTGTCGGCACTCCTAAAAGCCTCAGAGACCGCCTATACCACAGTGCAATATCTCGGCGCAGCCTACTTAGCTTATCTAGGTGTAATGACTATCAAAGAAACGCTTGGAAAGGCGCAGATAGCTTGCGAGGAAAAACCGCACGTGAGCACCAAAAAGCCTAAAAACGTGATGTTCCAAGCAATGATGACGGAAGTCTTAAATCCCAAAGTCGCCCTGTTTTTTATTGCATTTATTCCTCAGTTTGTCGATAGTAGCTTGGCGACCTCGACAACGATGCAACTGGCTATGTTTGGCTTACTTTATCCTATTTTAGCTTTTCCCATCGACTGCATGTATATCTATGGTGGTGATAAAATCGCAGGCTATTTTAGGCGGCATCCCACAGCGCCAGTGTGGATTGATCGAATTTCAGGCTTAATTTTTATCGCATTGGCAGTCAATTTATTACTCTAAACAGGGAGCAGCACACATGCAAAAACGTTCACAGCCACTACCAGCAAAAAAGCATATTGCTTTAGTTGCACACGATGGCATGAAACCAGCCCTACTTGAGTGGTGTCAGACTCACTTAGATAGCCTTAAGCAGCACAAGCTTTACGCCACGGGCACAACGGGTAATCTGATAGAAAAGCATACTGGTTTAGAAGTCACCAAACTATTTAGTGGGCCAATGGGTGGCGACCAGCAAATTGGTGCCAAAATCGCGGAGCAAGATGTTCATGTCTTGATTTTCTTTTGGGATCCGCTCGCGTCACAGCCTCACGATCCGGATGTAAAAGCACTGTTGAGACTGGCTGCTGTTTGGAATATTCCCGTTGCCTGTAATGAAGCGACGGCAGATTTACTGATGGCGTGCGATAAAATGAACCAGCCAATCGCAAGGCATTTACCTGATTATGAGCAGTACCTTGCTAGTCGCTTAGATTGATAAAATAGATGAGTATGGAAGCGGTTTGTGACCGCTTCTTTGATTTTGACTTCGATTATTTAAATATTTTATCCGCCCACTTAGCCAAGCCTGCAGTAACACTACCAAAGTTATCCCCGTTCACCATTTCAATATCACCAATTTGCTGTGCAAGCGTTGCCTTGAGTAACGGTGATTGCGCGCTACCGCCAGTCAGATAAATTACATCGGGTTTTGATCCCGCTTGATGAATGGCTTCTTTCGCAAGCCCCCCCATCTGTTCTAAGTTCGACATGACCGACTCGGCAAAATCTTGCTGCGTAAATTCAGAGGCTAGCTGTGGTTCAATAAAACCAAGATCGGCATTAAACTTTGCTTGCTCAGAGAGTGCAATCTTGCCGAGTTCACCTTCACGAACCACCTGATGGGTAAGTTTGTTCTGTTGAATATGAAGTAAACGCGCCAGCTTTTGCGGCTCAGCGACATCTCGCAACATGCTTTGCAATTCTCGCGCTAATTTATCGCTGTAGAAGTCTAGTTGAGATTGAATATCATTGATTTTACATGCCTGCCAATAGAGTTGACTAGGCATCGGCAAACCTGAGCTCATGTTAGATCCGAGACCACACAACGGCATTAATTGGTGATAAGCTAGCGCAATATCTAAGTCGTTACCGCCGATACGTTTGCCTGTATGCGCTAAAAAGTCTTGCTGGCGTTGTGTGTTATTGCGATAGCTTGGCCCCATTCGGACAAACGAACAATCGCTAGTACCACCGCCGATATCAACCACCAGCACAAGTTTATCTTGCTGAAGACGGCTTTCGTACTCAATTCCCGCTGCGAGCGGTTCGAAGAGAAAATCCACTTCCTTAAACCCAGCTCTTTTTGCAGCGGTGGTAAGAATATTAACCGCTTGTTGATTGCTTTCCTCTCCACCGACGGACTGAAAATTAACAGGTCGACCAATCACAGTGTCGGTAATGGACTGTTGCAGCTGCGACTCGGCACGACGCTTAATCTCCACCATCATCGCCGCAGCAATATCTTCAAAGAAGGCGATTTGTTGAGGTTTAAGTCCAACCGCCCCAAAGAAGGACTTGGGTGATTTTACAAAAAAACCTTCTTCGGGAAATTCGATATACTCAGAAATTGCCGCTTGACCAAAAAAGACGCCCGCTTCATGTGCTTCTAAATCAAGATCGCGCTTAGCTTGCTGTGCTACCGTTAGCAGACCTTGGCGAGACTGCGTGTAGACTGGATCTGGCTCATTGAGATGACGATTAACAAATGCAGGAATTAACGCATTGTGCATCGCATACATAGTCGAAGGCAGGTAATATTTATCTTGCTCGAGACGCAGTAAGTCCACTTCACCATTTTGCATGACACCCATCGCACAATTAGAACTTCCGTAATCAAACCCGACTTTCATTCTCTACCTCAAACTGCTGAAAAGTCGCGAAGTGTATCATGGTTGTCGTTATTGTCAGATGAATTTATCTAGGTTACAGCACCATTAATTGGCTTGTTGTGAAAAATATAGTGGAATAAGCCCGTTGGCTCTCCGTCTCCACCATTTTGCATGACACACTAGGCATAGCACAATGAGAGCTTAGGTAATCAAACCCGACTTTCATTCTCTACCTCAAACTGCTGAAAAGTCGCGAAGTGTATCATGGTTGTCGTTATTGTCAGATGAATTTATCTAGGTTCCAACACCATTAATAGGCTTATTGCGAAAAGCATAGCGGAATAAGCCTGTTGGATCTCAGTCTCCACCATTTTGCATGACACACTAGGCATTGCACAATGAGAGCTTCCGTAATCAAACCCGACTTTCATTCTCTACCTCAAACTGCTGAAAAGTCGCGAAGTGTATCATGGTTGTCGTTATTGTCAGATGAATTTATCTAGGTTACAGCACCATTAATTGGCTTGTTGTGAAGAATATAGTGGAATAAGCCCGTTGGCTCTCCGTCTCCACCATTTTGCATGACACACTAGGCATAGCACAATGAGAGCTTAGGTAATCAAACCCGACTTTCATTCTCTACCTCAAACTGCTGAAAAGTCGCGAAGTGTATCATGGTTGTCGTTATTGTCAGATGAATTTATCTAGGTTCTCACATCTTTAATAGGCTTATCGTGGAATGATACCATTGTGCATAACACACTAGGCATAGCACAATGAGAGCTTAGTTAATCAAACCCGACTTTCATTCTCTACCTCAAACTGCTGAAAAGTCACGCCGTGTATTATGGTTGTCGTTATTGTCAGATGAATTTATCTAGGTTCCAACATCCTTAATCGGTTTGTTGTGGAAAGCATAGCGCACACTGTCAGATTGCTTGGCTTGATACATAGCGGAATCTGCCTGTTGGATCCCAGTCTCGATGTCGAGGTTATTAAACAGACTGACACCGATACTAATCCGACAACTTAGTTTATTGCCTTCAAAGAGATATGGTTTATCTACCTTGTTGATTATTTGCTGGCAGATCCCAACCACATGAGATTCGGCTTGAGGCTGTTGTGGAGATAAATGAGTAATTAAAATCACAAACTCATCACCTCCCCAACGGATCACCACATCATCCTCACGTACGCTAGCACTCAAACGCTGAGCAACCGCCTTGAGTAACTGATCCCCCACATGGTGACCATGCAAGTCATTTACTTTTTTAAAATCGTCAAGGTCCAAAAACAAGATTGCGCTGTAACTACCAAACAGCTGCCCGGCATGGAGTTGCTCCATCAACCCATGTTGGAGAACATGGCGATTCGGTAATTCGGTTAATTGATCATGATACGCCAGCTTCTCGGCTTCAAGATACTCCAACTTACGATCATTGATATCCCGAGATAACACGATAAAACGTGTTTCAGCATGATTATCGCTTGCAGTGACAACCTTACGGGCGATAGAGACTTCAAACCAACGCTCGCCAACAGGCGTAGACAAGTGAATATGGCTGCCGTGTGAATAGCCGTTAACTTTTGCTTCCTGTAATGCCCGCATCACTATTTTAGCGGCTTGCTCTGGCATCACTTCAGTCACCGTATGGCCAATCAATTGTTCTGCAGGCGCGACTAACAACTCAGGGCGGAGTATTCTGGCGTCCCAGTGTCGCCCCTCTTCGTCTAGTTCAAACATCAAGTCCGGCATCGCACTTAATGTCGACGCCAATTCCTCATAGCTCGGTTGCGCCAAAGCTTGAGTGCGGGCCATACGACGATCCTTGACCATGAGGCGTTGCAACATCCTGTTCCATAATTCTATAAACTTGAACTTTGCAATTTGAAACATGCCAATGAACACAGCTCATCTACGGCTATCGTTATAAAATAATATACCAATTTTACGAATAATGACTAATTACCGACTGCATCAAAGAAAATATTTTCAAGTCATTGGCTTCGAAAGAGAAAAGCAATTGACGAATAGATAATAATTCCTATAATCGACACAGCAGCGCTTTCCATGATGGAAGGTCACAAGATATATAAGGATGACTATGTCTTTTTTCAAAAAAGCCCTTGGCGCAGTCGGTATCGGTGCAGCAAAAGTAGATACCATTTTAGAGACCCATCACGCCTCTCCTGGCGAAGAAATTTCTGGAACGGTTAAAATCATCGGTGGCAAAGTTGCTCAAGAGATCAACAAAATAGATCTTAACGTAATGTGTAACTACACGGTTGAAAGAGAAGACAGTGAAGGTGAAACAACGACCATCACTAAAAACCACACCCTTGCTAAATTTCAAATCAACGAACGATTTACTATCGAACCCGGTGATGAAAAGCACATTCCATTTGCGCTTGACCTCGCTGAAGAAACCCCGCTTACCGTTGGACAATCCAAAACTTGGATTGCTACCAACCTTGATATTGATATGGCGCTCGACAAGTCAGATAGGGACTATTTACACATAGTACCTACCGAGCTACAACAAGCGGCTATCGATGCGATGGAAGCGCTTGGCTTTAAACTCTATGAATCAGACTGTGAAGGTATTGATGAAGTATCTTTCTCACGCCTCCCATTCGTACAAGAGCTAGAGTTTAAAACGATCACAGGTGACTTCCATGGTCGCTTTGATGAAGTGGAAGTGGTTTTCTTTAATCGCGGCGAGCAACTAGAAATTATCTTTGAGATTGACCGCAAAGCGCGAGGCTTTAAAGGCTTCTTTGCGGAGGCGCTAGACCTTGATGAATCAAAAGCCAGATTGCTGATAGATGAAACTGATTTAGAAGACCTAGAAGATGCTATTTATGACATTCTAGAGGCAAATTGCTAAGGTATATTAACCTTGTAGTATCGATAGATTTATATTGATGCTTTGGTGATCGTTGCATTCATACGAATGCAACTTCTATATGAACAAACTCTATTATTATCCCAGTTCACCTAACGCTATGGTTTATATTAATACAAATGTTAAGGTGTATAGATAATAACTCTCTAGACTGATTTATTGTTACAATTTAAGCCCATTTAACATGCCAATCACGGCACGTTTGAGTTGACTTAAGCTCAATAAAACAGCACATTTAAATGAACGGTCAAGGTAGATTAGGTGACAATGAATGTCCAACTTTAGAATTTGGAAACTGGTTAGCCTACTGTGTGTTTTGAGCCTAATGCTGGGCTGCGAATCGAAAGAAGAACGTATCCAGCAAACCATTACACATACACTTCAAGAAGCTTCAACAGCGATAAATACGCTGGGAACCGCCCTTGATAAAAAGCAGGTGAGAAATGCCAACCTTTTGACTGAGTATGGCAAAGTACTTAGTCAGCAAAAACCTCAGCTCAGTGAAATTGCGCAAATTATTGCTCAAGACGCAACAAGCAGTGGAACCTTATATCAGAGTTTATTGACTCGTTATCAGTCCCTCAAGTCCCCCGCTCCAAGTATGAACAGCGACGACATTATCAACCAAGCAGTGTTGTTAAAAGAAGCCGCTTCCATCAGTTTGTTCAATGATGCTCTGACAGATCCAATCAATGTTTTAGCTGATATGTCAGATGGCAAGCTAGCGCGAGTTGGCGCTATTAGTCAGCAGGCGGAACAAGCGGCAAACGGTCAGACCAGTGTCGGCAATCAGCTTGTTGGCAATGCCAACTATGGCGAATGGCAGACTAACTCTAACGGCACTAGCTTTTGGATGTGGTATGGCATGTATCGCATGCTTGGAGATATTGTCGGTGATGTGGAATATGGCCGCTGGAGTAAACATCGCAGATACAGTTACTACAGCGACTATGGCCGCCACAGATACACCAGTTATAAAGGCTACAAACGCCAAACTGAGCTCGCCAAACGTACTCAACAATCGTATCAACGCCAAGGCAAACAGTTTACCAGTCCCTATGCCAAGAAAAAGTCTGGCGCTTCAGGGTTAAGTCGAAGTAGTAACACCCCATCAGCAGTAACTCGAAGCAGCTATTCTCGAACATCAAGCTACGGCTCTGTTCGCAATAGCTCAAGTAGAACCTCCCGTGGCGTAAGCCGGGGCAAATAGCGCATATATAGCGGAGTTAACACATGTACCAATTTAACGGATTAACAGCTTGGACTTTTCAAGCATTGCTAATAGATATGGCGGTGATCGTCGCGTTATTTGTTAGCTTAAAATACATCAAAGGTTGGGTATCTAACCTTCATGCAAACGATGAAATCACAGAAAAAGACAACTTTGCATTTGGCCTCAGTTTTGCTGGTGGTTTAGCAGGTCTGGCCATTGTAATTTCAGGTATTTCAAGTGGTGCTTTTGCCAGTTCTTTAGCTCAAGAAGCGCTACAAATGGCGGGCTATGGTATCGTTGGTATCATCCTTATCAAGCTCGGTCACTTTTTCCAAGACAAAGTCGCGCTACGCAAGGTAAACCTCCATGACGAAATCGTTAAAGGTAATGTCACCTCAGCACTGATTGACTTTGGCCATGTGGTGAGCGTTGCCATTGTGATCCGCTCAGCTTTGCTTTGGGTACTCACAGAAGGCTGGTATGGCTTACCTATTGTGGTTGCAGCCTTCATTATTGGTAATATTTGTATGCTGCTTGTGAGCCAATACCGAGTACAACTATTCAAGCGCACCAACAAAAGTGGCGACTGTTTACAGCAGGCAATCAAAGACAACAATATCGCGGTTGGGATCCGCTACGCGGGCTTTTTAATCGGCTCGGCTCTGGCACTGACTGCAGCGTCCGGTTTAGCGCCGTATGTAGCTGACAATATTAACTCAAGCCTACTTTACTGGAGTATTGCAGCACTGGGTAGCATTGTGCTTTTCATCGTCTTACACCTCGTCATGATAAAAATTATTCTGGCAGGTAAAGATATTTCCGATGAAGTGAACAGACAAAAGAATATTGGTGTTGCTGCCATCTCAGCCGCGCTTTCTTTTGCGATTGGTACGACTATGGCAAGTTTGTTAGGTGCATAACCCTTGAGCGCATCTGCACCACAAACTTCAGCAAGAGTGACCGGCAACTGGTCGTTGTTTGGTCACGACACCCTACTTATTGGCGTCATGGCCATTTTGGCCGGTTGCGGCCTAATCTACGAATATTTGCTCTCCCATTATGCTGGCCGCGTTTTAGGCTCTGTAGAAAGCGCGATTTATGCCATGATAGGCACGATGATCGTGGCCATGGGCATTGGCGCATTTTTAGCGCGCTGGTTTAAAGATCCCTTTACCGCTTTTGCATGGCTTGAAAGCCTAATCGCACTACTCGGCATGAGCAGTATTTTGGTGATCGCCAGTGTTATTGCACTTACCTATACCCTGCCCCATACGCTTTCTAGCCTTTATAGCCTGCCTCCCGATAGTGTCTTAGATGGCATGCCATTTGCGCAATTACAAGCATTTGCCCGATTTTTACCTTATGTTTTCGGCCTCATCCTAGGCATTTTAATTGGCATGGAAATTCCGCTGATTGCTAGGATCCGTCAACAAGTGTATGGCCGCTTCCTTGAAAATAACGCAGGTACCATTTACGGTGCAGATTATATCGGTGCAGGTGTTGGTGCTGCCATTTGGGTCACGATTATGCTTGCGCTGCCAATAATGCAAGCAGCAGCGTGGACTGCGCTATTTAATATCATTGCAGGACTTATCTTCCTATGGCGTTACCATGCTCATGTCCGCTTCGCTAAGCTGCTGTTTGCTTGCCACTTTGTTCTACTTGGTATCTTTTTTGTCATCTTGAGCCATGGCTCTCTTTGGATGAAAGACCTCAGCAATGTGCTATACAAAGACAAGGTGATCTATTCAGAGTCAACGAAGTATCAACATGTTGTCATCACTGAGCGATTGAGCCGCGCACAACCGATGCCAATTAACGATTTATTCTTAAATGGTCGATTACAGTTTTCATCTGTAGATGAACAGATCTATCACACTATGCTCGTTTATCCTGCAATGCTGGCTTCTAACCGGCGCAAAAAGGTATTAATCATTGGCGGCGGAGATGGTCTGGCACTTCGAGATGTACTGGAATGGCCTGTTGAAAATGCAACCTTAATCGATTTGGATGGACAACTACTTTCATTATTTGGACTACAAGGGCAGCCATACCCCGCTAGACCGAACATCACCAGTCAATTAACTCAATTAAATGACGATGCGTTAAATGACCCAAGAGCAACCGTTATCGTTGCAGATGCATTTTTAGAAGTAGAGAAAATGCTCGACCAAGGTAGACAATTTGACACCATCATTATTGATTTACCCGACCCAAATCACCCTGATTTGAATAAGCTATATAGCGACTACTTTTATAATCATGTGCGTCAATTACTGGCACCCGATGGCGCACTCGCTATTCAATCAACGTCTCCCTATCACGCCAAAAAAGCGTTTATTAGCATAGCTAAAACAGTAAAACATGCCGGGTTTACGCATGTTGAGCAATATCAGCAGAATATTCCCTCATTTGGTCAATGGGGATGGACAATCGCAACGAGAACAGGACAACCAGCAAGTGCTAGGATCCGGTCGGTCGAGTCTTTGCCTGTTCCAAGTAACTGGATAAACAAAGAGTATTTACTTGCTACTTTCGCTTTCCCAAATCGCTTTTTTGACGGAGCAAAAGATATTGAAGTCAACCAGTTAGGAACGGGCAGACTATACGATTATTATCGTCAAGCATGGCAAACGGAAGATGAGTTGTATAAAAATTAGCGCACGGCCATTGACATATTATGTCTTACGTGCAACTCTTAACTCAGACATAATATGTCAAAACAAAAAAGGTAAATGAAGATGGAATTAAATGAACTATCAATCAAATTAGCATCATTTGAAACAGAAGGTGCTAACTTCGAATCTTTCTTAATCGCCAATGAAGGCGAGCAAGATGTATTGCAAGTGATTGTTGACGGAAATGACGAATTACCAATTTTTGTGACTCAGACTGAAGAACAACTTGTATGCATTAGTTACCTATTTAAAGAGAATGAGGTAAAGCCTGAGTTGCTAAACGAGTTAAATGAAGCACTATTAAAACTGAATGTGCCGATCCCGCTGAGTGCGTTTGCTAAAATTGATGAGCAGTATGCGATATTTGGTGCTCTAGCCGTTTCCTCCTCAATTGATGAGATCACGCACGAACTGGTCACCCTCGCGGACAATGCAATCGAAGCATTGGAAGCCGTGACTGTGTATTTGAATGAGTAATATTGGAGTTGTGAAATGAGTATTTTAAAGAAATTATTTACTGCTGTTCGTGGTGGCGCTAGAGAAGTTGGTGAGTCAATTGTTGACGCAAATGGCATTCGTATTTTTGAGCAAGAAATTGCTGACGCACAAAACGCATTAGCTAAAGCCAAAAAGAACTTAACAGAAGTAATGGCGAAAGAGATGCAGACAAAACGCAAATTAGCTGCACTTGACGAAAGCATTATCGAGCATGAAAACTATGCTGGACAAGCGCTGGAAAAAGGTAACGAAGCTTTAGCGGTAGAAATTGCAGAGAAAATCGGTGAATTTGAAGTTGAGCGCGCAGAGCACCAGCAAGTGCTAGACGGTTTTAGTAAACATGTGATCCTGTTAAAACAGCAAATTAAAGAAGCTGAAAAAACGATTAAAGAAAACCAGCGCCAACTAACAATGGTAAAAACCACAGACAGCGTTCAAAAAGCAACCATGGCAGTAAACAGTACGCTAAATACCAATACGTCATCTATGGTAAATGCACGTCAGTCGCTTGAGCGTATCAAGCAACGCCAGCAAGATAGGCAAGATCAACTGGCTGCAGCAAAAGAGCTTGAAGCCGCTGCAACGGGTGCAGATCTAAAAGCCAAAATGGCAGAAGCTGGAATTGGCTCTACGCAAAAGAGTAATGATATTCTTGAACGTATTAGAGCGAAACAAAGCAACTAATATTTGCCGAATAGAAAAAGGAGGCCTCGCCTCCTTTTTACCCTTTTTGATTATGTAGGTGCATTATGTTTGGCTTTTTTAAATCAAAAAAAACTCCTGAGCGACAACTTACTCATGCAAAAGATCTGAAAGTTGGGGATATGCTCACCATCATTGATTCATTTGCTTACCCTAGCTGGCTCAAGGGGCAAACCCTAAAAGTGGTTGGCGTACAAACTTACCAATTTGAGCGCAGCGCTGCATATGAATTTGTTCTCGAAAGTGATTCAGGTAACATTACTTTTTTGCAAATTGAACAAAGTGACGGTGAGGAATATGCGAATTTTTCTATCAAAATCCAAAGAGAAGACGTCGACGCTATTTTTACGCTTGATGAATTTGCGCGTATTTTCGATGAAGAAGCACTGACCCACATCGACACCCACGCCACTCCAGAGATTTTCGAGCGATTTTTAGGTAAAAGCTATCAACAAAGTGAAGCGCCCTACGTTTGCTATTTTTACGATAGCGATTATCGCGGTCGCGCCTTGCCACGCTATCAAGATGAAAGTGGCGAAGTATGTGAAGTTATCGAGTTACTTAGTCCTGACGAAAAGTTCGCTATCAATATCGAGATCTGGGATGGGGGGGAAACTGACGTGTCACTAACCATGTGTCGCCCACTGAGCGATATTGTCGACCTATTTCCTGGAGCTAACTCGTGACCACAAGAGAAGACAAGTGGAAACGTCAAGAAGTGGCATTGAGGGCCACACAAATGGCCTTCGATTTAACCACGGAAGTACAAAAAAGCATTAAAAAACAGGCGATAGACGAAGAGCTAACGCCATCCGATATGATCAGAAAGATCCTTGATTTAGAAGTTAAATCGAAGAAAACTCGGCAACGCTTATCCTTCAATCTAACCGATGAAGAAATCGCACTTCTGGCGGAACGTTTTGGCGTTGACCCCAACGACAAACGGGCCGTAAAGCAACAGGTCGCCAATATGCTGCTTAGTCGCTATACAGAAAATAAAGGAAAATAATTGGCTGTATTTATGTAGGTTGTTGCTCCATTAACTGCGTATGGCGCTACGTTTATTCAAGCTATATGCCGTAGCGCCTTGCACAACTATAACACCGATCACTCTACCGCGAGCAACTCAACCTCAAATACGAGTAAAGAGCCAGGTTCGATTTTACCTGCAGCGCGGTCGCCATAACCTAAATCGGGACCAATCCAAAAGCGGTATTTATCCCCTTCAGTCATTAACTGCACGCCTTCTGTCCAACCTGGGATCACTTGATTAAGCCCAAAACTAATTGGTTGGTCGCGCAGTACTGAACTATCGAATACTGAGCCGTCAAGTAAGGTGCCGTGATAATGCACTTTAACCTTGCTCGTTGCGCTCGGTTGTTTACCACCTTCAGTTTGCGTGATGACTTCGTACTGAAGACCTGAGTCGGTTTTATGTACCTCTGCGCGCTTTTCGTTCTCTTTCAAAAAGTCAGCCGCTTGAATTCGATTAAACTGCGCAAGCTGTTTTTGTTTCTGACCACCTCGAAAAAACACCACTGCAATCACCAGTGCAACGATAACGAGGATAATATTAGTTGTCGTCATGGCTTTCTTCTCCTTTGTCATCATCGCCGTTTACTACTTTTGCAATACGCTCAAGTTTCGCCATTGCAACTGCATTGATACTGTTTTCGGGATAGCCTTCATCACTTAGCTCTCCTGCTGGTCTATCCATTAACAAGCTAAGCGCTTCATCTACAGTGGCAACGGCATAGACATGGAATAAGCCTTTTTCAACAGCTGCAATCACTTCATCATCTAACACTAAGTTGACCTTGTTAGATTCAGGGACGATCACCCCTTGCTTACCTGTGAGGCCTCGCATTTTGCAGAGTTTAAAGAAGCCTTCGATTTTTTCGTTTACACCACCAATGGCTTGTACTTCAC
The DNA here is from genome assembly GCF_040104525.1 of Pseudoalteromonas sp. XMcav11-Q. Lineage (NCBI taxonomy): Bacteria > Pseudomonadati > Pseudomonadota > Gammaproteobacteria > Alteromonadales > Pseudoalteromonadaceae > Pseudoalteromonas > Pseudoalteromonas sp. XMcav11-Q. The sequence goes on from NZ_JBECOX010000006.1 coordinate 41,625, forward strand.
CGTGTTGGTTTATTGAGCCAGTGAGCGCTAATGATTGATCCACGGGGAGTTGCGTCACCGCCGATAGCAGCGCACAAAGCTCTGCAAGTGATGCACTATCACCGTCAATAAAACCATAATTTTGTTCAATGGCGATATTTGCACTGAGTGTCAGGCTAAAGTCTTGCGCATACTTGTTACCTAGGTAACCGGTAAGCAGCATCACACCTTTTGAGTGAATTGACTTACCTAAGTCTACCTCACGTTCAACGTCAATCACCCCGTCAGCACCTGCGTATACCGTAGAGGTAATACGCGCAGGCGTACCAAATGCGGTGTCACCAATATGCAGTACCGTCAGGCCATTTACCTTACCAATTGCGGTGCCTTCAGTTGCAATCAAGGTATGCCCTTCTTGAATATCGCTGAGCATGTTTTCACTTAACTGCCCTGTCCGGTATTCTTTTCCAGCTATCGCTTCATCGATGTGATTAGCGGCAATTTGGTTTACGCCATCTTGCTTGGCATAAAAACTGGCTTCTGCTACCAGCTCCAAAACATCAGCAAAGCGCGCTGAAAGCTTACTGTGATGCTCCGCTTGGCGGTAGCTAAATTTAAGCATACGCGCCAGCGCAGCTGAGCTAAGCTCAATCTTCAAAGTATCATTACAGTATTCCATCACCTTAGTGATAAATTGGTACTGCATTTTGTCCGAGCTTGGTAAATAGTAATCAAAATCGGCCAGCACTCTAAATAGTTCTGCAAACTCTTCATCGTATTCACCAATGGTGTAATACAGGTCTCGCGAACCCAAAAGAATAATTTTGACATCCAACGGAATTAGCTGCGGCTTTAAGGTAAAGCTGCTGCCCACCGAATTATCTTGGTACGGTAGGTCATTTTTAATTTGGTGGGTTTTTAACGACAGTTTAAGGCCATCCCACACCTGGGCGTTAGCCATGACCTTTTCCGCATCCATGATCAAATAGCCGCCATTGGCGCGGTGCAATGCACCGGCTTGAATAGAGCGATAGCTAGTGATCAAATTACCTTGAGAGGTTGCATATTCCACCTTACCAAAGATATTACCAAAGGTCGGATTTGGCTCATACACCACAGGCGCAGGGTCGTCCTCTTTAAACTCAACCAGAATATTGGGCGCAAAAAAGTCCGTGAGCATTCCCTTTGAGTCAAAGTCATCTTTGTTCTCTTCGTTGCTACTATCGTCGTCTAGCCAATCTAATACCGCATCGACAATTTCAACCTTAAGATCTTTAAGATAACGCAGCACGCCAATGTGTGCAGCATACTTATGCTCAAGTGCTTTTAATAGCGGTTTGGTCGCCACTTCGATGGTGGTTTTTTTAAGATTACGCAAGCGCTCAGAAGATTCACGCTTCCACCTTGGCAGTTCAATAAGCGACTCAATGAGAGCATCTTCTAATGTTTCAATTGCCGTTAAGAAGTGTGCCTGAACATGCTCGTCTAGTGCCGAAAACTCCGTATCGCTGAGCTGTTTACCATCGACCACAGGAGCAAAGCCAACTGTCCCCGTATCTTCTATCAGTGCAACGCTCATATTCATAGCTTGTTGCTCAACAGCGGTGATCGCAGCATCGTATTTTTGTTCGAACTCTTTATCTAGCGACTTTTTCTTGCGTTGATAACCCGGGTTGTCAAAAGCTGCAGGAAAAGTATCTAAGATCTCATCAATAAAGGCGTCAATATCGGCCTCAAGCTGCTTACTTTCGCCCGCCTGCATAAATAGCGCGATAGGCTCACGATGGTCGTCATAGTTATTAACGTACAACCATTCTTTGGGCGTTGGCTTAGTTTTACTGTGCGCCTCGAGCTTGTCTTTCACCATGGTAAAACGACCCAGCGCCGCTTCTCCCATGACATACACATTATAACCGGGAAGCTCCATTCCCAAGGCAAAGTCTAGGGCGGTTTGAGCGCGCTGCTGGCCAATAAATGGCAGCGCTTCTGGGTAAGGGTTTTGGATACAATTTTCTATGTGAGTCAACGAAACTGATGGCGCGAGCTGGCTCGCAGGCAGTGCTTTTTCAGACGACAATTTAGATTTGGTCATTCTAACTTCTTTGTATTATTCGCATACGTTAGTCTACTCAGCTTGGTGCTTCCAAGCTGAGCGCCCACACTTTAGGGCGCTAATGCTTTTCTAGTATATTCCCCATGCCCGCACTCGCTGCAAGCTGGGATCTTGATGGCATAATAAACATCTAATTTATAGCCACAATTCTTACACACTAATTGTCCCAAAGCTATCCATTCACCTTCTTTATAAATGCCTTGGTGTTCAAAATCTTTTAAAAGTGCGGACCACTCAAGTTGAGTTCTATCTTCTAATTGGGATATTTCAAATAAGATGTTGGCTTTGAGCTCACTCCAAGCCGCTTCATCATAGAAGGATTTGTTTTCGAGAAGATGTTCCAAGTCACGTTTTAAATAGTAACTATAATCATCATAGGTTTGTTTGGTGTAGTCTTTCAGTGCGCTCTGCGCTTCCCAGAATCGTTTAGATAAATCGTCAATTTCATGTTCTTTGACGTCTTTGAGCCAATCGGAAAATTGATCCAGCCATTTTTGATAATCCGCCATTGCTACACTCCTGTTTCGCCAATAGATTAAGTGTAGACCAGATATACCATTCATTGTATTAGGGTTTGCTGAACTTGGTGCTCAGCAAACCCATTTGGCTTCAGATTATGAAGCCAAAAGTCATTGCTATTAGCTTAAAAACGATACTTCACGCCAACGGTTGCCGTCGTGCCAAGGCCTTTAATATTGTAGCCACCGTACGTATAGGCTTGTGCGCGAGCTGGGAAGTAGTCTGAATTAAATAAGTTCTCAATACCAACAAACGCTTGCCAGCTTTGGCCGAATTGATATTGACCACTAAAGTTAACCACGTTATAGCTGTCAATTGGACCTTGATCTCCAACATAGTTGCCTTTATCGTCTCGCTCGAAACGTTTACGGTCGCCGACATGTAACCAGCTTAATGTCATCGATAACGCATCAACTGGCTGCCAATTTAGGTTTGCCGTAAGCTTTGGTGGGCTAATTTGTCTAGAGCCAAGATAAGTATCGGCTTCGGTATCTTTACCCTCTACATAGCTATATGTCGCAATAAGTTTTAGCGTGTCGTTGATCTTGTAATCGACAAGTGCCTCATAACCCCAAATTTTTTGTGGTGCTCGAACAGGCTCATAAACTCCGGTTACTTCATTGAATTTATTCGTTGTGCCAAACTCAGATGTACTTCTATATGCCGCAAATTCAAATCGTAGCGTCTCAAATTGAGAATTAAAGCCGATTTCGTAGTTATCAACAATTGATGCTTCTGTTTGAATTTGACCAATGTCTTCTACCGTTGCACTGCGCAGCAGACGGCCAATATCAGAGATATCAGAGCCTTGCGAGTAACTGGCGAATGGGCTGAACTTTTCATTTGCGTTATATTTAATACCCACGTTGTAAGTTGTGGCGTCATAGTCAATGGTGTCACCTTTCACGTTAAGTGGCACAGAGCACTGATCCGCTGAGCGGCAAAGTTTTAGTGTTTGGTAATCAGCTACCGCAAGATCAATACTTTCTTGTCTCACTCCCGCTTTTAACACTAGGTCATCGGCAACAATCCACTTGGTCTGTAGGTAACCTGCGATGCTTTCCATGTCCATTTCCGGCACCCAAATACGACCATCAACAAGTGGCTGTGAGGTCACATCATTCAACGCATCAATACCATAAATGAAGGTAGCTTGGACATTGTCAAAATCAACCAAGGTATTAAATGTCGCACGCGCGCCCTTTTTTTCAGAGCGGATGATAGATTGACCGCCAGTGTATCCTTCATCAGGGTTTGCTAAGCTTGGAGAGAAGAAGAACACGTTCTCAATGTCTTGCATATACGCATCAAGCGTCATTTGTGTATTAGCAAAAACTTCTATATCGGTGTATTTCAAAGTAATGTTTTCATTACCTTCAGGACCTTGTGGCTTACCTTGTTTTTGCTGAGCTGGTGGCACGTGAATAGCGTAAGATTTTTCACCTAAATTGATGTTACCAAATACATCACCTAGGTCCGTTTTTTGCTGTGAACTGTAGAAGTTATAGCTAAATTGCAGTTGCTTGTCTTCGTCAAAGTCATAGCCCAGCTTAGTGAAGTAGTTTTCTGTCACGGTATCCGACAGACCATACTGTAAACCCAGAATATCACCTTCTGCATCACGCTGAACACCATTTTCTTCATAGCTTGCCGTGACTAAATAACTAAATTGGTCAACGCGACCATTAATCGCGCCCGCAATTCGAGCACCCGCACTCTCTGCAAGTTTTACTGCGCTAAAGCGGCTAGATAGGCTAATTTCACCTTCTGGTTTGCCATCGCTTTTAGCCTGCTTGGTGATGTAGTTAATGATCCCGCCTGAAGCACCATTACCATAAATTGAGGTTGCCCCTTTGATAACTTCTATACGAGCGATGGCACTTGGATCGAGTGTTTTTACACCCAAAGAACCATTTCGCAGTGGTGTAGACTGAGGTACACCGTCAATCATCACCAGAGGCGCACGTCCACGCAACGATTGCCCAGTATTACTTGAACTACCCGTATCCGGAGCAAGACCAGGAACAATTTGAGATAACAAACTTTGTAGTTCTGGATTTACTTTTAAATGATCTTCGATTTGCTTTTGATTAATAATCGTAATGGAGGCAGGCACTTCATCGATGCTTTCAAACACACGACTGCCCGAGACCACGATATGCTCCATATCTGCAGCTTGAAGATCTTTAACATTGGTATCGTCTGCAATGGCTGCTGCGCTAACAGCCAACGCTACCATACTGAGAGTAGTTTTTAACATGGTTATCCTTGCTGGATTTAGAATAATAATGATGTAAAAAGCGGCAATATAATATTGCCAAACCTCAGTAAAAACAAGATGAATGTGAATGGTTTGCATTACCTTTTAGTGCAAGACCACCTTACTTTACATCGATTTTTTCAATTATATACACATAACAGTAACTTAGAGTGAAGTTAATTACCGCTTCCTACGATGACGTTGCAGCCAAAAATACAGGCCGGATACCGTGAAAAAAGTCGGAACTAAGGCAAGCATTAACCAAACAAATTGCACGATGGGACCGGCAAAATCACCAATATGAAACTTGTACTTAAAGTTCCATATTTGCGTAGCGACTCCGGCTTTTGATGCATCATATTGCGCTACCACCTCACTATTATAAGGATTTACCCAAACCCAGCTGTAGGCATGACTTTCACCAGGGTTTTGAACTCTATAAGCGACGCTGTCGGACGCTTTGTCAGGCATGTAAATACGGAACAACTGACCGTCTGGGAAGATAGATTTTACGCGCTTTGTAGCGCTATTTAAATCGTAGGGTAAGCCGTGAAAATTAACCGCAATAGTGGGTGGTTTTGGCCTTACTTCGACCTCATCAAAGCTTAACCACTCAACCACAGCCTTAGTTTGCGGCTGCCAGTTAAACGCCATACCACTGAAGGCAATGAGCAGTATAGGTAAAAGCAAATATACCCCCAATACGGTGTGTAACTGATAAAGTAGGATCCTTAGCTTAGCTTTTGGTTTTATCACTAACCGTTTCAAGCAATTTTTAGGCTTTACCCAAAGATAAAAGCCCAACACTAACTCAATAATGAGTACAAGTGCACAAATAGATACCCAGTCTCTAAGCGGCTTTTTGTTGTCAGCATCTTCAAACAACAACCAACGGTGTAGCGCCATCGTAAAGCCATATATCGTAGAATAATACTCGTAGCGATGAAGGATCTCGCCACTGTAGGGGTTAACGCTAACATAATCACCGCTAGACAACTTCAGTTGCCACGCCAAATCCGGTTGCTGCTCAGGCATAAACAGTGAAACTTTTTCAGCGGTTGTAGATTCAATAAAGGTTACTATTTGCTCTACCCCAAGAGGCTCAGACTGTGGCTCAACTCGCCACAACTGAGGCTGAGTAAGATATTGAATATCTTTGGCATATATAAGCAGTGCCCCAGTTAAGCTTAAGCAAATAATAAATGCACCAGCCACTAGCGCCATTACTAGGTGAGCACGGCGTAACCACAATTTTATCAAGGGAATTCTCAAACTTCTTTCGATATTTAGCAATAGTAAGTGATAATAACTCTTACTTGCAACAGCACAAAATTTCCCCTTTTACCGCTGCAGATCTTCGCGTAGTTTATCTCCACTTCGACACCACCTTTAGTCCGCGGCAATCGACTAAAATAATTCCACTTTAGGTGCTGTGATTGCTGGCCAATTTCGGGTATGCTATCGAGCAATTTTCTATTAATTTTGCCAGATGTTTGGAAACCTAGATGCAAGAGCAATATAACCCGCAAGATATCGAAGCCAAAGTACAGTCGTACTGGGAAGAAAACAATACCTTCAAAGTTGTCGAAGACGAAAGTAAAGAGAAGTACTACTGTCTCTCAATGTTCCCATACCCAAGTGGTCGCCTCCACATGGGTCACGTACGTAACTACACCATTGGTGATGTGGTTTCTCGTTTCCAACGCCTACAAGGCAAAAACGTTATGCAACCTATGGGTTGGGATGCGTTTGGTCTTCCAGCTGAAAACGCGGCAATTAAAAATAATACCGCACCGGCGAAATGGACCTACGAAAATATCGACTACATGCGCAACCAGCTTAAGTTACTTGGTTTTGGTTACGACTGGGATCGTGAAATCGCAACGTGTCACCCTGAATATTATAAGTGGGAACAGTGGTTCTTCACTAAGCTTTACGAAAAAGGCTTAGTATACAAAAAGATGTCAACGGTAAACTGGGATCCTGTTGACCAAACGGTACTGGCAAATGAGCAGGTAATTGACGGCCGTGGTTGGCGCTCAGGTGCCATTGTCGAGCAAAAAGAAATTCCACAATGGTTCATTAAGATCACCGATTATGCACAAGAGTTACTGGATGACTTAGACAAGCTTGACCACTGGCCTGAGCAAGTTAAAACCATGCAGCGTAACTGGATTGGTCGCTCAGAAGGCGTTGAAATCGACTTTAAACGTGCCGACAACGACGAAAGCTTCACCGTATACACTACCCGCCCTGATACCTTTATGGGCGTGACTTATGTGGCAGTTGCGGCAGGTCATCCGATCGCTCAAGAAGCGGCGAAAAACAGCGAAGCAATCTCTCGCTTTGTTGAAGAGTGCAAGAACACCAAAGTTGCCGAAGCGGATATGGCAACGATGGAGAAAAAAGGCATCGCGACAGGCTTTACTGCTATCCACCCACTCACAGGACAAGAGGTGCCAATTTGGGTAGCTAACTTTGTACTGATGGATTACGGCTCAGGTGCCGTGATGGCAGTACCAGGTCACGACCAACGTGACTATGAGTTTGCAACCGCTTATGGCCTTGAGATCAAACAAGTTATTCAGCCTCTAGCCGGCGCAGAAGTAGAAGCCAATCTGGCTGAAGCAGCGTTTACCGAAAAAGGCACGCTTATCAACTCTGGCGAGTTCGATGGCCTAGACTTTGAAGGCGCCTTTAACGCCATCGCGACTAAATTAGAATCACTTGGCGTAGGTAAGCGCAAAGTAAACTTCCGTCTTCGCGATTGGGGTGTGAGCCGCCAGCGTTACTGGGGTTCGCCAATCCCAATGTTAAACAAAGAAGATGGTTCTGAGCTTGCGGCACCTGAAGACATGCTCCCTGTTCGTCTACCTGAAGACGTAGTCATGAATGGGGTAACTTCACCGATTAAAGCAGATCCTGAATGGGCAAAAGCAACAATAAACGGTGAAGCGGTATTCCACGAAACCGATACATTCGACACCTTTATGGAATCATCTTGGTACTATGCACGTTACTGTAGCCCACGCTACGATGAAGGTATGCTTGAACCAGGTGCTGCAAACTACTGGCTACCAGTAAACCAATATATTGGTGGTATTGAGCATGCTATCTTGCACTTGTTGTACTCACGCTTCTTCCACAAGTTGCTACGTGATTTCGGTTTAGTGAATTCTGATGAGCCATTTGAGCGTCTACTATGTCAAGGCATGGTACTTGCGGACACTTACTACCGCAAAGACGAGAAAGGCGGCGATATTTGGATCGCACCAACTGACGTATTAACTGAGACTGACGACAAAGGCCGCATCACTAAAGCGTGGCATAAAGAAGACGGCGAGCCGGTATTCTCTGCAGGCATGAGCAAAATGTCTAAGTCGAAGAACAATGGTATTGACCCGCAAACGGTTATCAAGCAATACGGCGCTGACACCGTTCGCTTATTCATGATGTTTACGGCTCCACCAGAACAAACGCTTGAATGGTCTGACTCAGGCGTTGAAGGTGCGCACCGTTTCCTTCGTCGTATTTGGAAATACGCGGTTGACGTAAAGCAAGCAGGTACTGCCGAGCTTGATTTAAGCAAACTAAATGCAGCGCAAAAGACGCTACGTCGCGACATCCACAAAGCCATTGCAAAGGTGACAGACGATATCGAACGTCGTCAAACGTTCAACACGGCAATTGCGGCGGTGATGGAGCTTTCAAATAAGCTTATCAAAGCGCCACTGAGCGATGAGCAGGACATTGCACTAGCCAACGAAGCACTAGAAGCCATGGTGATCATGCTTGCACCTATCACACCGCACATGTGTCACGAGCTATGGGCTGAGCTTGGCAAAGCTGGCGATATCCTTGATGCGGCATGGCCTGTTATCGACCAAAGCGCACTAGTTGAAGATGAAAAGCTTATCGTTGTACAAGTCAACGGCAAGCTGCGCTCTAAAATCACCGTGGCGGCAGATGCAACGCAAGAACAAGTTGAAGCGATTGCATTTAGCGAAGAAAACGTCACTAAGTTTACTGACGGCAAGACCATCCGTAAGGTGATCTATGTTCCTGGTAAGCTACTTAATGTGGTTGCAAACTAAGATGCGTAGCCTATTTTGGCACACCAGCAAGCTAGCAGTTTTGCTAGCTTGCTTCTTCGTGGCGAGCTGCGGTTTTCACCTCAAGCAAGCCTCTTACCTTCCTGACGATCTAAAAGAAATCACCTTAAGCGGTGACGACAAGCGTTCAGCCTTGTTTGAACAGCTACAGTCCGATCTTCAGCGCGCTCAGGTATCCCTTACACCAAAAAATACCAAACAAGCTGCTGAGTTGTACTTGTACAATGACTCACTTGAACGTCAAACACTCAGTTTGTTCAAAAATGGTCAGGTTGCTCAGTATGAACTGGCGTATCGCGTGTCGTACCGATTGAGTCGTCCGGGCCAAGAACCCGTTAAACAAATGTTCGAGCTGTATCGTAACTATCAGGACGACCCAGACAACGCGCTAGCAAAGGCAAAAGAGCTTGAGCTGATCCTAACCGAGATGCGCCGTCTTGCAAGCCAACGTATTATTCGAGAGTTGTCGCAACTGTAATGCGTTGTTATGCCAATCAACTCTCCAATTACCTAAGTAAAGGGCTTGCCCCTTTTTATCTGGTCTTTGGTGAAGAACCCTTTCAGCAAGGCGAATGTGTACTTGCCATACGAACCGCAGCCAAGCAACAAGGCTTTGACGAAGTCATTAAATTTGCTCTACTTCCGGGATTTGACTGGCAAGAGCTCAGTGCACAGTACAACAGTATGTCTTTGTTCAGTGCACGTACGCTCATCGAGTTCGACTTTAACGAGCAAAAAGTTCCTACCCAAGGTGTTGCGGTTTTAAAGTCTTTGGCCGAACAGGTCAATCCAGATGTCGTTGTTATTTTTAAAGGGCTGGGCGCGGGTCAAGACATTCAACGAACCGCTTGGTTCAAAGCATTAGAGCCTAAAGGCCTGTTCGTCCCTTGCTATGCGTTAACGGGCCGTCATCTTGAGCGCTGGTTTGATGATGAATGTAAGCGGCTGAAGCTGTCTGTGTCACCACAAGGCAAGCGCGCCCTCCTCGTCGCCACAGAAGGCAACTTGCTTGCAACGCATCAGGAGCTCGAAAAGCTCTCCTTACTATTTGGTAAAAACCCGGTTGATGAACAGCAATTGCTGAGCGGCTTATTAAATCAATCTAAGTTCGATATTTTTGATTTAAATACCGGATTGCTAAGTGGCAACCCTAAACAAATCATCAAAGTATTGAATAAGCTCGCCAGCGATAATGTAGAGCCCGCGAGTATTCTCTGGACCTTGCAAAACCAAGCACGCACCCTACTGGGTGTTAAAACCTTGTGGCAAACCGGCACTACGCTTGCGGATGCCTATAAAAAGCATAATGTCTGGAAAAATCAGCAAACCATTACGCAACAAGCGTTAGACAGATTAACGCTAGAGCAGATGAAACAGTTGCTCTGTATGATGGCAGACTTTGATACCGCATATAAAGAAGCAAGGCTCACTGCGCCATATCAAGCTCTAGCACACATCGCGCTGGCCTTTGCCACCCCCATCGCAATGCCGTTACCAATTAGCCAGAGTGAGCATGTATGATTGCTTTGTTTGGTGGTACTTTCGATCCTCCGCATTTAGGCCATTTAAATATGGCGATGCGCTGCGTCGACGAGCTAAGTCTGGCTGAGTTAAAGTTTTTACCTTGTGCCATACCGGTTCATAAACAAAAGCCCAGCATCAGTGACGAGCATCGCCTAGCGATGCTTGCAAATTTGCTAGCAGGGCAACAAAAGCTGGTTATTGATAGACGTGAGCTTGACCGACAAGGACCTTCTTACAGCCTGCTAACACTGCAAGAGCTGCGTAACGAATATCAGGATCAGCCAGTTTTATTTTTAATGGGTATGGACTCATTTAATAGCCTGCACACTTGGTATCAATGGCAAGAAATCACAAAGCTGTGTCATCTGGTGGTGTATCAACGCCCAAAAGAACATTGCTCACCAGATGCTAAAGTCTCGGCTTATTTAGCCAAAGCACGCACAGATAACTTAAATAAGCTCCAAACCACCAAGGCTGGACATTGCTATTTCCTTCACGGTGAGCAAAAAGACATTGCATCGAGTACAATAAGAGCTGCAATTGCACAGCGAGATAAAGAATATTTGGAACATTGGCTGCCCGCTTCTGTCATAGATTATATAAATAGCCATGGCTTGTATGCTGATTAACCCCATAAAGCATGTTAAAATTGCCGATTATTTGAAATACAGAGACAAAAACTTGGATTCACAACAGTTATTAGATTTCGCGCTAGACAAAGTAGATGATATGAAAGCGCGTGATATTGTAAAGCTCGACGTTCGCGAAACTTCTTCAATCACCGATTACTTAGTGATCTGTACAGGCACCTCAAAACGCCATGTACAATCAATTGCAGATCATGTCGCAAAAGAAGCACGTCATGCTGGAGAAACACCGATTGGCCAAGAAGGTCAAGACATCGGAGAGTGGGTATTGGTTGATTTGGGTGACGTTGTTGTACACGTGATGCAAGACCAAACCCGCGACTTTTATGACTTAGAAAAGCTGTGGGGCTGATGTGAAGATCCAACTCATTGCAGTAGGTACCAAAATGCCGAAGTGGGTTGAAACTGGCTTCACTGAATATCAAAGACGCTTTCCCAAAGATATGCCACTGGAGTTAATTGAAATTAGCGCTGGCAAACGGGGGAAAAACGCAGATATTAAACGCATTTTGCAACAAGAAGGTGAAAAAACCTTAGCCGCTATTCCAAAAGGCAATCGGATCGTAACCTTAGAAGTGACTGGCAAGCCATGGGATACACACCAACTTGCGAGCAATATGGAAAAGTGGCAGCTGGACGGTCGCGATGTTAGCTTACTGATTGGCGGCCCTGAAGGGCTTGCACCAGAATGTATTGCTGCGGCTGAACAAAAATGGTCATTATCAAACTTAACCCTACCCCACCCTTTGGTGCGTATAGTGGTTGCCGAGAGCTTGTATCGTGGCTGGAGTTTAAATAACAATCACCCTTACCACAGAGAATAATAATGATAAAAAAACGGCCGACGATTAGGGATCATTCTGCCGAGGCTAACCTCTTTGCGAGACGGGCCTTTGTCGGCTTTGTTTTTGTCGTTATTATTGTTGGGATCTTGTTTCACAATGTCTACAAACTTCAGGTGACTGAGCACGAGACCTATCGTACCCGCTCCAACGATAACCGTATAAAAGTCATACCGGTCGCCCCTAATCGTGGTCTGATTTACGACCGCAATGGTGTCTTGCTCGCCGAAAACCGCCCTGTTTACAACCTTGAAGTGATCCCAGAAGATGTTGAAGATCTCGAAGCTTCATTAGCTGCGGTACGTCAACTCATCAAGATTTCTGAGCAAGAAGTAGAAGATTTCAAAAAGGAAATCAAGCATAACCGCCGCTTCAAAAGTCAAGTACTAAAGGGCCGCTTGAATGAAGAAGAAGTCGCAATTTTGTCGGTTAACCAACACCGTTTGCCAGGCTTTAGCGTTGAAGCTCGATTGTCCCGTTATTATCCTTATGGCGATACCCTCACACACGCTCTAGGCTATGTCGCAAAGCTCAATAAAGAGGAACTCTTTGACTTAGAGCTAGAAGGCAAGGACACGAACTATCGTGCCACCCATGATATCGGTAAGCTCGGCGTTGAGAAGTTTTATGAAGAACAGCTGCACGGCATTGTGGGCTCTCGCCGCGTCGAGGTGAATAATCGCGGCCGTATCATTCGCACATTAAGCATGGAAACGCCACAACCAGGTAAAGACTTGGTGCTAACGCTTGATATCGGCTTGCAACAAATCGTCCAGCATGTGCTAAAAGACACCCGAGGCGCGATCATCGTTATGGATCCACGCGACGGAGGAATTTTAGCGCTCTATTCTAACCCAAGTTACGACCCGAATCTGTTCGTTCACGGGATCAGCGGCAAAGATTACCGAGCCTTGCTCAACCCAGACAGACCGCTTATCAACCGTGCAACTCAAGGCCGTTATGCACCTGCTTCCACGGTGAAACCCCATCTCGCTGTGCTTGCGCTGGAAGAAGGTGTTGTCACCGAAACAACCAAAATTTGGGATCCTGGCTTTTTTCAAATTCCCAATGTAAAACATAAATGGCGTGACTGGCGTCCTTGGGGTCATGAGCATGTTGATGTGTATAAGGCTATTGAGCAGTCTTGTGATACCTATTTTTACGAAACCGCATATAAACTCGGCATAACTAAAATTAGCGACTTTATGAACCAGTTTGGCTTTGGTGAGCTTTCGGGTATCGATATTCATGAAGAAACCTCCGCCATTTTGCCATCCGTTGAATGGAAAAGAGAACGTTTTAAAGAGTCGTGGTATCCAGGAGATACGATTTCTGTTGGGATAGGACAAGGCTACTGGACTGCTACTCCAATGCAAATAGCGAACTCGCTGAGCATTTTGGTCAATAAAGGCATACACCGCCAGCCGCACTTAGTACAAATATCTAAGCAAGACACTGAAGTAGAACAATTATTTACGGAAGAAAAACCACCCGTTGTGTTGAAAAATCCTTATCACTGGGATATCGCATTAAAAGCCATGCACAACACAGTAAAAATAGGTACCGCGAAAAGCGCATTTAAGGGCGTGACCTATGACCACGCAGGTAAAACAGGCACCGCACAAGTTGTCAGCATTGCTCAGGGCGAAAGGTACGATGCCAAAAAGCTAAAAGAAAAACACAGAGACAATGGTATCTACGTAGGTTTTGCACCTTTTGATGACCCTCAAATTGTTATCACTGTGGTTGTCGAAAACCAAGGTGGTGGTAGTGCTATCGCAGCGCCAATGGCAAGACAAGTGATGGATTATTACTTTTCAGCCTACCCGCTTGAGAAGGAGCAACAGCAATGAGCCCGCTGAATAAGCCGCGTTCGCTATTTGAAAAAGTCCATATCGACCTACCATTATTTGCAGCCTTGCTCACTATGATGATTGGTAGCCTTGCGATTGTTTATAGTGCTAGTGGACAAGATATGGGCATGATGATGCGCCACGGCACACGCATGTTTGGTGCATTAGTTGCCATGCTATTTATGGCGCAGTTTTCCCCTAATACACTTAAGCGTGTGGCAATTCCCGTTTACCTTTTAGGGCTTGGTATGCTCGTCGCCGTGCTGTTTTTTGGAGTCAGTAGTAAAGGGGCTCAGCGCTGGCTCGACTTAGGTGTTACCCGCTTTCAACCTTCTGAAATAATGAAGCTAGCAGTGCCTATGACGGTCGCTTGGTTTATTGGCCGCTCTCACTTACCTCCTAGTATTTTGAATTTAACAATCGGCTTTGTGATTGTGTTAGTGCCAACTATCCTGATCAAAGAGCAACCTGACTTGGGTACTTCTATCTTAATCGCCAGCTCTGGTATTTTTGCACTTTTTTTAGCTGGGTTAAGTTGGCGTTTAATCGGCTCTGGTTTATTACTTGCGGTCCCCGGTGGCTATGCGTTTTGGCATTACGGAATGCATGCCTATCAAAAGCAACGTGTTCTGACCTTTTTAGATCCAGAAAGCGACCCGCTGGGCTCTGGTTACCATATTATCCAATCGAAAATTGCGATAGGCTCCGGTGGCGTGGAGGGCAAAGGTTGGCTACATGGAACACAATCTCAATTAGAGTTTTTACCCGAACGCCATACCGACTTTATCTTCTCGGTGTTGAGCGAAGAATTTGGCTTGTTGGGTGTCACCATTTTACTCAGCTTGTATCTTTTTATAATTGGTCGCGGATTGTATATCGCGGTGCAAGCACAAGACGCTTTCAGTAAACTGCTTGCAGGAGCACTGACGTTGACCTTCTTCGTCTATGTCTTTGTAAATATCGGAATGGTTTCTGGTCTCTTGCCAGTAGTCGGTGTACCTCTGCCCCTAATTAGCTATGGTGGCACATCGATGGTGACCTTAATGGCCGGTTTTGGCATTATTATGGCAATCGCAACAGATAAGAGGATGTTGTTAAAATAATGACAGTTCGTATTACCCTAATTTCAAAACTGGTTTTAGTATTTGCCCTGTTAAGCGTGCTCAGCGCTTGTGGAAGCCGCTATCATATTCGCCATGATAAAGCGCCACTGCGCGAACCTACCGAACTGGAAATGCAAGATGCCATTGTCACCAATGAGAAAAAGAGCGTGAGTGCCAATCGCCCCTACACTGTTCTTGGTAAACGTTACACACCAATCTCAGACGAACATGGGTATCAACAACAAGGCATTGCCTCGTGGTATGGCCGTAAATTCCATGGCTACCACACCTCCAATGGTGAAATTTTTAATATGTTCGATATGACAGCGGCACATAAAACGCTGCCACTCCCTAGCTTTGCTAAAGTAACAAACTTAGACAACGGACGCTCTGCTATCGTTAGAATTAACGACCGAGGTCCATTCCACGACGATAGATTAATCGACCTGTCTTACGCTGCCGCCTACAAGCTAGGCTATCACCTTCAGGGTACAGCGCGCGTTAAGGTCGAAGCCATTACTCTATCGCGCGAGTCTCCAAGGCTAACCTATGTACAAGTTGCTGCTGGCAGTAAACTTGAGAACATACAGTTATTAGCAGGTCAGTTAAAACAAGAATTGGGGTTAGGTACACCCATCACGTTTGAAAACAACCTGTACAAGCTTAGAGTCGGCCCAATTACCGACGACAATCAAGCACAATCTTTACTAAAAACCTTACAACAAGGTCAATTTAGTCGTGCTTTCTTGCTTTACAGTGAGCAGGAACTTTAGAATAACCGCAATGAATGCCGATAAACAAAAAAGCGAGCATAATGACTTCTATCAAACCAAAAATCGTTAAAAAAGTCCTTGGACTGGTGTGCACTTTCTCTATTATGAGTGCCAGTGCACAAATTATTCCTTCACCGCCGCAAATCAATGCGAAAGGCTATTTCCTTGTAGATTTCACAACAGGAAAGGTGATTGCAGAGGGTGAAGCCGATACTAAGCTAGCGCCTGCAAGTTTAACCAAAATGATGACCAGTTATGTTATTGGTACTGAAATCGCGGCAGGTAACATTAGTCCATCTGATCAGGTCACCATTAGTGAAAAAGCATGGGCTAAGAATTTTCCCGGTTCGTCGGTGATGTTTATCGAAGTCGGTAAGCAGGTCAGTGTCGATGACTTAAACCACGGGATCATTATTCAATCTGGCAATGATGCTTGTGTTGCAATGGCCGAGCACATTGCTGGTAGCGAAAGTGCGTTTGCCGATCTGATGAATGCACATGCTGAAAAGCTAGGCATGACGAATAGTCACTTTATCAATAGCCATGGCCTAGACACCGATGAGCATTACACCACTCCAAGAGACATGGCGACTCTAGGTGCCGCACTTATTCGTGATGTACCTGACGAATACGCTTTATACAAGAAAAAGTCTTTTTCATACAATGGTATAAAGCAATATAACCGTAACTCACTACTTTGGGATGCAAGCCTTGAAGTGGACGGCATTAAAACCGGCCACACCTCAGATGCCGGCTACAGCCTTGTTACTTCAGCGGTTAAAGATGATATGCGTCTTGTTGCAGTCGTCATGGGTACTGAGAGTGAGCGAGCACGTAAAGTTGAAAGCAAAAAGTTGCTTAACTACGGCTTCCGTTTCTTTGAAACCATTACTCCTTACCAAGCCGGTGACGCTTTTGCCGATCAGCGCGTATGGATGGGTAACAAAGAAACCGTATCGCTTGGCATTATGGAAGACACGCCAATCACTATTCCACGTGGTCAAAGCAAGAACTTAAAGGCTAACTTTGAGTTAGATAAAACACTCGAAGCGCCGCTAGCAAAAGGTACTAAAGTTGGTACTTTGTTCTTACAGCTTGAAGGTGAAGACGTAGCACAATACCCGCTGGTTACGCTTGAAGAGATCCAAGAAGGTGGATTCTTTAGCAAGATCTACGACTACCTACGTTTACAGATCTCGCAGTAATTCCTTATCTGATAGGCCAGCCGAGACAAACTGGTTGGCTTATCTTTCCTATAAAGCTTATTTATTTCCCTTCACTTTCCTGACATTCATACTTTCTAATCTAGCCCCCTTTTCAACATACCACACGGCTGAAAACTCACTTTAAGTTTACAATTTAAAAACAATTTGTAATAATCAATTTCGGGTACAAACTCGAATTATAAATAAAAGGATATTTAAGTGATGATGGCGACAATCGCGGTAATAATGATGAAGTGTAGAAACTCCTTGTGACTGTGGAAATAATGACAGCGGTCCCAGTAGCTCTTCGGAGATTTTTGTTCAGCAGAGTATCCTGACTTGTACCGGTGATGACTGTTATGAATGAGAAGAAGTAGAGAGATGTTAATCTAAGAGGTGATACACAAAAGGCTTTCCTATGAACTACATAGATCATATATACCTAAAACCAGGCTTACCAGTAGCCAAGTTGACTATTGCAGTATTACTGCTTTTCTCTGCTATTTTATACAAGTCAAGCCTACTTTTATATATTGGTTTTTATATGGCGCTAATTGTACCTACTTGGGATTTATTATCCGTAGTGGCAAAAGAACAAGGAGCTTGTGCAAAAGTTACGCTCATAGCTTACTGTAAACAGCACTGGATACAGTTGCTACTTATGCTAGCGTTTGCTTGTATAAGTATTGCCGGGCTGCACCTTGAATACCTACTACTTACACTTTTTAATATTGCATTCGCTATGTTATTAGCAGCCCATGTTATAAGAATTGTGTATAAAATAAGAAAAATGTCCGCTATTGACGCGATAAAGGAGAGGTTAAAAACCAAGTCGAGGTTTATTCTTTCTGTTAACCTGGTACTCATTGTTGTGATGTGCACCACACCTTTTCTATCTATACCCGTAGAAGCGTTGGCTGCTAATTATATGGTTATTTTTAGCTGCTACATGCAGTACTTAAACCATATCATTAGTGAGGATATTTTTGAAACTGATTAAACTAGTTTAGAGTTCTCGCACTAGCCTATTTAGATAAACAGCGCAAATATCGAATGTAATCATCTTTTCTTTATAAGGTTTTTACCTCTGACAAGCATTAAATTAATTTATATAAAACAAAACAATAGAATCAAATGGAAAAATAAAAGGATAAATTAATGACTTTCATTGAACAAATAAAGTCCACTCCATTTTATATCTACATTAGCATGATGGCTTATCTTACCTTCCTTGCGTTAAGCTACCATTTAAAGATGCCAGAACTTTCATATATTGGATTTTATTTAATACTCTATTCCATGCTCTATGAGTTAAGTTCTTTAATAAAAAATAGCGATGCTAGCTTAGAATCAAGTCACAACTTTGGACACTTGAGATATTTATTTGCTTTCGTAGTAATATTTTTTGGTCTTATTGCTTTTCCACTTCGCCCTGTGTTCGTTACAGTAATCAATTTTATGGTGATTGCCGCTATCATCTATCAATTAATACTCGTTTTAAATACTAAGTTCTTACAATCTAAAGAAAATATTATTAATAGTTTTAAACGAAAAAAAACAGGAATTTTACTGCTACTATTCGTAATGACGGTATTGCAATTTTTCTTTGATGATCTAACCTTTGCTAACAATAGTCATTTTTTTCTTCTCATTCTCACCTCAGAAGTTTTCGATGATTGTAAGGGTTTAATCTCTAACACTCACTAAGCTCTATACGGCTTAGCAAAAACGTCCTGCGTATGGACGTTTTTTTTTGTCTTAAAAATGATAGAATGCGGCCAATAAATGACGACCTTGGAAACTCAAGGCTTGAAAGAGTCCCTAAGTGACCAAATAAAGGCGTCAGCAAGTAGTTCGTTGTGAGGATACCGTCGTGGTAAAACCAGTTAAAAATACTAAGTTTGATGAATACTTAGAATTTCCTTGCCCATTTACATTCAAAATTATGGGCCTAGCAAATGTCAATTTGACGGATCAGATCCTAGCCAAACTGCAGGTTATTGCACCTGGTGATTATGCACCAAAGGTTAAACCAAGCAGTAAAGGCACCTATGAAGCCGTATCTCTAGTCGTTACAGTAACCAGCAAAGAGCATATCGAGCAGATTTATACCGAGATCGGTGGCATCGAAGACGTCCGCTACATCCTGTAGTTGGTAAGGACCCTAGTTATGGAATCTCGTAAGTTAATTGTGCGCCAACTTGGCCTTTGTCGTTACGAACCAATTTGGCACAAAATGCAATCTTTTACCGACGAGCGTGATGACACCACAGCGGATGAAATCTGGCTGGTGGAACATGAGCCTGTTTTTACGCAAGGTCAAGCAGGTAAAGAAGAGCATGTTTTGGCGCCAGGTGACATTCCCGTCGTAAAAGTGGATCGCGGCGGTCAAGTTACCTATCACGGTCCTGGGCAACAAATGCTTTATGTGCTGCTCAACTTACGACGATTGAAAATAGGGGTACGTGAGCTCGTCACTTGGCTAGAAGAAAGCATTATCGACTCCCTAAAAGAATATGGGATAGAGGCTTATGCTAAAGCCGATGCACCAGGTGTATACGTCAACGATAGCAAGATAGCATCTCTTGGACTTAGAGTCCGTCGTGGCTGCTCATTTCATGGGCTCGCACTCAACGTCAATATGGATCTTGGTCCATTTTTACGAATAAACCCTTGTGGTTACGCGGGCATGAATATGGTGCAAAGTAGCGAAATTAATGGACCTCAAACCGTCGCTGATGCGGGGGCCGGTCTGGTAAAACACATGCTAAAACGCATTAATGCTGAGCATGTCGAATACACTGAAGGGTTTGAAAACGTATGAGTAAACCAGTCAAAATGGAGCCTGGGGTAAAGCTCCGCGATGCTGAAAAAATGGCATTGATCCCAGTAAAAGTCATGCCAACAGAACGCGAAGAAATGCTGAGAAAGCCTGAGTGGTTAAAGATCCGTTTGCCAAAATCAAGTGAACGTATCGATGGCATTAAACAAGCAATGCGTAAGCACGGCTTACACTCTGTTTGTGAAGAGGCGTCATGCCCTAACCTTTCTGAGTGCTTTAATCACGGTACAGCAACCTTTATGATTTTAGGTGCAATTTGTACTCGCCGCTGTCCATTCTGCGATGTGGCTCATGGTCGTCCACTAAAACCTGACGCCCAAGAGCCTGAAAAGCTAGCGCTCACTATCAAAGACATGAAGTTAAGCTACGTTGTTATTACCTCTGTTGACCGTGATGATTTACGCGACGGTGGTGCACAACATTTTGCTGACTGTATTCGTGAGATCCGTAAGCATAACCCAGGTATTACAATCGAAATTCTTGTGCCTGATTTCCGCGGCCGTATGGACAGAGCACTTGAAATTTTGAGTGAAACACCACCGGATGTATTCAACCACAACCTTGAAACTGCACCGAGACTTTACAAGCTAGCGCGTCCAGGTGCCGACTATAAGTGGTCACTCGAATTGCTACGCCGTTTTAAAGAAGCGCATCCAGAGGTAAGAACTAAGTCTGGCTTAATGGTTGGACTGGGCGAAGAAATCTCTGAAATTGAAGAAGTCTTAAGAGACTTGCGCGAGCATAACGTAGATATGCTTACGGTAGGCCAGTACCTACAACCTTCAAAGCACCACTTACCGGTAAAGCGCTACGTGCCACCGGCAGAGTTTGATGGGCTAAAAGAGTATGCCGACGAAATAGGCTTTAGCCACGCAGCTTGCGGACCATTTGTACGCTCTAGCTACCATGCAGATCAGCAAGCCGCCGGTAAAGAAGTAAAATAACTGCTGCTCCTGAACTTAAGTTCAAGTAAAACGTATATTGCTCCTAGCCGTAAGTAGGAGCAATATCCATGCAATTTCCACTCTCCCCCTACGCATTTTTGTAAATTCAATGTAAAATAGCCAAAGTTCAGTTACTTAACCTGAGAGAACTGCTCCCTAATTTTCGGACATAACTTTAATATGGAATACGGACCAATCAGCTTTTACGCTATTTTTATTGCCGTTGTGGTGCTTGGAGGCAGCTTAGGTGGGCTCTTACAAGCGATGCGTTCAACGTCGTCATATAAGTTTCGCAAACCTAAGTTTAAGAGTGCGAATAGCGCCGCCCCAGAGTATTGGGACTTAGGTGGATTCGGTGTCATTCTAGCCGGTGTGATCTCAGCATTTATGGCAATCGGTGTGCTCACCATGGCGGGCGCTGCAGACTTCAGCCCAGTCAGTAAGTATGCATTTAAATCATATCAAAATGGTGAGCACGACTCCCACCATCAAAACAATGACGAGATACTCATTCCCGTGGCAATGTTTTCATCTGCGCATAACGATAATGCCGTTGAGATCAACCGCATTATCAAAGTGGTCGTAGAGCACAATCTGAAACGGGAAAATGACTCAATTACCGGTTCTGATAAAGCATTTTGGACTTGGATTAAGATCTTTTCATTCTCTATTTTAAGCGGTTTTGGCGGTGTAGGACTCGTTTCTAGCGCCTACAAACGCTACGTTGGCGAAGATGAATTCAATGACATCCAACAAAAGGTTAAAGAAGAGTATGAAATAGCACGTAAGAATACCGTAGAGATCGCACTCCAACGTGCTAGGGAATTGATTGCAAACTCACAATACGATGAAGCAATTAAGGTTTGTGATGACATTCTTACCAACATTCACCCAAACCATGCAAGAGCAATTGGCATAAAAGCCAGAGCACTCAGCCGAGATGGTAAGCTCGCAGAAGCCATCAAGTTGCTAGAAAGCGCACTTTCCATTTCAGATATGAGTGAGTCCGTCAGAGCTCGTATGCATTGGAATATAGCCTGTTATCAGACTCGTATAGATTTTAGCGAAGGCTTACCTGAGGAGCTAGATTGTATGGTCCGGACGCTGGGTGAGATCCGCAGCCATTTGGAACGTGCAATTGCGCTTGATGAGCATCTAAGGTTGAAGCTACCTGACGGTGAAAGTGACCTTATTGTGCTAAAGTCGCTCAGTGCGAGAGGTCAAGATTGGTTTGACAATTTAGTACGAGCACAATAGACTCTTAGGTAAGTTAGCTTGATACGGTGCATTTTCATGAGAGATGAAGACTTTATATAAAAGTTAAGGGTACAAGCACAAATTCACTGGATGGAAATACTGGTGATTAGAATAAGCCGCATATTGATATGCGGCTTTTTTGTTTTTGACACATGAATTTTATACGCAAATTGGTATTAGCAGCAAAACGGTTTCAATTCCGTGCTATTCGTTATATCTTGCCTCACCAGATAATAATAATCAGGGGCAAAACGTGCTTAAGAATAAAACTTTGGGCAGCATGCTAATTGTAGCAGGTACTACAATTGGCGCAGGTATGCTCGCCCTCCCGATTGCATCCGCAGGACTCGGCTTTTCTACCGCTATCGCGTTATTAACAATCACATGGTTGCTAATGACCTATACCGCTTTACTTATGCTGGAAATACATCAGTACGCGGATCAAGACGCTACGCTAAATACACTGGCGAAAAACTTACTTGGTAAATCGGGCCAATATGTCGCTAACTTTTCTATGGTATTTTTATTCTATGCGCTGTGTGCAGCTTATATCGCGGGAGGTGGTGCACAACTTCAAAGCAAACTGATTAGTGTATTGGGTGACGGGATCACTCCCCAACTCGGTTCAGTACTACTTGCTGTTATCATTGCAACCATAGTGACATTAGGCACAAGTACCGTCGATAAGCTTAACCAATTACTATTTACCATTAAAGTTATCGTGCTCGCGAGTTTATTTTTTATCCTGACTCCCTATGTTCATGGCCAACATCTTATCGATATGCCTGTGGAGCAAGGGCTTGTAATTGCGGCAATTCCTGTAATTTTCACTTCATTTGGGTTTCATGGTTCAATCCCCTCAATCGTCAAGTACGTTGGTGTAGATATTCGTCAATTACGTAAAGTGATGATGTTTGGTGCCTCCCTCCCCCTTATCATTTATGTGTTTTGGCAATTACTAAGCCAAGGTGTTATGGGGCAAGAGAGCTTAATGGCAAGTGAGGGACTGCCGGGTTTTGTAACCAGTATTTCTTCTATCGCACACAACGACAACGTACAATTATTTGTAACTGTGTTTGCAGATCTTGCTCTCGCGACTTCATTCTTAGGCGTGAGTCTCGGCTTATTCGACTTTTTTGCAGATGCCTTTAAGAAGCAAGATACTAAGAAAGACCGCATCAAGACGGCATTCATTACCTTCTTACCACCGCTTGGCTTTGCCCTCTTTTATCCAAAGGGCTTTATTATGGCACTGGGATATGCAGCGATTGCGCTCGTGGTGTTAGCGGTATTTCTACCAGTTGCTATGGTATGGAAACAGAGAAAAACCAGAGGTAATGATGGATATCAGGTTAAAGGAGGTACGCTTGGACTAGGACTTGCCGCTGTTTTCGGTGTGATGATCATCACCTCTCAGCTAATGCAAATGGCTGGCCTTATTCCTAGTTTGGGGTGAGTATTTTTCAATAGCTGGCCGAACACTATCGGCTAGCTCCTGCTTTTTCCATATCATCGCTAATGTAATGAAGCTTCCAAAACATAATTATTGGAGCAAAAGCCAAACACAAAGTCACCACATTGGTGATGGGTATGATAGTTGCGTATAAATAAGTCGAATAACTCAAATCCATTAAATGGTAATCAGTTAATCTAAACAGTTGTAAAATAGGCGCGGGTAAAACAACGAGCTGGGCTAATATACTCTGCCACATATACATTTTATCTTTTACAGCCCAATACGCAACAATCCCCATAAATAGGATGTCATTCAAGGCCCAGTATACGTAACGGATGACTTGGTGCTCATCAATAGAGCGAACAAAGTCGCTCGAGAACGTACCCACAATATAAAAAATCGCAACAAGTAGTGAATATCTAAGCGCCTTTTTATCTTTTAACACAAAGCAAAGAAAAACAGAAAGCAAAGCAATCCACACACTGTTATGTGCAAAAAATATACGAATAGGTTCCCAAGCTTCTAACATAGCTAAACGCTACTCTGGCTTCTTTTCTACAGAACCATCATCGGCGTCACCACCATCGCCGTTACCACCTGGCAATCTATAATTTTGGGGCTTTTTTATTGAAATCATTCTATTTCTCCTTTAAGTAGAACCAAACGGAACAATAGCGAATTCCCTGTAATTTGGCAACAAACTGTAACTAATTTTTCCTAACTTCAATAGGGTCTGATTCTTTCGCTTTACCCTGTAAAATCGAGATTTCGACACGCCGGTTTCGGCGCCTATCTGCATCGCTGTCATTAGGTACTAAAGGTCTAGTGTCTGCATGACCAACTACAACCATTCTGTTCTTATCAAAGCCACGGACACGCTCCATTACAGTCGCAACGGCTACCGCTCTAGTTGCCGATAAATCCCAGTTATTCGAATAAAGTTCGTTAGTCACTCTAAAGTCATCAGTGTGACCCGACACTGTAATTTCACCAGGTACATCTTTGAGCAGCTCTGCAATTTCGGCAATCACAGGTTCAAATTTAGGTTGTAGAAACGCACTTCCCGCAGGAAAAGAACCATTTTCTTGGATGCGAATAATAATTTGCTGCCCTAATGACTCGAGTTCAATTGCACCATCCATAATTTGCTTTTCTAGCTGCTGTGCAATCTTTTTAACGAGCTCGTTTACTTGCTCTTGGTCCGCAGAAGCAACTGCTTGGGTTGACGCCATTTCCTGTGCAGTACTGGCAGACTCACCACCACGCTTATTGCCTCGTTGCTCCTGTCTGCCACCCGCCGAAGCCTCGTCACCAGCTTGGAACTCTAGCATTTGCTGCGTCATTTCTACGGTTTGCTGTTGAATCGTTTCAATCGGTGTTGGTTCTGGCTTTCCTGGAGTAAATTCCATCGCAATCACGCTGGTACCTTTAGGAATATCTTTTACTTCAATTTTATTTTGCACACCAAAAGCAAACTTCATCGATCCTGCAATTTGCTTAAACTTCAGTACATCCATTTCGGAGAATGCCAATAGCAGTACGAAGAAGCACATTAACAACGACATGAGATCAGCAAACGTTCCCATCCAGGCAGGAAGACCTGGGGGGGGACATTTACATTCTTTCTCATCTGACATGATTATTCCTCAGCCTCAGCGCCACGTTTAGATTCTGGCAGATAGTTTTTCAAGATACCTTCAATGACTTTTGGATTTTGGCCATCTTGAATGCCTAAGATTGCATCTAAGATAAGGCGCTGGTTTCGCTCTTCTTCATCTTTACGAAGTTCAAGCTTAACCTGAATTGGGATCGCAACCACGTTAGCCAAAAACGCACCGTATAAAGTTGTCAAAAGTGCAACAGCCATAGCAGGTCCAATTGCTTTTGGATCGTCCATGTTAGATAACATCGCTACTAGGCCGATGAGCGTTCCAATCATCCCCATAGCAGGAGCGATATCGGCGAGGGACTTAAATAAGCCAGCGCCTAACTCGTGTCTTGAGGACGTTAGGGCAATATCTTTTTGCAATGTGGCACGCACAACATCAGCATCATGCCCATCGACTAACATATCGACACCTTTACGCATAAACTGGTTGGGGATTTCGGCTTCTTCTAACGCTAAAAAACCACCTTTGCGAGCTGAATCAGCAAGCTCAACGGCTTTTTCAATCAGCTCTTCCGGAGTTTCAATCTTGAACATGAAGGCCTTCCCGGCCACTTTTCCAATTCCGAAAAACTGTCCAAGCGTAAAGTTAGACAATACGATAAAAATTGAACCACCAAATACGATAACGACGGAAGGCGTGTTATAGAACATAGCGATCTGGCCATCACTACTTAGTACCATGGACATTACAATTAAACCTATGGCACCCAGGATCCCTATTACCGTTGCTAAATCCACATGTCCTCCGGGGGAAGTTATTTGTGATAAATCACGCAGTTATTGTTGTTTGAGTTATCGGCAAGTTTTTCTACAACTTAACACTATTATATTAAAAAGTGTTTAAAATGCGAGTTTATAGCAGATCTTGTAATGCTGATACTCGGTCAGATCAAAAAGTCACTGGTTTTTTTGACCTTGGCGCACAATCACCCTAAAATTGCCACACTTTTACTTTACGGGTCAGCGTGACATATGGCAGTAAAAAAACCAGACAACTTGAGCTTTGAAGAAGCCATGCAAGAACTGGAGCAAATCGTTGCAGACATGGAAAACGGTAGCTTACCTTTAGATCAAGCACTTAAACAGTTTGAACGCGGGATAAAACTCGCAAAAGCTTCAAATCAGAAACTTCAGCAAGCTGAACAACAAGTCGCTATTTTAATGGGCGAGGATGAACAAGCACAATTACAGCCATTTGATAACGAAGCCTAATGTCGAAAAAATTACAAGAAAAGCTCCAGTTTGCTAAAACTCGTGTAGAAAACACCATTTTACACTATTTTGATAGTGTGCTTGAAACTGAAGAGAATATAAAAGCGGCTACACGCTATAGTATAGAAAACGGCGGCAAGCGCTTGCGACCGTTTTTAGTGTATTGTACTGGTGAATTATTTGGTGCTGCTCCAGAAGATTTAGACAAAGCTGCAGCCGCAATAGAGTGTGTGCATAGCTACTCTTTGGTGCACGACGATTTACCTGCTATGGATGATGATGATCTCAGACGCGGCCGTCCAACTTGCCACATCCAATTCGATGAGGCGACCGCGATTTTAGCTGGTGACGCTCTGCAAACGCTGGCATTTGAACTGCTAAGTGAACATTCATTCGCGGTAAGCCACCATGCCCAAATAAAAATGATTTCAGTGCTAGCCAAGGCATCGGGTCTACAAGGTATGATAGGCGGTCAAGCACTCGATATAGCAGCAACCAATCGTTTAATTACGATAGATGAGCTCGAACGTATTCATAAGCTAAAAACAGGTGCACTACTAAGCTGTGCAGTAGAACTTGGGATCTTATGTAGCGATCCGGAACGTGTTTCAGAGCAAGCACGTGATGCGATACGTACTTATGGACGTGCAATTGGCCTTGCATTTCAAGTCAGAGATGACATTCTTGATGTAGAAGGTGACACATTTGTGCTTGGTAAACCTCAAGGCTCTGATTTAGAACATAATAAATCTACCTATCCAGCATTATTGGGGTTAGAACAAGCAAAAGAAAAAGCTGAACATTTGATAGATGAAGCTTTAGAAGCGCTTACACGTATCAACGGTAATACAGAAATACTTGCAGATTTAGCAAAATACATCATAGATCGAGAATATTAAGCTGACGTATAAAATAGCTACGCCAAGCTAAGAAAATATTCACAAGAACTTTGTAAACGCTGGCTAACATAATATTATGACAAGTTAGTGAAGAATTTTAATAATTATGAAGTGGACCACGTGAGTAATTGCGCTGAGATTCACTTAGGACTCTGATAAATACCATGAAACTTGATAGTAGCAAGTATCCCTTACTCGCGTTAATTGACGAGCCAAGTCAACTCCGTCAATTACCCCAGCACAAGTTAACCGCCTTTAGTGATGAGCTTCGCGAGTATTTGCTGAACTCAGTCTCTCAAAGCAGCGGTCACTTTGCATCTGGTTTAGGCACTGTAGAGCTTACTGTAGCTTTACACTATGTGTATAACACACCAAGCGATAGGCTCGTTTGGGATGTAGGTCATCAAGCCTATCCGCACAAACTACTTACAGGTAGAAGAGATAGGATGCATACGATCCGCCAGAAAGATGGCCTGCATCCTTTCCCTTATAGAGAAGAAAGCGAATACGATACGTTTAGTGTTGGCCACTCAAGCACTTCTATATCAGCGGCACTTGGTATGGCTATCGCAGCTGAAAAAGAAGGGATTGGACGTAAGACCGTCGCCGTTATTGGTGATGGTGCAATGACCGCGGGCATGGCGTTTGAAGCCATGAATCACGCAGGCGACATCAATCCAGATATGTTAGTGATCCTAAACGACAACGAAATGTCTATCTCTGAAAACGTTGGCGCACTCACCAATCATTTCGCGAAGATCCTCTCTGGTAGCTTTTACACCAATATTCGAGAAGGCAGCAAAAAACTGCTGTCTGGTGTGCCGCCGGTAAAAGAGCTTGCAGGCCGTATGGAAGAGCATTTAAAGGGGATGATAATCCCTGGTACTTTCTTTGAAGAGCTAGGCTTTAACTATATTGGCCCAATTGACGGACATAACGTAGATACTTTGGTAGATACGCTGCGTAATATGCGTAACCTAAAAGGCCCTCAACTATTACACGTTAAAACCCAAAAAGGGAAAGGTTATAAACCTGCAGAAGCAGATCCTATTGGTTATCATGCCGTGCCTAAGTTCGATCCAAGCGTCCATAGCTTACCCAAATCAAAACCTAGTGCACCAACCTTTTCAAAGGTGTTTGGAGATTGGCTTTGCGATATGGCTGCACAAGATAATAAGCTCATGGCAATCACACCAGCAATGCGTGAAGGCTCGGGCATGGTACGCTTTTCTAAAGAGTACCCTGCTCAATATTTTGATGTTGCCATTGCTGAGCAACATGCTGTGACACTGGCAGCGGGTTTTGCTTGTGAAGACCTCAACCCAGTGGTTGCAATCTATTCTAGCTTCTTACAACGCGCATACGACCAACTCATTCATGATGTCGCACTACAAAATCTGCCAGTGTTGTTCGCTATTGACCGTGCCGGTGTCGTTGGTGCGGATGGTGAGACGCACCAAGGCGCATACGACTTAAGTTTCTTGCGCTGTATCCCGAATATGGTGATCATGGCACCAAGCGACCTTAATGAGTGCCGCCAAATGCTCTACACAGGTCATCGCCTAGATAGGCCAGCAGCAGTGAGATACCCCAGAGGTAGTGCGGGAAGCGCCGAGATTGATACGGAAATGACCGCAATAGAAGTTGGTAAGGGCAAGGTAGTAAGAGAAGGTGAAAAGCTGGCTATTTTAAGCTTTGGTACATTGCTTGAAAACGCTCAAGCCGTAGCCGAAGAGCTAAATG
This sequence comes from Pseudoalteromonas sp. XMcav11-Q, assembly GCF_040104525.1. Taxonomy (NCBI): domain Bacteria; kingdom Pseudomonadati; phylum Pseudomonadota; class Gammaproteobacteria; order Alteromonadales; family Pseudoalteromonadaceae; genus Pseudoalteromonas; species Pseudoalteromonas sp. XMcav11-Q. The sequence continues at coordinate 70,577 of NZ_JBECOX010000006.1, forward strand.
CCACACTTGTAGATATGCGTTTTGTCAAACCCTTAGACTGCGCCCTTATCGAAGAGTTGGTTGTAACTCACGAGCGCTTCGTCACACTTGAAGATAATGCTATTGCCGGTGGCGCAGGCTCCGCAGTAAGCGAGTATTTAATTGCTCAAGGCCATCAAAAACCAATTAAACTTCTTGGTCTACCTGACGAGTTTATTAAGCATGGTTCACAAACTGAGATCCATGCCGAGCTGGGCTTAAACAGCGAAGGCATCAGTCAACAAATTAAGGCTTGGCTTGCGTGAGTCTGCATTCAACCTAAAAAAGGCTTCCATTTGGAAGCCTTTTTGCTATGAGTTTTACCTCATCCATACACTGATTTCAGCAAGCCCATTACTTTGTAATAACTGTAATTGAGACTCTATATTCGCACTTTGTTCAAACTCAAAAGCATCTAACTGATCATCAAAAGTAATTGTTGCAGCACCATCCCCACCGCGTTGTTTAACTTGATGCAGCGCAATATCAGCCAAATTCACTGATGATTCCCAACCAATCACTTTGCCACCGAGTAGTGGTAGAGGGTAATAAGACCACCCCATAGAAACTGTCAGCTTAGTGGTTTTTCCATTAGGAAGTCGATAGTCCGTCTCAGCAATGGCTTTACATAAATCACTAACATACTCTTCAATGTCATCTCGACTGAAATCACGCAATAACAATAAGAATTCATCCCCACTCCATCTAACAACATAGTCTGAACCTTGAGTACGGGTATTTAAAAGTGTCGCTAACTGTTGTAAGCAACTGTCGCCACCAATAGGACCATAAGAATCGTTAATCTTACTAAAGTCATCGATATTCATGATCATGAGCACTAGGCTCTTATTTTGGGCTTGTAGTGATTGAGCATTGCGCTGGTAGTGCTCAACATCTTTAGGAAGTTGATCAAACAAAAAGCGACGACTTCGCAAGCCTGTCAGCTCATCGGAATGACTAACCAGCTTAAGTTGTGTATTAACTTGATTTAGCTTTTCATTTGCCTTTCTAAGCTCCGTTGTACGCTCTGCAACTAACGCCTCTAATGCGGCCTGCTTTCTTCTTTCTTGTGCTCTAAACACCCAAAAAATCAGATAGAACATAAAGATAAATGCACAAGTAATAAACAATCTAAAGTAAATCGTTTCGTCGAAGCGCCGAGGTAGTACAATTGATAAGCTTAGCACTTTAGCCTTTTCCCAATCTTGTCCTTGACGCTTAGCTTCTAACACAAAGGTAAAGTTGCCTGGAGGCAAATTGGTGTAAATGGCTTCACGCCGTGATTGTGCATCCCGCCATTGTGTATCATGGCCATTGAGTTTGTATCTAAACTCAATGCTATGAGGCGCATAAAAATCAATGGCTGTATAATTGATAGTTAAATCGCGTTCCGATGTTTCAAGCTGGATCACTTGATTTAATGATTCTGTACTAAATACTCTATCGTGGGTAGACAATGACTCTAGCCTTGGCAATAAATCCCCACCGCCAAAAAGCTGGACATTTTTAGGGATCTCAACAACGCCTTGTAAGCTGGGGTAAAAAATAGCTGACTCGGTTTCAACCACGGCATCATGCCCAAGGCCTGAACAACATTGGCTTGGTCTGCCATCAAGCTGCCTATCGAATGGGCTTATTACTTGTTCAACTTGCAAACTCTCTATAACGTGACCAAATTGCGCAACGGGCATGCGATATACCCCTTTCATTGTGCTCACCCAGATGAGCTGATTGCTCTTGTCATAATGCAAAGAAAATATCGATCCGTAAGGCAATCCATTTGAAGCATCAAGCTGATACCAATCACCGTCTGAGGTACGATAGAATAACCCATCGTTGAGAGAGCCAACTAAAGTCGTCACAGTATCCAAATGCAAAATACTGGTGATATAAGCGGTATCCAACGACGTTTGAGAACCAATTTTTTCGATGCCTTTATCATTGTAGCGATACGCACCTTTGTTAGTACCGATAAAACCATATCTCGGAAAATCCTCAACAAAAGTAACAAATTGACTACCAAGAAAAGCGTTGTAGGCAAATGGCGTTATCCCCTTGTAATCAAGACGATACAAACCTCTCCCTGTACCAAACCACATTCCCCCTCGGTTTGAAGGGCTTAGTGAAAAGACTGGATTCTGTCTGAGCTCTCGCTCAGTTAATTTTTGTAGTGTGCCATTTTCGTAGATAAGTGCACCACGGTCTGTCCCAAGAATGAGTTTTTCGCCAATAAACTCCAAGTCGTGTATCACGGAACGATTTAACTGCGCACTAGTTAGCACGGGTTGATAACTATCATTCAATCCCATAATGCCAAGCCCCTCACGACTAGCGACCCATAACTGACCAGAGGGCCCCTGTGTGATGGCTGAAATTGCTTGGTTTACTCTAGGACCAATATGATGCCGCTCCACTTTTCCTGAGTGGGCCAGCCACAAGCCTTCATTTAAACTGGCAAGCCAGATATTATTATCTTTGTCCATAAAGATATCTGCAAACCAGATACTTTGATCCAACTGAATTGGCTCGACAGCTTGCCAAACACCATTATTCTGTCGATATAACAGCCGACCATAAGTAGAGACCCATAGCCCGCCTTCCTTATCATTTAGAAACTTATATACGGCATTGTTACCCGCATCTTGATAACGGCGTAGTACTTCGTCAATATCTAGAAAATACGCACCCAACTCTGATGCTAAGAACAACTTACCATCGACCCAAGCTAAGTCATGTATAATGGTTTGCGCTAACTGCTCAGGTAGTGAAACCTTACTCGCCAGCTCAAGCCTAACGCCATCACCGTTGCGATTGCTTGATTCACTGATTTTAAGTAGGTGACGTTCATTCACTAGCCAAATACCATCAGGCACCAACGCCATTTTAGTCACAGAACCTACGATTTGGTTTATTTGAGTCACATCTAACGTACTTTGTTCGATGTTATTGGCGGCTAACGTCAGCTTTTTCGCAGAAACATAATACAGACCATTCGCAGCAATCCAGATCCCGCCATCTTCATCTTGCAAGATATCTCGTACAGGCCCCTGCAGATCGAAACGCCGAGCTTCTAAGGTTTGGGGATTGAGTCTTAACAATCCTCGACGCGTGCCAACCCAGAGCATGCCAAATCGATCCACCACCAATTTATTAATGGCATTACTATTTAAAAACTCGGTATTTTGGGTGTTGAAATTTTGGAATTGATGACCATCAAACCGACTTAAGCCAAACTGAGTTCCGAGCCAAATGTAGCCTTGATTGTCTTGAACGACACTCTTAACGCTTTGTGACGGTAACCCACTTTGGATATTCCACTGTTTAACTACGTAATCATCTATCGCCGCAAAACTCGTAATTGGTAGCAGCAAAGTGAAAATGAAAAACAATAGCCTTGTCATCTCGATTCCATCACATCAGCACAGTTAGACTAAAATGCCAGTTTTAAACAAAGCTTGCACGCAAATCAATGAAAAAATGCCAGCTAATACATCATCTAGCATAATCCCCGAGCCACCGTGCAAACGTTTATCGAGCCATCTTATCGGACCCGGTTTCAAAATATCGAAAAAGCGGAACAAAATAAAGCCAACGATTAATGACTGCCAGCTAAGCGCCGCCCCTATCATGGTAATATAAAAACCTGCCACTTCATCCCAGACAATGGCTGGGTGGTCATGAACATTAACATCGTCTGCTGTTTTACCACACACCCAGATCCCAAATAACGTCATGACAATCGCAACCAGACATTGCAGCCAAATTGGTGCGCCTTGGGTTGCAAAAATAAACGGTAATGCGGCGAAGGTGCCAAAAGTACCAGGTGCTTTTTTCGCTAAACCAAGACCAAACCCGAGTGCAAAGAATTGATGCGGCTTCTTTAAATTAAATACATACTGCTTAGCCAAACCAACTCCTAGCTAAAATGCTCAAAACCAAACCCTGAGAGCTGGTAAGGTTGACCTTTTTTGAGCAATTGAATTTCGCCATTATTAGCCGTAATTTGGCCAATACAAACTGGCTCAACACCATATTGCTTCAATCTGGTTTCCACGGCATTTTTGTTATTATCATTGACCGTGAAGAGTAACTCGTAGTCATCGCCAAAACCGAGCGCGAGCCGCATGCGTGCATCTTCATCAAGACTTGAGCGCAGCGCATCAGATTGAGGAACTTTATCGGCGTTTATCTTAGCGCCAACTAACGAGCTACGTAAAATATGCTTAAGATCCGCGAGTAGACCGTCTGAGATATCAATTGCAGAGGTAGCAAGACCCCTAAGAACTTGGCCCGCAGCAACCCTTGGTGCTGGGTAGTGAAACTTTTCAAGCGCCGCTTTGTAATGTTTTGGCTCAAGTGTCCAGCCCTGCTTTCGCGCTTCAATAGCAAGCCCTGCGTCACCAAGTGGACCTGTTACATAAATCCAATCACCCACCCGTGCTCCTGAGCGCTTGAGTGCTTTACCAGTTGGTACAATACCTTTTGCACATACAGTGATAGTCAATGGACCTTGCGTTGTATCGCCACCTATTACTTGTACGTTATAATACTCAGCAATTTCATGCATGCCCTCAGTGAAGGCTTCTAACCACTCCAAGTCAGCGTTAGGTAGCGTTAAACCAAGTGACACCCAAGTAGGTTCTGCACCCATAGCAGCTAAGTCGCTAAGATTCACAGCGATAACCCGATGGCCTAGTGCCCGAGGTGGAATATCTTCAAAAAAGTGCACACCCGCAACTAGCGTATCCGTAGTTACCGCAAGTTGATTGCCAGCAGGAACTGAAACCAAGGCGCAGTCATCACCGATCCCAAGCTCTACATCTCGGCGAGTAATGCCACGGCCTTTAAAGTAGTGATTGATTAGCTCAAATTCTTTCATACACAAAAAAGCCGGCCAAGGCCGGCTATTCCTATAGTAAAGCTTATTTGCGAATAAACTTAACCGCTTTGTCTAGTACACCGTTAACGAATTTGTGGCTCTCTTCAGCGCCAAACATTTTCGCTAACTCAATACCTTCGTTGATAGCCACTTTGTATGGCACATCTTCACGGAATTTAAGCTCATAAGCACTAACACGTAACACGGCAAGCTCAACCATATCCAATTCTTCAAGTGGACGAGCTAAATGCGGACGAATTGCTTCGTCTAGCTGCTTTTGGTTAACAACAACACCACGCGCTAAGTCTTTGAAGTATTCTACATCGACTTTAGTTACGTCGTTTTCGATCAGCATTTGCTGTTCGATATCGGCAATTGGGTTACCACTTAGCTGCCAAGAATAAATAGCTTGTAAAGCAAGTACACGTGCTTTGCGTCTAGCTGCTGGTTTCACTGAGATTCCTCTTAAATTTGCTCTAGCACGTTCACCATTTCTAGAGCTCCAAGGGCGGCTTCTCCCCCTTTGTTGCCCATTTTAGTGCCCGCGCGCTCGATAGCTTGCTCAATGCTTTCAGTAGTAAGTACACCAAAAGCGACAGGGATATCATAATCTAATGAAACGCTAGCTAAGCCTTTGTTAGACTCGTTAGCAACTAAATCGAAGTGTGGTGTACCACCACGAATAATCACACCTAGCGCAATAATCGCGTCGTGCTCTTTTTTCATCGCAACGCGTTTTGCTGCTAGTGGTAGTTCAACCGCTCCCGGTACATATACAACCGTGATGTCTTCATCGCTAACACCACCGGTACGTTTTAATTCATCTACAGCGCCTTCAAGTAAGCTGCTACCGATAAAATCGTTAAAACGTGAAATGACAATGGCAAATTTTTTGCCAGGAGCGTATTTATTACCTTCGATTACTTTCATTAGATGTTCCTAATCTGTATGAGCAATTGCCAAATTGAGGCGCATGATAGCACAGTAATGTGGCAATCGCCTACTATCTGAATATAGGCGATTGCGATCAATTTGGCATTTTGGAATTATTTTGGAATTATTTTGGTTCGACGTATTCAACCACTTCTAAGTGGAAACCAGACAGTGCATGATATTTTTTAGGTAGACTCATTAGGCGCATTTTCTGAATGCCTAAATCAGCCAAAATTTGCGACCCCACACCTACGGTACGCGAAGTACCTTGGAATTTACGGTAGTTCACCTGTTCACCCGCATCTTCCGCAGCAAATGCCTTAACCAGCGCTTCCATCTCTTCGCTGCGTTCTTGCTTACCAAGAATGACTAATACGCCTTCGTTGTCGGCGATGTGCTTCATGGCACTTTGCAGTGTCCAGCTTCTATCCGCGCTGCGATCTGAATGAAGAATATCGTTAAACGTGCTTTGCAAATGCACACGTACTAAATTGGCTTCTTCCGATTTGATCTCGCCCTTTACCATCGCATAATGCAGTTGATTATCAATGGTGTCTTTGTACGTCACTAGATTAAACTCACCAAACTCAGTAGGCAGTTTACACTCTGCTACTTTTTCGATAGTGGTTTCGTTTAAGTTACGATACTCAATTAAATCAGCAATGGTGCCGATTTTAATATCGTGTTCTTTTGCGAATACTTCTAGTTGTGGGCGACGTGCCATAGTGCCGTCTGGATTGAGAATTTCAACAATCACAGATGCAGGCTCCAGTCCCGCCAAACGCGCTAAATCACATCCGGCTTCAGTATGGCCTGCACGCGTTAAAACGCCGCCTGGTTGCGCCATGATTGGGAAGATATGACCTGGTTGTACGATATCTTCAGGTACTGCACCTTTGGCAACTGCAGCTTGTACTGTACGGGCGCGATCTGCCGCTGAAATCCCCGTCGTTACGCCTTTCGCAGCTTCAATAGACAAAGTAAAGTTGGTAGAGAACTGAGCGCCATTGGTTTTCACCATTAGTGGCAAGTTCAGCTGCTCACAGCGCTCCTGTGTCATGGTCAAACAGATTAACCCGCGACCATATGTTGCCATGAAATTAATTGCATCTGGTGTAATGTGCTCTGCTGCAATGATCAGATCACCTTCATTTTCTCGGTCTTCATCGTCCATCAAAATAACCATTTTACCGGCTTTAATGTCCGCGATGATTTCCTCAGCACTATTTAAACTCATAGTTTTCCCATTTTTACTTTGTCTATGGCTACTTTATAAAGCCAGCTTTCGCCAATAGACTGGTTGTGAGAGTGGACTCGCTGGCAGCGCTTGGCTCACCCTGAATTAGTCTTTCGAGGTAGCGGGCGATTTGGTCAACCTCTAGGTTTAATTTTGACCCGACTTGAAAACCTGCAATCGTCGTTTCTTGCGCCGTGTGTGGCACTATGGTCAATTTAAAGCGATTTTGTTCCACGGCATTGACCGTCAAACTGATACCATCAATGGCAACCGAACCTTTATACGGAATATACTTCATTAGCGATGACGGCGCAGCTAACCAATAGTCAGTCGCTCTGGCATTAGCGGTTATCTCAACCACTTCAGCAATACCATCCACATGGCCTGACACCAAATGACCGCCTAGGCGTGAAATCGGCTGCAGTGCCTTTTCAAGATTTACCTTTTGGCCTTGTTTGTACTCGGCAAAACGCGTCAAACTTAAGGTTTCGTTAGAAACATCGGCTTTGAAGCCATCATGAAACTTCTCAGTTACGGTCAGGCAAACCCCGTTCGTGGCAATACTATCACCCAAGTTTACATCACTCATATCAAGAGATGTCGTGGTCACACGAACAATTAAATCGCCGCCCTTGAGCTGCAATTGAGTTAATGTTCCTGTTGCTTCGATAATACCTGTAAACATTTTACTTCTCTTTAGTCGCGATAAGTTTGAGATCAGGCCCCACTTGGCAAACGTCGCCAAACACTAACTCAGGTATTTGCGACATGGCACTCAGTGGTGTGGTGTTAAACAGCCCTTTTCCAGCGCCAATTATTTTCGGTGCCAAATAGATGATATATTCATCGATTAGCCCTTGTTCATGCATTACCCCCGCAAGGGTGGCACCGGCTTCTAGCCAAACATAATTACAGTGCTTTTCAGCCAGCTTGTTGAGCACGGCTTTTAGGTCGAGCTTACCGTTGATTTCAGGCACGACAATTTGCTCTACGAAATGAGGCCATTGCACTGAATTATCAATAGTACGGCGGAAAATAATCACTGGAGATGCAATTGTAAATAGCGCAAGATCTGGTGTCAGACGATTTTGTGAGTCAATAATCGCACGTATCGGCTGGCGTAGCTCAGATTGAGGATAATCGGTGTCTTGCAAAAACTCCTCACGAACATTGAGTCTTGCGTTGTCTACCATAACCGTATCGGCTCCGGTCAAGACCACACAGCTCTGCGCGCGGTGGCGCTGTACGTCTAAGCGCGCTGCCGCTGAGGTAATCCACTTGCTCTGGCCATTGTTTAGTGCGGTTTTACCATCAACAGAAGCGGCCAGCTTACAAGTCACGAACGGCAACCCATACTCCATTCGCTTCAAGAATCCGGTATTCAGTGCCCTTGCTTGTGGCTCTAACAAACCAAAAGCCGTTGCAATTCCCGCGGCTTCTAACATTGCCAATCCACGCCCTGCAACTTGTGGGTTGGGATCAACCATGGCTGCAACCACTCTGCTGACGCCTGCGTCAATCAGACCTTTTGCACACGGCGGCGTTCTGCCATAGTGACTACATGGTTCAAGCGTTACATAGGCAGTTGCACCTGCGGCTTTAGCTCCAGCTTGCTTAAGCGCATGTACTTCAGCATGGCCTTCACCTGCTTTTAAGTGTGCACCTTCGCCGACGATTTCACCGTCTTTTACGATCACACAGCCGACGTTTGGATTGGGTGTTGTGGTGTATTTACCGCGCTTTGCAAGCGTGATGGCGCGGCTCATATAATCATGGTCTTGCGTTGTGAACTGGCTCAATCCCCCAACCTCGCAATTTCTTCACCAAACTCACGAATATCTTCGAAAGAGCGATATACTGAAGCAAATCGCACATAAGCCACTTTATCGAGCTTTTTGAGGGCTTCCATAATACATTCGCCAATCATGTCGCTTGGTACTTCACGTTCGCCAGTACCACGAATTTGAGATTTAATTTGGTGTACTACTTCTTCTATTTGTTCTGTACTAACAGGACGCTTTTCCAACGCTCGGTGCATGCCATTGAGTAACTTATCCTCATTGAAAGGCTCCCTGGTACCATCTTGCTTTATCACGCGCGGCATTAAGAGCTCTGCGCCCTCGAAGGTAGTAAAGCGTTCGTGGCATAAAATACACTCACGACGGCGACGGACTTGGTGGCCGGAAGCAACCAAACGTGAATCTATTACTTTGGTATCTTTGGCTGTACAGAATGGACAATGCATAGACGCTCTCGTTGACTCAAAAACAAAAAAGGCCGCTTGAATGCGGCCTTAATCATAACAAAAAACTGCTTTTTTGTGAGCGAAATTATGCGTAAACAGGTAATTTAGCGCAAATTGCTTTTACTTTTTCTTTCACTTGTGCCTGTACAGACTCATCATTGATGTTGTCTAGTACGTCACAGATCCAGCCAGCAAGCTCTTTCGACTCAGCTTCTTTGAAGCCACGACGAGTGATCGCAGGAGAACCGATACGAAGACCAGAAGTAACGAACGGTGAACGTGGATCGTTTGGTACAGAGTTTTTGTTTACTGTGATGTTTGCACGGCCAAGCGCTGCATCCGCATCTTTACCGGTGATGTCTTTATCAATCAGGTCAAGTAGGAACAGGTGGTTTTCAGTTTTGCCAGAAACCACTTTATAACCACGCTCCTGAAGTACCGCAACCATAGCTTGTGCATTTTTAACCACTTGCTCTTGGTATGACTTGAACTCTGGCTGTAGTGCTTCTTTGAACGCAACCGCTTTCGCAGCGATAACGTGACATAGAGGACCACCTTGACCGCCAGGGAATACCGCAGAGTTTAGCTTTTTATAGATTTCTTCATCATCACAAGCAGAGATGATAAGACCACCACGAGGACCCGCTAGCGTTTTGTGCGTTGTTGTTGTTACAACGTGTGCATGAGGCACTGGGCTTGGGTATATACCAGCGGCAACAAGACCTGCAACGTGCGCCATATCAACAAGTAGGTAAGCGCCTACTTTATCAGCGATTTCGCGGAACTTAGCCCAGTCAACGATACCTGAGTACGCAGAGAAACCACCGATGATCATTTTTGGCTTGTGCTCAAGTGCTAACGCTTCAACTTGCGCGTAATCGATTTCACCAGTTTCTTCGTTTAGACCGTACTGGATAGCATTGTACGTTTTACCAGAGAAGTTTACGTGTGAACCGTGCGTTAAGTGACCACCGTGAGCAAGGCTCATACCTAGCACAGTGTCATGTGGCTGAAGTAGCGCTTGGAATACCGCCGCATTTGCTTGTGAGCCAGCGTGAGGCTGAACGTTTGCGTAAGTCGAACCAAATAGCGCATTGGCACGGTCAATCGCGAGCTGCTCAACCACGTCAACGTGCTCACAACCGCCATAGTAACGCTTACCTGGGTAACCTTCAGCATACTTGTTTGTTAGCTGAGAACCCTGCGCTTCAAGTACACGTGGGCTACAGTAGTTCTCAGAAGCGATAAGCTCGATGTGCTCTTCTTGACGTGAAGTTTCTGCTTCAATCGCTGCAAATAGTTCTGGGTCAAAATCTGCAATATTCATGTTACGTTCTAACATGGTTTCTCCTAGGTAAACGTAAGGGTATTTTTAAAGACAATCTAGCATCATAAGATAACCAGTTTGCCTATGAAATCAGCATGGGCATATTTAAGCAGGGATTGAATTTATTTCACACCCCTATCGCGATGATATTTTTTTATTTAAACATTAATATTTTAAATAAGACAACCTAAGTTGCATTTGAAAAGCTAATATAGTCTTGGAATTGACCTTATCTGAGTGGGCGTTCTACCCACTCAGACAGGCTCTCTTATTTAGTTGAGTTTTGCTAACATTGCTGCCTTCAAAGCATCATAATCTGCACTAAGCGGCTCTGCCAAACATGGTTTTTGCAATGCATCGGCCAACGGCTTCGGCATATCAAGCTGCTGATTTAAAACACCTTCTACAGATTCTTTAAACTTCGCAGGATGCGCAGTGGCAAGGAAAATTCCGGTTTCATCCGCTTGAGGGTCCAGCGCTAATCCTTCGTAGGCTATCGCAGTGTGTGGCTCAGCCAAGTAACCTTTGTCATGTAATTCTTGCATTACCGCCTGAGTCCGTGCTTCCGATACCGAACGTGAATAAAAGTCATGTTTGTTAAAATCCCCTCTTTCTAACATGATTTCAACACGAGGCCAGTTATTAGGTTTACTCACGTCCATCGCATTAGAGAGTGACTCTAAAGTGTCGTTTGGTTGCCACTCACCCGAGGCAATGTAACGGGGCACAGTATCATTTTGGTTTGTCGTGGCACTTAACTTGGCAATAGGTAATCCAATCACCGCCGCAATCATTGCTGCACAGACGTTGCCGAAGTTACCACTTGGCACTGAAACATGCACTTTATCACGCTGAGATTTAGGTAATTGTGCTAGCGCTTCAAAGTAATAACACACTTGTGCCACTAAACGGCTGATGTTGATGGAGTTTGCCGAATTAAGACCAAGCTTTTGCTTTACTTCGTCATCAAGGAATGCAGACTTCACCATCGCTTGGCAGTCATCAAAGCTGCCATCTACAGCATAACAATGAATGTTTTTCCCAAGTGTTGTAAACAGCTTTTGTTGGGCAAGCGAAATTTTGCCATGAGGATAAAGGATCACCACATCGACATTTTCTTTTTCGTAAAATGCATGGGCAACGGCGGCGCCCGTGTCACCACTTGTTGCGGTGAGGATAGTCACGCGCTCACCTTGATTAAACATGCTAATGCATTCCGCCATAAAGCGGCCGCCAAAGTCTTTAAACGCCAATGTTGGCCCATGAAAAAGCTCTAAACAATGCTGATTTTTAGCAACTTCGACTAATTTAGCAGGGAAATTAAAGGCGCGTTTTACCATCGCATCGAGGGTATCTTGTGGTAGTTCATCACCAATAAGGTGATGTAATACCTTGGCACTGCGCTCAGCAAAAGGTAATTCAAGTAGTGCATCAACATCCGCAATACACTCAAATGTAGGAGGGAAAAATACCCCTTGGTTACGACCTAAACCAATTTTTACCGCTTCAACGAATGAGACTATCTGCTGTTCGTCTTTTAAATTCACTAATTTCATTACTTTTGATCCTTTAATTCTCTTGTGCCTAGCGTATCTAATCGGCAAATATGGCTAAAACCCGCTTCATTAATGTAATTTTGTTGCAACCATTGCTGCACTGCATTTGCCTGTTGCTCAGACTTACAAATAGCAAATAGCGTGGGCCCTGCCCCTGAAATACTTACCAGCTCGGCACCTAGGGCTGGTAGCGCGTCTTTTGCTTCGTTAAAGCCAGCAATGAGTGGCGCTCTCGCTTCTTCGGCAATGCTGTCTTTCATCATCGACAGTGCTTTGTCAAATTGACCTGACTGCATCAATAAACAAAAGCCCGACAGTCGCTGGGCAAACTCCACCGTATCATGCAAAGAAAACTGCTGTGGTAGTGCTTGCCTTGCTTTCGCTGTATTCAAGGCAAAGCCAGGATATGCAATAACATAAAACCAGCTTTCATCATGCGCAACGCTGATTGCTTTACTTGGAATGCAGTCTGCTGTCAGTTGTAGCCCACCAAGGTAGCAGGGCGTGATGTTGTCGTAGTGACGACCACCACTGACCTTAGCTTCAAAGTCGGCCATTAATTCAATAAGCGCCTCTTGGCTTAATTGCGTATTGGCAAAATCATTGAGTGCAGCAAAAGCGGCAACCACAGAGCAAGCGCTAGAGCCTAGACCTGAACCAACAGGAAGGCCTTTATACAAGGTCATGGCAACCGCCGGCATGTTGGGTGCCACATGCTGTTTGAAGTGCTGTAAACACTGAAACGCTAAATTGTCTTTAGGATCAGCGGAGAGCTTTTCAGCATATGGACCAATACAGTTGAACGTATCACGCTCTGCGGCTTCAACGCTGACCTGATCACCCAGTAAACTGCCATCAATAGGCTGGAGTGCGGCGCCAAGGGCATCAAAGCCAACACAAAAATTCCCCATTGACGCTGGTGCATAAAATGTTTTCATAGCTCCTACCTCGACAGCGTTTTTAGGATATCAGCAAATACGCCAGCAGAGGTCACTTCTGCGCCCGCGCCATAACCTCTGATCACAAAAGGCTTTGGTTGATAATATTGGCTCAAAATAGCCAGTGCGTTTTCACCGTCACGAATATCGTACAAAGCGTGCTCTTTATCTACCGCTTCAATGCCAACGCGGCATTTACCGTCAACAATTGAACCGACATAGCGTAGCACTTGGCCTTGTGCTTTGGCCGCCGCAATACGCGCTGCGAAAGCATCATCTAATTGCGGTAATTGCGCCATAAATTCATCAACACTGGCGCCCTCAGCAAACCCTTCAGGTAATACTGATTCAACTTCAATATCACTGAGTTCCAACGGCAGTCCCGATTCACGGGCAATGATAAGCAGCTTACGTGCGACATCCGTACCAGATAAGTCATCGCGCGGATCTGGCTCTGTAAAACCGCTTTGTTTGGCTTTCTCTGTCGCTTCCGATAGCGATAAACCATCCGACAATACGCCAAAAATATACGATAGCGAGCCAGACAAAATACCACTGAATGAAAGCAATTCATCTCCTGCGCCAAACAGCAATTTAAGGTTGTCTAATACAGGGAGTCCGGCGCCAACGTTGGTTTCGTATAGAAAGTGACGGCGTTTAGCTAGTGCAGCCTGCTGCAGTGACTGATAATACTCATAGCTGCCAGTATTGGCTTTTTTATTAGCCGCAACGACATGAAAGCCCGCGTTAAGAAAGTCTAAATAGCCATCGGCAACAAACTGAGCCGCACTACAATCGACAATCACAGGGTTAATTAAATGATTTTGTCTAACAAACTGGCTAACCTGTTGTAAATCAAAGCCCGACTCCGCTTTCTCAAGCGCCAATTCCCAGTTATCAAACGGAACGCCTTCAGGGTCTAAGTAACACTTACTTGAGTTTGCAATGCCATAGAGGTTCAAACGGATATTGCGTTTTTCAAGCCATGCTTGCTGCTTATGAAACTGCTTCATTAATTCTTGACCCACTAGACCGCAGCCAATCAAGAATACATCGATGGATGGCACGTGCGTGAAGAAGTTTTCGTGGCACACTTTTACTGCATCTTGGCAAAGTTCACCATCAACCACCGCCGAAATAGAACTCTCCGTTGAGTCCTGCGCGATGGCAACAATATTCACCTGAGCCTGTGCAAGTGACGCAAAGAATTTGGCCGCAAGACCTTTGTGCGCTTTCATGTTGTCGCCAACCAAAGTAACGATAGCAAGGTTACGTTGCACTTCAATTGGGTCGATTAATCCTGCTTGCGTTTCAAGCTCAAATGCCTGTTCAAGCGCAACCAGCGCAAGTGTTAAGTCTTGCTCATGGACACAGAAACTGATGCTGAATTCACAAGAAGATTGCGTAATAAGTACGATGGATACGTTATCTGCTGCCAGTGCAGAAAAGACCCGAGCAGCCATGCCAACCTTGCCTTTCATCCCAGGTCCTGCCACGGTCAGCATAGCAAGTTTATCAAGACTCGAAAGCGCTTTTACTGGAGCCTCGCCACCGCCCTGAGCACAAATCAGTGAACCCGGCACTTCTGGATCATGAGTATTTTTAATTTCACAAGGCACATCAGCTTTGGCGCAAGGTAAGATTGTTTTTGGGTGCAGCACTTTAGCGCCAAAATAAGATAGCTCCATGGCTTCTTTATAAGATAGCACGTCGACCTTAGTCGCTTTCTTTATCAGACGAGGATCTGCACTGTAAACGCCATCAACGTCAGTCCAGATTTGACAGATTTCAGCTTCAAGACACGCAGCTGCGACAGCTGCAGAGTAGTCAGAACCGTTGCGACCAAGCGTTGTCAGCTCGCCCGCTTCATTGCTTCCCGTAAATCCTGCCATGATATAAAAACGCGACGCTTGGGCACGCACTAACTCTGCAAAACATACTTTACTTAGCTTAAGGTCAACTTCAGCATCGAGATACCCGCCCTGCGTTTTTACACAAGCGTCAGCACTAAGCGCGACTGAATCTGATTGCAGCATGGTGTCCATCAGCGCAACGCTAATGCGTTCGCCAAAACTAATGACATAGGCTCTTGCTTGATCTGGACAATGTCCCAGTAACTTGGCCCCATCTAATTTATTCTTAAGTAATTCAAAGTCAGGCCAGCCTACAACACCACCGTACACCGCTTGTACTTCATCGTATAAGCCTTGGCTGCGGGAAGTAAATGACTGCCACTGGGAGTCAAACGCATCTCCTCGTCCAGCCAAATCAGCAAGCTCAACGAGCTGATCTGTCATGCCACCGGGAGCCGACAGCACGATAAGCGCTTGTTGTTGGCCATGGTCTTTAACTAGCTCGCTGACTCTTTGTAAACAGGCAAAATCTTTGAGGGAAGACCCTCCAAACTTTAGTACTCGCATCATTTTTCCTCATTCCAAAAACAAAAAAGGCCTGTGTTCTTAGTGAACACAGGCCTTTTTCAAACTCGCACTGACCTATGCCACTATCCCGTTAGGATGGTGGTTGTAATAATGGTCGTAGTGATAATATTCGTTTTCATAATTTTAGAGTGCCTGAAGTTTAGCCGCGCTGTCAATACGAAAGAGCAAAATAGATTATGCAAATTTTTAATAGTGACATTTGTAATTTGCATAGATAAGTTATCGGATACCAAACTGGTGCAGTAATCCTAATAACTGCTCTGCTTTAACCGGTTTTTCTAAAAACCCTAACGCCCCCAAATTTGCTACTCTTTCTTTCATCTTGGTCTGAACATCTGCCGAAATAACCACCACGAAACATTCAATTCGGTGTGCTTTTATTGCCTCTAACACAGCAATCCCATCAAGTATTGGCATGGTTAAATCCAGGCACAATAAATCTATTTGCTGGGTTTTCAGTAAATCAATCGCCTGCTGGCCATTCTGTGCTTGGTGCAAGGTCAGGTCTAATTTGCTTTGTAAGTTTTTAATGACTTGTTTACGGGCGACAGCCGAATCATCGCAAACTAAGACGGAATAACTCATAAAGTGGTCAGTCTTGTACTATCGTTAATAAAACGGTCACTGGATATCGCTATCTTATAACACATTAAACTTTCCTAGGTAAGGCGCTAAAAAGCATAATTAATGAAGATAATTATTTATTTTTAACCATTTATTGGCTAACTTTAAAAACAGATTATACAAAGGCGATGAACTTACCGTAGGAGCTCAGCTTAATTCATGCTGCAAAAAAGCCTCTCAAAAAAATTGCTCACCAATGTGCTGTCGGTTTACTTCCTTCTAACCTTTGTCGTCACATGTGGTCAAATCGTTGCCGAATACGTCAATACTAAAGACTATATTCGCAATGAACTTACTATGCTGCAAAAAACCTTTAGCCGCAGTTTGACCCGTGCCATATGGGAACTCAATACGAAACAGACCGTTACTACGGCTGAGGGGCTACTTGCGATCCCCATGATCGAAGGAATTATTGTACGAGATGACAGCGGCGAAATTATTTCACAGCTTGGCCGCTCACTAGATATTCACGAGCTGTATAGCCAACAGCTTGTTCAAGAAGAAGCAATAATCGAAGATACGCCATCCGGTTTGTTTGGTTATACGTTTCCGTTGATTTTTGAATTCTCGGGACGCGCAACGCAAGTCGGCGACGTAACATTATTTTCTAGCCGAGAGGTGGTCTTTAGTCGCATCATGATCTCTATCTACTTTTTGATAGGTAATGCGATGATCAAGACAACATTCTTGATTATTCTATTTTTAATTGCCTTCAGAAAGCTACTTACCGAACCATTAAGCGATCTCACCGAACAAATTGAAGACTTTGAGGTCGACAACGTTGATGGCCATAAAATAGATATCGGCGCAAAAGAGCGTAATGAACTAAAGATCATGGAAGAGGCATTCAATAAGCTAATTGATAAGGTCTCTGAATATCGTAAAAAGCTCGATCAAACTCAAAAAGAGCTTTTGATCAGCAATGAAAAACTTGATCAACATAACATTCAGCTGGAACAAGAAGTCGCACGTAAGACCTCAAACCTGAGCCAAGCGATGATGGATCTTCAGCAACAAAAATATGAATTAGAAAAGCAGAAGTTAACGCTCACAGAAGAGATTGATTTAAGAAAACAAACAGAAGAAGAACTATTAACGAAACAAAAAGAACTTGAGAAATACGTAGATGAGCTGAACATGGCACAAGAGCGCTTAGTCGGCTCTGAAAAAATGGCGGCACTTGGTGGTCTCGTTGCCGGTATTACGCACGATATTAATACCCCCGTTGGTATTGGCGTGACTGCGACGTCGTTCTTACAGGAGCGTTTAGATCAGCTTGAGGCGGCTTACAACGGAAAAACCTTATCACCAAAAGCGTTAGAAGAATTCATTAGCGAAGCAAAGCAAAGTGCTAGCCTACTTACAACCAATTTAGACCGCGCATCTGAGCTTGTCGCAAGCTTTAAACAAATTGCAGTCGATCAGGCCAGTGAGGCGGTTCGTACCATTAACCTGAAGCAATACCTTGGTGAAGTGATCCGCTCATTACATCCAAAATTGAAGAAAACTCATCATCAAGTGAATATTGAGTGCCCTGAAGACATGACACTAAATTTACCAGCTGGGGCAATTAGCCAAATATTCACTAATCTGATCATGAACTCTTTGATCCACGGTTTTGAAAATCAAGACCAAGGACAAATAGATATTAAGATTAAAGAAGACAATGGTATGGTAAATATCGTCTACAAAGACAACGGCAAAGGCGTAAGTAAAGCCCAACTAGACCGGTTGTTTGACCCCTTCTTTACGACCAAACGCGATCAAGGTGGCAGTGGGCTCGGTACCCATATTACCTTAAACCTCGTAAAACAAACCTTGAATGGGGATATCGAAGTAAATAGTGAAGAAGGCAAAGGCCTCACCTACTACATCAGTTTCCCAAAAGACTTACAAAAACCAATGGCGATGTTTAGCTAACCAAGTTTAGAGCACAACAACCGTCCAATACGCCATACTGCAAAGTGGCGTATTGGCGCAAGATATCTCCCCCACCACCAAACATCATCTAGTGGAATACAAGCTGTGACCTTTTTGCTATGATGACCGCAATTTTATTCCAGACGGGCATATTTCTATGTGGTTCAGTAACTTAATCTGCTACAAATTCAAACAAGATGTAACTTACGCACAAGAAGATTTCGAAAAAGCACTCGAGCAGGATATTTTTCGTCCTTGTGGTAGCCAAGACATGACCACTTTTGGCTGGACAAAAGCTTTTGGCAAACATGGCCAAATGCTTTCACATTTTTCTCAAGACAGTATCTTAGTTTGTGCTAAGCGTGAAGAAAAGGTGCTTCCTGCAGCCGTAGTCAATGAAATGGTCGCCGAAAAAATTGAGCTAATAGAACAACAAGAAAATCGTCCGGTAAAGAAAAAAGAAAAAGACGATATTAAAGAAAATATCCTAGCCACTTTATTGCCTCAAGCGTTCAAAAAATCGAGCCTGCAATTTGCTTTTATCGACCAAAAATCAGGTTGGGTGATTGTAAATAGTGCCAGCTTCAATAAAGCGGAAGAACTACTTGCATTACTGCGTAAGTCTCTGGGCACGCTTCCTGTTGTACCTGCGTTTGCAAACTACGATTTAGACTTACAGCTAACACACTGGCTCACCGAGTTTAGTGCACCTGAAGGCTTTGCAATAGGCACCGACGCAGAGTTGCAAGAGCCAGACGACAACGGCGCTCAAGTCAAGTTAAAACAACATGACCTTTCATCAGACGAAATCAAAACGCACCTAGAAAACGGTAAACGTGTGACTAAACTCGCGTTAGATTGGCGTGAGCGCGTGAAATTCGTTTTACAAAACGATGGTACATTAAAACGTTTAAGCTATGCAGAAGCACTTAAAGACCAAAATGCAGATATCCCAAAAGAAGATCTAGCCGTTAAACTTGATGCTGACTTTATTTTGGTATCGGAAGAAATCAAAGAGTTGTTAGAAGATCTAACCAAAGGTCTTGGTGACGACGAAGGCCTAGAGTCTTAATTTTACCATCTATAGTCTGTTGAGCTTTGGGTACGAAAAATTGATAGCGGATATGGCTATCAATTTTTCTTTATCCAGCTCAATACGCTATCTTCACAAGGTCACTTTGCGCCAATAGCAAGCAGATTGCACGCACTCAAGTACGAGCGTATAGTTACTGACTCGCGAGTTTATTTGCACTAACCAACGTATTTGTCGCGCTTTATTTACTCTTCAATGGCATGATAGCAATTCGGCTTCGGCAGTAACGCTTTGCTAACCTGAATTTCAGGCATCGAAGACAATTTACGCCAGTAGTCCGATACCCGAAAACGGTAACTCTTACAATTAAACGGAGTTTGACGCGCGTGAATGTAAAAAGCATTTCATTGGCTTTAATAGTAGTGATAATTTGGGGGCTTAACTTTTCGGTCATTAAATTTGGCCTAGCAGAGTTACCTCCTATTTTATTCTCAGGCTTGCGTTTTTTGGTAGTCGCGATCCCAGCAGTATTCTTCATTCCTTTTCCTAACACGTCGGTATGGAACGTACTCGGGGTTGGGCTATTTTTAGGTGTGCTTAAGTTTAGCTTGCTGTTTATTGCGATGGAATCAAATGCATCAGCCGGCATTGCTTCTTTGCTGCTACAAGCCCAAGTCATTTTCACGATTTTGCTAAGTGTTTTGTTGTTAAAGGAAACCATGAATCGCTTTCAAGTGGTAGGGATTAGCATTGCAACGTTTGGCTTTAGTTTGTTTTTTATCAACTCCTCTGGGTCAACGACAATGTTGGGCGCGGTACTCATTCTATTCGCGGCATTATTTTGGTCGTTTTCAAACCTCATTATGAAGCGCCTGCAAGACGTGAATTTACTCCATTTTATTGTTTGGGTAAGCCTAGTGCCGCCGTTACCACTTTTTACACTGTCTTATTTTATTGAAACTGACGCCCCATTGACCTTACTACTAAACACTACAACACAGTCTTGGTTATCCATTGCCTATGTGGGTTATATCTCGACACTGATTGCATTCGCAATATGGGGGTGGCTACTTAAAAATCACAAGGCCGCAGCAGTGACGCCTTTTGCTTTATTAATCCCTATTGTCGGCATTGTAGGTTCAGCCTTATTACTTAATGAGCGATTGATGCTAATTGAAGCCACCGGGGGTAGTTTTATTTTATGTGGCTTAACGATTTCAGTTACAGGTGCTCGGATAAGTAAAATATTTAGAAAGTCCCAAGCCGAGGCTATCCCCTAAACGGTAAAGACCTCAACAGAGGTCTTTATATTCACGGCAAACGAAGGCGCTGAAACTGCGCATTAAGTTACAAGGATTAGGCAAACATTGTTTTAACGTCTTCGAGTACATGCAAATAAGTGTCATCAGCAAACATATTCACCTCTCTTATTACCCCCTTTTCTTCATATTGCTTTAGCGCTGCAGACTTATCCGACACCTGCAAAATACCTTCTACAATCGCACCAACACGAATAAAGTCGACATAACAAACATGTTCAGGTCGATAATTAGGATTTGCCCAGCTTTCTGCAACTTCAACAAATTCATCGGTGAATTCCCACTCTCGCATTATTGCCCCCCCAATTTTGCCGCCTAATTTCTGGATTGCATGAGCCAAAAAGCTTGGATTGGCAAACACTTCAGGGTGACGTTCGGCCTCCGTCAAAATCGGTAAAACACCGATATTAAACACCAAAGAAGCCAGCGTGATTGTATCTTTGTTAAGCGACGTGTGCTTATTGACGCGAAGATAAAAATCCATCGTTGTTATCGCTTGGCAAGCAACTTTTAGCGTTTTCTGCCAAGCTTTGTCCATGTAAGTTTTAATAAGCTTGTTATTAGAAACAAATAGCTGCTCCATCGCCATTGCAGTCGCTATATTCTTGATTTGTCTGAGACCGATACGAGTTACTGCTTGGTTTAAGGTGTTTACCTTCACCGAACGGCCCATAAATGCGCTGTTGGCAACTTTGATCATACGTGCTGCAAGGGCTGGGTCGTGAGAAATAACATCTGCCATCTGCATCAAGTTAATTTCAGGGTCATCTGCCGCTTGCCTAACCCGCACTGCGATTTCAGGTAATGTCGGCAATACCAAGGTGTCGTTATTGATTCTGTCAGTTAGAATCGTGAGCAAAGCATTTTCTGTAGACATGAAACCAAATCCCTTAATAACTGAATAAAAGACCCGACTACAAGCGTAAGCTTATGGCAAAAGTAAGCACTTGCTTGCTGGAGGTCACACTGCTGATTTTTAGTATCTATGACGTAAGTATTGTCTAACTTTCGGATAAAGTTAAGAAAATCTAATAAAATAATATTTTATTTATATACCCTCAATAATTAGCAAGTTAGAATTCATAGCATATGGTGCTTTGTGGCAAACTTTGCCGCAAAAATACTGAAGATAACCCATAGCTGGACACAAATGATGACCTTTCACGTTAACAGCAGCTTGCGTATCACACGCCAACCTAAGTTAACTAAGTATTGTGATACAAAATCGTGTAAGGTGATCGCCACATAATTAAGACAACAAGGGAGCATTATGA
The DNA here is from genome assembly GCF_040104525.1 of Pseudoalteromonas sp. XMcav11-Q. Taxonomy (NCBI): domain Bacteria; kingdom Pseudomonadati; phylum Pseudomonadota; class Gammaproteobacteria; order Alteromonadales; family Pseudoalteromonadaceae; genus Pseudoalteromonas; species Pseudoalteromonas sp. XMcav11-Q. The sequence goes on from NZ_JBECOX010000006.1 coordinate 92,321, forward strand.
AACACTCAATGATTTCGGTTGCAATCGCACTTGCAACAGGTCTCACCCTAACTGGCTGCTCTGAGCCATCAACCTCTTCTGAGAAACCTAGTGCACAAACTGAGCAAGCACAAGTTGATACTAAACAATCAGGCTATAAGCTAGTTAATGCATCTCAAGACCGGCTAGATATTTATACCCCAGTAACACTCGAAACAGACTTGAGTCACTTAAACGATAACCAGAAAAAGATGCTAGCTTTACTCATCGATGCTTCGGTTATTATGGATGATTTATTTTGGCAGCAAGCGTTCGGCGAAGACAAAGCAACATTCCTAAGCAAAATCTCAGACGAAAAAGTACGCCAATTCGCGGACATTAACTATGGGCCTTGGGATCGTTTAAATGGCGACCAAGTTTTTCTTTCTGGCTTTGAAGAAAAAGCACTGGGTGCAGAATTTTACCCAAGCGACATTACCAAAGACGAGCTAAATAACGCCGAAGTAAAAGATAAAACAGGATTGTATTCTGTTATCCGCCGCGATGAAAACGGCAAGCTATACAGCACTTCTTACTCATCCGCGTATAAAGCTGAATTGGATAAAGCCGCAGAGCTTTTACGCCAAGCAAGTAAACTGGCACAAGACAAAGAGTTTGCAAACTACTTAAACTTGCGTGCAGATGCGTTAGTCAATAATAGCTACCAAGCGTCTGATTTTGCTTGGATGGACATGAAGAATAACCCGATTGATGTGGTGATCGGCCCAATTGAAACCTATGAAGACCAGCTATTTGGCTATCGCGCCGCTTTTGAGTCTTACGTTCTGGTTAAAGACTTAGCGTGGAGTGAGCGTCTCGCTAAATTTGCCGCCTTCTTACCTGAGCTACAAACCGGCTTGCCTGTTGATGATAAATACAAGCAAGAAGTGCCTGGCTCTGATGCCGACCTAAACGCATATGACGTCATTTATTATGCTGGCCACTCAAACGCGGGTAGTAAAACCATTGCGATTAACTTGCCAAATGACGAAGAAGTGCAACTCCAAAAAGGTACGCGTCGCCTACAGCTTAAAAACGCTATGCGCGCAAAATTCGATAAGATCTTAGTACCAATTGCTGACCAACTTATCGTCCCTGAGCAACGTAAGCACATCACCTTTGATGCTTTCTTTGCTAATACCATGTTCCATGAGGTGGCCCATGGTCTAGGCATTAAAAATACCATTACAGGTAAAGGCACCGTGCGCCAATCACTGCAAGAACACGCCAGTGCGCTTGAAGAAGGTAAAGCCGATATCCTAGGTCTATACATGGTCGAGCAATTGCTTAAAAAAGGCGAGATCACCGAAGGTACGCTTGAGGATTACTACATCACCTTTATGGCTGGTATCTTCCGCTCAGTACGTTTTGGCGCATCCAGTGCACATGGTAAAGCGAACATGATCCGCTTTAACTTCTTTAAAGAAGAAGGCGCATTTTCTAAGAACACGGATGGTCTATATCAAGTGAATATGGAAAAGATGGGCGCAGCGATGGAGAAACTGTCTAACCTTATCCTAACGCTACAAGGTGACGGCGACTATCAAAAAGTAGATCAACTGATCGCCACACACGGCGATATCAAAGCGGAACTGCAAAAAGATCTAGATAAGCTTTCCAAAGCGAACATTCCTGTTGATGTTACCTTTAAGCAAGGTAAGCAGGTGCTAGGACTGTAACTTCAGTATCATCAAAAACAAAAGGCGCTTCATATGAAACGCCTTTTAATCCAATATTCACGCTTAAGCTTTTTCTTTACAGGTAAAGCTTGTCGTTGATACCGATTTAACATTACCCTTGCCACACTCTACAACAGCCATCTCAGCATGTTTTTCTACTAATTGAACATTGTTAGAAGAGGTACAGCCGATTAGAGTCAAAGGTAATACAAGCAAAACAAGTTTCATAATTTCATCCTTTAAATTACCCAAAAAAGGTAACTTCATCTTATCAAAAAATTCTCGCCAAACAAAACTCATTATAATTTAAACTTGAAAACACCATCTAATTACGAAACAACAGTATCAACATCTTACTTTTACTTTGCCTCTCATAAAAGAGCCATCAAACTATAAAAAATAAGCTAATTCAGATACTAACAAACGAATATTCCTGTTGATGTTACCTTTAAGCAAGATAACAGTTGCTCGGTAATTAACCCTAGATACAATAATCTTTGATTTCTCTTTGGTGTTTTTTGATGGCTTTTGTGGCTTTGTCAGATTTAGCAATCGCTAAATTTACTTTCGCATCATCGCATTTGTCTTGTAGCTCTTTGCGCATCAAATAGTTTTGATCTTGCTGTTGCTGCGCCAACCCTTCCACACCACTATATTCAGTTCTGGATTCTGGTTCACGATCTTTTTGATAAGGCTCTGGCACAGTCGCCTTACAGGCGGATAATAATGATACTGCCAAAATAACAACTAAACTTTTATTCATATCGCGTACTCCTTGATTTAAAACGGCAAAAGTCAATTTCAGTTATAACAGTTCCAGATATAAACACAAAACACGTAGAACTTAACAGTTTGTAAAGCGCTTGATGTGTTTACAGTCTCATTGCCTTTTTGAGGCTTTAAGCAAAACTCGCCTTTAGCTGCTCAATTTCCTCATCACTGTAGGGTTTTGCTGGATAGAGCCCCCAAACCGGTTTTGGCCATGCAATATCGGTTTTAAATCGTGCGATGTGGTGCACATGTAGTTGTGGCACCATATTACCAAGCGCAGCCACATTTAATTTATCTGGGGTAAAGGTGTCTTGTAACAGCTGACTAAGTTTGGCCGATTCTTGCCAAAATTGAACTTGCTGCGACTCAGGTAAATCAATAATTTCTTTCGCGCCCACAACCCTAGGGACTAAGATAAACCAAGGGTACTGAACATCATTCATTAACAACACGCTACACAGCGGCCACTCGGTAATTAAGATACAGTCTCGTTGTAATTCTTTAGCTAATTCAAATGACATAGTGAAATTCTATAAATCCTATTTACACGGCACTCTATCCGAATTTGTTGCTATTGCAAAGCGGCTTCATTACCATCCAATCAGACTTTAAAAATATAACAAGGTGGCTACCGTGCACTCTCGCATTAAACACTACACCATCGCTCTTCCATTAGCACTTGCCTCTGTCACCGCTAGCGCAGAGCAACTAACGCTAGAGCGACTTTTTGACGATCCGTCTCTTTCAGGTAAAGCACCTGTAAAACTGCAATTTTCTCCTGACGGTTCTCGTGTTACTTATCTTCAAGGTAAAAAAGAAGACTATAACCGTTACGACCTTTGGGAATACAATCTCAAAGACAATACAAACCGCTTGTTGGTAGATTCTGCGGCACTATTTTCTGGCCCAGAGAACCTCTCAGATGAAGAAAAAGCACGTCGTGAGCGTCAACGTATTTTTGGCCGTGGTATTTTAGAATACAAATGGTCAAAAGATGGCAAAGCGCTACTTTTCCCACTCAATGGCGACTTGTACTACTATGAAATCGCTTCTGGTAAGAGTAAGAAACTAACGGAAACGGAAGCATTCGAAACCGACGCTCGCTTCTCGCCAAAAGGCAATTTTGTTTCTTTTATTCGTGAGCAAAACCTCTATGCCATTGATCTTAAATCGGGTAAAGAAACGCAATTAACTAAAGACGGCGGTGGCGTAATTAAAAACGGCATGGCTGAGTTCGTTGCTCAAGAAGAAATGAGCCGTATGACAGGCTATTGGTGGTCGGGTGATGAGCAACAAATTGCTTTTACTCGCATTGATGAAAGCCCAGTTCAGGAAGCCATTCGTAACGAAATCTATGCCGAAGAGGTCAAGCTATTCAATCAACGTTATCCATACACCGGGACTGCTAACGTTGAGATTGAATTAGGTGTTGTAAAGATCAATGACCAAAAGGTGGATTGGATTGATTTAGGCGAAGATAAAGATATCTATATTGCCCGTGCAAATTGGTTAAAAGACAATAAAACATTGTCATATCAGTGGCAAAATCGCTCACAGCAAAAACTAGAACTGCGCTTTTACGATACTAAAAGCAAAAAGCAGCAAGTCGCCCTAACCGAAACCAGTGATACTTGGATTAACCTACACTTTGACCTTGAATTCTTAAAGGACAAAAAGCATTTCGTTTGGGCATCTGAGCGCGATGGCTTTAAACACCTTTACCTGTATAGAACCAATGGCCAACTGGTGCGCCAAATCACTAAAGGCGATTGGATTGTTGAGAGCCTTCAGGGAATTGATGAGAAAAAAGGCATCGTATACTTCTCCGGCCGCAAAGACACGCCGCTTGAAAGCCACCTATACAGCGTACCACTTTTTAAAGATGGCGATGCAAAACGTATTACCGAAGAAGGCAGCTATCATAGTGTCGTACTGGCAAAAGATAACCGTACCTTTATCGATAAAAGCTCTTCTGTAAACCGTCCACCAGCGGTTGCGCTACGAAAAGTGAATGGTGACTTTGTGACTTGGCTTGAAGAAAATGCGCTGAATAACGAACATCCGTTAACGCCTTATTTGAGCAATCTAGCTACGCCAGAATATGGCACACTTAAAGCGGAAGATGGTCAAACTATGTATTACCGCTTATTTAAGCCAGCAAAGCTTGAAAACGGTAAGAAATATCCTGTTATTGTGAACGTGTATGGCGGACCTCATGCACAACGCGTGACCAACAGCTGGCGTAGTAAAAACTTGTACTTCCAATATCTTGCCCAGCAGGGTTATGTGATTTTCCAATTAGATAACCGAGGTTCTTACAACCGTGGTAAAAAGTTTGAAGATCCAATCTACAAGCACTTAGGTGTAGTGGAAGTGGCTGACCAAATTAAAGGCGTTGAGTTCTTACGTACACTAGAGTACGTCGACCCTGAGCGTATCGGTATTTATGGTCACAGCTATGGTGGTTATATGGCGCTGATGACAATGTTTAAAGCAGGCGACTACTTTAAAGCTGGTGTCTCTGGTGCGCCAGTAACAGATTGGGCTCTATATGACACCCATTACACTGAGCGTTACTTGGGTCACCCAGATACAAATGCTAAGGGCTATGAGCAAAGCGCGGTGTTCCCTTATGCTGATGGACTAAAAGGCCCGCTGATGATCTATCACGGTATGGCGGACGATAACGTGCTATTTACCCATGCAACGAAACTATTTAAGCAGTTGCAGGACGAGGTTAAGCCATTTGAAATGATGACTTACCCTGGATCGAAGCACAGTTTACGTGGCAAAAAAGTACAAACCCACTTGCATCAAACCATTACTGACTTCTTTAATCGTCATTTTGAGGTTGAAGCTAAGTAAACACTTAATAGCGCCTAGCTTCCTATGAGCTGGGCGCTTCTTCTTTTCTCTCCATTTAGTTCTAATCCATTGGTCTAATTGTTTATTCTTCTAGACTAAGAAAAACTGAAATTATTGTTCTATCTCAAGTTATATATCAATTGCATTAAGTAAATGAGCTATTTGAAGCGGAGAAATAGCTTTAGTAGCAAGGCAAAAATTTTGCTATTTAGTTGTTCTAAATGAGAAATTTTTAACTAAGCTAATATGGTATTTCACCCTTCAAATTGGTTGGAGAATTAACGCAATTGGTATTACTACTAAGATTAACTAGTATGAATTGATGAGGCGTTCGCGCTTGCTACTTTCAATAATAAAAACGACATAAGGATTGCGTTATGTCCAAACAGTTTTTTCGAAATCTCACCATTTTCCAGCGCCTCGCGTTACTGATCATTGTCGTTATTATCGGCGTTATCCTTCAAAGCGCAGTAAGCTTATCGCAACAGTATGATGCTCTCGAAAAGCAGCAATATCATAAAACTCAAAACCTTGTTGAAAATGCCTATAGTTTAGTGGCTTACTTTCATCAACAATATGTATCAGGGAAACTCCCAGAAGCGCAAGCGAAATCCGCAGCTCTTGATGCCGTTGCCGCTTTACGATACGAAGGTAACAATTACTTCTGGATCAACGACTACCATCCCAAAATGGTGATGCACCCATTTAAAAGCGAGCTCAACGGCAAAGATCTCAGCCAATCAAAAGATCCCACAGGCAAGCGCTTATTCGTTGAAATGGTACAAGTGGCAGAAAAAAGTGGTGCGGGATTTGTTCCCTACCTTTGGCCAAAGCCCGGTAAAGAAGCCCCTGTCGAAAAAATATCTTACGTCAAAGCGTTTACACCTTGGGGTTGGATCATCGGCTCCGGTGTGTACCTCGACACTATCGAAGCTGAGTTTGCCTATATTCGAAATTTGCTATTAATTGAGATGGTGGTGCTTATTATTCTGCTATTCCCATTTAGTGCAATCATAGGTAAGAGCATCATCACCCCCATTCAACAAGCCAAAGACATGATGAAAGATATCGCTCAAGGCGAAGGCGATTTGACTCGACAACTCGACGAAAGCGGTAAAGATGAGATAACCGCGCTTGCCAAATACTTTAACTTGTATACTGAGAAGATGCGTCATTCCATCGCGACAGTGGCCCATAACGCTAAAGAAGTTGAAACACTGGCCAATCAGGTAAAAGCGGCTGGCGAAGAAAACTTGGCATTTATTGAGTCGCAAAATGACAATAGCCGCCAAGTCGCCACGGCTGCCGAACAAATGACCATGCAAGTTCGCGAGATCAGTAGCAATGCAGATACTGCAGAACATTCCGCCGCAGACGCACGCAATTACAGTGAAAAAGGCAAACAAACGATTTCTCAAACCATTGCCGCCATTAAAAAGCTGTCGGAGCAAATTCAATCTGTGAGCGTGACAACGACAAGCCTTGCACAAGAGAGTCAGCATATAGGATCGGTGCTCGATGTTATTCGAGGTATTGCGGAGCAAACCAATTTACTTGCACTAAACGCGGCAATAGAAGCCGCTCGAGCAGGTGAACAAGGACGAGGCTTTGCCGTAGTTGCAGATGAAGTTCGCACCCTTGCAAGTCGTACAGGTCAAAGCACAGATGAAATCCACAACATGATCGAGCGACTGCAAAAAGAAGCGCAGCAGGCCGTAGCAGCAGTTAAAGTTAGCCAACAAATCTCGGAGCAAACGGTTGAGCAGGTACAGCTTGCCGATAACGCATTAACCGAAATTGAGCACCTAATTGACGCTATCTCGGATATGAGTACCCACATCGCCAAAGCCACCGACGAGCAAAGTCTTGCAGCACAAGAAGTTAATGAGCGAATAGCTCAGCTTTCTGACTCCACCCATCACTCTTTGGATACCACGCATTCGCTCAACAACACCAGTGAGCAACTAACACGAGCAAGTCACGAATTGAGTGACATAGTTAACCGCTTTAGAGTATGATATCCACCCTGCAGAGCACCTGTCAGTGCTCTGCTTCTAGCCCAATAGATGATTGATATTCCTTATCTTGTCGATAAAAATAATCCGTGAGCGTCTAAGCTATTTTACCGCTATATTGCCAATTTATTTGCTGAGCAAAAATAGCCCGTGAAAATCTGTTTTATTATGTACCCTTGGGAGCGTGTAGAAGCTGAAAACGACAGCACGCTAAGACTTATCCACGAAGCCGTATCGCGCGGTCACGTCGTTGCCATCACCACCGTAAACAACCTCACTATTCGCGAAAGTGTCGCCAGTGCCTTCTGTGATGTATTTGTTGCGGGCCAAAAAGTATCTGACAACTTAGTGAGCTTTTACAACAAAGCTGAGTTTAAAAAAGTACAGCTTCCTTTGGCAGGTTTTGACGCAATATTTATGCGCGCCAACCCACCGCTTGATACCTTAGCGATGAACTTTTTAGACTCTGTTCGTGATGATACTTTCATCATCAACGACATCGATGGCCTGCGTATCGCAAATAACAAGCTATACACGGCATCTTTCCAAGGCATCGCGAGAGAATTTATTCCAAATACGCATGTATCTAAAAACAAAGAGTATTTAGAGCGTATATTCTCTGAATCAGAGCAAGAGAAAATGATCTTAAAGCCGCTTGATGGCTTTGGCGGTCGCGGTGTTATCGTCGTTGAAAAACGCGCGAAACAAAGCTTTAGCTCACTCCTTGAGTTTTATATTGGTGGCGACGAGGCTGGTAAAGGCAGCAACTACGTCATTTTACAAGACTATGTTGAAGGTGCCGACGAGGGTGATGTTCGTATTCTAATGCTTAACGGCGAACCGATTGGCGCCATGAAACGTGTGCCTGCAGCAAATGAAGTGCGTGCCAACGTACATGCCGGTGGCAAAGTAGTGAAACACAAACTCACCAACCAAGAAAAAGCGCTATGTAAGCACATCGGCCCTAAGCTTGTGCGTGATGGTTTGTATTTTGTTGGCATTGACGTGATAGGCGGCAAGCTTATTGAAGTTAACGTGCTCTCACCTGGCGGGATAACCCGTATTAACCGTTTAAACCGCTGTAAGCTGCAAGTGCAAGTTATCGATTTTGTAGAGAGTGTGGTGCACGCCAAAGAGCTAGTAACGCATCGCAAAAACCAATTCCGTCAAGTAATAGAAGATGCTCATGCTATCTGAACAAGCCATCATTGCCGCGCTTGAAGCCGGCAAACCCATCAGTGGGCAATTTGCTGAAGGTGCTTTTCACCTCGAAGTGAGGGAATACGTGCCTTATGTCGCCACTGCTGTACACGCAGGCCACCGCACCCGTGCTAGCCTAAAAGGCTTGTTCGCCATTAGCGATGCTGAGCGTTTACAAGAGGAAGATCCGTTTACCGACGGCATGATTGAATCATTACCCATCACGCTTATCGCGCGTGACTCACGTTACGAATACGATCTTAACCGTGCGCCAGAGCTTGCGATATACAAAGAAGCATGGGGTAAACAAGTGTGGAGCCAAGCGCTACCAAATGCAGACATAGATGTTAGCTTGTCTAAGCATGCAGCCTATTACCGTGTGCTCAGTGCGCTGTTAACCACGCTTGAGCGCAAGTTTGGTGCCTGCTTGCTATTTGATGTGCACAGCTATAATTATCAAATTCGTAGCTACCCTTATGCACCAACCTTTAATATTGGCACTGCACAACTTGATACCTTGCGTTTTCGTGCCGTATTAGATGAGCTGAAAAAACAGCTAGGACTGAAAAAACTGGCAGGCCAGCTGGTGGATTGTGCTGAAAATACCGTCTTTCAGGGCCATGGTTATCAAGCGCAATATATTACCAGCCACTTTGATAACACCTTAGTGGTACCGCTGGAAGTAAAAAAAGTCTTTATGGACGAAAACAGCGGCGAATTATTCCCTGTGGTGTTTGAAAAACTACAGCGCAACATGCATGTTGCTTTGAGCAAAACGGCAAAAACATTTGCTAAAAATCACTGCTATAAGCCACTTCGCAAAGCAAAATCAACGTCGCAGCTTGACCCTGCGCTGATTAACGTGGACTCTGCGCTGTACCGCATAGCCAGAAACCTTGAAACGCTGCATTATGTTAACCCAAGCAATATCGCCCAAGAGAAACGTCGCTTTTTCTCGAAACGTCATTATCAGCCTGCGTTTAAATATCGCCCGCTGAAAATTGACCCGTATGAGTTTAAAGAGCAACTCTATCGCTTGCCCGTTGGAAAAATCCAAGATCCGATCGTAAAAGATTTATATCGTAAAGTGATCGACAGCTACGCGACTAAAATCGAACTGATCACCCAAATTGGTCGCGAAGCCTTTTTGTATAACTCGCTACGCTATTATGGTGAGCCGGATTACAACGATATAAATAATGCGACCTTCTTGCTGCACGCGCGCGAAACAGAGACCTTGCCAAAAAAAGACATTACAGCCGAGCAAGCCTTGGTACGTTTTAATCAAGCGATTGAGGCTATGGGCTTACCTTGTAAGGTCGCTATATCAAGCAAGCTCGTTGCCAAAGCAATGGTCGACAATAGTAAGCGTCTTCTGCTTGTAAATAGCAGTGCGATGCTATCTGAGCTTGATATCAATGCCTTGATAGAGCATGAAATTGGCGTGCACTTACTCACGACTTTAAATGCTGACGCCCAGCAACTTAAAGTGCTGCACTTAGGTTTACCTGGCAATACCTATACTCAAGAGGGCCTTGCCATCTACCGCGAGTATCAATCTGGGCAAATAAATCTGACACGATTGAAAGTATTAGCGCTTAGGGTGATTGCGGTTAACATGCTACTTAAAGGCGATAAATTCTATCAAGTGTATGAGTTTTTAGCTGACTCGGGTGTATTAAACGTCAATGAAGCCTTTGCGCTGACCACTCGAATTTTCCGTGGTGGTGGCTTTACTAAAGATCATCTCTACTTAAAAGGCTTTAAAGACATAGTGCAGCTTGCCAATACCCGCAGCTTAGATAATTTATATCTCGGTAAAACGGGCATTGCGCACTTAGATGCACTGGACGCGTTAGTAGAACAAGGCATATTCACAAGGCCTAAATATCTGCCGGATACGAGCCGAGATCCCGAGCCAGATGCAATCCTAAGTTATTTAATTTCTTCAATTAAATAGGCCAAATTCGCCACTGTGGTTATACTAGTGCCATCTAGTATCTACCCAGTGGCTTTGTTTTGACACAACAGGAAATAGATTTACTCGCTTTTGAGCTGGCAAACCTTCGTCTCAATGCCGATCTCACGCTCGCACCAAAGTACAGTTATTTTTCAGATAAACCCTACCCGCTTGGTCGCTGCCTAGAAATTCGCGATGAAATGTTTAAACTCGTCACCACGGAGCTCAAGCAAAATTCAGAACGTTTATCTGTGCTCAGAAATTACATGCTTAAAGAGAATGCCGAGCTGAAAAAAGTATGGGGTTCGCTACGCGATGAGTACTTTCAAAATGCGATGTTGGTGGGAGATTGGTATATAGATACCGCAAACGATACCGTGAATGCAAACAAACCCAGAGTTGAAATCAAACCCATCGCACAATCAGGCTTTTCAGCCATCACTAATTTCGAGCAGTTTGTTAAGATTGCTCGCGCTTACTGGCAAGTGGAGGTGTTTAAAAACACCGCCTTTCCAGCCATCGCGCCTTATTTACCGTTAATTTGTGTCAACGCAAAAGGCGCTACTTGGTTAGCTGCGGCCAATGACGATATGATCAAGGTCGCTACCAACAGTGAGTTTAGGCTATCTGAGCAAATCCTCTGTCAGCTGCCAGAGCCTGACTCTGTTATCGTATCTCGCTGGCAACAGACCCTAACTGGCATCGATGCTTTAGATGACATCTTATTGCAAACAGGAAAGCCCGAGGGGTTTTGCCAACTATACAGAGCTGCCGAAAAGGCAACGGATTTAGCATTTAGGGATAGGGTCGTACGCGCCTATATGAGCTTACCCAAAGGCGCGTAGCGCGGCATATTAAAAGGAAGTGGGATAAGTCGGTTTTTCGTCTGTAATTTCCCATTTGTCTTCTGTTGGTCTATCCACTCGACATTGATTTTGCTGTTGGAAACACCTGTCCTCACAATTTTGTACTTGCATCGGATCCGAGTAATCTTTGCGACAGCTCATAGAACACGAACGTGAATCACCTTCGCAATCGACCGGCACATTGCTGACTCTAGTTGTAAAATGTCCACTACAGCCACTCACAAACGCAGCGGCGAACACTGCTGCTACACATAATTTTGTTGTCATTGTTCTGCTCTCAAAAACACCGGTTCTTGAGCCTTTTGCGTTGCTTCTTCACTAAAGCGGTATCCTGCAATATCAAACGCTTTCAGGCTTTCCAAATCCGATACTTGGTTCTCAATGATATACCTTGCCATCATACCGCGCGCTTTCTTCGCGTAAAAACTGATGACTTTGTATTGACCATTTTTACAATCTTTAAAGATAGGAGTGATAATGTCACCTTTCAGCGCCTTCTTATCTACCGCTTTAAAGTACTCATTTGAAGCTAAGTTCACCAAGTATTGTGTTTGTGCCCCTTCCATGACCTTATTCAGTTTTTCAGCGATAATCGTGCCCCAAAACTCATACAGGTTTTTGCCACGCGGGTTACTTAACTTTGTACCCATTTCTAAACGATAGGCCTGCATTAAGTCAAGTGGTTTTAGGATGCCATACAGCCCAGATAAGATACGTAAATGATTTTGCGCATAATTTAAATTAGCCTCAGTTAGGCTTTGCGCTTCTAAACCGACATACACATCGCCATTAAAAGCAAAAATAGCTTGTTTAGCATTGTCTTGTGTAAAAGGCTCTGACCACTCGGCAAACCTTGCCGCATTTAAGCCCGCGAGCTTGTCGCTTATCTTCATTAAGCTACCGATCTGCTGTGGTGATAAATCGCGACAAACTTGAATAAGTGACTCGCTATGCTCCAGCAGCTCTGGCTGTGTGTGCATCTTGGTTGGCGCAGGTGTTTCATAGTCTAGGTTTTTCGCTGGAGAGATAACTGTGATCATGGTTTGCCTATTGACTTAGCTAGTAATTAATGTCAATTTCAACACTATCCCCAAGTAACTTCAAGTGTTTGTCCGCTTTCACTTGGGCTTAAGCAATTCGCTGTTAAAATACAGCTTCGCTTTACAACTCGACCTTATATAACAATAACCCTAAATAACGAGTGTGATATGTCGCCCGATACGGACATATGACCTATTCAGCTATTTAATGGTGTTGCAACATAAGGCGTCTAATATCACTTCGCTGTTATCAATATTGGAATGAGGAACACATGACTTCAGCATTAGATAGGCTAAAACAACACTCATCAATCGTCGCTGACACCGGTGACATTGAAGCCATCCGCAAGCTACAGCCTGAGGATGCAACAACTAACCCTTCTCTTTTACTTAAAGCGGCGGAGACACCTGCTTATCAGCCTTATCTAACAGAAGCTTGGGATTATGCCAAAGCCAATGAAAGTGACGCCGACAAGCAGTTAGCGCTTGCTTGTGACTATTTTGCCGTTGTGATTGGCAAAGAAATCGCGAACTCTGTGCCGGGATATATCTCAACCGAAGTAGACGCACGTTTATCTTTTGATACCGAAGCGACTATCGCAAAAGCAAAAACGCTATTAAATTTATATCAAGCGCAGGGCGTAAGCAAAGACAAAATCTTGATTAAGATTGCATCGACTTGGGAAGGTATTAAAGCCGCTGAAGCACTGGAAAAAGAAGGTGTTAAGTGTAACCTAACGCTGCTATTTAGCGAAGCGCAAGCACGTGCATGTGCCGATGCAAACGTATTTTTAATCTCACCATTTGTTGGGCGTATTCTAGATTGGCACGTTGCCAACGGCCTAGAAAAACCAACTGACCCACTACAAGATCCGGGTGTGCAATCTGTTCGTAGTATTTTTGAATTCTATAAGCAGCACGGTTATAAAACCGTTGTAATGGGCGCCAGCTTCAGAAATACAGGTGAAATTCTAGCCCTAACGGGTTGTGATAAGCTCACGATTAGCCCTTCTCTATTAGAAGAGCTTGCCGCAATGCCTGCAAACGAAAATTACTTACTTGAGGCTGACTTTGCGCCTAAAGCAAAACCAGCTGCGCTTAGCGAAAGTGAGTTCCGTTGGTTACATAACCAAGACGCAATGGCCACAGAAAAGCTTGCTGAAGGTATTCGCTCATTTGCCGATGCACAAGAAACATTAGTCGCACGCTTTAAAGCACTGTAAGTGCCTTAAACATTCGATTTCGAAACGCCGCATATTGCGGCGTTTTTGTTATCGCTCTCAATACAAACCCTTCTGAACACCTCCTAGATATCACCCGAATTGACCTTCATCAAACTGTCACTTGGTTTTAACCCAAAAGACACAATTGTGTTTTATTTTTATCCCGTCTGTGGTATATCAATATCACTTGAAGTGAAAATTGATGCCGCTACTTTCTGGTTTTGGTACAAAAAGCAAGCAACGCGGGGTTGTTTGTAGCGTACTTTAGCTATCAGACTTTTATCGGTTCCTCATATTGAGGTTTGCCAAATAGTATGAAGAAATCAACGGTGTCATTGCAGTTGTAGTGCTAACAACAGCCAAAGCAAATGCCACTTTAGGTTGTTTTTATCAATAGGAGATTTTCATGGATACCCTAGACGAGTTATTAGAATTATTAGAAAGTCCGGATACTAGGAAAAAAACTTCATCTAAGGGCAAAAAAAGAAAATGGCGTGAAATTGAAGCGCTAAAAGATAAACAGCGACTACGCAAAGAATTACAGGAATTGGATATTTTCGCAGACAGTGTTGATTTAGACGAATTTGATTTTAACTAAAAAGAGCGCCCTTCACGGCGCTCTTTTTTGTTGTTATCTGCTATAGCTCGGCCAATCGCCAGTCGATTGGCAGCTTACCCATTTGGGTGAGCAGCTGATTAGTTTTGCTGAAATGGCCACTACCAAAAAAGCCGCGATGTGCTGAGAGCGGCGAAGGATGTGGCGCGTGTAAAACATGGTGACGATTTGTGTCTATGCTTTTACCCTTTTTCTGAGCGTGTGAGCCCCAAAGTAAGAAAATCACACCTTCGCTGTGGGCATTCAGCTTTTCAATCACTACATCAGTAAAGCGCTCCCAGCCCAAATGCTTATGAGAATGGGCTTGGCCTTGTTCTACCGTCAACACTGTATTTAACAGCAGTACGCCCTGTTTAGCCCAGTCAATTAGGTAGCCGTGATTAGGTATGCGAAAGCCGTTAATATCCTGCACTAATTCTTTATACATATTATTTAACGACGGCGGCGGCTTAATCCCTGGTAACACAGAGAAACATAGACCATGAGCTTGATTGGGGCCGTGATAGGGATCTTGCCCTAAAATCACCACTTTAACCTGATCAAAAGGCGTGACTTTGAACGCGTCAAATACTTGTTCATGGGGCGGAAACACATTTATACCTTGAGCGCGACGCTCTGCCACGTAATCCATGGTTTGTTTAAAGTAATCTTGTTGTTTTTCCTGACCTAACACGTCACTCCACGTTGTCATGCTTCACCTTTTTTCATCATATTATAATGGCTTCGAGAAACGTCGAGTTTACCACATAAATCCGATATTCCCTCGAGCATACGATAGCTATAACGATGAAGCAGATCGGCATCTACCGAAATAGTTTGTTGGTACTTTACTGCAGGGATCGAAGGCCATTGCTGCCATGCAATTGCTTTGACCTCTTGTTTGGTCTTTTCTTCTGGGATCACAATCACTTGTGGTGATTTCAACAGAACATTTTCAATGCTAATTTGTGGATAGTCCGTGGTGGCGTCGGCAAAAACATTTTTCACATTACACACAGTAAAGACTTGCTGTAACCAACTTTCGCCTCCTACGGTCATCAGCGGTGATGGCCACAATTGATAAAATACAGCTAAGCTAGCGCTTTGTTTATACTGGGCTTTTAGCTCATTTAAACGTTTAGTAAACAAATCTGCCTGTTGCTGTGCTTGAGATCCAAAGCCGGTAATTTTACCTAGGCGTAGCAACTCATTGGGCAGTTTATCTAGATATTTCGCTTCACTATAAATCACGTCAACACCAAAGCTTTCGAGCTTTTCAAGCATAGGAGCGTGACTTGCATTTTTCCACGCAATGATAAGATCAGGCTTAAGTGCCAAAATTTTCTCAACCGAAATGCCTTGATAGTCGCCAACTTGAGGCAGTTGCTTGGCTGATTCTGGATAATCAGCATAGGCGACCGTGCCTACAATCCGCTCCCCAGCTCCTATTGCATAAAGATTTTCGACAATATGAGGCGCAAGCGCGATGATCCGCTCTGCGGGCTTAGCACTAACGCTAAAGGCAAAGCCTAGTACAATAAATAAGGCGAATTTTAGCATCAGTAGTCAAACCCTTTTTGCGCCTTAATGCCGGCCTCAAACGCATGCTTCACATTACGCACTTCACTCACGGTATCTGCAAGCTCGGTCAGGCGTCGATGTGCACCGCGCCCAGTTACAATCACTGATTGCATGGTAGGACGGTTTTCTAGCGCCGTTATGACTTCGTCCAAATCTAGATAGTCATAGCTCAACATATACGTAATTTCGTCAAGCAATACCAAATCGATGCGTTCATCTTGTAGCCATACTTTCGCTTGCTGCCACGTCGCCTGGGCAGCGGCAGTATCGGTTTCACGGTTTTGCGTTTCCCACGTAAAGCCTGTTTTCATTACCGCAAATGGCACGCCGACTTTTTCGAGCAAATTGCGTTCACCGCAATCCCAGGTTCCTTTAATAAACTGTACAACCGCTGCGTTCATACCATGACCGACACAACGCGCAACGGTGCCAAAACCAGATGTTGACTTACCTTTACCGTTACCTGTGATCACTTGTAAAATGCCCTGCTCTTGCTGCGCTGCGGCAATTTTTTCATCGACTTGTTGTTTTACTTTTTGCTGTCGTTGCTGATGCTTATCTTGTTGTTCGCTCATGTTATTCCTCAATTATTTTCATCAATTTTTGCCAATCTAAATGTGCTTCACAGCTGTCGGCAAGACGCGTAATTTGCAGCTCTCTGTGCTTCGCTAAATCAATCGCGGCTGTTCCCGCTTGCTTACTACCGGCCCAAGACAAGATAGCCTGTGTGGCGGCGACCGTATCAAATAAACCATGTAAATAGGTGGCTGCAATTTGATTATCTCGGGAGATAAAACCGTCCTGCACACTGTTATTTGGATGTGTGTTAAATCGCAAGAATGGCACCTCTAGTGCCGCTCCAGAAGAGATCCCGGCATGGATCTCGTAACCACAAATTTCAGCACTTTGCTCATCCAATTGGCAAATGCCAGACACTTGCGTCAGTACTTTTTGCTCTGAGAGTGTGGTCTCAAAGTCAGCCAGACCAAGTCCTGCGACTTCACCGAGTGTTGATTCCACCGCATTTGGATCTCTGATGAACTTACCTAACATTTGCAAACCGCCACACACACCTAGTACCTTACCACCGTACCTTAGGTGCCGTTTGATTTCTTCTGCCCAACCCTGTTTGCGTAAGAAGGTTAAATCGCTCAACACATTTTTGCTGCCAGGCAGAATGATTAAGTCACAATGACCGATAGATTCTTGATAGCGTACATAACGCAAATCCACTTCAGGGTTTAAGCGCAAGGTGTCAAAGTCGGTGTGATTGCTAATATGAGGAAATAGTAAAACCCTAACGCTTAACGATCCCCGTTCACAGATATTGTCCACCGTCACCGCATCTTCTGCATCGAGCGCTAAGCCATGCAAATAGGGCAATACCCCAAGTACAGGCTTACCCGTTTTTTGCTCGAGCCAGTCAAGTCCAGATTGCAATAACGCAATATCACCACGAAAGCGATTGATCACAAACCCTTTAACCAAGCTTTGTTCATAGTCACTTAATAGCGCAAGTGTGCCAACCAAGTGTGCGAACACCCCGCCTTTGTCGATATCAGCGATAATGATCACGGGGCATGCAACTTCACAGGCAAACCCCATATTGGCAATGTCATTTTCACGCAGATTGATCTCAGCAGGGCTCCCCGCCCCTTCCACTATGCACAGCTCAAATTGTTCGCTGAGGCGTTGATGTGAGGAAAGTACGGCCTCCATCGCTACCTTTTTGTAATCATGATAAGCGGCTGCTTCCATATTGCTAATGGCTTTGCCGTGAATGATCACTTGTGCGCCAGTGTCAGAGTTTGGCTTAAGCAAAATAGGATTAAAGTCTGTGGATAGCGGGACTTTTGCGGCTTCGGCTTGGAGTGCTTGTGCCCGACCAATTTCACCGCCACAAGGTGTGACGGCACTATTTAGTGCCATATTTTGCGGCTTAAAAGGCGCAACAGATAAGCCTCTTCGTTGCAGCACCCGGCAAAGTCCCGCAACCAGTGTACTTTTACCGGCATCAGACGTGGTGCCCTGTACCATTAAGGTTTTCATACGTCTTGACCTTTTAAACATTGTGGCAAGCCTGCAATAACAAAATCGACTCTGTCGGCCACTTTAGCAATGTCTTGATGGAGCCAACCAGATTCATCAACAAACTCACGGCTTAGCTCGCCAAGCGGAATTATCCCATGCCCCACTTCGTTACTCACCAAAATAACAGTGGCAGCACAGCTTTCTAGTGCCGCCAGCACATGTTCTTTTTTGTCTATGGTCGCGGCCTTACCCATTTCGCATAAGCCAAAACTCAGCCATAAGGTCAAACAATCGATAAGTAACAGCGCATCTTCGCGTGCAGTAGCAATAAGCTTATCAATATGCCACGGCTCTTCCACTAGCTGCCAGCGGCTATCACGCTGCATCTGGTGAGCAAACACTCGGCTTTTCATTTCTTCATCTTGGGCTTTTGCAGTTGCAACATAGTAAAGTTCGTTCACCGCACCTTGCTCTAACAATAGAATAGCGCGCTGCTCTGCCAAGCGACTTTTGCCTGAGCGAGCACCGCCCAGTATTAACTGTATTTGTGCCATTAGAGATGACCCACAATAAAAAGCAAAATAACAAGCTCAGCAAGCTGTTGCGCAGCCCCTAAACAATCTCCGGTGTAACCACCAAGCTGAGCGTTAAACCATTTAATGCACACAAGTCTTAGCACAAACAAGCAAGTACACAGCATCAACAAGTCGAACAGTGAAAGCGCAAGCCATGGCCAACAGAAAATTAAAATCGCAATGGTAGTGAGCGTAAGGCGGGTCGCCGCAGCACTCGATATATGTTTCGCTACCGGCTTAACTTTGCTCAGCTCATCAGCCTGTACATAGTTAAGCGCACCGATTAAAGACACCGCAAAGGCACGACTTAGGCTATGGGCTAAAATAAGTGCAGCGAGTGTCACAGCAAAGTCATTAAAGAGCATGGTCAAAAGCGAAAATTTGGCCAATAACAGCAATATCAGCGCACAACTACCGTATGTACCAAGACGGCTATCTTTCATGATCTCAAGCTTTTGTTCACGGCTCCAGCCACCGCCAAAACCGTCAAAAACATCGGCAAGACCATCTTCGTGAAAAGCCCCGGTAAGTAAAATACTCGCAGCCAGTACGACAACGGCACCAAACATTGGCGATACACCACTACTGGCAACATAGCCAAGTATGGCCGAGAAGCTACCAACAAATAAACCAACTAAAGCAAAGTAACCACTCACTTCGTTAAGTTCATCAGATGAAGGGGCAGGATCCAAACGAATTGGCACCCGCGTTAAAAACACCACGGCAAGCTTAAACAGTCGCCACTCTTGTTGCCACTGCATTATGCGTCTACCACTTGCGTAACATAGGCATCGGCAAAGCTTGCCATTTCGCAAAAAAAGCCTAGCGCAGCTTGTAATAATGGAAGCGCTAGAGCGGCGCCCGTTCCCTCACCCAAGCGCATATTTAAATGTAGTAATGGCTCAGCGTTTAACTGCTCTAACATTAACTTATGACCTTGCTCCATAGAGCCGTGAGCAAACACCATATATTGCTTACTATGCGGTGCTATTCTACTTGCCAACATAGCCGCTGCGGTGGAGATGAAGCCATCCACTATAATCACTTTTTGTGCACGAGCAACCGCCAGCATAGCACCAACCATTTGCACAATTTCAAAGCCACCCAAGCGCTGCAAAATTTGTTCTGGCGTCGCAAGCTTATCTTGATGATATTCTAGAGCCTGTTTGATAAGTGCCCGTTTTTTGCAAAGCGTTTCATCGTCAATGCCTGTACCACGCCCCACACATAATTCCACACTCGCCCCGCTAAGCGCCGCTAAAATTGCAGCTGCGGAACTGGTATTGCCAATCCCCATTTCACCAAAAGCAATCACGTTGCTACCCGCTTCAATAGCGGGCATCACCACTTGCTCTCCATATTCAAGTCCTTGCTTGAGCTGCATTTCGCTCATCGCGGACTGTTTATGGAAAGCATGAGTAATATCGCCAAGTCGCTGTGAGCGCAAATTCGGCGCAGGCTCGCATGGCACTAACGTGCCACAGTCTACTACGGTTAACTGCCAACCAAGTTGTCGACAAAAGACGTTGATCGCAGCACCGCCCTGCACAAAGTTTGCAACCATTTGCCCAGTCACTTCGCTTGGCGCAATAGAAACCCCTTGGCTTGCAATACCATGGTCGCCCGCAAAAACAAACATTGCAGGGCGTGTTATTGCTAACTGCTCTATGTCTAATTGCGTCTGCCCTTGTGAGAAGATCTGTACTAGCTGCACAGCTAAAGCTTCAAGCTTACCTAGCGCACCTAGCGGTTTGGTTTTTAAGTCGATGCGCTGTTGAATAAGCGTGTCTAAGCGAGTATCTAACGGTTTAACCATGGGTAACTCCGACGCCTCCAGAGCGGCGATTTTTGAAAATAAGCAATGCTAAGAAGAACACGCTGCCAATGGCGGCGGTGATCACCCCCACAGGAAGTTCCTGATTATCGATAAGCGTGCGCGACAATACATCCACCCATAGCATCAAAAGCGAACCGCAAAGCGCGGTGGCCACAAGCCCAATGACCTTTGCTTGCGAGATAAAAAAGCGCACGATATGCGGGATCATCAAGCCTACAAATCCGACTCCGCCGCACGCAGCCACAAGTACAGCGGTGAGTAAGGAGCTCAATAACAACATGCCTATTCGCACTCGTCCTACATTCACGCCAAGCGTGGTAGCACTCTCATCTCCAAGCAACAAGGCGTTGAGTGGCCGACGCATCACTAAAAGCGTGATAAAACTCAGCAACACGGCCAAACAAGGAAGCCATAGCCATTGCCAGCTCGCCCTTGCAAACGAGCCTAGATTCCAAAACAAGATTGCACTGATGGCTTGAGGATCACTCCAATAAAGCAATAAGCTAGTAAAGGCACTGAACAGAAAAGAAAGTGCGACGCCCGCCAAGAGCATAGTTTCTACCTGCTGTAGCGCATTGCGATTTGCCACAAATAAAAGTAGTAAGATAGACAGCAAACTTCCGACAAATGCAGCCCCAGACATCATTAGGCTAGACTGTGCACCAAATAGCGCGATAAGCACCACCACACCGAATGAAGCACCTGAAGAAATTCCAAATAAATAAGGATCAGCTAGCGGGTTACGCGTCACGGTTTGTAAAATAAGACCCGCTATCGCCAGTCCTGCTCCCGCACTCATCGCCAGTAACGTCCGTGGCAGACGAAGCTCAACTACCACCCGTTGTTGAAGTACGCTGGGATCGAAATTAATAATCGCTTGTATAACCGTATGCCAAGATAAATCAATCGCACCGATCTTAAGTGCCATCAGCATGCTAAAACAGCACAAGGCCAATAGCAGTATCGATATCAACGCGATCCGCTTTGCGGCAATCATAATTGATACCCGTAATGAAAGCGTATATGTGGGATCTCACTGTTATTTGGCGGATGACGGACAGTAGAAACCTCTGCGCATACCCCAAAAACTTGGCTTAATAGGGTTTCGTTAATGACTTCAAGTGGCGACCCATCTGCAACAAGCTCACCGTTATTTAATACTAATAAGCGATCGCACAAGGCGCTAGCCAAATTTAAGTCGTGAAAAGACGCAATGATAGTAACACCAAGCTGTTTGGCCAGCTCCATAATTTGGATTTGATATTTAATGTCCAAATGGCTGGTGGGCTCATCCATTATCAATACTTGAGGCGCTTGCACCATGGCACGTGCGATCATTGCCCTTTGCTTCTCCCCACCAGACAAGGAGCTAAAACATTGCTCTAATTTATGGCTCAACCCAACCTGCTCAATGGCATGTAAGATTGCCTGTTTTTCAGCAGCCGTCGTTGTCGCGAGCAGTGATTTGTTCGGTGTTAGCCCCATCAATACCATATCAAATAATGGCAGAGTAAACTCAGCGGGGATCTCTTGTAGCACCACAGCAACATGTCTCGCGTAGGCTTTACGTCCATAACTAGCTAGCGGCTTACCATTGAAAAGTAGCGACCCAGAACTTGGCGCTGTGTATTGATATAAAGTGCGCAGCAAAGTCGACTTTCCAGCACCATTCGGTCCGAGCAAACCAATAAATTCACCCGAATTAATAGCAAAGCTGAGTGCCTTTAAGATGGCTTTACCACCAAGCTGCACGCTAAGTTTATCGACTTGAAACTGTGGAGTAACTGCCATAGCACCTCTGATTGGGCACGGCAAAGTAGTAGCTCATAGAGAAGCGACAACTTTGACTTAAGTCTGCCCGCTTAAGTATATGGTTAGGCCTTGGTATCTGACTTATACAAGAGACAAGGCTCAAGCACTTACAGTTGCGGGGACAGTTGAGGACTCACACCTCATTCCCAATATCTGCCTATCACGAAATTTGCAATATTATGAAGTCTAGACGTCTAAAATACAACTTTTGGCCAAGCAGTTTGGCTGCTGTCGTAAAACACCTCAACTTTTACTATACCCGCATAAGGAATATCTATCTTCGATTGGTATGCAGTAAGCTCAGGCGATAGGTCAAGAATAAGTGCTACAAGCGCTTTTATTACTCCGGCATGCGCTACGACGGCGGTACACTCTTCACTTGGCGACGCCAAAATACTGTGCCACCACGTGGCGACCCGATGATGAAAATCATACATAGACTCGCCCTCAGGAGGCGTGTGCAGCCAAGGGTTTTGCCAAAAATCGCCAATACTTGGAAATTGGGTTTCTCGCCAAAGCGTATCATAAGGTTGTCCATCCCATAATCCAAAATCAAATTCGGCGAGATTTGGCTCCACCTCAACGGGGAGTTGATACTGCTTTGCAAAGGCTGTGGCTGTATTCAGGCAGCGCTTCCTTGGAGAGCTAATAATACCCTGCAGGCCACTTAGGCTCGTTAACGATTGCAGCAATTGCTGAGCACCAGTACTACTGAGTTCGGGATCTGTCACTCCAAGTAAATGGCCTGATAGGGTCGTTTCACCATGACGAACAAAATATAGCTGCCGCTGCATTTTTACTTAACCTAAGGTTTGTTACCCAAAAAGCAAAAACGCAAGCTAAGCTTGCGTTTTCAATTAATATCATTCTACGGTTATAGGATCTGGTTTTCTTTCCACATCTCTTCTTTTGCTAACCGCTTTTTGCGTTTGTCGCATGGATCGTCGCAATCACAAATTTTGTCAATGCCCATTGAGCCCAAACCACCACAACTACTGGCCATGGATTTCTTTTGTACGATAACGCCTACTGCCATCGCAACAGCGATAAGCATAAGTAAACCGAAAGTAAGGAGGAATAAAGACATTATCTAGCCCCTTTTATTGCTACATTGAATTGAGTGACGACGCGCAAATTATACGCTTTCATGGCGTCACTCACAATTAAATTATGGGGTGTTGTACAGCTTAATTCAAGTACGGCTGAAATGCTTCACTCGCGTAACTCTTGATCCCTTCAGGACTTTTATACATCAAATACACGGGGAGTTGATGCTCAGTGGCATACGTCTTTGCACGCTCAGTGCCCATCACAGTCAATGCTGTCGCTAGGCCATCAGCCGTCATCGCAGATGGATGTAGTACCGTTACAGACACCAGCTCATGTTTAACTGGGCGACCCGTTGTAGGGTCAATAAGGTGTGTAAAGGTTTCACCATCCATTTCATAAAAAATACGGTAGTCACCTGAAGTTGCAATGCCATTTTTGCCAGGCTCTATCACGCGATGAATTTGGCGTTGACCAACAGGCGCATCGGGTTTCTCGATAGCAATACGCCACTCTCCATCCGGCTTCTTGCCAGAAACGCGAAGCTCGCCACCGATTTCTACCATATAGTCATGAATATCATGACTCTCAATCACCTCAGCCACCTTATCTATGCCATAGCCTTTAGCGGTTGCAGAAAATGATAATTCCAGCCCCGTAACTGTTTTCGCAAGACCACGGTCATTTAAAATAAGCTTATCAACACCGATACGAGTGCGCATATCGTCTAACTCGACCTGTGACGGACGCATTGTTGGTCTTTTGTCAGGACCAAATCCCCACAAATCGATAAGCGGTCCCATCGTAACATCAAGCGTTTTGGTCGACTTTCCAAGGCGGATAGATTCAGCAACTACCAAGCGAAAGTCTTCACTGATAGGCATAACGGTATTTGCGGCTAAACGGTTAAACTGGTTAATCTCAGAATTTGGGATATAGGTGGACATAGATTGATTAACAGCCTTTAATGCTTGCTCAACCTCCTCGTGCAACTGCGCTTGTTCGAGCGGCTTTTCACCGGGGAATACCTTGATGTTGTAAGTCGTGCCCATGGTTTTACCAGACAGCACGATCTCCTTGGCTTCAGGTTTGGCGTCTTGGCACCCTGTTAAAAAAACGAATAAAAACGAAATAATAAAAAATCGAGATAAAAAAGCGTAACTTGCTTGCATCAGAACTTCCTGAGTTTAGTACCAACGGGTATAAAAAAGCCCTCGAGCAAAGCATTTTGCTGGAGGGCTGATATTCTAACTTAAGTTCATTGTTAGACCGAAACCTAATTAACCACCGAAGTCATCAAGTAGGATGTTTTCGTCTTCAACACCTAAGTCTTTAAGCATGTTAATAACTGCCGCGTTCATCATTGGAGGACCACACATGTAGAACTCACAATCTTCCGGTGCTTCATGATCTTTCAAGTAGTTTTCATAAAGTACGTTATGAATGAAGCCTGTGTAACCTTCCCAGTTATCCTCTGGTTGAGGATCTGAAAGGGCAACATGCCATTGGAAGTTATCATTTTCTTCAGCTAGACCGTCAAAGTCTTCCACGTAGAACATTTCACGCTTAGAACGTGCACCGTACCAGAAAGACATCTTACGCTTAGAGTTAAGACGCTTAAGCTGATCGAAGATGTGTGAACGCATTGGCGCCATACCAGCACCACCACCAACAAATACCATTTCTGCATCTGTGTCTTTCGCGAAGAATTCACCGAATGGACCAGAAATAGTAACCTTATCACCTTCTTTAAGTGACCAGATGAATGATGACATCTTACCACAAGGTAATGTTAGGTTATTTGGCGGCGGAGTTGCGATACGTACGTTTAGCATGATGATGCCAAACTCTTCTGGGTAGTTAGCCATTGAGTATGCACGGATCGTTTCTTCGTCAACTTTAGACTCTAGCTTAAAGAAACCAAAACGTTCCCAGTCAGCACGATATTCTTCAGGAATATCATAGTCTGCATATTTAACATGGTGAGCTGGTGCTTCAATCTGAATGTAACCACCGGCACGGAAAGGTACAACTTCACCTTCAGGGATGCCTAGTTTTAGCTCCTTGATGAAAGTTGCTTTGTTATCGTTAGAGATAACAGTACATTCCCACTTTTTAACACCGAAGATTGATTCTTCAACTTCGATTTCCATGTCGTTTTTAACGTTAACCTGACACGCTAGACGACAGCCTTCACGTGCTTCACCTTTAGAGATGTGGTCAAGTTCGGTTGGTAGAATATCACCACCACCCTCTTTAATATGTACGCGACACTGACCACATGAGCCACCGCCACCACATGCAGACGATACGAAAATACCCGCGTTTGCAAGTGCACCTAGTAGCTTACCGCCAGCAGGAGTCTTGATCGCTTTTTCAGGATCGCCGTTAATATCAATTGTAACGTCACCGCTTGCTACAAGCTTCGATTTCGCTGCAATGATGATAAGCACTAGCATCACAACGATAGCGATGAACATGCTTACGCCTAATACAATAGTTTCCATCGTATAGTTTCCTCGCTACCTTACAGTGAAATACCAGAGAATGACATGAAGCCAAAGCCCATTAGACCTACAGTAACAAAGGTAATACCTAAGCCACGTAATCCATCAGGAACGTCTGCATACTTCATCTTCTCACGAATACCTGCTAACAATACGATAGCAAGTGCCCAGCCCACACCTGAACCTAGACCATAAACTACAGATTCACCGAAGTTTAAGTTACGCTCAACCATGAATGATACCGCACCGAAAATCGCACAGTTAACTGTGATTAGCGGTAGGAAGATACCTAGTGCGTTATATAGCGCAGGGAAGAACTTATCCAATGTCATTTCTAGAATTTGAACAAGCGCTGCGATTACACCGATAAACGTCAAGAAGCGTAGGAAGCTAAGATCCACTTCAGGGAAGCCTAACCATTCCAATGCGCCCGGCGCTAGCACTGCGTGATAAACCAAGTTGTTTACTGGTACAGAGATACCAAGAACTACAACTACCGCAATACCTAGACCTAGCGACGTTGTTACTTTCTTAGATACCGCCAAGAAAGTACACATACCTAAGAAGAAAGACAAAGCTAAGTTTTCAATGAAAACTGCTTTTATAAATAAATTGATATATTGTTCCATCTCTCTCCCCTTATGCCTTCGCTTCTACTTGCTCTTTCTTCCAAGTACGTAGTGCCCAAATAAATGCACCTACGATGAAGAACGAACTGAATGGCATAACTAGTAGACCCATAGGCTGATACCAACCACCTTCAGAGATAAGTGGTAAGATTTCAACGCCAAACAATGTTCCCGCACCGAATAGCTCACGAATAAAGCCAACTGTTAAAAGCACAACAGAATAGCCTAAACCGTTACCAATACCGTCAAGGAACGACATTGTTGGTGGTGACTTCATTGCGTATGCTTCTGCACGGCCCATTACGATACAGTTAGTAATGATAAGGCCGATGAACGTTGATAGTTCTTTTGCTGTTGAATAAACAACGGCTTGAAGCACTTGGTCTACAACGATTACTAAAGATGCAATAATCGTCATTTGGACAATGATACGCACACTTGAAGGAATGTGATTACGGATCATTGAGATAAATAAACTTGAAAACGCAGTAACCAATGTCAACGCAATTGACATGATAAGTGCATTTTTAAGGCTTGAAGTTACCGCTAGTGCAGAACAGATACCCAACACTTGCAGTGCAATCGGGTTGTTCGCAAAAACAGGACCAAACAAGACTTCCTTCATTTCTTTTGCATTAGCCATTAGTTCAATGCTCCTTTACGTACTTTCGCAAGGAATGGACCAAACGCTTTGTCGCTTGTCCAGAAATCTACTGTATGATCAACACCATTAGAAGTAAGTGTCGCACCAGATAGACCATCTACCTTGTGTTCGTTACCGCCAGCACTACCTTTAACAACGTCGATAGGAAGCTCTTTACCTTCCCAAAGTGCAGTCCACTTAGGGTTTTGGATTTCGCCACCAAGACCAGGAGTTTCACTGTGCTTATAAAAGTTGATTGACTTAATCGTCTCACCATCAGCTTCTAGCGCAAGGAAGCCATACATCACACCCCAAAGGCCATAACCTTGGATTGGTAGAATGATAGTAGACACTTTACCTTGGTCATCTTTTGCAAAATAAACTGGAGAGTTATTTGTGATACGTTGAATACCCGCTTTGTCTTCTTCTTTTGAAAGCTTGTAACTACGTTTGGCATCAAACTTAGTCGCTTCAAAATCAAAAGTTTCCGCTTTAACGTCTTCAACAAACTCACCCGTTTTAAGACTAACAACACGTGATTCGATATTTTGGTTAAAAACTTCAGATACGTTTTTAACTTTATCGTAGCCAGCAACGGCTAAAATGTTACGTTGAATATCTTCGTTTTTGTTTGCTTGCTGCATAGGACGAAGCTGAACCGAAGCAAAAGATACTACGATTGCACACACTAAACATAAGCCAACAACTACGCCGAGCGTTTTGCCCATTGATTCATTATTAGTTGACACGTGCCAATCTCCTCTTCACATTTGACTGCACTACGAAGTGGTCGAATAGTGGAGCAAAAAGGTTAGCGAATAAGATTGCTAACATCATGCCCTCTGGGTATGCCGGGTTAACAACACGGATAAGCACAACCATTACACCGATTAGCGCACCGTATAACCACTTACCTTTGTCTGTGAAAGACGCAGATACTGGGTCTGTTGCCATAAAGAACATACCAAATGCAAAACCACCAAGTACTAAGTGCCAGTGCCAAGGCATAGCAAACGCAGCATTTGTTTCAGAGCCAATTGCATTTAGAACGAATGACATTACAACCATACCAATGAATGTACCTAGCACGATGCGCCATGAAGCGATACGAACATAAACTAGGAACAAACCACCAAGTAAGATTGCCAGTGTTGATGTTTCACCTACAGAGCCTTGGATAAAGCCGTAAAACGCGTTAAACCAAAGGTCCATATTGCTGTAGTCTAGTGAACCTGCAGTCGCTTGACCTAAGTAAGTTGCACCAGAGAACGAATCAACAGCTGTCCACACTGTGTCACCAGAAATG
Organism: Pseudoalteromonas sp. XMcav11-Q; assembly: GCF_040104525.1. Taxonomy (NCBI): domain Bacteria; kingdom Pseudomonadati; phylum Pseudomonadota; class Gammaproteobacteria; order Alteromonadales; family Pseudoalteromonadaceae; genus Pseudoalteromonas; species Pseudoalteromonas sp. XMcav11-Q. The sequence continues at coordinate 120,521 of NZ_JBECOX010000006.1, forward strand.
TCAGCAGGGTATGCGAAGAATAAGAACGCACGGCCTGCAAGTGCTGGGTTTAGGAAGTTACGACCTGTACCACCGAAGATTTCCTTCGCGATTACAACACCGAACGTAATACCTAAAGCAGCTTGCCATAGCGGAATTGTTGCAGGCAGGATAAGCGCGAATAACACTGAGGTTACGAAGAAGCCTTCGTTTACTTCGTGCTTGCGAACTGACGCGAATAACACTTCCCAGAAGCCACCAACCGCAAACACGGTTGCGTAAATAGGCAAGAAGAAACACGCACCATAGAACATCTTGGCGCCCCAACCTGCATCAGCAGTTAATTCACCACCAAGCGCTTGGAAAATAGCTACCTGCCAAGTATTAGCAAGCTCAAAACCGTTACCTAGTGCAAGTGCAGCTTGGTGACCGATGTTGAACATACCAAAGAACATTGCAGGGAACGTCGCCATCCACACTAAAATCATAATACGTTTTAGGTCGATGTTATCACGAACGTGCGTTGCACCTTTGTTTACATAACCAGGAGTATAGAAGATAGTTGCTACGGCTTCGTAAAGCGCGTACCACTTCTCGTGTTTACCACCAGGTTCAAAGTGAGGTTCAATGTCTTCTAAAAATTTCTTTAAGGCCATTTTTAACCTTCCTTCTCGATAGTAGTCAGGCAATCGCGCAGGATTGAACCGTACTCATATTTGCCCGGACATACGTAAGTACATAGTGCTAAATCTTCTTCATCTAGCTCTAGTGCACCCAACGAAATCGCAGAATCTAGATCACGTGAAATAAGATCACGTAATAATAGCGTTGGCAAAATATCGAGTGGCATAACACGCTCATAGTTACCGATTGGTACCATCGCACGCTTAGAACCACCAGTAGACGTTGTCATCTTGAACAAACGGCTAGGTGTTAAGTGTGAAATGAATGTACGTGTTACTGAGAATTTGTCACTACCCGGAGCGATCCAGCCAAATAGCTCTTTCTCGCGACCTTCAAGTAAAACTGATACTTGAGTATGGTAACGACCAAGGTAAGCGTGAGGGCCAGTTGCTGTTTTACCAGCTAACACAGAGCCAGAAATGACTCGGTTATCACCGTCTTCAAGCTCGCCTGCAACTAAATCTGTTAGCGACGCACCGACATGAGTTTTTACTAAGCGAGGGTTCTTAACTCGAGGACCTGCTAGAGCAATAACTCTGTCTGAGTAGATTTCACCTGTCAGGAACAACTTACCAAACGCGATGACATCTTGGTAACCAATGTGCCAAACTTGCTTGTTTGTACCTACAGAATCTAGGAAGTGAATGTGAGTACCCACGTTACCTGCTGGATGCACACCTGCAAACTCATGAACTTCTACTTGTGAGATAGAAGAACTAGGTACGTTAGCACCCGCTTTCTTACACACAAATACTTTGCCTTCAGTCAAACGAGATACAACCGCTAGACCCGCTTCAAACGCTTCCACGTTTTCTGCGATGATAACAGCAGGATCTGCTGCTAACGGATTAGTATCTGTTGCTGTCACAAAGATTGAGCTAGGTGTTGCACTCGGCACAGCGACACGGCTGAATGGACGTGCACGAAGCGCTGGCCATTGACCAGACTCGATTAGCACTTCCTTCACTTTTTCAGAGTCTAAGTTGCTTAAATCAGCAGCTGAAAACTTCTCGAAAGTGATTTGCTCGTCGCCTTGAACTTCGATCACAACGGATTGAAGTACACGCTTAGCACCACGGTTAATTTCTTTAACTACACCAGAAGCTGGCGCAGTAAACTTGACGCCTGGGTTCTTTTTATCTTCAAAAAGAACTTGGCCTTTTTTGACTTGGTCATCCACACGAATATGCATGGTAGGACGCATACCGATGAATTCTTCACCTAGCACAGCTACTCGTTTGACAGCAGAACCATCATGAATAACTTGCTGAGGTGCGCCCTCTATTGGTAAGTCCAGACCTTTTTTTATGTTGATCATACGCACTTGCATTACATTAACGGAAAGAAACTGAAAATATCTTTAGTCACCACAGCGCCACCTCGTTTGTACTAAGTATTAGGTATAAAGAGCAGAAAGTTATGAGTCCGGATAGGGTTCCCAAACAAGCCCCTTTAAAATACCTCTCAACGCGCACAAAAAAGCAGCGTCGTGATAAAAGTCCTCACATATTTCTCTGATTTTAACATTAATCGTACTGAGTATGCGAGTGGAATTATGAAATTAATACGACTTTAACGTGGATTTAGATTAGTTGAAAAATCCATCACTGGAAGGAGTATAGACCAAAGTTGCATAGATAAAATTTTTCTTACCCTAATCTGCAAAATAAGTAAAAATTCACGGTCAAACAAAAACGGGCAAAGTACCAATTAGCACTTTGCCCGCAAAATCAAAAACAGTGAGATCAAAAACCGTGAAATTAAACGAGGTGATTAATTTCTACCGTTGCATCCACATCAGCTTCGTAATCTACGCCATCAACCCCGAAGCCGAATAGCTTCAAGAATTCGTTGTGATAACCAACATAATCCGTCAATTCATCAATTGTATCTGTGTCAACAGTATCCCAAATAGTTTGCACACGAGCTTGAACGCCGTCTTCTAGTTCTTTATAGTTTTGGAACAAGTGACCGCCATCATCAAAGCGTGGTGATTGACTATATAGATTTTCAGTAAACAACCCATGGATTTGCTCAATTGTGCCCTCATAAGTTCCATCACCTTTCATCACTTTGAATAGCGCAGAGATATAAAGAGGCATAATTGGAATAGCAGAGCTTGCCTGCGTCACTACTGCATTCAGTGAAGACACATACGCTTCGCCTTTAATATCCGCTGTGGTTTCACGAATTGCCTGCGTCGCACGGTCCAAGTCTTCTTTTGCTTTACCAATAGTCGCGTGACCGTATATCGGCCAAGTCAGCTCTTTACCAATATAAGTATATGCCGTTGTCTTGAAACCATCAGCCAGTACATCAGCTTGCTTAAGCGCATCAATCCAAAGTTCCCAGTCTTCACCACCCATCACTTTAACCGTATTAGCAATTTCGTCTTCGTTAGCAGCTTCAACTGTCATTTCATCAATGACGCGCTTTGAAGTATTTAGGTTTTTAGTTGTGATAGCTGAGCCAATTGGCTTAAGTGTTGAAGAGTAAACTTCATCAGATTTAGGGTCTTTACGACGAGGAGACGCAAGGCTATATACCACTAAATCTACTTTACCCAATTCAGCTTTGATTATGTCGATAGTTTTTTGCTTCAACTCATCAGAAAACGCATCACCATTGATATTTTTAGACCATAAACCCGCTTCTTCTGCAGCTTGCTGGAATGCAGCCGTATTATACCAACCCGCTGACGCGGTTTTCTTCTCTGAGCCTTCTTTTTCAAAGAAGATACCTAGCGTTTTCGCACCGGCACCAAATGCAGCGGTGATACGCGACGCCAAGCCATAGCCTGTCGATGCACCAATTACTAATACATTCTTAGGACCATTTTCGATTTGGCCTTGTTGTTTTACGTATTCAATCTGTTCTTGAACGTGTGCAGCACAGCCTACTGGATGCGCATTAGTACAAATAAATCCACGAATTTTTGGTTTGATGACCATAAGAGATCCTATCCATTGATTTGATACAAAATAAAAGTGAGATTGGTCTCACTTTATTAAAATTACTGCGTAGTGTACTGGCAGATATGTAAAACACACATCTGATCAGCTATCGAACTTAGAGCCACCCAAGCATTTTGGTGACTCTGGCGTCTGACCTTCTTTGTCCGAAAACTCTTCTGGTGTATAGGCATGAATGGCCAAAGCGTGAATATGGTTTTGTAATTCATCTTTTAGCACTTCATTGATCTTTCGGTGACGTTGCAGCAACCTCTGGCCGATAAATTGTTCGCTTACAACAATGACTTTAAAATGAGACTCTTCGCCACGGCTGTGCATATGGCTTTCATTGATAACGTTCAGATGCTTGCACGCAACGGCTTCAGCTATTTTGTCATAAATCTGTGATTGCATTGACATTATACTTTGTCTCCTTGAGCAATTCGTGACGCTACTATACGCCGTTCAGCGCGTATTTCCAACACTTCGAAAAGTAAGATTAATACGCCCCTGAGTCACCTTGGCCTGCTTTGGCAAAGCATGTTGATAGTCGCGCTGACTATCACCTTGCATTACCAATAGGCTGCCAGTTTCCAATAAAATGTCGGTTACAGAGTGGCTTACTTTGTGGCGTATTTTAAATTTGCGGGTCGCGCCAAGCGACAGTGAAGCGATTGTGGGCGTCAAACCAAGTTCGGGTTCATCATCACTGTGCCAGCCCATACTGTCTTGACCATCACGATAAAAATTAGCCAATACCGCATTAAAAGGAATATTAAATCTGCGTTCTAGCGTTTGTCTCATCCCAAGCAATACCGAAGGCCAAGGAGCATTTTCAAGTCGCTTTCCAGAATAACTGTAATGCACGTCAGGGTCGGCAATAAATCGTTCAAGTCGAGGCGTTTGATGGGTCTTACCAAATAAGGTGATGGTATTTTGCTGCCACGCAAGGCTATTCAGTAGTACATTATATAGCGCTAGACTTTTATCGAAGCTAATAGCCTGTGCTTGATAGCTAAAACCGCACGGCAAGTTCCGTGCTTTGTCTACTGCTCTCATGTTAAACTACCCGCTGCTTTTATTTATAGAACATTCACATGACGACTGATGCAATTCTAGCCGGAAACCCTTTTACGCTACATAGGTTTCCACTCGATCAAAAAAATCGTAGCTTACAAGCTTGGGATTCAGCCGACGAATACCTGTTAGATTATGTCTTTGAACATCACCGCGATGCAAATCGTATTCTCATTCTCAACGATAGTTTTGGCGCATTATGCTGTGCACTTGCTGACAAGCACTGTACGGTAGTGACCGACTCTTATGTAAGTACCCTCGCCTATGAGTATAATTTAGAGGCCAACGAACTTGCGGACGCTAAGGTTGATGTACTCACTAGCATGGATGAGCTGCCAAAAGATATCGATCTGATATTAATAAAAATTCCCAAAAATTCAGGGCTATTGCAATCGCAACTTGCACAATTAAGTAAACTGACTACAGACATTCCCGTAATTGCGGCTGGCAAAGCAAAAGAAATTCACACCTCAACATTAAAAAGCTTTAGCCACTTTTTGACGGAGCCAACGACTAGCTTAGCGGTAAAAAAATCGCGTTTAGTGTTCAGCAAGACGTCAGCCAAAGCCATTGATAGTAAATTCCCTGTGTCTTGGCCGCTGGAAAAAACCGATTTTGCCTTGTCGAATGAAGCAAATGTCTTCTCACGAGATTCTCTTGATATTGGCGCACGTTTTTTTATCAATTACCTTCCTATGGGGAAAAAACCATTGAAGGTCATTGATCTCGGCTGTGGTAACGGTGTTATTGGATTGATGACGCTCGCAAAAATGCCAAATGCCACCGTCACCTTTATCGACGAGTCCGCGATGGCAGTGCATAGCGCGGAGCAAAATATCGTCAATAACCTACCCGAGCGTGTTGCTGATTGTCAGTTCGTACAAAACGACTGCCTTACGGGTTTTGAAAATTACGGTGCGGATCTGATACTGTGTAACCCGCCATTCCATCAGGCCAATGCAATCACCGATCACATCGCTTGGCAGATGTTTTTACAAGCTAAGGCAGCGCTTCGCCATGGGGGAGAGTTAAGAATTATCGGTAACCGCCACTTGGAATATGACGACAAACTCAAGCGCTTATTCGGTAACAGCAAGACACTAGGCAACAACAAAAAATTCACTGTTTTAAGTGCAATAAAAAGGAGCTAACTTCATGCGTTTTTCATTGCTGATTATTCTGCTAACCTTGATACTCGTGGGCTGTGAAAGCTCACCACGCAGTGTCATTCTTCATCCGGAATATCAAGGTCCTTCGTCAAACGCGCTTGCCGCCAACGTGGCGGTACAAGTAAACGACCTACGGACTACAAAATACACCATTCGCGTGAAGAACCAAGAACCCGCACTTTACGTACCTGATGCTAATTTACCGGTTAACTTCAATCAGGTATTAACGCAAGCACTCACTGCACATGGCGCGCAAATAACACCGGTTGCAGCAACGCAAGTCACTGTGGATATCAATCGCTTTAAAGCCATTATTGAGGAGTCTTTCTCGACTCACCAAAGTGATGCTGAAGCTGACGTCACCGTACTTATAAAGCAAGGCACTCGCAGTTTCAAAAAGCAATATAAAGGTAGCGCTAATTTAAATGGTCCACTAAAACACGACCAAGCTAAAATCGAAGAACAGCTCAACAATCTAGCTCAACAGGTTGTTACTCGAATCATTCAAGATCCTGAATTTATTCAATTTGTGAGAGGAAGTTAATGAAAAAAATAATTCTAAGCTTAACCATCCTATTATTAAGTATGAATGTATTTGCCGAAATGAACGGTAAATTTGTACAAAAGAATAACCTATTCCCTCGAGTTCAAATCAATACTAGTAAAGGGCCTATTATTGTCGAACTAGACAGATCGAGAGCGCCTATAACAGTAAATAACTTTTTAACTTACGTTATTAACAAAGATTATAACGGCTCTGTCTTTCATCGAGTTGAGCGTGATGAAGCCAACGAAAAAGACTTTGTTATCCAAGGTGGAGGTTACGACAAAGAGTACGATGGTATGTTTGAGCGCGAAGCTATCTTCAATGAAAGCGGTAATGGCTTGAAAAATGATATGTATACTATTGCCATGGCCTACCAAGACAACAAACCACACTCAGGTACTAGGCAGTTTTTCTTTAATATGGATGACAACGATCACTTGAACCCGGGTAGAGGCTGGGGTTTTGCCGTATTCGGGAACGTCTCTGAAGGTTATGAAACACTGGACGCAATTATGAAGGTGGAAACCGGCTACAATGAAAAACTTGGCTATACCTTTATACCTAAAGAGCCCGTCATTATTCTTTCAGTTGAAGTATTAAAGCAGCCAGAGTAATTACCTTTTATGTTGATATCATCTAGCTTTTCGCAATATCTCGGTTATTACAAAGACAAACGTCTATTAACTGTCTTTGCTTTTGGAATAAGTAGCGGTTTTCCTTGGGTATTGATTGGCTCTGTGATGTCAGCTTGGCTTAAAGATGAAGGGTTAAGCCGTAGCACCATTGGCCTATTTGGCCTAGTATATGGTGCCTATACAATCAACTTTTTGTGGTCCCCACTCGTTGACCGAATAAAAATCCCCCTGCTGTACAATCGCTTAGGGCAACGACGAAGTTGGATAGCAGGTTGTCAGTTTATTATTATTATTGCCACCTTTGCATTAGCCACTATTTCAATTAAAGACCATCTTTCACATGCCGCATTATTGTGCTTTATTATTGCGTTATTTTCAGCTACCCAAGATATTGCAATAGATGCTTATCGCATCGACATTTTACCAGAAGACGAAAGTGAAAAGGCAACGGCAGCGGCAGCGATGGCGACTTCAGGTTGGTGGTCTGGCTATGCCTTACTTGGTGCAATTCCATTCTTTATGGCTGATTTACCTGGCTTTAGTTGGCCCATTATCTATCAGATGCTAAGCGTCATCGTAGTGTGTTTATTAGTTGTCACTTTGTTGGCAAAAGAACCAAAATCTCATCGGGAGCAAGTACAAGCACAGCTACAGAAGAGTTACGAGCATAAACTTAACCACAGCGCATCATCAAATGCTTCTAAAAAGATCTATGCCTGGCTTGCTGTGACTCTGGTTGAACCCTTTAAGCGATTTTTTGAAAAGAATGGGGTTAAAACTGCATGTGCACTACTCGCCTTTATTTTCCTATTTAAGATAGGAGAAGCTTTCTTAGCCCGTATGTCCATCGTATTTTATAAAGAAGTGGGGTTTTCAAACACCCAAATTGGGCAATATTCTAAGCTTGGTACCGGTGTGATCACTATCGTATTTGCTTTTCTTGGCAGTATCTTTAACCATAAATACGGTATCGTAAAGGGCTTATTTATTAGCGGCGTTGCTATGGCCGCATCAAATTTAATGTTCTCTTGGATTGCAATTGCAGGACCTAAAGAACACCTTTACGCACTGGCAATTGTAGTGGATGGCTTTACCCAAGCTTGGTCACTAGTAGCGATGGTAGCATTTATTTCTATGCTCTGTGATAGAGCGTTTAGCGCAACCCACTATGCCTTACTTGCATCACTTGGCAGTTTAGGCCGTACTGTGCTGTCAGGCTATAGTGGTTTTGTGATAGATGATTTGCTTGGAGGTAATTGGGCACTCTTCTTCGCGCTAACTGCGCTTATGGTGCTTCCGTCGTTATTGTTTTTATATTTAATTCGGCACAAGCTTTATGCTATTGAAAAGGCGTATCATGCTAACAAAGACTAGAGGTGCAGGTCCTTGCACCTTTTACGTTATTGCTAACTAAACGCTTATTGATCTTCTTTGATTAGCTGTAAGCCCTCATAAGGATCAACTTCTAACGCTTCGCAGTAACGTAAAAACTCAATGACATCCAATCGACGCTCTTGGTTTTCAATTTTACCGATGAATGAATGAGGCGTACCTAGCACCTGCGCAAGACTACGCATTGTGTGACCTTTCTCGTGGCGTTTCGATTTTAGCCACTTCGTTAGTTTGCCGTTTTCTTCAGAAGAAACCGTTTTACCCATCATAATTAAACATCTCCTACTAGATGAAAGACTAAATTATCTAAATGAAATATGCCCGTCTCATTTAGTTATTCTCTAAATATTACAGTTGTAGCTTATCGAAGAACTCTACAATGCAAGATGTTAAGCTTGTATGAACTCAGCATTTTGTCTTTAGAACTCGATCAAGCCTACAGTTTACCCCGAATGCGGTACAACTTACCAGCTAGCTGCGATAAATTGTGCCAAACCAGTAACACGTAGACAAAATGTTAACTTGTCCCTATGTACCCAATTAGGTATAGACTAAAACACGCGTAACACCTAATTAATTTTTACTTTTTATTAATTCATTAAGGGTTGTAATATCCAGTAACACTTTAACAAATTTTTTAAAAAATGTACCAGTATTTGAAATAAATTATTTTTCTTTAAAAAATAAAAACTTACAGCTAACATTTACTAAGTGGTTAAAAAAGAGGCTATTACTAGATGATTCGATTACTGTTTTTACTGCCAATTCTATTGTGCTTAGGCTGGGTTTACTTCCTTCGTTCAAACGGCGTGCCGCTTAAGCAAGGGAAAAAAGGCTTTATCTACATCTTAGTATTTTCATCTTTTGTTTTAGGTTTTTTTGTCTTAATGATGTATCTAACAGGTAGTTTGTGAAAAATAAAGCAAATTGAGTTTTGATGGGCAGAAACAAAAAGAGCCATGACAAAAGCATGACTCTTTAGCTTAGCAGAACGTAGTGCGAATAATGTCTAGACGCTGAAACTTGCACCACAGCCACAAGTGGTTGTTGCATTGGGATTATTCACAAAGAAACGTGCGCCCTCAAGCCCTTCGGTATAATCTACGATACCGTCAATTAGATACTGAATACTCATTGGATCGACAACCATAGTGACACCGTTTTTTACGATTTCCAAATCACCTGGATTTACTTTTTCATCGAAAGTGAAACCATATTGAAAGCCTGAGCAACCGCCACCCGTTACATACACGCGTAGCTTAAGATTGGCATTCTCTTCTTCTTCAATAAGTTCCTTTACGCGGCTTGCAGCAGCGTCAGAAAACTGAATTGGTAATTGTTCAGACATAGATTTAGACCCCTAATCCTGTAATCTGCAAATTATCTAATACCTGAGTATTTTAATCAAGTATAGCGTTTGTACCAGTCACATTTGTTAAGCTACCTCTTTTTAAAGAAAAAGAGAGCCCCATTGATTACACCGCAAAATTTTTCTATTTTTTCCCATCGAGAAACTTTTAACTCTATGTGCTGCAAACTTATGCGCCCATATTGATATAAATTGGTAATAGCACGTTTAACCAAGGAAAATATGACTATTGCCTTAGTTAAGTTGCGTTGACACAAGGACTTAGTATAAAAAATTTGATATTCTTAAACGGTTTACTATTGTGGAATGACGTTCATGTCGTTGGATACATTAAGACGAAGCCTTGCAAAACCTAAAACTTCAGCACAACTGTGCCTACTTGGTGCCGGTGCAGGCCTGCTTGCAGCGATACTTATCATTGCTTTTCGTCTTACTATTGAATTAATCCAAGGCACATTTCTCGATAAACCAGATGACTTTACTGAGCTTTCTGAGCTACATCGACTATTTTTGCCTGTCCTTGCCGCGCTACTCATCGCTGTCTTTGCTGCTTTGACAGGGTTTAAGCACTACCGTTTGGGCATTCCATATGTGATCAATCGGATCAAACACCACTACGGTCATATGCCAATTTGGAATTCTGCCAACCAGTTTTTTGGTGGTGCTGTTGCTTTGATCAGTGGTTTCTCTGTTGGTCGGGAAGGACCATCTGTACACATGGGGGCTACAGCTGCAAGCGTTCTATCAGAGCGTTTACATCTACCACTCAATGCTGCGCGAACTTTGGCCGGATGCGGTGTAGCTGCAGGTATTGCCGCCTCATTTAATACCCCACTCGCGGCAGTGATATTCGTCATGGAAGTCGTGCTCCGGGAGTATAAAATCCACATTTTCGTTCCCGTGATGTTGGCTTCAGTGATCGGTGCGATGAGCACGCAATATGTGTTTGGTAACAGTTCCGAGCTGGCACTCATTCATATCACCCCGTTGAGTTTTTGGCATTACCCTTATTTAATTATTTGTGGTGCAGCATTAGGGGCGGTTGCTTTTGCCTTTAATCAAAATCTAATGCTGATCATCAAAACTTTTAAGCCCATCAGTATGTTTCCTCGTCTTCTATTAGCGGGTTTAATTGCGGGATTAATTGGCTATGCCGTACCAGGGGCCATGGGCTCAGGTATGAGCGCTATCACCCAAGCAGTTGAATCTCCGCATAATTTACAACTACTTACCACAATTTTGATTGCCAAGCTGATGGCAACTTTATTTGCGATTGGACTTGGTATTCCCGGTGGTATTATTGGTCCAGTGATTGGGCTTGGGGTTATCATGGGCACCTTAATGTCTTTCTTTGCCCAGTTTATAGAACCAAGCGTTGATGTTGCAGGAACTTATGGTGTACTCGGTATGGCAGGCTTACTTGCTGCGACTTTGCACGCCCCGCTTGCTGCGCTTACTGCGGTGATGGAGCTGACTTCAAACCCAAAAATAATCGTTCCAGCTATGCTGGTGATCACCACCGCTTACGTTACGGCTTTACAGGCGTTTGGCAATCGCTCCATTTTTATTCAACAACTGGACTTTCAAGGACTACCTTACCAAGTATCGCCCGCAAAAGAGGCATTGCAGAAAGTGGGGATAGTGGCTGAGATGGATGAGAATTTTAAACTGCTCTATTCCGACGACAAAGAGCAAATAAAAGAAACCCTATCCGCGGTTGATAGCCAAACACCGCTTATTGTTTATGACGAACAAAGCGGCTACCGCTTAGCCGAATACGATTTGAACTTAATCTCCGAGGGCAGCGTATCGGTCTCTTATATCGAGCTGCAAGGATTAAGCACACAAGCGACCTTAGCAGATGCTTTTGATGTGCTAAAAGATAAACGTTCAGGCGCGGTGTATATATACAATCAAAAGGATGATAAACAAATACTTGGATTATTGCGATGGGACCAAATTCGTCACATACTCACCACCAGAAACAGTTTACTCTAGCCTAAAAAGTGGAATTTCTAATGAGCTTATTGCTAACGTATAAAGCCTTACATATCTTTTTTATGATTGCCTGGTTTGCAGGGATTTTTTATCTGCCACGTCTCTTTGTATATCACGCGATGACTGAAGAAAAATCTTGCAGCTCAATGCTCAAAATCATGGAGCGCCGCCTACTCTATTTTGTAACCCCATTTGCTATTCTCACCGCTGTGTTTGGAGTCTTAACGATTACAGAATACGGACGCGAATGGTTTAAGCACAGTATGTGGCTGCACTACAAGCTGACTTTAGTGATTTTACTTTATATTTATCATGGCTATTGCTTTAAATTGCTTGCCGATTTCAAACATGATCGCAATCGTAAAAGTGACAAGTTCTATCGTTTTTTCAACGAATTTCCCGTGCTAATCCTATTAGCCATTGTCTTTCTTGCCGTTTTAAAACCTGCACTGTAACCGTGCATTATTGGGGGTACTTGGGTATAATATGCGCCCAAGTAACCGCCCACAATCTGCGTGTTATCTGGTTGGGTAAGCGACCTGCAACCCGGTAGTCAATTTGTCTTTAGGAATCGCCAAATGTTCAGTTTCCAAGGTGAAAACATTCTTTCTGTCAATCAATTAGACAGAGATTCTATTGAACACATCTTCTCCATTGCCAAAAAAATGGAACCCTATGCTAAAAAGCAAAAACGTACCCAAGTACTCAATGGGGCGATTTTGGCAAATCTATTCTTTGAACCAAGTACGAGAACACGCGTAAGTTTCGGCACCGCATTTAACCTGCTCGGCGGCCTAGTCCGTGAAACCACAGGTATGCAAAGCTCAGCACTGACAAAAGGCGAATCTTTATATGATACCGCCCGTGTGATTTCCGCTTATGCTGACGCGGTGGCAATGCGCCACCCAGATGCAGGTTCAGTAGCCGAGTTTGCAACCGGTTCCGATGTTCCTGTCATAAACGGGGGCGATGGCCCTAATGAGCACCCTACCCAAGCTCTGTTGGACTTACTGACAATTGACCGAGAGCTTAGCCGCTTTGGTACTGGAATTGATAACATGCACATCGCCCTAGTCGGGGATTTAAAATACGGCCGCACCGTGCATTCTTTATCAAAGTTACTTAGCCACTACAAAGATATCCACTTTACAATGGTTGCACCGGATGGCTTACAAATGCCTCAGTCAATTTTAGATGTCGTAGACAATGCCGGTCACCGTATCGAAGTCGTGTCTAAGATGGAAGGCAATTTAGCTGCCGATATCGTTTACCAGACCCGTATTCAAGAAGAGCGTTTCCCTTCTCAAGAAGAAGCAAACAAATACCGTGGTGGTTTTAGGATCAGCCAAGCGATTTATGACGCTCACTGTAAACCTAGCTCAGTATTAATGCACCCATTACCTCGCGACAGCCGTAGCGATGCAAACGAGCTAGACAACGACCTAAATAACAACGACAACCTAGCTATCTTCCGCCAAGTTCAAAATGGTGTATTGATCCGTATGGCACTTTTTGCCCTAACGCTAGGTGTTGAAAACCAAGTGGAAAAACACGAGGTAGAAGTACCTTGGTTTAGCCGCAAACGTGAAAGCTAAAAAGGATCGACAATGACAATCAGTCAAGACTTATTCAAACGCGCCCAAGACTCAATCCCTGGAGGCGTTAACTCTCCTGTTCGCGCTTTTAATGGTGTAGGTGGTACGCCACTATTTATCACCAAAGCCGAAGGCGTTCACACCTTTGATGCCGATGGTAAACAGTACATTGATTATGTGGGTTCTTGGGGCCCGATGATCTTAGGTCATAACCATCCTGAGATTAAACAAGCAGTGCTTGAAGCGGTTGAAAATGGCCTATCGTACGGCGCGCCGACGGAAACTGAAATCCTAATGGCGGAAAAAGTAAAAGCGCTAGTACCATCTATTGAAAAAGTACGCATGGTAAGCTCTGGTACAGAAGCGACCATGAGCGCTATTCGCCTTGCTCGTGGTTACACCGGCCGCGATAAAATCTTAAAGTTTGAAGGCTGCTACCATGGTCACGCTGACTCTTTGCTTGTTAAAGCAGGCTCAGGAGCTCTAACCATGGGCGTGCCTAACTCACCGGGTATTCCTGCCGATTTTGCCAAGCATACGCTAACGGTTTCATTTAATAATCTTGATGAAGTAAAAGCGATTTTTGAGCAGTACAAAGATCAAATCGCCTGTGTGATCATCGAGCCAGTTGCTGGAAACATGAACTGTATTCCACCGGTAGAAGGCTTTTTAGAAGGCCTGCGCGAAGTATGTACTAACAATCAAAGTGTGCTTATCTTTGATGAAGTCATGACAGGCTTTCGTGTTGCACTTGGTGGTGCTCAACAATACTACAACATCACCCCAGACTTGACCTGTTTAGGTAAAGTGATTGGTGGCGGTATGCCAGTGGGTGCGTTTGGTGGTAAAAAAGAGATCATGGATTACATCGCACCTGTTGGTCCCGTTTATCAAGCAGGTACGCTATCTGGTAATCCAATTGCTATGGCTGCCGGTTTAAAAGCGCTAGAGCTGCTTTCAAAAGAAAGGCTACACGCAGAGCTTGAAGCTAAGAGTAAGGCCCTGTGTGAAGGCTTCCAAGCGGCTGCTGATGAAGCAGGTATCGCACTTACGACTAACTACGCAGGTGGTATGTTTGGCTTCTTCTTTACTGACGCTAAGAAAGTAACCAGCTATCAACAAGCAACTGAATGTGACCTAGAGCGCTTCAAAAAGTTCTTCCATCTGATGCTAGATGAAGGCGTTTATTTGGCCCCATCTGCATTCGAAGCGGGTTTCGTGAGCACAATGCATTCTGACAAAGAAATTGCTAACACTATTAATGCTGCAAAGCGTGCATTTGCCAAGTTGTAATCACTGATTGTAACCCACATTAGTTTGTATTTAAAAAGCCCGTTCAGGGCTTTTTTTGTTTTTTCAGCTACGCTTTGAATAAGCTTTTCAAAAGCTTCGGTCTAGTTAACCAAGGCGTACTTAATTAATAACGCTGTGCTAAGTTAAAACTATCATACAGAGGAAGTGATGGCTGGATTTAATACACTAATTAATCCTGCAACCCGTTTGATGGCGCGGTTGCGATACAAAACCAAAATGGCCGTTGTATTTGGTATTTTATTACTACCGCTAAGCCTCAGCTTGTTTTTTCTAAACAGTGTACTTAACCATTCTATTTCTGTCAGTGAGATGCAAAGGCAAGGGCTCACGCTTTACCCTAGTATGTTGGAAAACATTTTAGCGGGTAAAGCTTCCGATAATTCAATTTTATTGCAACGCGCTAAGTTACCCAAAGTGAGCGCCGCAGGTGCAAGCGCCCTTGAGCAGCTCTCAATTGCCTCTCAACTTGCCGTCGATGATGATCTTGGACGCAGTTACCTGAATCGCACACTTGTTGAGTCTGCGCCAAGACTTATATCGCAAATCAATGCAATTGAAGCGCAAGCAAGCGATATCATCAGTAGAGGCAGTTTTACTCCAGATAGTTTTATTGCGCTGTCCAATTTAAACAAAGGATTGCCAGGCGTCACGACACTATTTTCAGGCAAGCTTAACATTGCTATCAATGATAATCAGCGACTCAAAAAGCAGCTTAGTCAGCCCTTAGCTGAGCTTGAGTCTAGCCTCTCTGATTACCAGCAAGCGGTGAAAACAGGTTTGTTAGACCCTGATGAACTGGCACTCTCACAAGCGCAATTTAACCGTTACTACCAAAGTGCAAGTGATGCTATCAAGCAGTTTGTTAATGTTGCAACACCCACGCTTGCCGGGCTTGTCGCCGAAAAACAAAACCAGCAACGGTGGATCAGAAACACCGTTGCCATGGCTTCGCTACTCTCACTGATCATCGCTATTTATCTTATGGTTGGCTTTTACTTGTCGGTCATGGGCACCATCACGACTTTCTCACATGCCGCGCAGGCCGCCTCTCGAGGGGATTTAAGCATCAAAGCGCAGGCAACTGGCTCTGACGAGCTTAGCCAAATTATTGAACAATTTAATGCGGTACTACATGCCTTTATCTCTTTACTTGGTAGCGTTCGATTAAGTAGTGACGAGCTACAGCAAGCAACAAAAACACTCAATAAGATAAGCCAAGATACTGAGAAGGACGTCGCCCAGCAAGAGAATAAAATCCAGTCTATTCACCACTCACTCGAGAATATGGCACAATCCGCTCGCTCGGTTGAGGATGCCGCATTTAACGCCACAGAGCTGGCCTCCGTAGCAGCCAAACAAGTAAAGCAAAGTAGTGTCAATACCACAGCCCTAGCAGAACAAATGACCGAGCTACAAACTGAGTTTCAACAAAGTCGTGCGGCCTTAGATAAGCTCGCAGAAGACACGCAAAACATTAGTCAGGTGAGTTCCGCGATTAGAGAAATTGCCGAGCAAACCAATTTACTCGCGCTCAATGCCGCAATTGAGGCTGCTCGTGCAGGTGAACAGGGCCGAGGGTTTGCAGTAGTAGCGGATGAAGTTAGAACGCTTGCGCAAAGAACGCAGCAACAAACAGAGGAAATACACAATATTATTCAATCTTTACAAGCTGCATCCAGAGACACGCAAGACAAAATGCGCAGCAGTGAAGACAATATGGCACAAAGCGTTATCGCCGCGAATGATACTAATGAAGTCCTACAGCACGCCGAGCAAAGCATGCGAGACATAGACGAGCAAGGGAAACTGATAAGTCAGCTGGTACAACAACAAACTCAAGCAACAGAGCAGGCTTTAAATGAATCCTCTGAGATTAACGAGCTTGCTCAACACACATTGAGTTCAGCACGAGAAACTCAAGCTAATGCGTTCTTACTTACCGATACTGCAGCCGTTATGGAGGAAAATATAACTAAGTACAAAACGGAATAAAAAAGGGAAGCTAAGCTTCCCCTATAACATGGTATTAAGTATTAAAACTTAAATGTCGCACTCAAGCGAATCTTACGAGGCTCTTGGAAGTACTTAGGTAACAGGTAGTCTGGATCTGGATCACCACGATACCCTTCGAAATTATCACCTTCATCAGGTACTGTTTTTCTAATTTCAGAAACTTCATTATACTTGGTCGGTTTATCGTTATTAAACACGTTGAACACGTCCGCTCTGAATGTCAGATCGTGATCATAAACAGTCGTGTTATATTGTAAGCTCAAGTCTAGACTCCAAGTGTTAGGGGTAGTCCCTAAAGAGCCACGAGGTACGAGCTCGCCACCGCGATAAAATGACTCTGCATCGTAGTAAGATGCGAATACATCTGTCGGGTGATATCCATAAGCCCCATATGGACGACCCGTCTGCCATAAGAAGTTTGAACCTAACAGAATATTTTCTGTGATTTCGTAAGCAAACTGAGCTTTGATCTGATGACGTCTGTCATTAGGCAAGTTGCCTTTTGCACCATCAGTCAAGCCTGGTTGGTCAAAGTTGGTTGTTGCACCCGCATCATCTTGCTCGTTATCTGAGCGTACGAAACCTTCATTATTACCCCAGCTATGCGCCCAAGTATACGTTAGATCTAACATCCAACCATCGCCCCAAGCTTTGCTAAGGTTGATGTCAACTGCCCCATATTGACGCTCTGACTCTGGATAACCTAGGTATGAAGCTGGAATAGTATACTCTTGATTTGCTAGCGGTCCATCACCATCAGGGTCAGTCGCAAAGGTTACATCTGAACCAGGGTTGGTTAGCACATAGTAATGGAAACCATCACACACTGTACAACCACTGCCAAACTCAGCTTTTAAATAGTCGTCAAAGCCTTTGTCAACCGCAATGTCCTCAAGCGAGCTACCAAGATTACGGTAAGTCCCTTTAACACCTAAGCTCCAATCATCATCAAGCATCATCTGAAAACCTAAAATAAATTCATCTTGATACATAGGATCTAGGTCTTGATTAACGGTTTCAGCGGTGTTTTTCAAAGTACCATCTGCTAGTACCAATAAGCCACCTGTCGCTTCACCTAAAATTGGCTCTTTAGAAATATCATCGGCGATACCAAGTACTTCAAATTGCTGGCGAGTATAAAGCTCATCACCTGCCATACGAACGTTTGTATTCGTTGCAACCGGTAAGAAATAGCGGCCAAAATTAGCAAATACTTTAAACTCACCTTCCCCGTATGGGTCCCAACTTAAACCAACTCGAGGAGCCCATTGGTCGCTCACATCAATAAACTTTTCACCTGCTTTATTATAGTTTTCAAAGGTTTCGTTTCTTAAGCCTAAAGTAACAGTTAGATCGTCAGTGACAGTCCACGTATCAGTAATATAATAGGCTGAACTATTGGTTTCAAAATCACCGATATTGCGGTATATCTCTTTACGTACTGACGTACACGATGAAGGGTCTCCTGCACGTACAGCGTCCATATCCGCACAGCCTTCGTAACGATATGAAGCACCGCCAGCACGCTGTGTCTGGTTAACCGCCTCTAACTCTTCTCTATCAATACCAAAACGTAGAGTATGATTATCCGTCACATACCAATCAAAATCTAAGCGGTAAGCTGTTCGTTTATCTTCTTCCAAGCTAGGTGTACTTAGTGCCCAATCACCCAGATCAGTACTAGAGAAGCGCTCGTATACACGTGGATACTCACCAAAAGGTGAACTACCTGCGTTAACGTTACTGTAGTTTGCTTCATTTACACCATACATTGCGCTCATTGTGAATGTATCAGTCAAAATACCTGTATATTTGAATGAGTAAGTTTTACCACCACGCTTTTGAGTGTAGTCTCCTCGACGAGAAGTCGTTTTGTGCGCTTTTGAATCCCAGTTATATTTCACACTATCAAGATCACTTGAGCTATCCCACCCAGTAAACTCAATAATGTGATCATCTGTAATGTAATAATCTAATTTAAGAGCAAGGAACAAATCGCCTGATTCACGAACGTATTTTGTTGACTCCTCTGCGTAATCAGAATCACGTTCGTTATAATTAGCAAGGCCAAAGAAGAAAAGTTTATCTTCTATCAACGCACCACCAGCGTACAGTGTATATTCGTTTTTACCTACTTTTCGTTCTTCTTGGTCACGGTGATAAATATCCGTACCATAAAGAGCTTCACCTTCCGCCGAACGATAAGCCTGAGGACTAGTCTCGCGCAGTGAGCTTGGCTCTAAAACTACCCCGCCACCGTACTCAAAAGTATTGCTACCGCGACGTGTTGTGGCATTAATTACACCACCCGTTGAGCGACCAAACTCGGCAGAGTAACCACCTGTTTTCACCTCAAAGCTATCGTAAAAGTCAAACGGAACATCTGCACCACCTAGACCATTACGGAAGTTTGTGACATTCATACCGTTAACATAGTAGCTGTTTTCACCTACTGATGACCCACCAAACGAAGCGATATTACCGAATGATTCATCACCTTTTGTCGTGCCTGGTGCTAACATTGCAACTGAGGCAATATCTCGCGAAACAGGAACTCGAGCAAGGAACTCTTGGTCGACAATAGTCACCGCTTCACTGGATGCCACATCTATCGAACTAATGCGAGATCCTACAACCTCAATCACTTCAGTACCATTGCTAGAAGTAACAGAGAGTGGAATATTTGTACGTGTACCCACTCTAACATTTACATCTGTTTGCTGGTGTAATATTTGGCCATTCTTTTTAACGGTCACATCATAGGTACCCGCTGGCAACAACGGGAATCGGTAACTACCGTTATTACCTGTAGTAACTACACGCTGCAGTCCAGTATCTTTATTAAGTATCTCAATAGTAACGCCTGATACTGATTCTCCCGCAGTGTTCTCTACAACACCGTATAGAAACCCTGAAGATGTAGCGTCGGCTGCGATCGCGGTACCTGAAACCAAGGCACCAACTACAGCCAAAGAAAGGATATTTCTTTGAAATGTCTTCATTATTATATTTCCTTTGAACATTGTAATTGTTATATGTTCAGTTTCTGTTCCCTGAACGGAAATATACTATGACAAACAAGAGAATAATTAAAGATTAGTTTACAAAAATACTTTCAAGTTCCTAAATTACTAACAACCTGGTCTGGGTTCAAACATACTCTCTCTAATAGGTAGCTGTAATACAGGACCACAACTCGGAGGCGACTGCTTACCCGTTTTCGGATTGATAAAGGCCCAGCGAATGGACTTTGGACGCTCATCAACAATCGCTTGTGGATTCAGCGGCTTGAGATACCGAATATAAAGTTCAAGCGCTCCTTGACTGCCCGTTAATCCCGTTGGCTTATTATCATCACGGCCAATCCAAGCCACGGTGACCGTATTTTGGTCAAAACCTGCAAACCAGCTATCTCTTAAATCATTACTAGTCCCCGTTTTCCCTGCAAGTTGAATTGAGGGGAAGTGAAGGTTAAGACGTTTAGCAGTGCCTTTTTTAGTTACACGCTTCATGCCATATTTCGTCATGTATACCGCATCGCTGTCTAGCGTTTGGTTTTTTTGCACGGGATGTTCGTATACCAGCTTACCCAGTGAATCGGTGATCGCCATGACACTAGTCAACTCGCTCTGCTTACCATCTGCAGCAAGTGTGGTGTACGCCTGTGCAACATCAAAACTGGATAACTCTAACGCGCCCAACAATAAAGAAGGATAAAGTGGAATCGACTTAGAAACACCAAGGTCATTCAAAGTTTGCGCGACTCGATTCACACCCACATCCAAGCCAAGGTTTACTGCTGGAATATTGATACTATTGCTGAACGCTTCAAACATTGGTACTTGGCCTCTGAATTTATGATCAAAGTTCTCTGGAGACCAAACTTTACCTGAACCGTCAGTCACTTCGAGTGGACTGTCATCAAGTAGCATACCCAAATGGTAGTTTGGATTCGACAAAGCGCTCAAATAAATAGCGGGTTTAACCAGTGAACCTATATTGCGCTCGGTGTCTAATACCCGATTAAAACCTGAAAACTTCAACTGGCGACCAGCAACTAACGCCGATACGCCCGCTTTTTCAACATTAACTGACAGCATCGCGGTTTCTAGCTCTTCCGTTTTGAAACGGCGCTCTAAGTAAGGTAAGCCCTTTTTAACAGCATCTTCCATCGCCGTTTGCTTTTGTAAATCTAGGTAAGTAAAAATCCGAATTCCAGAGTCGACAATGTCATCATCAGGCACCAGTTTCTTTAACTCGCGATTCACCAACTCCAAATATCCAGGATAAGACTGCATACGGCTCGCTTTTAAAGGCTGTACATCAATCGGCCTAGAGAGCGCCGCGCGATACTCAGGGGTTGTGATGAGGCCATTTTCCACCATCAACCTTAAGACTAAATCGCGCCTTTCCATTACCCGCTCAGGATATCGTCTTGGGTTATAAAAAGACGGTCCTTTAACCATTGCAACTAACATAGCGACTTGGTCAAACTCAAGCTCGTCCACTGGTTTACCAAAATAAAAATCGGCCGCAAGCCCCATACCATGAACGCCTTGATTATAGGCTTGTCCCAAAAACACTTCGTTTAAATAGGCTTCAAGGATTTCATCTTTGCTATAACGGAAATCTAAAATCAATGCGATGAATGCTTCATTCACCTTGCGGATTAAGGTGCGATCTCTGGTGAGATAAAAGTTCTTTGCGAGCTGTTGCGTAAGCGTACTGCCACCTTGCACAGTTCGCCCCGCTTTGATGTTGGCATACAGCGCACGCAAAATAGACAGCGCAGAAACACCATGATGTTCGTAAAAGTCTCGATCTTCTACCACCAGCAGTGTTTCTTTTAAAATATTAGGGAATTTATCGAACGGAACAAACTCTCGGTCTTGGCGCGATTCATTGCCGATCCGAGCAATCTGCACCGGCTCTAAGCGAGCGCCGGCTAAGCGCCGACCTTGATTATCAACAATATTGGCAAGCTTTTTACCAGCAAAATTAAGCGTAAAAATACGCGCCACTTCTGGGCCATCGTAGAATTCGAACGCGCGACGATGGATGGTGATTGTGCGACCTTGAACGATATATTGACCGGTACGGCTGATACGATTTACACGAGAATAGTTAAGCCGCTTCAGCTCCCACAGCACTTCATCCTCATTAAGGAATTGATCGGGGAAAAACTGCATCGATCTGGCATAAACCTGAACGGGAAGTTCCCACTTATTGCCCTCAAACTGCCGGCTTATTTTGGCGTCTAAGTAGATGATATAGATTGCAACAAGGAATATCGCCGCAATAGTCCCTTTCCAAAAGAAAGACCACAACGTGCTCAGTACACGGCTTTTAACTCTTTGCATCTTAGAACCGTTTTGCTGGGTATTGTTTTTACGCGAAGTGTTCGCTTTGACGTTTGATTTGTTGGCAGGTTTTCGTTTCTTTTTATCCGTCATGACCCAAGTAAAACTAAAAAATGAATCGCAAGATGGTAGGGTAACCTAAATTAACAACTGCTGAAAGTAGAATAATATATATAAAGAAAAGTGAGCCCTGTTGGACTCACTTTGTTTAGACAACGAGAACTTTACAATATTGACTGAGAGCCAAATTGGTATTATTGTCCGCGAACTGTCACGAACTCGGGATAGGCATCTACGCCGCAATCATGTTGATCCATACCGCTTAGTTCTTCTTCTTCGCCAACGCGGATCCCCATGCTCGCTTTCAATACACTCCAGACAATATAAGAAGCAATGAAAACAAAACCTAAAATAGTGATAAGTCCCACAGCCTGACCTTGGAAAGTAGCGTCTGAGTTTGAAAATGGCACCATCATCACACCTAGCGCACCACATATACCGTGAACAGAGATAGCACCGACAGGATCATCAATTTTTGCCTTATCTAGTGCAACGATACTAAACACCACCAATGCACCGCCTATGGCACCGAGAATAAGCGCTAATACAGGTGTTGGAGAGGCAGGCTCAGCGGTAATAGTCACCAGACCTGCTAGCGCACCATTAAGTACCATAGTTAAATCCGCCTTGCCCCACATTAATTTACACACCAACAGTGCAGCAACCGCACCTGCCGCCGCCGCCGCATTGGTATTTAGCATGATTTGGCTGACCGCGATGGCATTTTCTTTGTCGGCAAGGAACAGTTGAGAGCCACCGTTAAAGCCAAACCATCCCATCCACAAAATAAAGGTGCCTAGTGTAGCCAGTGGCATGTTGGAACCAGGAATTGGGTAAATCTCACCATTTTTGCCATATTTTCCTTTGCGCGCACCAAGTAACAGAACACCCGCTAGTGCCGCAGCAGCACCGGCACCATGCACAATGGCTGAACCGGCAAAGTCAACAAAGCCAAGCTCAGATAAGAAACCACCGCCCCACGTCCAATAGCCTTCTAACGGGTAGATAAAACCAGTTAACACCACACAAAATGCTAAAAACGCCCACAATTTCATACGCTCGGCAACAGCGCCAGAGACAATTGACATAGCCGTTGCAACAAATACCACTTGGAAGAAAAAGTCGGATTGCAGTGCATGGTCGGCATCATCAGCTGCACTGCCAATGAGCGCACCGAGACTTGGTAAAACCCCACCTTCGGCATTATCGACATACATGATGTTGTAACCAATAAGCAGATACATAGTACAAGCAATGGCGTACAGTGCGACGTTCTTGGTAAGGATTTCAGTGGTATTTTTTGAGCGTACTAATCCCGCTTCAAGCATAGCGAATCCGGCAGCCATCCACATAACTAAGACACCAGAGATCAAAAAGTAAAAGGTATTTAATGAAAATTTTAGTTCTATTATTGTATTTTCCATTGTTCGGCTCCCCTTAAATGGCTTCTTCATCAAGTTCGCCGGTACGGATCCGAACAACTTGGTCTAAGTCGTAAACAAAGATTTTTCCGTCACCAATTTTTCCAGTGAACGCAGCCTTTGTAACCGTTTCCACAACGCGCTCGGCGTTTTCGCTTAATGTCGCAATTTCTATTTTTATTTTTGGAATGAAATCGACTTGATATTCTGCACCGCGATACAGTTCGGTATGACCGCGCTGACGTCCAAACCCTTTAACGTCAACAACCGTCATACCTTCAATCCCTAGATCGGCTAACGCTTCACGTACCTCATCAAGCTTAAATGGTTTTATTATTGCACTTATCATTTTCATGCTGAGTCCCCTTAGGACAGTTGATCCTGTTGTATGCAGTAATCCAACCTTTATGCCAAATTTTTTATTCCTTAATTAACAATGAATTAAAGTGAGAGGTGGAATTTCACGCATAAAAAATGCACCATCTAGGTGCATTGATATTAAGTCTGAACTGAATTGGTGCATAAACACCCAAATAACGAAAAGCTAATGCGCGATAACGCAATTTCGTTGTTTGTCCTTCGCTTTGTAGAGCGCCTTATCTGCCTTGCGCATTACTTCGCTTAAACTCTTTGATTGGCAAGCCGCGAGGCCAATACTGATGGTGCAATAATGCTTACCCTCAGGAATTTTGAATGCTTGCTGTGCAAGGCGCTCTCTAAAGTCTTCTAGCATGTGCTTTGCCATCTTCATATCTGAGCTTGGAATAAGCAAAGCAAACTCTTCCCCACCGATACGTGCGACAATGTAGTGACCAAATGCACTACGCAGTAAATCAGCAACTTGTTTAAGTACATCATCACCGCTTTCATGGCCATATTGATCATTAATAGACTTAAAGTGATCGAGGTCTAACAATGCCAATATATGCTGGCTCGGTTTGTTCTTGATTAAACGCTCTGCTTGCTGACAAAAATAGCGGCGGTTATAAAGCCCTGTTAAATAGTCTCGATGCGCATATTCTTTGATTTCTGCGATCAAATTGAGCTGTTCCATCGTCTGCATGATACGACAATGAAACTCTTCACTCATAAAAGGTTTTGCCAAAAAGTCATTGGCGCCGTATTTGATAAACTTTGCTGACAAACCATGACTTCCTGCGCCAGACAGACCAATAATCGCCAACTCATCTCGTCCACGACTATTACGAACGGATTTTACCAACTCAAAGCCATCCATCGTCGGCATCGCAAAGTCCGTCAGCAGTAGCTTAATTTCATGGTCAGATAGCAACATCTCCAATGCCTGTTCGCCATCTTGCGCCTCAAGCACTGTAAATAATTGCTTTTCAAGCATCTGCTTCATTACCGCTCGACTAATCACAGAATCATCGGCGATCAGCGCCTTGCAACCTTGGTTTCTCAATAGTCTAGATGCTAACTTGACCGCGTATAGGTATGAATCGCGGTTATCTTTAATCACATAATCCACCACACCCATTTCAAGCATTTGCTGGCGGCTATATTCATCTATTTTTGAGGTCAACACCACGGTGGGTATTTTGTGGCTAAGCGTGAGCTGCACGACCTCTGCGTCCATCGCATCGGGCAGCGTTAAATCTACCAGCGCCAATGTATATTGGTGCTGTGCTAAGAAGTCCTTACTTTCCTTGAGGGACCAAGCAAAATCGATTTCGACATCTAGATGCTGAGCAGCAAGGTGTCGCAATACCTGTTGTACGACTTTACTGTCTTCAACAATTAAAATTCTTTGCATGGATTGAGATCTCTTAAGTACAACGAGAAGCGCAGTGAAACAAGAATTTAATGAGGCTAAATACTTTATTACTACATAATTAAGTATTAAATATACGCGAATCTTGCACTAAAAAAAACCAAATCGGCTCAAATTCGTTACTTTTCGATAAACGAGGTTACAACAGCCTATTTTTCAAACCTGCCGTTTTTTTTGTTGAGTTTGTCTCAACGGCTTTGAATTTCAGATGAAATACTTCTTTAATGCAGACATACCTAATGCAATATCGAGGAAGCAATGAAAAAACTACTACCACTATTGCTCGTGAGTTGTGCCCTACTCTCAGCACCAAGCATAGCTGAAGAGCACAACCGCGCAATTGAGATAGATCATAAAATAACAACTGAGCATCGAGCCGAAATAAAAGGTGAACGTATTAACTACACCGCGACAACAGGCACGCAGCCGGTGTGGAATGAAAACGGCGACGCAGTTGCAACGTTGCATTACACCTACTACAAGCGCACAAAAATCAAAGATATGAGCAAACGTCCGCTGCTGATCTCATTTAACGGTGGTCCGGGCTCTGCTTCCGTGTGGATGCACATTGCCTATACAGGCCCAAGAGTATTAAAAATTGATGACGAAGGATATCCACTGCAACCTTACGGCTTGAAAGACAACCCATATTCAGTGCTAGATGTTGCCGATATTGTTTATGTAAACCCAGTCAACACAGGTTATTCTCGCGTACTCAAAAATGCTGAAGGTAAATATCCGAGTAAAGCCGAACAAACAAAGATGTTTTTTGGCGTCAACGCGGACGTGAAGTACTTAGCCGAATGGCTCAATACATTTATTCATCGCAATGAGCGTATGCTTTCTCCTAAGTACCTGATTGGTGAGAGCTACGGCACGACTCGAGTGTCAGGTCTTGCGCACGCGATGCAAAACAATCAGTGGCTTTATCTCAATGGCGTGGTGTTGGTATCTCCTACAGAAATCGGCATTAAACGAGAAGGTCCGGTTGAAGTGGCAAACCGTTTACCGTATTACGCTGCCGCCGCTTGGTACCACAAAGCGCTGTCTTCTGAATTGCAAAATAAAGATTTACTCGAAGTACTTGCAGAGGTTGAACAATATACGGTTGATCAGTATCTTCCCGCACTCGCCAAAGGCGCATTTATCAGTGCCCAAGAAAAGCAAAGTGTGACACAGGCCGTTGCTAAATATAGTGGCTTAAGCGAGCGCTTTGTAGCTCGAAACAACCTAGATATTCCTACTACGGCATTTTGGAAAGAGCTATTGCGTGAGCGTGGCTATACCCTAGGTCGGTTGGACTCACGCTATCTTGGTATTGATAAAAGAGACGCTGGTTCTCGCCCTGATTATTGGCCTGAGCTGACCTCTTGGTTGCACTCATTTACGCCAGCGATTAATCATTACTTCGCTACAGAACTCAACTATAAAACCGATGTAAAATATAATATGTTTGGTTCAGTTCACCCTTGGGATAGCAGCGATAATAATGTCGGTGAACAATTACGATTAGCGATGGCACAAAACCCTTACCTAAACGTGATGATCCAGTCTGGCTACTACGATGGCGCAACGAATTACTTTGATGCCAAGTACAATATGTGGCAACTCGATCCGAGCGGAAAAATGCGTGATCGCTTAAGCTTTAAAGGTTATCGCTCCGGACACATGATGTACCTGCGCCATGAAGATTTACAAAAATCGAACGAAGATCTCCGCGACTTTATCTTAAAAACAACACCCAAAGCAGATCAGTCAGCGCTTTACTAAATTCCCAACCCATTGTGGCCGCGCAAGCGGTCACTTATCTTAATGCTCACCGGGTTGTAAAAATTTCCTTTTATCCTTCTACAGTTACCTATAATCTAGATATACTCAATACTATCTCTCTACAACTTAGGCACGCACCATGAACGAGCAGTTTAAAGTCGTCTTCGTTGGCATGGCCGACGGTAAGGATCAACAAAGCGCCGCTATCGCGATGGCAGACAGGTTGAAAACCTCACCCTCAAAGATCCAGCAATTTTACGCTGGCAAGAACTTGTTTGCTCCTGCAGATAAAGCCAAAGCGCTAAAACAGGTAAAATTACTTGCAAGCGCGGGGATCAACGCCAAGCTACAAAGCCAAACAGCCGCTACCCCAACTAACGCAGATCAAGAGCGCGTATTTGAAGCGCTGGATTACATCACAAGCAGTCTAATACGTATCGAAGAGCGATTAGAAGAACTTGAGCAACGCGTAGCACCAACCGCTCATACTGAAATTGAAGATACAACTGACGAAGAGTGGGAGACGAAGGAGCTATTCGATGAGCTGGACTTTGAGCCTAGCCCTCCGGCTAAATCTAAAACTTGGCTATATTATCTGCTCGCTGTATTAATTATTTTATTTATTCTGCTTGGTGTAAGTTTGTTTTTCCCTGAGTGGCTCGCGTTAGAATGAATAAAACTAATAACAACATAAATAAATCTCAAGTTACTCGTGCTGATTTGAGAAAAATGATTAGAAACGCAAGAAACTCGCTATCAGCAGAGCAACAGAAGACAGCCGCGGCACACCTCAACATTAATTTTTTTCAACAAATAAACCTCCCAAAAAATGCCAATATAGGGGTCTATATTCAAAACGATGGCGAACTAGATACATCCCTTTTAATTCAATCGCTTTGGGATAAAAATCACCAGGTTTTCTTACCCGTAATCCATCCCTTCAACCCTGCAAATTTACTCTTCCAGAAGTATGAAAAAAACTCACCCATGAAGGCAAATCGCTATGCTATCTTGGAACCTAAGTTAGATTGTTCAGCTGTGGCACCGCTTGCATCACTGGATTTACTTTTGATGCCTCTGGTTGCTTTTGATGAGCAAGGTAATCGCCTCGGTATGGGCGGTGGGTACTACGATAGAACTTTAGCGTTACACTACGCTGAGCAGCGAGCTAAACCAGCACTTGTTGGCCTTGCTCATGATTGCCAGCAAGTTCCGAGCTTACCAACAGCAGCTTGGGATGTACCGCTCCCAACTATCCTCACTCCAACCCAACTATACACTTGGCCAAAAAATAATTGAGCAGGCAAATAGTTAAGCGCATTTTGAGGCGCTTTTGACCATGACGCTGACACTTTGATTGAGTTATACTCCATACAACTTCAATGACAACTAAGTGTAGCGTTATGACTCAAGATGAAATGAAAAAAGCCGCGGCATGGGCAGCTTTGAACTATGTAGAAGAAAACACCATTGTTGGGGTTGGTACAGGCTCAACGGTAAACCACTTTATTGATGCGCTTGGCAGTATCAAGGATCAAATCAAAGGGGCAGTATCAAGCTCTGAAGCTTCAACAGAGAAGCTAAAAGCACTTGGTATTGAAGTTTTCGAGCTAAACGATGTGTCAGAGCTTGCGGTATATGTTGATGGCGCAGATGAAATCAACAGCACCAATGAAATGATAAAAGGCGGTGGCGCAGCACTGACGCGCGAGAAAATCGTTGCAGCCGTTGCCAAGAAATTTGTTTGTATCGTTGATAATACAAAGCATGTTGAGACGCTAGGCGCATTTCCACTACCTGTTGAAGTGATCCCAATGGCGCGTAGTTACGTGGCAAGAGAGTTACTAAAATTAGGTGGCGATCCGGTTTACCGCCAAGGCGTTATCACTGATAACGGCAATGTCATTCTTGATGTGCATGGCCTAGAAATTAGCGCAGCAAAAGCGCTTGAAGAAAAAATTAACCAGATTGTTGGCGTCGTGACTAATGGCTTATTTGCCATGCGTGGCGCTGACGTTGTAATAACAGGCACTCCAGAAGGGCCTAAAATCAACTAGTGAGATTACAGATGAGCAAGGTTTCGTTATCAAAGGATAAAATTCGAATTTTGTTGTTAGAAGGCGTGCACCAAAGCGCCGTTGAGACACTAAAGCGCAACGGTTATAGCAACATAGACTACGTTAAAACATCCTTACCGGAGCCTGAGCTGATCGAGCGGATCAAAGATGCTCACTTTGTCGGGATCCGCTCACGTACCCACCTTACGGAAGCAGTATTAGAACAGGCTGAAAAGCTGGTCGCTGTTGGCTGTTTCTGCATCGGCACCAACCAAGTGGATTTGGATGCCGCTAAAAAACGTGGTATCGCCGTATTCAACGCACCATTTTCTAACACCCGCTCTGTGGCTGAGCTCGTACTAGGTGAAATTCTCTTGTTATTGCGCCGTGTTCCTGAGCGTAACGCAAAGGCGCATCGCGGTGAGTGGGATAAATCTGCCGACGGTTCATACGAAGCTCGTGGTAAAACGCTAGGTATTATTGGTTATGGTCACATTGGCACCCAGCTTGGCATTATGGCTGAGAATATCGGGATGAACGTCGAGTTTTATGACATCGAAGATAAGCTCACGCTCGGCAACGCAACGCAGTTACACACGCTTACGCAATTGTTACAAAGAGCGGACGTGGTCAGTTTGCATGTACCGGAGACATCACAGACCAAAAACCTTATCGGCATGGCTGAAATTGAAGTGATGAAGCAAGGCGCAATCCTAATTAACGCATCACGTGGAACGGTTGTTGATATCGACGCCTTAGCTGAAGCATTGGCGGCCAAGAAGCTTTCCGGCGCTGCTATTGATGTATTCCCCGTTGAGCCAAAATCTAATCATGAAGAATTCGTCTCACCACTACGCGAGTTTGACAATGTACTGCTAACACCACACGTCGGTGGTTCTACCCAAGAAGCACAAGAAAACATCGGTGTGGAAGTCGCGGGTAAGTTGGCGAAGTATTCAGATAACGGTTCAACAGTCACGGCAGTGAACTTCCCAGAGGTTTCTCTACCTGAATTATCAAACCGAAGTCGTTTATTACACGTACACGTAAACCGCCCAGGCGTACTAACACAAATCAACCAAGCGTTCGCTCAGCACGGTATCAATATTGCGGCGCAATACCTACAAACGGATGAATCTATTGGTTACGTGGTTATCGACGTCGATAGCGACCACTCTGAAGTGGCGTTGAAAGAGTTAAGTGCAGTTGAAGGAACTATCAGAGCACGTATTCTTCACTAAGAATAATCACACATAAAAAAACCAGTCACTGTGAGGCGACTGGTTTTTTTATATCAATCTGGCTTACGCCATGAAATCAACACCTTCTTTGATGTCTTTTTCAAGTGTCGCTAGCATGTCGTCTTTTGCTTTTTGCTCAAACGCGCTTAGCTCACCGTAAGGAAGTAACTTCTCTACACCGTTTTTACCAAGGATAACTGGCTGTGCAAAGAATGTTGCATCGCCTGTGTTACCTTCAACGTATGCGTACTCAAGTACTTCTTCACCTTGTAGACCTTTCACTAGTGAGAAGCAGAAACGTGCTGCTGCTGCACCCATTGAAAGTGTAGCTGAACCGCCACCCGCTTTAGCTTCAACCACTTCAGTACCCGCGTTTTGGATACGAGTCGTTAGTGCAGCAACTTCTTCGTCAGTGAACTCAACACCTTCAACTTGAGAAAGTAGAGGTAGAATTGTAGTACCTGAGTGACCACCAATTACTGGGATCTTAACTTCAGCAACGTCTAGACCTTTAAGCTCTGCGATGAAGGTTTCAGCGCGGATAACGTCAAGGGTTGTTACACCGAATACGCGAGCTGGATCATAAGTACCTGCTTTTTTGAACACTTCAGCAACGATTGGTACCGTGCCATTTACTGGGTTTGTGATGATACCAACAAGTGCTTTAGGGCAGCTTCTAACGATACCTTCAGCAAGTGTCTTGATGATACCTGCGTTAACGTTGAAAAGGTCAGCACGGTCCATACCAGGCTTACGAGGCATACCAGCAGGGATAAGCACTACGTCAGCACCTGCAAGAGCTGGGTCTAGGTCGTCTTTACCATAACCCGCTACTTTTACCGCAGTTGGGATGTGAGATAAGTCAACTGCAACACCAGGTACAACAGGTGCAACGTCATAAAGCGCTAACTCCGAGCCAGCTGGAAGACCATTTTTAAGCAATAAAGATAGAGCTTGACCGATACCGCCAGCGGCACCTAATACAGCAACTTTCATTTGAATTCTCCATAATTTGAAGGTGGAATTGAGTGTGCAGTAAAGATAATGAAAAGCGCTGTTAAACACAAATTAATCACGGTTATTTTCGAGATTTTTTGACTAATGTCTTAAATAAAAGTGTAAAGATCGCGACACTTTGTCCACTTATGCTTTACGACTGCCATTTTGGTCGCGCAAATTTGGGAATCTCGGTGGTTTTGTGTAGAATTTAAAGATTAGCCGTAAAAGAAGACAGACTATGCAGCCGCAAGAAAAACAAGAAGCACTGATCAAAGCATTTAAAGCCATTTTAAAAGAAGAAAACTTTGGCTCTCAAGGTGAAATTGTTGATGCTCTAAAACAACAAGGTTTTGACAACGTCAGTCAGAGTAAAGTATCGCGCATGCTGAGCAAGTTTGGTGCTGTACGTACACGTAATGCTAAGCAAGAAATGGTTTACTGTTTACCCGCAGAAATGAGCGTGCCAACAGCAAAAAGCCCTTTGCGTCAGTTAGTCGTTGATATTATGCACAACGAAATGATGATTATTATTCGAACCAGTCCTGGTGCTGCACAGTTAATTGCGAGACTACTTGACTCATTAGGCACCGCAGACGGCGTATTAGGTACCATCGCTGGCGATGACACGATTTTTATTGCCCCTGCCAAAGTATCTGAAATCGACGTTACTTTAGATAAAGTAAAAACCCTGTTCGATAACGTTTAGTCTATTATTTTTATCGGTGCTAACTCACAAGTTAGCACTTACTCTGGTACTTTCCTCCCAACAAACACGCTTTCCCACTATCACAATAAACAGAATAAACTGCTTATCTTTACAGCAAAAAAATGTTTGACATAATATGTCCTTGTGTGGCAACTTTAGAAACGCAAGGTGAGATTTTTCTCACTACGCATGGATAGTTTTTAAGCTGATTGACTAGCTTCTCGGACTTGTTTCCTGCGATGTCGATAACCCATCGGACACGCACGCTATTCTTTTCACTCATTCATCTCACTATCCTATGATGCGGAACTCACCGCTTTGATAGGCCCAAAAAGCGCCTGATGACGTTGAGTGGGCCAGTTTACTTGCTTACTTAACCACTTAAAAAGGAAAAGCAAGGAGTCAAGGAGCAACAATGGAATTTTTAAATACTGTATTTACGTTTCCCACTGTTATTTTTTCAACACTATTACTCATAGTGCTATTGTTCTGGTTAATTGCTTTACTCGGTTTTGCTGATATCGATATCTTAGAAGGCGATGTTGATATTGAAGCCGAAGGCGCAAGTTCTGGTTCTTTTTGGGAGGTTGCTTTTGGTGGCGTCCCAGTGAGTATTTCACTGAGCCTAATCATCGCGCTGGGCTGGATTGTCAGTATTTATGTACAACAATTTTTTGCTTACCTACTAGGTAATGGCATTTTTTACTACCTGGTGGGAACGGCATTTATGCTCGTCAGCCTCATTGTTGCACTACCACTAACCGCCGTGATTGTACGGCCATTACGGCGCTTTTTCGAAAGCCAAGAAACCACATCGAAGCAAGCGCTGGTTGGGCTCGAATGCGTCATTGCAACATCAAGAGTCAGTAACACTTTTGGCCAAGCCCGAGTATATATTCAAGGAACGGATCAACTCATTGAAGTACGCTCGGATGAAGATAACACCTTCACACTAGGAGACAGTGCCTTACTTATCGAACACGACCCCCTTACACATAGCTACACTATTGTGGCTAAACCTTGGTAATAATACAGAAAATAACGGAATTTAGGAACGAGTTGATACAGCTAATACCAACTCAAACAACATAGCGCAACGCAGGAAAAAACATGGAATTTCTAAACAACCTCGGACCAGTGCTCACAATCGTGGGTATATCCATCGTCATTATTTTTGCCATTCTACTTCTGATTGGAAAGTTCTACCGCAAGGTTGAACAAGGTCAGGCACTGATCATCAACAAGATGAAAAACGAACCTGATGTTACGACAACGGGCGGCATCGTACTACCTGTGATCCATAAAATGGAAGTCATGGATATTTCAACTAATCGCATGGTATTAGAGCGTCGTGAAAACAGCGGCCTGATCTGTAAAGATAATATCCGTGCTGACATCGCCATTACTTTTTACATTCGCGTAAATGAAAACAAAGAAGATATCCTACGTGTTGCGAAACAAGTTGGCTGTGCCCGCGCATCTGCACCAGAAACCTTACAAGCATTATTTGAGGCAAAATTCTCCGAAGCCTTGAAAACCGTTGGTAAGCGCATGAATTTTGAGGAGCTATTTACACATCGTAATGAGTTCCGAGATTCTATTAAAGAAGTGATTGGACAAGATTTATCTGGCTATACGTTAGAGGATGTGGCGATTGATTATCTTGAACAAACCTCTATCGAAAAGTTAGATCCAAATAACATTCTTGACGCTGAAGGTATTCGCCGTATTACCGAAAAAACCTCGCGCCAAAACGTGGAAACTAACCAACTTAAATGCGATGAAAAAGCGCAAATCGACAACCAAAACCAAGCAGCCTTTGAAAAAGCCGCAGAAGTCGAGCGTCAACGAGAAGATGCCAGCGCGAGACAGCGCCGTGAAATCGAATCAGTGCGCGCTCGTGAAGCCGCTGAAGCTGAACGTGTTAAGCATGAAGAGCGCTTAAAAGCCGAAGAAGCACGCCTCAAAGCAGACGAAGCAATTGCAATTGCAGAACACAACAAACAACGCGAAATCGATGTTGCAGAGCAAAATCGCCTTCGCTTACTCGGCATAGAAGAAGAAAAAGTCACGCGTTCTCGCCAAATTGAAATTATCGAACGCGAACGCGAAACCGAAATTTTACGTATCCAAAAAGCCAAAGCACTGGAAGTCGAGCAAAAAGAAATCGCCGATGTTCAGCGTGAACGGGTTGCCGTAGAGAAAACCGTTGCCGAGGAACAAGAGCGCATCAAAGACGTGCAATGTATTGCTGAAGCCGAGCGTGAGAAGCAAGCGAAAATTATTCTTGCTCAAGCTGAGGCCGAAGAAGCGCTGGTTAAAGATATTGAAGCGGCTAAAGCTAAAGAGCAAGCTGCCGAATTTAAAGCCCGTGAAATGGAAAAAATGGCCGCAGCAGAACTACGTATTGCGAACCAAACCGCAGAGTCGAAGAAGATTCTTGCCGAAGCTGCCCAAGTTGAAGCGGCTGCGCCTGGTCTTGCAGAAGCAGATATCATCAAGGCAAAAGCAACTGCTAGTGCGATACAAGGCGAAACAGACGCTAAAGTGCTACAGCAAAAACTAGAAGCCGAAGCACAAGGCAAACGTGATATTGGCCGCGCCGAAGCCGAAGTACAAGCTGCAATGGCAGAGGCAACCAAGAAGCAAAGTGAAGCCGAGGCACAAGGCAAACGTGAAATTGGTTTAGCAGAAGCTGAGGTTCAATCAGCAATGGCTGAAGCAATTGAAAAACAAGGTGAAGCAGAAGCTATCAACCTTGAGCGTAAGATGTCAGCAGAAGCCAAAGGTCTTACAGAGAAGCTGGAAGCACTTAATAAGATGGATAAAGACGCCCGTGAATACGAAGGCTTTACACTACAGCTAAATCAACAGAAAGAGCTGACGCTTGCGAGTATCGAGGCAAACAAACAAGTTTCTGCAAGTCAGGCTGAAGTATTAGGTAAAGCACTAAGCGGTGCTGATATCAACTTTATGGGCGGCGACGGCCAGTTCTTTAACCAGTTTATGAATGCCATCACAGTGGGCAAGTCAATTGACGGCTTAGTCGGCGAAAGTAAGACGGTACAAACCGTATTTAAAGATCACCTAAACGGTGAGCGTAATTTGATGGACGACCTAAAAGGGGTGTTGGCTGGTGCAAATGCGTCGTCGGAAACGCTAAAAAACATCAACATGAGTAAGTTCTTCCAACAACTAAGCAATAGCTCAGATGCGGACAAACAGCAGCTACTCAAGTTACTTGGCGGCTCGTTAAATGGCAGTAAACAAAGCGAACCACTAGAGTAATTAACCCTGAGGAGTCAATCTGCTTGGCTCCTCTCCCCCATTTGCGACAGCGCACATAGGAAAGCAAAGAATGACGGAAGCAACGCAACAAGCGCCAGAGCGAACGCTCGAACAAGACTCTTATCAACTGATTAAACGCCGACTTAGTAACTTTGGCAGCGAACTGAAAAGTCAAATAGATAAACTCAACCAACAGCGTGTTGATACTTTTGGCAGCACCGAGCTTAAAGTGAAAGGTCGAGCAAGAGTTCGTACTGAGCATAACTGCGTACCGCGCGACATCGTACTGATCGGCGACAAGCTTATCTTTGCTTATAATGTCTTTATGGGGCTTAAACAAAATACCCAAGTCAGCGATGTATTCACCGTACAAAAGCTACACTTGCAAGAAGACCACTACGAAATAGAACCTTATCCGCAAGAAACCAAATTCCTCACTGACCAGCGTTTCTTACGGGACTTTGATGAACTATACACGTATTACAAAGACACCCGGCTACAACACCTATTTGTTAAATCAAACAAGCTCTTTGCGCTATTTCAGATTGGCGAAAAACTCTCCGATGTTCGTGTGTTCCGCTGGCAAATCGCCAAAGATGACACCTTAGATTATATTGATAATCGAGGAGAGCGTGACCTAGGCGAAGTGGAAAACTTTGACTTTGAATGGCAAAAAACCGATCGCGCCGATCACGTCGAAGGCCGTCACCCACATATTAATGTAAACGACAAAGTATTTATTGAAGTATCGAGTGGCAAACTCACCGTAAAAATAGAAAACAATACCCAAAGCGGTGAAGGTATTTATCAAGAAGCCGTTGATGACGCCAGTCAATCACTCGCAGATTGCGATTTACGTTTTGCCGAAGTTGGCGAAATGGTGTTGTTAAAATTACTTCCCTACCGAGAAAAACAGTGGCGTTATTTTATTTATAATTGCCGCACCCAGCAGGTATTGCGCCAAGATGCATTGGGTGGTGCCTGTGTTCAATTACCTGAGAACCAGGGAATTATTTTTCCTGGTGGCTATTATTTACAATCTGGGCAAACACGCTATTTTGACGACCAACTGGACGATTTAATTTTCCATCGCCAGATCAAATCACCCAATGGTGAAGATGTACTGTATATCTTCTACGAACCAAACGAGGGTCGCTACGCACTTTTCTCTTACAATATTATTGAGAAAAACCTGCAAAATCCTATTTATTGTCATGGCTATGGAATTTATGACGATGGCTTAGCGCTAACCTTTAAAGCAGAGCCTGAGCCTGAGCGCGTGCACCCTATTCAAATCTGGCAAAGCCCATTTTGTGGCAGCGAGTTTGCCGCACAAGCCCCTCGCGCAACAGGCATATTTGGCCGGATCGGCAACCCGGATTTAGTACGCGCAATCTCTGATTTATACAGTGTGTTCAAGGCCATTAATGAACAAAGCCCCACAGTCTTTCATTATGAAGATTTAATTGCTCTCACCCGCAGTATTTTAGACCGCTATCATTGGCTTGCTGAAGCGGACTTTGCAGATGTCACAGCAAAACTACATGAAATTTTTGAAACCTCGGAGCAGGTACTAGACGAATTTGAAAAGGTAAGCCAAATTGAGGCCGACGCTCGGCGCGCAGAAACCGAAATAGAGCAAGCCATGCAAGATGTGCTTCGCGAGGTGAGACCAGATAGCTTTAAAACAGCAGAGCAATTCGTTCAGAGCTTAGAATCTCTCAAACGCTTAAAAGGCAAAGTGATAAGCCTTGAAGAAGTGAAGTATATCAATCTTGACGCGCTATCTGCCATGCAGCAGCAGGTTGATGAGCAAACCTTAAGCTTAAGCCATAAAACCGCGGAGTTTTTGCAGCAAGATAGTGCTTTGGCGCCCTACTACGAGCAGCTAGACTCCTTAGAGCAAGCCAGAGCGCAAACAGAGAGTGTCACCGAGCTTAACGGCTTTTTGGCGACCTTGGAAACCTTAAGCGCTGAACTTGATTTGCTCAACCATACCATGCTGGATCTCGATATTGACGATAGCCGCATTCGCACTAAAATTTTGGAAGATGTCAGCGCCATTTATGGTCAAGTAAACCGCGCCAAAGCAGCGTTAGAAATCCAGAAAAAGAGCGTGGGCAGTGTTGAAGCAAAAGCCGAATTTGCGGCTCGTTTTAAGCTTTTCAGCCAAAGTATTACCAGCGGTCTAAGCGCTGCCAAAACCCCAGAGCAATGTGACGACCAACTATCTCGCTTACTCATTCAATTAGAAGAGCTCGAGTCTCAATTTAGTCAGTATGATGAATTTTTAACAGAGATCTTGGCTAAACGTGATGACGTTTATGAAAGCTTTGAGGCGCACAAACAGCAGCTCATTGACGAAAGACAGCGCCGCGCGCTGAGCCTAGCAAACGCAGCAGAGCGGATTTTACAGGGGGTGACGCGACGCTCGCAAAGTTTTAAAACCTTAGATGACATCAATAGCTATTTTGCCTCCGATCCTATGATTGGCAAGCTTCGCGATTTAACGCAAGAGCTAAAAAGCCTAAGCGATGAAGTGAAGGCGGATGATATTCAAGCCAAACTCAAGGCCTGCAAAGATCAAGCGATCCGCGCTTTGCGAGACAAGCAAGATATTTATATTGATGGTGGCAATACCGTTAAAGTCGGCAAACATGCGTTTAGTTTCAATAAACAAATCCTTGATTTGACTTTGCTGCCTCGTGGTGAACAGCTGATGTTACACCTCACTGGCACTGAGTATTTTGATACCATTCCTGACGCCAAGGTCAATCAACAACTCAATGACGCAAGCACATACTGGCAGCAAAACCTGATCTCAGAAAATCGTCACTTATATCGAGGCGAGTACCTTGCAGCTCAAGTATTAGCGGCTGCAGAGCAAGATGGCAACGACTTTAGTCTAGCGGATTTAGAACTTGCCGTTGATGAGGGAAGTTTACTGTCTATCGTACAAAAATTTGCAGAACCTCGATATCAAGAAGGCTATGAAAAAGGCATTCATGATCAAGATGCCAGCCTGATCTTAGCAAATTTACTAAAACAAAAACGACAGCTTGAGTTACTCGTCTACCCTGCCAGCTGTCGAATTGCGGCACAGCTATTTTATACTCAACAAAGCAAGGCTGAGCTAGCTGAATTGGCGTTTCAGGCCACACAAGCAGAGCTGATGGCAACGAAGTTAGATGACCATAGTTTTAGCCAACAGCTAAGCAAAGAATTAAGTGAAAAAATCACCGCATTTTGCCAACAAAATTTATCGAGCTATTTAACCGAGCTACACCGCTTTTCAGGCGAGTTAAGCGCAACTTACTTAATTAAAGCCCTTGCTAAGCAAGTCAAGCCGAGACAATTTGATTTGGCTTCACCTGCAAAACACACCAGCGAGCAGTTTATCTCGATGGCAAAGGCCAAAGGCGTCTGGCAACAGCTTGAAGACTCATTAACACATTTGACTAAACTTGCGGACAAATGCCGCCTGTTAAGCAGCTGGCTGCGCGCCTATGGCAGTAAGCAAAATGAAAGTGCTGAGACCTTGCTTGAGGCAGCTAACTGCATTTTGCTTTCCACCCAGTTAGATATCACCTACCAAGTCAAAGAAGCCGAAATAAAAACCGAGATCTCAGGTTTAATGGGCCAACACCCACGGATCGAGAACCAAGTGCTACACCTAGATTACGCAGACTTTTTTGCCCGTAGTAACGAGTATCTCACGGTTCATGTTCCGGCCTACAAACAGTACCAACAGTTAAAAGCACAAGTGCTTGAGGCACAAAAGCAGCGCTTGCAATTGGATGAGTTTAAACCCAGACCACTAAGCTCATTTGTACGTAACCAGCTGATTGACAAAGTCTACTTCCCTATTATTGGCGATAACTTAGCAAAACAAATAGGGGCTGCAGGAAACAATAAACGCACCGACTTAATGGGCATGTTGCTGCTTATCTCCCCTCCGGGCTATGGTAAAACCACGTTAATAGAGTATGTGGCCAACCGCTTAGGACTCACCTTTGTTAAGGTCAACTGTCCATCCATTGGTCACGACCAAGTCTCTTTGGATCCTGCTCAAGCCATCAACGCGACCGCCGCAAAAGAAATTGAGAAGATCAACCAAAGCTTTGAGATGGGCAATAATGTGATGCTGTACCTTGACGATATTCAGCACACCAACCCCGAATTTTTACAAAAGTTCATCTCTTTATGTGACGGCTCAAGACGCATAGATGGTGTGTGGAATGGCCGCAGTAAAACCTATGATCTGAGAGGCAAAAAATTTGCCGTTGTGATGGCAGGAAACCCCTACACCGAATCCGGTGAATCTTTTAAGATCCCAGATATGCTTGCCAACCGTGCGGATATTTACAACCTCGGTGACACCCTCAGTGGCTGCGAACAAGAATTTGCCATGAGCTTTATTGAAAATACGCTTACTTCCAATGCGGTGCTCGCGCCACTTGCCAATCGTGGTATGGAAGACTTGTACAAGCTAGTACGCATTGCCGACGGAGAAGACATCTCCATCAATGAATTGGAATTTAATTACTCTCAAGCGCAAGTGAATGAAATTGTCAGCGTACTGAAAAAGCTGCTCACCATTCGCAACACCGTGCTCAAAGTAAATGCCCAATATATAGCCTCAGCAGCGCAAGATGATAACTATCGAACCGAGCCGCCGTTTAAGCTACAAGGCAGTTACCGTAACATGAATAAGATGGCTGAAAAGGTGGTTGCTGCTATGAATGACAGTGAACTTGAAAATCTAATTCAAGATCACTATCGCGGTGAAGCACAAACACTTAGCAAAGGCAGCGAAGAAAACTTACTGAAACTGGCTGAATTACGCGGTACCTTAACGGCTGAAGAAGCTACGCGCTGGCATGAAATCAAGGCCGAATATGCCCGCCTGCACCGCAATAGCGACGAAGGAAGCCCTGCGCAATTGGCAGTTGAACAACTAAGCTTTGTCAATAAATCCCTTTCGCAAATCGCCGCTAAACTCGATAAAGAGCAGCTTAGCTTTGATTACAGTGCGCTGTTGCAACAATTGGCTCAAGTGCTTAACGAGCAAGAGTTTGCCACGCAGTTAACTGAGCTACGTGAGGCCTTAACGCAGCAACCTTACGCTACACCGCTAAAGCAATTGATAGCTTCACAGCAACAAGTCGCAGAAGAAATTGCGGGGCTGCAAAACGCTATCAAACGCACTGCGAACAACGAGCAGCTACTCGCTAACCTTGGCAAACTCAATGACTTACTCAGCACCCAAGCGCAAATACAACAAGCGTTGGGTCAACAAGGTCAGCAGCAAAATACGCTATTTGAAAACCTGTCTGAGCGCTTAGAAGCGGTGGCACAACCGCATATTCAAGTCGACAATCACGTTGATGATAGCAGTACAAAAGCGCTTGAAGCCGTTACCACTTTGCTGACAAATACCTTAGCAAACTCAAGCGCTGAACAAGTCCAGCAGCGACAGCTAAAAGACATTTTACAAAAGCTGGAGGATATTCAATCAAGACCTGGTGTTAGTAACGGATCACCTGCGAAAAACCCGTATATGTTGTAACGGCAAAAAAACGCTTGCGAAACAAGTCAAAGCCCATGGATGGGCTTTGGAGATGTAAAGCTAAAAAACCTGAACTCGGGTTAAAAAGTAACTTACTCCGGCATTTTTGCCATCACCGCCAAAAACTCTAGTGAGGGTGCAAAAAACGCAG
Organism: Pseudoalteromonas sp. XMcav11-Q; assembly: GCF_040104525.1. Taxonomy (NCBI): domain Bacteria; kingdom Pseudomonadati; phylum Pseudomonadota; class Gammaproteobacteria; order Alteromonadales; family Pseudoalteromonadaceae; genus Pseudoalteromonas; species Pseudoalteromonas sp. XMcav11-Q. The sequence continues at coordinate 161,658 of NZ_JBECOX010000006.1, forward strand.
AACCCATATCGGCACTGGAATAATCTAATATGGGGTCGTATTCATCCCCTTCACCCAATCGGCTTCTTAGTACCTGCTCAAAAGCATCGCCTTTGGCGCTGCAACTTAGCGACAAGCTTCCTTGTTCAAATACATCACCAAATGGCATGCTTTGGTTAAGCAGTAGCGCATTACCATTTAGGTCTTTCAATTCGGTTAATGCTGCATGATTACAGGGTTCGCAATCTTCAATTAGGTCATTGTCTAGACGTGTACGCCCCATCAATTGCTCTTGCTCAGCGAGCGGCAACGCCTGCCAACGCAGTAAATCAAACTTCACCCGCTGTACGTGAATATAACTACCAAGATGGTCGGCTGCATTCGGGTTGTGCACAAGTGCAACTTCTCGCTTATTGCGCCCTCTAGGTGTGTCTGCGCCATAAATAAAGCCATTAAAATCACGACCGTCTAAGAAACGAAAAGCTCGCACATGTGCCACCATTTCGACTAGGCCATTTAGCATGTGTAGCACACTTTGAGCAAAGATATGATTAACGTCTTCTCGGTCGGAGCGGATCACGTAAAGCAAGTCAAAAGGCTGGGTATGCACGGTGTGCTCAGCCTCAACAATATGTGGAAAGCTTTTCAGCTCTTTAGGAATAAACTCAGGATAAATGTGCGGCCAGTATTGCGCACCCACCGCGACAAAGCTCGACAGCATAGACTCGGAGAATCTATCTTCCAACTCCTCTTGCAAGCGTCCACAATTGGCGAGCGCCGTTCTTAGCGCCTCATCTTGTCCTTCAAGCACATTGAAGAACAAGTGTAAGCCGTGCAAATTGGCTTCAGCACACACACCTGATTGGGCAAGCGCCATGCTCTACTCCCTGCGTTTATTCATTTGCTATTAAGAAAAGAAATTTACAGCATGTGCCTTAATTTTTAAAGAGATTGGTTGATTTAAGTCGAGCGGTTCATGCGCTGGATGCGGGACTTCGAGCTCTTGTCCCTCTAATGCAACACGATAAATGTACTCTGTTCCCATAAAGCGCTGATTGAGTACTTTAACGCTGCCAAGCTCGGCGTTTTCTAACGTAATGTGCTGTGGCCTCACATACATTTCGCCCTTCGCGTCGATATTACCGAGCTCAACGAGAGACTTTACAGCACCAAATTGGGTTTCTACCGAAGCGCCATTCATTCGCTGTGCAGGAATATAAATACCCTGACCCAAAAACTCGGCAACCATTTTGCTCTTTGGTCGTTGGAATAACGTTCTCGGCTCGCCCACTTGTGCGATCTTCCCTTTATCCATAATTGCCAACCGATCAGCAAAAGCAAAAGCTTCTTCTTTCGAGTGACTAACAAAAATCGCGGAAACTTGCTGATCTTTGATTATACGGCGAATATCGTTAATTAACTGAAACCGCACTTGAGCATCTATATTTGAAAACGGCTCATCAAGAAGCAACAAATTTGGCTTGTACGCCAGTGCTCGCGCAATTGCGACACGTTGTTGCTGGCCACCTGAAAGCTCGTGTGGAAAGCGGTCGCTATAGTCTTGCAGCTGCACCAAATGGAGCATTTCAGCCACTCGGTCTTGACGTTCACGCTTGCTTTTTGAGGTTAAACCAAACGCGACATTTTGCGCCACAGTGAGGTGTGGGAATAGCGCATAGTCTTGAAACATCATGCCAATATTGCGTTTTTGTGGAGGTACAAAAGTGCCATGACCATTCATGGCTTTGCCTAAAATACTCACCGAGCCTTGAAATGGTTCAATCAAGCCCGCTATCGCCTTCAGCGTGGTCGTTTTACCGCAGCCACTGGCACCAAGCAAACAAACAATCTCGTTTTGTTCTACAGTCAGATTTAGGCTATCCACAACGGCTTCACCGTCATAGCGATAAGAGAGATTTTCAAGCACTAAACTATGCATTAACTTCGCTGCTCCATAGAACGGTTTACAACATAAAGCGGAATTAAACCAACCAACACAATAAATAACGCAGAGACAGAAGCCAACTCCAGCTGCTCATCACTCACATATTGGAAAACATGTGTTGCTAGTGTTTCATAATTAAAGGGTCGTAATAACAATGCCGCTGGAAGTTCTTTCATACACTCAATAAAAACCAGCAGTGCTGCGGTTAAAATACCGCGACGCAGCAATGGCAAATGTATTGATAACATGGTTTTGAAACGATTGCGACCCAACGAAAAACTTGCCATATCTAGACTTGGACTGATCCGCTGATAACTTGATTCGACCGCGCCTTGCGCAATCGCATAAAATCGTACAACGTAAGCGAAAACCAGCGCAAAAATCGTCCCGCTGAACAGCAAACCAGGCTCAAATGAAGTACCTTCAAGCCAAGCATTTAGCTTGTCGTCTAATAAAGTGAGTGGAATAAGTACCGCAATTGCCAGCACCGTGCCCGGTAGCGCATATCCGGTACTTGCAAGCTTGCCCGGTAGCGTGACCCGTTTACCACTGCTAACTCGCTGGTTAAACACCACCAGCATGCTCATGATAATTAATACCACGCTCACCCAAAACGCTATTTTTAAACTTTGCCACGCATACAAGAAAAAATCGTCATTCCAAGCTTGTTCAAAATAGTCAATGGCGTAATCTGCAAGCACCCATGTAGGCACGATAAAAGCCGCAATAAGAATAAGCCAACAAAAAGCGCTAGCGAGCCAAGCCTGCGCGCCTTTAAGATGATAAAGCGTGGTACTGTTAACACTCGACTGGCGCTCATGCACTACCTGAGTTGGGCGGCTCACTCGCTCCAGTGTTAGGGCTAAAAATAAAAACAGTAACATAATGCCTGAAATTTTAGCCGCTGCGGTAAGTGAATAATAGCCCAACCAAGTATCGTAAACGGCGGTGGTTAGTGTGCTCACAGCAAAGTAATGTACGGTTGCAAAATCTGCCATGCTTTCCATGGCGATCAGTGCCAGCCCCGCCACAATCGCCCCTCGCGACAAAGGTAAACTTACCTTAAAGAAGCTCTGTGAAGGCGACTTGCCCATCAATTGGCTGGCTTGCACCAGCTTAAACGACTGCTCTCTTAGCGCCGTTCTAAAAATCAAAAACAAATAAGGATAAAGCACCAGTGCAATCATCACGATAGCACCTGACAAAGTGCGAATATCAAAAAACCAATAATCGTCTGGAGATTGCCAACCAAACCACTCTCGCAGCGCTATTTGTACAGGCCCTGCATAATCTAGCAAATCGGTATACACGTAAGCAATCAAATAGGTTGGCATCGCTAGGGGTAGCATCAACGACCACTCGAAAAAGCGCCGTCCAGGAAACTCACAATATGCAGTTAGCCAGCCAAGTGGTAGCGCGATTAAAGCGCAAAGGATGCATACACCCACAATCAGCAAAATCGTATTGCGGACATAATCCCACAGAACGGTATCCCAAAGGTGAGCAAAGACTTCGGAGTCAGGTTGTAGCGACTCAAAGATTAAAAACATCAGCGGGACTGATAGGCTAAGCCCTATCAGCCACGCAAAACTCTGCCATTTAGACAGTGAAAATGATAATTGCATTAAAGGTCAAATTTTACCTCATCGATTAGCTTAAGCGCTAACGGACGGTATTTACTGATCTCTGACAATGGTAGGCTGTCTTCCTTAAACTCACCCCAAGATGCCACAAGTTTCGATAACTCGACGCCAGGTTTAACCGGGTATTCCATATTCATCGACGCATACATATTTTGCGCCTTATTGTCGGTCATAAACTCAATGAGTTTCAAGGCATTTTCTGTATTTTTAGCGTGCTTGGTCAAGACAACACCAGAAACGTTGATATGTGAACCACGATCTTGTTGATTTGGGAAGTTAATATATACCGCTTCAGCCCAGGCTTTTTGTTTCTCATCTTCCATCATCTTACCGAAATAATAGCTGTTTCCGATGGCTAAATCACACAGTCCTTCTTTTACCGCTTTGACTTGTGCACGGTCATTACCTTGAGGCTTACGAGCTAAGTTTTTCTTCACGCCTTCAAGCCACTCTTTGGTTTTTGCTTCGCCATGATGGGCAATCATAGAGGCCACTAAACCAAGGTTATAGGGATGTTTACCTGAGCGCGTACATATTTTTCCGCGGTATTGTTCATCTGCTAGCGCTTCATACGTAAGCGCATCTAACTTGCCTACACGGTCTTTTGCAGAATATATATTGCGTACACGCTTAGTAAGCGCAACCCACTGGCCTTCAGGATCTCTGAAGTTCGCTGGGATATTCTTAGTGACGGTTTCGCTGTTAATTGCTTGTGTTAGGTTTTCATCTTCAAGTTGAATTAGCGCACTGAAGTTTGAAGTGAGTACAAGATCGGCACGGCTATGCTTGCCTTCACGCTTAACACGCTCGATTAAGCCTTTTTTTGCAAAAACCACATTGGTCTTGATACCGGTTTGCTTGGTGAAGTCATCCAAAATAGGTTGGATCAGAAAAGGTTGTCTAAACGAGTAGATATTAACTTCCTCTGCAGCCATTGCTGGTAGGCAAGTAAGCGTTGCCAGTATAGTAACAAGTGCTTTTTTCATAAAGACTCCATTAGGTAAACAATAATTATTATCAACTAATTCTACCTGTAATTGTGCCGTTTTACACCCTGAATATTTGAAACTACGCTCAAGATAAAATTAGCGTTGTAGAAAACGGGAGAATTACCTGTGAGATATATCTCACTTAACTACCAGAAATTGAGTAAAGACATGCTGAAATAACACTCGGAATTAAAGTAACCAATTAAAAAATAAAGAGTTATTCATTATTACCAGAAAAAGACGCAAAAAAGATTGAATTTCACTGCTCCCGATTTTTTTTAGTCTGCTTATACTTAACAACATCTCAGGAAGAGAGATAGAGGATACACAGGATACGCTCAGGGCAGGATTTGCTAATGGATAAGCACCCACTTAAAGGAATATAGGGAAAAGCGAGCGAGATTGTATGTCACATGGTGTGATTACATTAAAGGACAGGGATTAAAGGTTCATGATGAACCTAAGGATTGCTTCAGGGGAGAGGCTAAACGTTGAGGGATAACGTTACTGCATTGGATATGCAGGTGGTTAAGGATGAGGAAGGAAGGTACATTGGATGTACTGGTAAAATGTGGCTTAGGAGATGCCAATTGTTGCAATTAACAGTGCAACACCTAGCTTGAAGCAACACGTTCAGGCTACCAAGTGCCAAGGTAAAACAAGGTGATGATTGGCACTGCTATTTTGGAAAGTAGCAAACAAGGACAATTAGAACAAGGGCTTGTTCTTAGCAAGTGGATGGCAATGGATAAGACAACGGACGTGTAAAAGGAAGATGGACACAGGGCAAGATGCCTTTATTCGCAAAACGAGAACACCAAGCGATGCCATGGAAGAGGAAAGATTCAGGACGTTGAACTACTCAACTTTGCAGGATGCATTTAGAAGATTCCGTAAGCGCGACTCAGCAATGAGTCGCGCGCTTCTTATTTTATTTTTATTCCTATCTGTCGCGTGATATTGCGCTTGTGTTGTCGAGATAAATTTCGACCTACAGTTTGCTGCGCTTACCTTTTAAGTAGGCATCTCTAAAATCGATAAAATGCGCGGTTAATTTATCTGCCGCATCCTGCTCGCCGCATTCGGCAAACAATACACACGCGACTTCTGCCGTACCAAGTTGATGTTCATGCGGCGCTACTCGAAGCTTGTAATCCGAGAGCTTTTCAGGGGCGATGGATAACACAGGTAAATTATCGAGGTAGGGGCTCTTTCTGAACATTTTCTTAGCTTCACGCCATGTGCCATCCAAAAAGATAAATAGTGGTGTTTTACTTTCAGTGCGAGTCACCTTAGTAATTACTCGTTCAGGCTCTACGCCCAGCTCTGGAAAAACGACTATTGGTGCATATTGCTCGTCCGAAAGAAGCGCTAATAACGCAGCGTCAGGCTCAGTTCTGTCCCAACGAAAGGCATGATTATCAGGGATCACATCGGCAATTAAGCGTCCAGTGTTAGAGGGCTTAAAGCTTTCATTATGATACATAAGCAAACACACTGCACAGTCTGCTTTGGCCATTTCGACTTTATCGCAAATACATAGAGTCGTGGCTAATAAGCAGCATTCACAACGCGCAAGCTTTGATCCCCTTGCCTTATATTCGCGTTGAGCCGCAGCGATTTGACGCTGTCTAAGCGCTAGTACTGAATTATTCACTCTGTTCCCCCTCTAAAAATGCCGGCGTATTTTAGTAAAGCGCTCGGCTGGCGTCTACGCAAACTTATGTAACATCTTTACTCATGACATAAGCTTTTGTACTCTAAAGTTTTATTGGGTTTCATTAGGAGTAAAAAATGCAAGTAAAGGATTCTGCAAGACTGAGTTATCGCCTACTCACCCCACAAGATGCACAGCTACTCGCCGATCTTGATAGCGATCCTGAAGTAATGAAATACATCACAGGCGGTCAGACTAACTCACTTGAAGAAGTAAAAGCCGTATATATTCCACGTTTAACCGAGTATACGGACGAGATCAAAGGTTGGGGGCTTTGGGGCTGTTTCGAGCTGCCAAACAAGGCATTTATTGGTTGGATTTTGGTTCGCCCTGCTAACTTCTTTTCAGAACAAAGAAACGATCAGGATTTAGAGCTCGGTTGGCGTTTTAAAAAAGTGTCTTGGGGCAAAGGGTTTGCAACAGAGGCCGCACAACATCTTATTCCAGACCTAATAGCAGTAAATCCTACTTTGACACACTTGAGCGCTATCGCTGAAGAAGAGAACCTTGGCTCCATCAATATTATGAAAAAACTTGGGATGAGCTATGTGAAAAAAGGGCTTCACAAAGATATTTTAGGAGATATGGAAGTCGTTTATTATCATAAAGTTCTTAATTAACCGAACAAAAGCGCAACCACTTAACACCACGGTTGCGCATGCTCACTACTATTAAATGCCTTTGCGACGCAGTGGTTCGGCATACATGCTCAACACCAATTGCTTCAGCTCTTCCGGTACAGACTCTAGTTTAGAGATAAAGTCCTCTTTATCTTCTGGACTCACTTGCGCATCATCGCCTGCTGCTAGATGATTGGTTGAATGCAGATAGTATAAATCTAAAATCTGTTTATCAATGACATTCGCCAGCTCATCTGGGTTTTCAACATCCGCAGTGATAGGGTCGCCAAATGCGATATGCACATGGCCTTTATCTGAACTAAAGCCCTCGACAATGCTAGCAATGTCTTCGCCTTGTGCTTTCACATATTGGCCAAACTGCTTTTTATGGTATAGCTCTTTAGCCTTAGCAACCGCACATGGCTCATATTGATAGGAGATAGCAACGGGCACAATTCTGAGCTGCTTTACATAATCTGAAAAATCTAGCTTCTGTTTGCGACCATTGAGCTGTAGCATTTTTAACAGTGCCGGATCGGTTTGATCCACCCCATCCTTCGCACGCCCCTCTTTTTGCGCAATCCAAATGGAGTTACCTTCACTTAATGAGTCAGAAATATAGGCTGAAAGCTGGGTTAATGCTTTTAGCATTTCTTTCGGCGCCTTTGCCGAACGTTTTACAATAAAACTCTTATTAAGACGCATAAGCTCAGTGATATAAGGTACTTGCAGTAAGTTATCACCAATAGCGATACGCACCGTACGCATATCTTGCTGATGCAAACCCCAGTTAACAAGTGCAGGGTCTAATACGATGTCACGGTGATTTGAAATAAATAAATACGAGGTATTCGAGTCTAATGTTTCAAGGCCAGAATAAGTCACTTTAGACGTCGTTTTATTGATTAAAATTTGCAGATAGTACGCCACTTCATCTTGTACTTGTTCAATCGTACAAAAATCTCCCCACTTCTTTTTTAGTTTCATTCTTACGAGTGGGCGTGCAATTGCTGGCCAAGCATTTAACCAAGCTGGCAGGTTATATTTGGCGATCACATCAATGAATTGATCATCACCTAGTAGACGTGCCAGTGCTGGCACTACTTCATCATCATTATACGGTCTAATGTCAGCGTATTTATCCACTCTACTTCTCAAATTGTCGGATTAACGAATACTGGAACGCATTCTATCGTGTCAAATAAACAGACGCTAAGCATTTCATGTCTGACCACCAAGGCGATATACCAAGTTGGAACATTAAATGCTTAAGCGTCATGCAATTGTAATACGGTAAAAAGTACCACAATAGTTTATCTTCTAACAACTTTACCTAATTTGAGTATAGCTAATCTTAGTAAGAGTGCTGCTAATAATGCGCCCATCGATACTGTTAACCAATGTGGTAGCACTTCGTGTTCTTCACCTATCATCGGCGTTACAACAAAACCATAAGTATTGACTAAGTAATCAGTTAAATAGCCAAAGATAAGTGCAACCCCGATGACACCGCCCAAGTAGGCAAACACGGCACGACGCCCTAACTCTTTACCAACTACCCCAATTGTGGCGATGTTAGTTGCAGGGCCTGCGAGCATAAACACCAATACTGCACCGGGTGACACACCTGCCATTAATAAACCCGCAGCGATTGGAGTTGAAGCGGTCGCACAAATATACATTGGGATACTGATAAGAATAACCACTAGCATGGCGATAATACCGTCGCCCCACTGAGATAAGAAAGACTCAGGCACAAAGGTTTGCACTAACGCTGCAAAGAATAAACCGATAAGTAGCCAAACTGCGGTGTCGGACAGTAATTGATTACAGCTGAACTTAACAGCTTCCATAATTTTGCCAAAAGCCCCTTGATTTTTAGGCTTAGGAGCTGGCTCACAACAGCTTGTCGTGGCTGATGAAGCATCGCAACAACTGGTTACGGTAGGCTCCGTAGTATCACAACAAGACATATTCGTCCCTACCATTGCTAATTGCGGGCTTGCAGGCGCACAGCAGCTTGAGCTTACTTTTGCGGTTTCCACTTTAGCGCTGGCGCAACAGCTATCATGGCTGTGATGCTTTTCAGCAGGCTTTGGCTCTGAGTGATGATTAGCGTCACAACAACCGCTAGTCGCGCTTGGTTCCTCTGAGGTATTAAGGTGCTTTAGTGGCACAGGCTTATCATCTTTCTCACTGCCAACGAGTAACCCAGCCGCAATTGCGCTAACCACAGCCGCAATTGGCCTAATTATCGCCATAAAAGGACCAAGTAGTACATAAGAAACTGAGATAGAGTCCACTCCAGTTTCAGGCGTTGAGACTAAAAATGCGGTTGTCGCACTTTTCGAGCCCCCCGCTCTTCTCAGTCCCACCGCAGCAGGAATAACGCCGCAAGAGCACAGTGGCATAGGCGCCCCAATCAGCGCAGCCTTTATCGTTGTCCAAAATCCTTCTTTTCCTAAGTGCTTTTGCAACAAATCTTTTGGAATAAATACATTAAGTAACCCAGCCAATATTAGGCCAAGCAGTAACCACGGGGCAGATACTAAAAATAGCTGCCAAAAATTTACTATCAGTTCATTCATCGATAGCCTCCAAGGCCGTTAAAATCGAGCAGCTCACTGCCGCTTCCTTACCGCCGCAGCATTGCTCTGCTAGCGTCGATAACGATTGTTCAAATTTTTGTAACTCAGCGATCCGCGCTCTCACTAAATCCCGTTTAGTGATAGTCAGCGCTTTCACTTCTTCACAACTGTGCTGATACTTTTCAAACTTTATCTTTAGCAAGTCTTGCACTTCTTTGAGGCTAAACCCTACTTCCTTCGCGCGAAGAATAAAGCGCATTTGCTTTTCACTTTGCTCATCAAACAACCGATACCCGCCCTCGCTCCTTGTGCAAGGGTGTAGAAGATCGTTTGCTTCATAATACCTTAACGTGTCAGTTGATACGTTAAGCCGCTTTGCCAGCTCACCAATCTTTACCACTTTACACTCCCAAGTCCTGAAGATTATCCTAGTCGACATCACAAGTATAAACCTTAGAGTTAACTCCAAAGTCAAGAAAAGGATAAAAATAATGCAAATCGTGGTATTAGACGCTAAAACCCTTGCAGGAACCGATCTTTCCCCCATTGCCAAACTAGGCACATTAACGTCTTACGACACCACACCCAGTGAGGACATCATCACACGCTGTAAAGATGCAGCAGTCATCATCACCAATAAAGTACAGTTAACTGAACAAACAATCGCGGCGTTACCGCAATTACGCCTGATTTGTGTTGCGGCCACAGGCGTCAACAACATCGATTTGGCAGCCGCAAAAGCCCATCAAATTGCGGTGGCTAATGTGGCTGGTTATTCGACCCCTTCTGTCGTGCAGCACACCTTTACTATGCTTGGTAACTTAATGACAAATATTCATCGTTACCAGCAAGACTGCCGTGCAGGGCTTTGGCAGCAAAGTGATATGTTTTGTCGCTTGGACTACAGCATCAACGAAATTGCAGGCAAAAACTTTGTGATCGTAGGCTATGGAACGTTAGGAGAAGCCGTTGCAAAAGTCGCACAAGCATTTGGAGCTCAGGTAATTGTTGCCGAACGTAGGGGCGTAACTGAGGTTAGAGCAGGACGAATGGCTTTTGAAGAAGCACTGCAGATTGCGGATATTGTATCGATTCACTGCCCGCTTACCGCTGAAACAGAAAACCTGATTTCGAGAGCTGAATTCGCTCTACTTCCAAATCATGCTTATCTTATCAACACCGCGAGAGGCGGAATAGTCAATGAGCAAGCGCTGGTGGATGCGCTAACTAACAAGCAAATAGCTGGTGCTGCTGTGGATGTCCTCACTCAAGAGCCGGCCCAAGCAAGCAACCCACTTGTTCAATACCAAGGGGAAAACTTGCTTTTAACACCGCATACGGCATGGGCAAGTAAAGAAGCCATCGAACGTTTAGTCGGCGAAATTGCCATTAATATTGAAAGTTTTGTGGCAGGCACAACGAGAAACCGAGTGGTCTAGATTATTGTTTTAGTGAGTGATATCGCTAAAAGTTAGTGAAAACCATCAACCACAAACTGATTAAAAAACAACAACAAACTGATATTTATAAACTTTATTAGTTGGCAAAGAGTTTGCAACTCTTGTGATAATTCAAGCAAAAAATAAATGGCTGTTTGCATTACTTGCTCAGCAACAAAATTAAAAAGGAAAACAACAATGAAAAAATTAATGTTAGTGGCTGCGCTTAGCTCTACTCTATTATCAGGCTGTATCGTTGCTGTATCCGACGGTGAAGTAGAACACGGTTGGGCTTCTGAATACAACTCGTCTAACTGGGAACATAAACAGCGTAAAAATCGTGAAAAGATTGCTAACCTTGAAATGGGCGCGTCTTACTCATCAGTAAAAGACATGTTTGCAACTCCTGACTTTAGCGAGTTGGTGTCAAAAGACGGCGACAACTATCAAGTGCTGTACTATGCAACCAACAGCAAACACTCAGACGGCAAAGTAACAAAAGATGAGTGCACGCCATTGGTATTCAAAAACAACCAACTGGTTGGCTTTGGCGACAACGCACTAAAGCAAATTCAGTAAGACTTTATCGCACCAAGGATGGTGAATAATGCGGATATGCTTTAGCCCCCGCATATGGCTTTAGATATTTATAACACTTTAATAAAAACCGTACTTTGCTGTTTTTGTGCAACGGCAAGTGCGCTATCGGCCATTTTTATCAGCTCACTAAGCTCACTACTACAGTGATTTTCAATATGAACTGCACCAATGCTAACGCTCACATGCGCACATATCGGTGAAGCAATATGGGGGATTTTTAACGCATTAACCGAGTCGTGCAGCGCTTCTGCTATCTCATTAATTACGTCGATATTATGCTGAGTTAGTACCAACGCAAAACGAGTACCATCAAAACGGCCAATAAATAAAGAACGTCGGGTAGCGCCTTCTTCTAGCGCTTTGGCGACCTTAAATAAACAATCATCACCGTGCATGTAGCCATAATGCTCATTAAACGTTTTAAAATAGTCCACCTCAACCAGCATAACGGTAAACGCACTGCCATCAGCTTTTGCGCTTTCTAATGCTGATTTCATCGCTTCATCTAGATATCTACGATTGGGCAACTCCGTTAAACCATCGATAGAGGCTAGCTTTTCTAGCAGGTCATTTTTCTTTTTTATTGCTAAATGGTTTTTGATTCTGGCTTTTACAATCAAAGGGTTAAAGGGTTTAGTAATATAATCCACAGCCCCTAACTCCAAACCTCGTGCTTCATCTTTAAAGCTCACACTACCAGAGATCACGACAACGGGAATACCGTAAGTGCTCGCATCCTTTTTTAGGCACTCTAAAACAGAAAATCCAGCGCCGTCAGCCATTAACACATCTAAAATAATAAGGTCTGGTTTACTTGCTTTTAGTTCATCAATACATAACTTAGTGTCTGTGCTATGGGATAACCGATGGCCGTCACCTAATGTATTGCTTAGGACCATCTTATTTATTGGGTCATCATCAATAATAAAAATGTGCTCAGCTTGCTGCATCTTATGACGCTACCTTTTTAGCTCGATAAAGCACACCACCTGTGAAAGTGCATTTGTTAACACATCCAAGTCAGTGCGATTTGTTATTGTTGTGATCGTTTTGCTTTGCGTTTCAAGGTCTTTTGCAACTTTCGCTAGTCGCTTAAAGCCCAGACCTGCAGCAGCGCCCTTAATTCCGTGTGCTAACTCAAATAATGCTGAACCTTGCTCTATTTCAGCAACCTGTTCTAGGTAATCATGGCAAAGTTTAGCAAATTTATCTAACATTGTTTGCAAAAACGTTTCATTTTGCATCATTTGTGATAAAGCAAACTCATAATCAAAAAAGGCTTCTTCTGTTTTATCTGACTGGAAAATATTACTTGCCAATGCCTTGCACGCCTGTGTGCTATTGATCGGCTTTACCAAATAATCATTCATGCCAACGGCTGTGGCTTTCGCCCGCTCTTCTTTACTTGCATTGGCGGTCAAGGCGATAACGGGCAGCTCAGTTTCAGACCATACGGCTCTGATCTGCTTGGTCGCTTGATAGCCATCAATGTTTGGCATATGGATATCCATCAGGATGATATCTGGTTGCAGTGAGCGGCAAACTTCCTCAATATGTTCCGCGCTTTGTAGCCCTACGGTAGAAATACCATTCTGCTTCAACATATTTTCAGTAATATCCAAATTTAAGTTGTTATCGTCGACCACCAAGCAAAGCGCACCAGCAACTTGCATACACACGTTGTCGACGGTTTGCGTCATATGGGCAAACTCAGCAAGCCAAGTATAAGCTGATTGGTAAAACACACTTTGATTAAGCGCAATATGGTTACTTTGCTCAGGGAATACCCCTTCACAATGTAGTAGTAATGCGGTATTTTCTGGTAGCGCATAAGTGGGGTCAAGCGAGGTTTCCGGCGGAATAACAACAATAGACTTGTCGAGCTGAGCATGCATCGCGTGCAATCGCTCAACAGATAAAGATTCCGCAAGACCAGCAAAATAGCTTGGTAAGCTATGTGCTTCGGTGGTGAGACAGTAAACTTCTTTGTGACTATCCACAACTGGACAAGCGCCTTTATCTAGCACCAATTCAAAGAAAAAGCAGCTTCCTTCGTTCGGGGTTGAGTTAACCGCAATATCGCCACCTAAGAGTGCAACTTCTTGCTTCACAATCGCAAGCCCCAAACCAATGCCTTCGTGACGACGTGTGAAGCTTTCATCACCTTGGGTAAATGCATCAAAAAGGTGTTCAATTTCTTGCGATTTGATCCCAACTCCAGTGTCCCAAACAGCAAACTTTATGGTTTGTTTTGCAGCTCTATCATTAACTAACGCCACCTTCAAACCAACCTTCCCTTGATTGGTATACTTTACCGCATTGCCAAGCAGGTTTACCAAGATTTGCTTTACCTTATCTTCATCACTGTACAGGTAAGGCCAAACTTGAGGGGCGACTTGTAACTCAAATTCCAAACCTTTTTGTATACATAAAGGCTTAATTAGTGATTCTATCGTGGTAAATACATGACAGGTTTGAAATGTCTCGTATTGAATTGTACCTTGGTGGCTTTCAACTTTGGCAAACTCTAAAATACTGTTGAGCATGGTAAGCAGCTCATTTGCAGCCCCAGAAAGCTGCTGCAGTTTTTTATTTTGAACTCGAGTCAGCGTCTCACTTTTGATCATATCCGCCAGACCTAATATGGCATTTATCGGCGTTCTAATTTCATGGCTGATATTCGCGATAAAGCGACTTTTGGCAAGCGTTGCGCGCTCAGCATCTTGCTTCGCTAACAACAAACCGGTTATATTTTGAATATGGATAACGTAATACTTAGGGCGCTTATTTTTATCCCAAACTAACGAAATACTCAATTGTAACCAGCGGTGCTTACCCGACTGTGAAATCAAGTGTTCAACGACTTTCTTTTGCTCTTTTAATAGCCCAGCTAAGACAGGCTTTAGCTCTTGCCAGTTTTGTTCGTCAAACAAGCGTTCCAGCTGCTTTTCTCCCGTATTCTTATCAAGTGACAAGTAACGTTTGGCAGCCTTGTTCATCTCCAAAATTTTACCGCTGATCGCAGCCAAAATGACGCCATTAGGTGCAAACTCAGTCGCAGCCCTAAAGTTTTCTTCAGAGTCTCTTAGGGCATTATATGCCTCTTGTGCGGCAGTAATATCTCTCGCAACCCCCAAACAACCGATGAGCTTTCCAGTTTCTGATTTTAATGGCGTGATTGTCAAAAAGTAGGTATTTGCTCCAAGGACAAAGTTCGTTGCCACTTGTTCTTGCGAGCGCTCCATCGCCACTTCTTGTTCAAGTAATATGGTTAATCCAGATGTCACTTCAGGTTGTGTTTTCGCAACCAAATCCGACTTATCAACCCCCATAAACTCTTCAAACGCGCGATTACAGCCTATGAATGAACCGTCGATATTTTTGAAATAGATAATATCGGGCACAGAGTCAAGCACTGCATTTAGCAAAGCAGCTTGACGCTCTTTTGCCTCAAAACTTTGCTTTAATGCCTGTTGTTTACGCTTAATTTCGTCGTCTAGTTCTTGATTATGTTGCTTAAGGGCATGCATTAAGCGCGATTTTTGCTCCACCACCTGTTTGATTTGTATAAACCAAGGTTGCCATTCTGAGGGGATGGGATAGTTTAAAGTGGCTTGTGGTGTATGCTCTTGCAAAGATAGATAATTCACAAAATGCTTTAGAGGTCGGACAAATATTTGTCCGCTTAACCATACAATAGTCACAAAGGTAAAAAGAATAAAAAACAGTAATAGTGCAAGTTCGAGCAAGATCTCCCGCTGTAGCGGAGCGGCAAACTGCTCATAGCTTTCATGATAGTTTAAACTAATAGGCTCTTTGGCGGGTTTTGCAATAAAGTGCAGTCCGTACTGCCAAGGTGCTGATGAGTTTACAAGCCCATCGTGGTCGTGATCATAGCGTTCCCCCGCGATAATCTCATCACTTTGGTTTTTAAATTCCATCGTACCGTCTAAGGAGCCGATGTTTAACAACCACCTATCAATAATATCGCTATCATAGATCATCAATACATGAGCGTTATCCACCGTTGATAGTTTCTTGCCGAGCGCAAACATTTGTCTATCGAAAAACTTCACGGGTGGACCAACGACTATATTGCCCAAGCTAAAGTCGGGTTCGAACTTACCTTGAACTAACCGGGTGATGAAATGGCTGCTTGACGCATCTCGACGCTTAACATACGCAAAACCATCATCTTCTATGTATGCGACCGCATACAATCCACCTTGCAATGCGAGTGCGGCATCAAAAGCGGTATTAAGCGATAATACGGTTTGCCATCGTTTAGTGGCAAAAAGCGCTTCACTGACTTGCCCACGACCAACAATCTCTCCACCATTGTTTGGTAACGCATGATAATAATGTTCAGGGTGTTGCTCTATATCTTCTAACCACTCTGGTGGCTTTTGAAAAGAAATGGGCTGCGCTAGGTTAACGGCGATACTATCAAGAACGACATGTGCAGCATAAAACTCTTGTTTCAGCTGCTGAGAAACATATTCATACTGACCAAAACGTACTTTGTACTGGCGTTCGAGTTTAATTTGATAGAGATGGTAAGCTAAGACGAGGACAAGTAGGATGGGTATTATTACCGCCACTAAAATTCCCTTTCGGTAACTTTTTAGTGGTAAAAATTCTTTTGTCGCATCCATTTACTGGCTCGTTCCCGTTTGCACACAGTGTTAGCAAAAGAGTAACGAGCCAGTCGGCTCAAGGCAAGTTATAAATTTTCTTCAGCAAAACTTGCCAAGCGGCTTCGTACTACACCGTTTAAGTTAATGGTAGCGCTACCTTCAAAGTCTTTAAAGCGCTCGACAATATAGGTTAACCCTGATGTCACAGGGGTGAGATAATTACTATCAATTTGGGCGAGGTTTCCCGTACAAATCAATTTAGTCCCTTCACCGCAGCGAGTGATGATGGTTTTTAACTGTGATGCCGTTAAGTTTTGGCTCTCATCTAAAATAACGACCGCATTTTGAATACTTCGGCCACGCATAAAATTCACCGATTTGAACTGAATGTTCGCCTTTTCCATAATATAGTTTCGGCTAGTCACTGGGCTTTCATCGTGTTTGTGAAGCACTTCTAAGGTATCTGTGATTGCCGCAAGCCAAGGGGCCATTTTCTCTTCTTCCGTGCCGGGTAAAAAGCCGATGCTTTCTGCAATTTCAGGCGTATTTCGCGTCACAATTACCTTATCGTAAATTCCTTTTTCGATGATCATTTCAAGCGCACTGGCAAGCGCCAATAAGGTTTTTCCGCACCCCGCAGGTCCTGTTAATATCACCAGCTCAATGTCAGTATCAAGTAATGCATCCAGCGCCATACCTTGGTTGATATTCTTCGGTTTCACTCCCCATGCTTGACGGTGCATCAAACGTTCAACGCCTAAGTCTTTTAATCGAATGTGCTCAGAGTCGTAACCCACAACCCGAGCCGCGAAGTGATTAGTATCGTCTATCAGATACTCATTACAGAACACATCAGGTACGAGTGATTTTGGCACATCATGAACCGTGTATCGCCCTTCCTGCTGCGTTTGACACTCACCAACATTTTGCCAAAAATCACCTTCAACCTTTTTAAAACCACTGGTTAACAGCGCAATGTCGTCAATCAGCTGGTCGGTACGATAGTCTTCAACATACTTGAGTCCAGCGCCTTTCGCTTTCAGTCTCATATTGATGTCTTTGGTAACCAGCACCACTTTTTTGTCGCTGTACTGAGTTTGCAAATGTACCGCACAATTAATAATGCGGTGATCATTTTCGTTGCCGGGTAACCCGGAGATGGAATCAGGAAACAGGTGATCGTTTACAATAATCAACTTACCTGAACAAGGCGTTCGGTGACTTTCTATCCTCAATGTTGGTAGCGCTACCCCCTCTAGCATTTGCTCTGGTGTTGCATCGCGAAGCACATCATCTAACCCACGAATGGCAACTCTTGCGTCTCGGCTCACGTCACTCTTTCGATCTTTAATGTGATCGAGCTCTTCAAGGACAGTCATGGGAATCACAACATCGTGTTCTTGGAAGGAAAGGTAAGCGAGTGGTTCATGGAGAAGTACGTTGGTATCGAGCACGTACACTTTATGGTCTTTGTCTTGTTTTACCATAGCGCATTCCTGTTGTTTACAGATTATTATGCTATACCCAATACACAACACTGCGGTTAATTATGTTCTGGGTATAGTTCAAGTTTAGTCTATTTGTCGCAAAAGTCGCTTTTATGACAGTAGAAAATCCAACTTGCATATTTATAAAAAACAACTAGTTAGCGATTGCCATGCCAACTAAATAGAAAAGGCGTCAGTGCCTGATAAATAAAGGCTTGAGTCACTGTTGTGTATTGAACAAACCGACATGAATAGGTAACATAGCCGCCTTTTTTCTGCATAGACGAGATAACCATGAATTTTTCCTTAGGTCAGCGCTGGATCAGTGATACGGAATCAGATTTGGGATTAGGTACAATAGTGGCACTTGAGGGGCGTCAAGTGACTATTTTATTTCCCGCTAGCGGAGAAAACCGTGTTTACTCAGTACAGGAAGCGCCTGTAACTCGAGTTGTATTCAACCCAGGCGATGTGATCCGCCATGTTGAAGAGTGGGAACTACGTGTTGACAGCGTGGAAGAGCAAGATGGACTATTTTGCTATCATGGTACTCGAGTTGATAATGAAGAAGAGACTTCATTCAAAGAGACCTTTCTTGATCACTTCCTCAAATTCAATAAACCTCAAGATCGTCTATTTGCAGGCCAAATCGACCGTTTTGATCGCTACACACTGCGCTATCAAACTTGGCAACACCAGTTTGATAAAGAACAATCTCACCTTAAAGGATTGATAGGTCAGCGCGCTAGCCTGATTCCACACCAGCTCTATATTGCCGATGAAGTCGGTAAGCGCTTTGCACCTCGCGTACTTCTATCTGATGAAGTGGGCCTAGGTAAAACCATTGAAGCAGGCATGATTTTACACCAGCAAATTCTCTCTGGTCGTGCCAACCGCGTGTTGATTGTGGTTCCAGAAAACTTACAACACCAATGGTTAGTTGAGATGCTACGCCGCTTTAACCTACACTTCTCTATTTTTGACGAAGAGCGTTGTAGCGAAGCTTATGCAGATGCACCGAATGTATTCGAAACAGAACAACTAGTACTGGTTAGCCTAGAGTTTATTACCAAAAAGCGCCGCTGGTTTGAACAAGCCACACTCGCTGATTGGGATCTACTGATTGTTGATGAAGCACACCATCTGACGGTCACAAAGGAAAAGCCAAGCACTGAATATCAACGTATTGCTGAGCTTTCTCAGGACATTCCTGGACTTATCTTGTTGACTGCAACACCTGACCAACTGGGTCACCGCAGTCACTTTGCGCGTTTACAGCTACTCGATCCAGACCGCTTCTACGACTACGACGTGTTCGTTGAAGAAGAAAGTCATTATAAAGAAGTCGCAGAAGCCGCGAACAACTTACTGCAAGACAAAAAGTTAGATGCAAAAGAAGAACAAACACTTTGTACACTGCTAAAAGAAACCGATATTTCTGAGCTACTTGCAGAGGCACAAAGTGGCGATAGCGACGCCAAAGCTGAAATCTTGTCTATGTTACTAGACCGTCATGGTACTGGCCGTATTCTATTTAGAAATAGCCGCAGTGGCATTGATGGCTACCCAAGTCGTTTGCTACATCAATACCCAGTACCTTTACCAAAGCAATACAAAACAGCAATGTCGGTAATGGGTAACATTGGTGGTATTCAAAGTCCTGAATTTAACGCGATGCGTGCTTTGTTCCCTGAAAAAATCTTCCAAGAGTTTGAAGGTGAAGGAAGCAGCTGGGCGCAGTTTGACCCGCGCGTCGAGTGGTTGATTGCTAAATTAAAAGAGTTAAAGCACGAAAAAGTACTGCTTATTTGTGCCAAAGCGGAAACCGCAATTAGCCTTGAACAAGTATTACGTGAGCGCGAAGCGATTAAAGCGGCGGTGTTCCACGAAGGCATGTCTATCATCGAGCGCGACCGCGCAGCAGCGTTTTTTGCTGATGAATATGATAGCGCGCAAGTTTTGCTCTGCTCTGAAATTGGCTCTGAAGGTCGTAACTTCCAGTTCTCACATCATTTGGTGCTATTTGATCTACCGCTTAACCCTGACTTACTTGAGCAACGTATTGGTCGTCTTGACCGCATTGGTCAAAAGCACGACATCAATATTCACGTGCCTTACTTTGAAAGTACCGCACAAGAAGTATTACTACGTTGGTATCACGAGGGCTTAGATGCGTTTGAAACCACCAGCACCACGGGGCAAATGCTGTATAAGTCTTTCTCTGATGATTTGTTAGCGCTGATCGCTGAGCACAACTGTGACGAAGACGAATTAGATCCTCTATTGGAGCAAGCCGCAAAAGAAAACGCACAGCTGCGCACAAAGATGGAGCAAGGTCGAGACCGCCTACTTGAGCTTCACTCAAGTGGTCAAGGTAAAACAGATAATATCGTTGCTGAACTTGAAGCTCTTGATAACGACGTAATTTTGCCTGCGTTTATGATTAATGTGTTTGATACTTTTGGTGTTAACCAAGAAGACAAAGGCGAGAATACGATTATTCTCAAACCAACCGAGCACATGCTAAATCCTTCTTTCCCTTGTTTGAAAGACGATGGCATCACAGTGACTTTTGACCGTAACACCTCACTGTCACAAGAAGACGCGCATTTCATCAGCTGGGATCACCCCATGGTCAGCGGCGTAATGGATATGATCTGTAACGATGACTTTGGTTGTGCGTCGGTAGCACTGCTTAAAAACAACAAGTTACCTGTCGGTACTTTCTTTGTTGAAATGATCTTCGTTGCAGAAGCTTCTGCGCCTAAGTCTCTCCAGGTAGGCCGCTTTTTACCGCCAACACCAATTCGTGTTCTAATGGATAAAGGTGGCAATGACTTAGCCCAAAACGTGGCGTTTGATGCATTCAATCAACAGCTTTCTGCCGTTGGCAGACAAACCGGCAGTAAGCTAGTTAATGCGCTACAAAGTGCTATTCACCCGCTTATTACTCAAGCTGGCGATATTGCACAAGCTCAACTTGAAAGCATTCAAGCCAACGCGATGGATAAAATGCAAAAGCAATTAGGTGATGAGCAAGGTCGTTTACAAGCACTTAAGGCTATCAATCCGAACATCCGTGATGAAGAAGTTCAAGTATTTGATAAACAAAGGGCTGAGCTGAGCACACACATTGAAAAAGCGCAGCTTAAGTTGGATGCGATTCGTTTAATTGTGGTTGCAAACCAGTAAACCTCCTATACCGAAAGAGAGCTGCGGCTCTCTTTCTCGCTACCGCTCACTTAGCAACTCATATATAATACCCGGCTTCGTTCTGTTCATGCTGAGGCAGCTGGTGTTACTAAATTACGCTCCCCCCCTTTCTCCCTATCTTGATATTTTGTACCAAGATGAAGATATGCTGGTGATCAACAAACCAAGCGGGTTACTCACCGTACCTGGTAAAGATCCAAAGCATTGGGACAGCGCTATCGCCAGAGTGAATTTTGTCTACCCTACGGCAAGAATTGTGCATCGCCTTGATATGGCAACATCCGGCGTGCTGTGCCTTGCTATGAATAAAGCAGCGCATCGCCATCTGAGCATTCAATTTCAAGACCGCTTAACCCGCAAACACTACATCGCCCGAGTTCATGGTAAATTACAACAGCAAACGGGTTCTGTTGATTTACCGCTGGTGTGTGATTGGCCTAACCGCCCAAAGCAAATGGTTTGTCATGAGACCGGAAAACCTTCATTAACGTATTTTGAAGTCATGGAATATGAAGCACAAGCAACACGCGTAAAGCTAACCCCCATCACAGGACGTTCTCATCAACTCAGAGTACATATGCTTTCGCTTGGGCACGTTATCCTAGGTGATAGGCTATACGCTACGGGAGAGGCGTTAGCGGCGGCTTCACGTCTACAGTTGCATGCAGAGATGCTGCAAATTTCGCATCCAACAACTGCTGAGATGATGGCCTTTACCGCACCGGTTCCTTTCTAAGTAACCTGTTTACTCTGTTAGTTAGAAACGGTCCAGAAACTGTGGCCTTCGAAAAATTAAGCAAATTTAGCGTTGCCAGCAAACGCTCAGATTAACGTTTGCTTAGTCACTAAACAAAGCGAGTAAAAAGCACGCGGTTAACACATAAATTGCATTACTATGGTTTCGTGATCGGCAGATGTTTTATATACTGTAATTGTTCCCTAGCTCGTAGGACAGCTGATTAAGTCCCTGAGCCGATAAATTTCGTTTAGGATAGCAGTTTGTTTACTATTGAGCATGCTCGGCATGTACCGAGAAGCCTACGGTAGGCTGTTGCTCTCCGCCTTGAACCTCAGGGTTCAAGGGCTGACATCGGCATCCGCGAAGCCGGGGAACAACCTTTCCCACTCTACGCATGTCATCGCCTCAAAGCTAACTCGCTTTTACATATACTCAATAAACCACATGTTCAACTTCATACTAAAAACAGCTACACGGTTAACGTCGTAAAGCAAAAGAAATTGCGAGATAACGCTAGAAAAGAGTCGCGAGATAAACTCGCTGCTACGAAAGATTATTGTAAGCTAAGCGCATATCTCAGTGTTTTTTAATTACTATGAGTTAGTACCAACTCACTACAAAACATCTTTATATGAAAGGAAAAACCATTAAAAACTTTCATTTTTATTGATAACCTTTTGTTCTATTCCATAGTCAAAGAATATTTTAGCCAAATCAACAAAACCTCTATAGTAGCGCGTTATTTTCATATATTTCGAAAGGTATTCTGATGTCTTTTGCTGTTATCGCCGCGTTTGCGGTTTTTATTGCCATACTTTTCGGTCTTTATCGCTTTCAACAGCGCTCCGAAACCCTGTCACGAACGGTATTACTAGGCTTAGTTGCGGGTAGCCTATTTGGACTCGCCTTACAATTTGTTTTCTCAGGTGATTTAACCACCAAACAGACCGTACTAGATTGGGTTGCGATTGTTGGTAGCGGCTATGTCAATCTTCTCAAAATGGTGATTATGCCATTGGTCTTAGTTTCTATGATTGCCGCGGTCGTAAAATTAGATAATCAAGGCTCTCTTGGAAAGATCTCGTTTGTCACCATCGCAATTTTAGTTTTTACCACGGCCATTGCAGCGCTCATTGGTATTTTTATCACTCAAGCATTTGGTTTAAGCGCACAAGGCTTAGTTGAAGGTGCACGCGAAACGGCCAGAATAGCGGTACTTGAAGAACGTGCAACAACCGTTGCCGATTTAACCATTCCACAAATGCTGCTTAGCTTTGTACCAACCAATCCGTTTGCTGACTTGACTGGCGAGCGCTCGACCTCGATTATCGCAGTGGTGATTTTTGGTGTGTTAACTGGTATTGCTGCTCGTAGAGCCATCATGGAAGAGTCAGATTTAAGTAGTCCAATAAAAAATGCAGTTGAAGGCGCACAGGCAGTTGTGTTGAGATTAGTACGTATGATCATCGCCCTTACACCTTATGGTGTAGCTGGTTTGATGGCCAAAGTGATCGCCACATCAAGCATGGCTGACATTATTAGCTTACTCGGTTTTATTATTGCCTCTTACGTTGCCATTTTACTGATGTTTGTGGTGCATGGCTTACTAGTTACTTTGGTTGGTGAAAACCCAAAGCATTTCTTCCAAAAAATTTGGCCTGTTTTAACTTTTGCTTTCACCTCTAGAAGCTCCGCGGCAACCATCCCATTGAATGTTGAAGCGCAGATCCACAAGCTTAATGTTCCCCCTGCGATTGCAAACCTTTCTGCATCGTTTGGTGCGACAATCGGACAAAATGGCTGCGCTGGCATTTATCCTGCAATGCTTGCTGTAATGGTTGCGCCGACTGTAGGAATTGACCCGTTCGCACTCGACTTTATTGTCTCATTAGTGGCTATGGTTGCAATTAGTTCGTTTGGTATTGCGGGTGTTGGAGGTGGTGCCACTTTCGCGGCGTTGGTGGTACTGCCTGCGATGGGACTACCAGTGACAATTGCAGCGCTGCTTATTTCTATTGAGCCACTAATTGATATGGCAAGAACGGCACTCAATGTATCGGGCTCAATGACCGCAGGTACAGTGACAAGTCGCTTGTTAAAGCAAAAGCATACCAACGAAGCTATTTAGTGCTATAACAGCTTAAGGGCCAGCTAGTTATTCTGGCCCTTCACTTCTAATCGATCACGAGCTTTGCAGTGCCAAGCCAAAAGGACAGCAAGGACTTCATTGAATCAACCAGCTCATGATATTGAGACGGTTTGGTCATATAAGAATTTGCCCCAAGCAAGTAACACTGTTTTATATCTAGCTCAGAATCCGATGTACTGAACATAATAACCGGAATATGCTTAAGGTTTGCAGCCCCGCGCATCTCAGCCAATACATCTTTACCGCTTTTTCGTGGCATATTTAAATCAAGAATAATAAGGCTAGGTAATAGCTCAGTGCTATTGAGTTTCTCAATCAACTCAACGCCATCACTTACGAATTGTAACTTAGCCTCCATCACGCCGTTGTCTTCAAATGCATCACGGATTAATTCTTGGTCGTCGAAATCATCATCCGCAACCAAGATATAGTTTACAGAGTGAAGCTGTTTAATTAAATCATGATGATGAACCATACACACTCTCCTTAAACTCGCATTAACCTCGAGTTTGTATGCTGATATCAGAACCGCATCAATGGTTCTACAGCTAAGTTAACTCTCTTGCGCCGAAATCGGCAAGCTAAAATAGAAAGTAGAGCCTCTCCCTACTTCCGTTTCGACCCATATGCGACCATGGTGTCTTTCGACGATTTTTTTACAAATAGCAAGTCCAAGTCCTGTACCGGCATATGCGCTACGACCATGTAATCTTTCAAAAAGATTGAAGATCTGCTCACTAAATTCAGGATCAAAACCAATCCCGTTATCCTTAACGGCAACGATCAGTTCATTTGCTTTACGTTCGCTGCTAATCGAGACCCGCGGCGTTCTTTCTGGCGCACTAAATTTAATCCCATTATTGATTAAGTTTAGCAGCACGCGTTGCAACTGCCTACGGTCTCCAAAAACATCACCAAGCCCTGTGGTATCCACTTGAGCGTTTGACTCTTTAATCACTAACTCAAGATCCAGTAAGGTTTCAGCTAACGCATTATCGCCATCAAATGATTTAAATGACTCACCTTTACGGTCAATCCGTGAAAAACTTAGTAGCCCTTTGATCAACTTTTGCATTCGCTCCGCAGAATCCATCATACGCTTAAGGTAGGACGCATGTCTTTCATTTAGTCCCTCTGCAGAGCATTGGATCCGATCACCGAACATTTGGATTTTTCTAAGCGGCTCTTGTAGATCATGGGATGCTAAAAAGGCAAAACGCTCCAGCTCTTGATTCGACTCATGTGCTTTTTCAAGTGCTATCGTCAGTAATTGCTCAGCAGTACGACGCGAAGTGATCTCATTTTCCAACGCCTCGGTACGCTTGGTAACTTTTTGCTCTAGAATTGCGTTAAGCTTTTTATATCGCTCAGATTTAGCCAGCACATAATTAACCAACGTATTACGAAACTTCAATGCACAACTTACTTCAGCTTCCGTCCAAGGGTGAGATTTGCACTTAACATTCTCGACCCACAACTTAAACGAACTACGCGGCATTAAACGGTGACTACCATCATCCAAAAACTCAATGGATTTTTCAGGCTTCCCTCCCCAGTTTTTGGTTTGAATAACTTCCTTTCTAAACCACATAATAAAGTGATTAGCATCCGCAGAAAGTGGCATCAATAGCACGCCACTCGCCGTTTTCGCAAATGTTTTAAATGTTTCGTTAAGTTCACCTAAGCTATGACAATAAAAAATGGAGTCATCACCAAGTTGATGCTCCGCAAGCCAGCGGTAGATACTCTCAATATCCGCCTTTGCAGGAGTTTGCCCGTAGCACTCCAAATCACTTTCAACACGCCACGCAACACCGCTGGATTTCATCATTTCTTGCAATGCCGCGGATTCATAGCGCAGGCCATCTACAAAAAAGATCTCTTTTGCCATACGCTCAGTAACAGACGAGCTCAATGTCAGGGCTTTGGCTTCTGCCATTGCTTCTAAAGACGAAATTTTAAGAGAAATTAAGTAAGATAGCATCAGCCCCATATACTGAGCGACTTCACGGATGTTAAATGGCACTACGTGCTTTTCGTAGTGGTGGCAGGCAATCAGCCCCCAAAGCTTACCAGCAACGATAATGCTGATAGACATGGTTGCCTGAACGCCCATATTGCGTAAATATTGGCAGTGAATTGGCGAAACACTACGTAAAATACAGGCACTTAAGTCAATTGGCTTATCTTGCGGATAAAGCAGTGAATTTTCACTGTCAACATCAGCAAGCAAACGAATAGGGTTTCTTAAATATAGCGCTCTTGCTTGCTTTGGAATGTCAGACTCAGGAAAATGTTGGTTTAAAAAGGAATTAAGATCATTACGCTTCGATTCTGCGACCACCTCACCATTATACTCGTGATCAAATTTATACAGCATCACCCTGTCAAATTGCGTTAACTCTCTAATTTCTTCCACAGCCATCTCGAACGAGGCTTGTAAAGATTGAGAGTCAACCATACTAGACAGTGAGTGCTTCATAAGGTGTTGCATTGAATGATTGATTTCAACGTCTTGCGCCGTGTTTTGCTCAAGCTCTAAAATGAGACCAGCTTCGTTTTGACTTGCAACTACAGAAAGTTCAACCCACTTTGCATCCTTGGTTTTTATGGTGGCCGTCATCGGATTCAAACGATGGATTTCAGAGGAGTTAGCATTACTGGCTAACAACTCAAAAAAAGGAGACTCAAAAATCGTTTCAGCATGAGTATTGACTAAAGCGCTAGGCTCAAGCCCTACAAGTTCGGCAAAATTTTCGCTAAAGTAGCGTAGTGTTAATGTGTTGGTGTCGAATAGCAATAAATAGCCATGCGGCTGAATTGAACCTGGAATATGAATTGGCTCTTTATGACAATTGTCTAGTGTTGCTTCGAACTTCTCCACCTTTTATACATCCTCTCCTTTTACCTAGCTTTACCATCCTATCACGGATCCCCACCTAGCATGCAAGCTGTTCAGAGTAGATATGCGTTCAGTTCACAAAGCGATAAAATGCGATTAGACTTACACAATCACGAAGTAAAAAGTAAGTGTATTATGACAACCACAGTAAAGTGTCCAACCTGCCAACAGGCTGTTGAATGGTCGGATAAAAGTCCATTTCGTCCGTTCTGCTCAAAACGCTGTCAATTAATTGATTTAGGTGATTGGTCTGACGAATCAAATACGATTTCTACACCGATGAAAAGTGGTGAACTTACGCCTCAAGATGCGGAAAGTTTGATTGAAGATATAGAAGCGATGCTGGCAAAAAACAACGAAAACTTTTTTAAAGAATAAATCTATAGGCCGAGTATCTCGGCCTTTACTCACTCATAACTACTTGCTTAGAAAAGCAAAAACCAAGCACAGTAAAATCACTAGTCACCTTGTTCTACTTGCTCTTCTTCCGTCTTTGACTCTGAACTTCTCACTTCATTTTGGTAAGTTTTAGCAATATGCCCTGCTCCTTCCAAAATATCACTTAATTGGATCCGACAAATTTCCGACAATTTAATTAAGGTACCTAAGCGAAATGAGCTTGTTCCGTTAAGATAGTCGTCTAGTGTGGTGAGACCTATTCCGAGCTTCTGGCTAATGGTTTTTTTAGTATAGCCTTTACGCTTTTTGAGTTCTTTTAGCAGTTCTCGGATCCTAAGTGTCACCTCGTATTCTTCAGGTGTCTGCATGTCTCCCTCAGTGATACCTAGTAACAAACAGCCAACAACAAAGAATACCCTTAGTTACTCAGAAGAAAGCAAAAGTTATTGGAAAGTTTGTGCGCGTAAATTAAGAATTTTTCAATTCGACACTATTTCAAAGAGTTGTCCGCAGACTTGCTAGATGTACTCTTAATCGAAAAATATCACAACGCAAACATGTTATCAACATGTAACTTAAACCAGTACAAACCGTTGTAATATTTTATACACTGATTCCAAGGAGTCAGTTCTCTACATCAATCTGGAATACAAGCTCTCATTTTATAGGAAGGTGACAAAGGCTTGAAAATGATAAGGTCCTTACTGGGAAGGTAAGGACTAAGTTAGAAAGACTTAATTTGCTTTTTTATGGCCTTTGTGGCTACGACGTGACTTAAGTGCTTGGAGCTTATCGCGCTGCTCTTCATTCAATACATGGAATACTTTGTGACGAGTTTCCATTGAAAGTAGCGCCCACGCTTGTTTTTTATCTTGGCCTTTTTCCAGTAAAAGTTGCGCTTGAACCTTATCAAAGGCTGGGGCTGCCATAAGTGCTTTCATTTCTTCACGATAAGTTGAATGTGCTTCTTTCCCGCTTTCTTTTAGCGCTTTTTTTGCAGTTTTGTAATCCGCATAAATTGTCTTTAGTTGGTCTTGCTGCGCTTCTGTTAGCTCTAATAACTTCTGGCCTTTATCAGATAGTAGCAACCTTGCTGAGTGCTCAAGCTGCCCGCCCATAGGTCCCGCGTTTGCAGTGAAGCTAAAAGTCGATACACCAAGTGCTGTAACTAATGCTAAAGTAGATAGTAATTTCATGGTATTGGCTCCTTGTTCGCCATTGCTTTGTCACTTCCAAATTTAGCAAGCACAAAGAAAAGGAACGTCAGACAGAGGTAAAGTTTTGTCAGTGCTTTGCAAAAAAAAGCAAAGGCAATTTACATAAGGCGTTGAAGTAAGATGTAATATGCTAGAGCCGAACTATTCAGGCCAACGCCAATCAACAATGCTGGACTAAGTATGACAATGAAACATTCCATTTTACTTATTGATGACGACCAAGAACTTTGCAGCCTGTTAAAAGAATACTTTACTGCAGAAGGCTTTGAAGTGGCGATGGCCCACACAGGAACAGAAGGTCTACAGCTGGCATTAAAGCAAAATTTCGACCTGATATTGTTAGACGTAATGCTTCCCGAAATGGATGGTTTTGAAGTACTAAAGGCGTTACGTGTCCAGAAGATGACACCTGTTATTATGCTAACGGCAAAAGGCGATGACTTTGACCGCATCTTTGGTTTGGAGCTAGGTGCTGACGATTATATTCCAAAACCGTTTAACCACCGCGAACTACTCGCACGCGTTAAAGCTATTACCCGACGCGTCGATCATTATAAACAACACAGTCCGGACGATACCTTTACTATCCACCAGCTGCGTTTAGATGTGGCTTCGAGAAGTGCTACTGTTAATGGCGAGGTGCTGTCGCTGACGGGCACCGAATACGAGGTGTTACACTTGCTAGTCAGAACTGCAGGAGAAGTGGTCGACAAGCAGACAATTTCACGACAAGTATTAGGCCGGCCACTCGTGCCTTATGATCGCTCTATCGATATGCATGTCTCTAACGTTCGCAAGAAAATTGCCGCATTAAGTGAACACACTTATATCAAAACGATCCGCGGCGCTGGCTATATTTTTCTAAAGGCGTAATGAATGAAGCGGTACTTACTTGTTAAGGTTTTTGCCTGGTTTTGGCTCACTATCATTGCCACTATGTTGTTGTTGCTTGGGATCAGCATGCTACAACCTGATGTTGTAGAAACTCACCGCATCTCAAAACCCATGCTGCAAAATCTAAAACAATTAGAACAAGCGTTAATACGCGCAAGCGAGCGCCCCAACTTTGAGTTGAATAAGGTTGCCAAACTGCGTAAAAGGAAGGCGCGCAATATCTATTTAAGCCATCGCGATGCCGAAAAAAGCGTTGTCGCCGATCCCAATATAAAAACGCTGAATTTAGATTTACTCAGCTTTACCGAAGATGCCAAACCGGTCGCTATTTTTACCCCAGAGTACAAGGCTTTTGGCCCCCTAGAACTTACACTTCAAGGTGAAAGTTATCGTCTTTATTTAATTTTTGAAAACCATACCCCAAGTGCACTCATCAAATTAAGAACCCTACCGCTTTGGGTAAAAATCGCGGTCGTGCTAGGCGCAAGCTTATTACTGTGTTTTTGGTTTACTCGAGATCTATTGTCGCCAATTAAAGAGCTACAAAAAGCCGCTGCAAAACTTTCCCGTGGAGAATTGTCGAGCAGAGCCGATATAAATACCAAGCGCCAAGACGAGCTCGGTCAACTGGGTCATGATTTTAACTTAATGGCTGATAAATTAGAGTCTTTAGTTAACAATCAAAAACGCTTGCTTGCTGATATATCCCATGAACTACGCTCACCGCTCACCCGCTTACAAATGGCCACAGGCCTCGCTGCAGGCCATGCCACAGCGCAAAGCCAAAGTTATATCGAGCGCATTGAACGTGAAGCTCAGTTAGTTGAAAATATGCTCAGCGATATTTTGCATTTATCTAAGCTCGAAGCGGATCAAGTGCCAATCGATAAGCAGATAATTAAGTTCAATGAGCTGCTCGACCCGATATTGGAAGATGCACTGTTTGAGGCACAACAATTAGGGAAGGACCTTGTCGTCACAGCACTACCCGAGGCAACACTTTATGGCGACCCAATGCTACTTAACCGCGCATTCGAAAACATTATTCGTAACGCAATTAAGTATGCGACTAGCCTTATTAATGTCGATATTGAGAGTGACGGTAATCAGTTGCTATGCACTATCAGTGATGATGGTAAAGGCGTAAGTGAAGACATGCTCGACAAGCTTTGCATTCCATTTTTCAGAGTGTCGAGCGCACGTACGCCAAGCAAAAATCAAATGGGCGGGTTTGGGCTGGGTCTTGCCATTGCGCAGCACGCGTTAAAAGTACATGATGCCCATATCGAATTTAGTAATAATGTTGGTTTGCAAGTCAGCATTCGAATTCCATTACACAGGTAGCCATGTTTTATAGCCAAAGTCAGCAACTTGAATCACACCTTCCGGAAATTGATGAGCACTGGCAAGGCTGCCAAAAAGGCTTTTTTGATACCCCTCATGGTAGGCTATTTTACGCCTACCACATTCCAGAAAGGGCAACGTTCAGCCTGGTGTTGGTTAATGGCCGTATTGAGTCTGCTCATAAATACAGAGAATTGCTGTGGGAGTTTGCGCAAAACAACATAGCGGTATTTACCTATGACCATCCAGGACAAGGCTACTCGCCGCGATTACTTAAAGATAAGCAAATCGGCTATGTTAGACGCTTTGAAGATTATGCTGCAACGCTGCACTGCTTTATGGATCAAATCGTTGCCAAGCAGAACACCTTGCCACTTTTTATATTGGCACATTCAATGGGCGGTGCCATTACCTGCGATTATTTAACATTATTTGCGCCTCATAACATAGAGGGAGTCTATTTATCAGCCCCGATGCTTGGGATCAATACGACTCCCTACCCGACTTGGTTTGCCGAGGGACTTGCGGGCTCAGCTTGTTTATTTGGACTAGGTAAGCATTATGCATTGGGACAGGTGCACTACCACAACAAACCTTTTCAAGATAATGACCTTACTGATTGTCCAATTAGATATGCGCTATTTAGAGGTTTGTACGATCAATTTCCCGAGCTACAACTCGGTGGTGTTAGCTTTGCTTGGTTATACACGGCTCTACATAAATGCCGCTCGTTTCAAGATATTAAGCTAGATCTGCCAATCCGTATCGCGACAGCCAGTGAAGACAGCATTGTTGATAATCAGGCGCAAAGTCAATTTGCCGCGCACAGAGACAATGTGACAGTTACAGAGTTTATCGGGAAACACGAACTACTTTGCGAGCAAGATAATACCCGCAAAGCCGTGCTAGATGATTTTTATGCGTTTACAGCCGAGCTACTTAGCGCTAAAGAAACTGGGTCTTGATGGATAAGCACGTCCATCTCACAATCAAACTCTTCTTTAATGCTAGCAACCACCTCATCCGCAACCTGATGCGCTCGCATTAGCGGCATATCATCATCAAGCTCTAGATGCAGTTGAATAAATTTGATTTTGCCACCTTGTCTGGTACGCAAATCATGTACTCCGTAAACATCCTCATGACTCGACGCGATAAGTATGATCTGTGCTTTTTCTTCGTCTGGCAGCTCTTTATCCATCAAGTGCGCAGCACTTTCCTTGGCAATATCCCAACTGTTATAAAGTAAATACATCGCCACCAAAATACCAAAAATCGGGTCGGCGTAACCTACACCATAAAAGTTAAGCAATACCGCTAGGAGCACCGCGAGGTTTAATAAAATATCGCCCTTATAATGTAACGAGTCGGCCTTAATGGCGATGGACTGCGTGCGTTTAACGACTTGATACTGCACCGCAACCACCAACAAAGTACACACTATCGCAAATAAACTCACCCACACACCAAACAATGAATGTGGAATGTGGGTTGGATTGATAATGCGCTCTACACCATGAAAAGCCAATAAACTCGCAGAGCCCGCGATAAAGGCTGCTTGTCCAAGCCCAGCTAATGCTTCAGCCTTTCCATGACCAAATCGATGATCATCATCCGCAGGACGCAGTGCGTAGCTCAGTACAAAAAAATTCATTAAAGAGGCGCTAATATCAAGCAGTGAATCAGTTAAAGAGCCGAGCATAGCGGCACTACCTGAAGACAGCCAAGCCCAACACTTAGCTGCGATCATCAATCCCACCATTATGATGGTAAAGACACTCGAAAACCTAACCCAAAATTCATAGCTGCGATCCACTGGCACCTCATTTTTTCATGTTATTTAATCTGACGGAAAGCCTAAACCTCTAACTAGTCGTCAAACCACTCGCAAAATGCCACGGCATCGCGATGCTGTTATATTACAGGGTAATGCTTTGAAATGAAAAACAGATTACGGTTGTATAGTTTTTCACAACAGTCGTACTTTAAAAACTGGGTAATACCTTTCACTCTATCAAGCGCAGCACATATAAATATCGACAAGTATCAGCTATACTGCCGGGCAAAATTTAATTGAGGCCTATCATGTTAGATATCGTTTTATACCAACCCGAGATCCCGCCTAATACAGGCAATATTATTCGTTTGTGTGCCAATACAGGATATTCACTACACCTGATAGAGCCGCTAGGATTTGAATGGGATGATAAACGAGTAAGACGTGCTGGCCTTGATTATCATGAATTTAGCGAAGTAGAGCGCCACCCAAACTTTGAAGCATACTTAGCCAAACGAAGTCCAAAGCGAGTGTTTGCCTGCACGACAAAAGGTACCAAGTACCATCATGAAGTAGCCTATGAAGCAGGTGACTGCCTATTGTTTGGCCCTGAAACTCGAGGTTTGCCAGAAGACATTATTTTTTCACTGCCTGAGCCTCAGCGAGTCCGTATTCCAATGCGCCCCGATAGTCGCAGTATGAACCTATCTAATGCTGTTTCCGTTTTTGTCTATGAGTCTTGGCGACAACTTGGGTTTGCTGGCGCAAAGTAAAAATAGCGCCTAGCCTCTGCTGCATAGGAGCAAACTTGAGGCACAAAAAAGGCGCCTTACGACGCCTTGCTAACTTTAATTTACATTAACTATAGGGATTCTTTTAAATTTCTGCGTGGTGCAAAATCGTACCAACAATATCACTGAATTTATTTGCTGGTTTCATTGAATTTACTGCACGTCCACAGGCTTTCATCATATCGATTAGGTCAAAATAACCGACTGGATGCTGAGTCACTTCATCAATAACAAGTAAAAACTCGAAGCCACCTTCTTCCATTGTTTTTAGCACATTGCCAACCACAGTTTGGCTAGTTTGTTTTAAGGTGATTTGACGAAGATCTGATAGTGGGATCATGACATCATTGACGTTTAAATCACGTCTTGTACAACCGCGTCTTTCTGCAATACTCAACACGTAGCGACTGCCAATTCTTGCATTAGAGATCATACCAATAAGCTTTTCTTTACTATCAACGACAAAGCTTGCTCTGCGGTGCGTTTTATCCAGCACTAACGTAGCTTCATCTATGCTACTGTTTTCATCAATATGCTGCATAGGTGCTAAATGTAGATTGTGCATTAGGCAATGTGCTGGCGCTTGCTCTAGGTTGTCAGTGTTACAAGCTGGGAAGTTATTTTCAGCAAGTTCATAATTTGCAACAGGTTGAGTTTTCAATACTGTGTAAGTGTTCATAGATCACCTCTATCTTTAAAATTAATTAAGCACGGAAAAGGACTAAATTAATTTGCGACAGGTGGTGCTCTAATAGACTCACATACTGAGTTTGAATAAGAATAGGTGGGTTGCGATTGCGCTATGATAAAGCTACTAGCAACCACGAAACGATGGGTTGTTGATACAACGCAATCATCTAAATCAGGGCTGGAGTTCGAATTGTCTAGGTCAACAACGATAGGCGCGATTGAAAGCGTGGTATCACATTTAGCAGCATCGGCCGTTGACACTGTCAACAGACTCAACATACAAAATGTAATCATCCAACGAATTAACCGCATAGTATTCTCACTTCTACTGCCCTACTTTGAGTTTATGGGCAGTTTCTTGCGTTTACAAGTATTATTTCTAATCTATTTACTAAGCTTCTAAATATACTAAGGTTAATTTTCATACGCACACTCAGGCACTGTGTGAGCTGAGATGAATTGTTACTAATCTCCTGTTTGTGGCGCGCTGTTTAGCGTTATACTAACGCTGACATTTTTGATATGAGCCTTAAATCAAAAGAATTAAATCATACCAATTTGCTTAATTAAGTGAGCTATTTTGGGGCGAGAAAACCTTGTCGATAACCAGGCGAAAACTTTACTATTTATTTGTTTTAAATGAGAAATTTTTAACGCAGTTAGCGTCAGATTTGCTCCTTCAAATTGAGCAAGTATTAAGACAAGTTGGTATTACAACACGAGGTGTACAGTGCAACTATCACGCGGTATCGAGTACTTTATTGCTGGTTTTTCTTTAATCACCCAAAAAGGATTAAAACGCTTTGTATTTATTCCTTTAACAATCAATGTACTGCTATTTGGTGCATCACTCTTTTTTCTTTATGACTGGCTGACTCAAGGATTTACTTATCTCAACGGATTATTACCAGATTGGCTCAGTTGGCTGGAATGGCTAATGTGGCCAATTGCTATCTTAGTGATACTTTTCAGTTATAGTATGATTTTCACGGTGATAACCAACTTTATTGCTGCGCCTTTCAATGGCTTACTCTCCGAAAAAGTAGAACTTTACCTGACCAACCAACACATCAATGATGATAAGTTAATTGATACCATAAAAGATGTGCCGCGAATGTTGGGTCGAGAATGGACCAAACTCTGCTACTACCTTCCACGTGCACTCGGCTTTTTCATCTTACTTTGGATGCTGCCTATCGTTGGGCAAATTTTATGGATTATGTTTACGTGTTGGATGTACAGCGTGCAATATAATGATTATCCGTTTGATAACCATAAAATTCATTTCAAGCAAATGAAAGATGATTTGAAAAGTAAACAAGGGCTGTCTTATGGCTTTGGCTTTGCGGTGTTTGTATTGACCTCAATCCCATTTGTTAACCTCATCGTGATGCCTGTTGCCGTTTGTGGCGCCACTAAGTTGTGGGTAGAGAACTATCGTCAGCAATATCGTTAAACAAATTGAGGTATGACATCGGACTGTAAAAATTCCATGATTTACTTACGCCTTTTACGCTTTGTTAGAATGAGGCAGGTATGCGCCAAATAATATGGATGATATGGTTGGTGGTTACGCTAACGGGATGCCAGACAACAAAGCAGTTTGATGTCGGTACACGGCCTCAATTTTTAGTCTCGCAACTTCCAGATGGTGAGCTTAAGGAAAAGCTTGCAAGCTGTTTAGATAAACCAATCAAGCGCACACGTTTTTCCATTGGACATCGCGGTGCACCACTTTTCTACCCTGAGCACACCAAAGAATCATACATTGCCGCCGCAAAAATGGGAGCTGGCACGCTCGAATGTGATGTTACTTTTACGAAAGACAAGACTCTCGTTTGCCGCCATGCACAATGTGACCTTCATGCGACAACCGATATCTTGCTACAACCTAAGCTTGCTTGCAAGTGCAGACAACCCTTCACACCAGCGGATCCAGACTCTGGTAAACTTGCGTCTGCTCAATGCTGCACCTCAGACATTACCTTAGCAGAATTCAAGCAACTAAAAGGAAAAATGGATGGTGTGAATACTCAAGCAACCACAGTAGCAGAGTTTGTCAAAGGCACTCCCAATTGGCGTACAGATCTTTATGCCAGTTCTGGAACCTTAATGACCCACAGTGAAAGCATTGCTTTATTTAAGCAACTTGGTGTAAATATGACTCCTGAGTTAAAAACACCAGAAGTGCCAATGCCATTTAATGGGTTAAGCCAAAACCAGCTCGCACAAAAAATGTTAGACGAATATACTGAGCACAATGTCCCCCCATCTCAAGTTTTTCCACAATCCTTTTCTTACCAAGATATTCAGTACTGGATAAAGCATGCACCAGAGTTTGCAAACCATGCCGTATTTCTTGATAGTAGAGAAGCTGGCGAACATTTTGATATTAACAAACCAAGTACTTGGCAACCGTCAATGGAAGACTTAGCCAAAAATAAGGTAAAAATTATCGCCCCACCAATTTGGATGTTAATTAGCGAAGATAAAAACGGCGATATCATTCCGTCGCAGTACGCCCTAGCCGCTAAACGTGCAGGATTAAAGATAGTTGCTTGGTCTTTAGAGCGCTCAGGCCCTTTAACGAGCGGCGGCGGTTGGTATTATCAATCTGTAAAAAACGCAGTTAAGCATGATGGCGATATACTTAGGGTGTTGGACATATTGGCAAAACAAGTTGGCGTAGTTGCTGTATTTAGTGACTGGCCTGCCACCACCAGCTTTTACGCCAGCTGCATGGAAATTGAGTAAATCAGTTGCATTAGACTAAGGCCCATTAGAAAGTCATTAGCACCTATTTAAAAAACTGAAAAATTTAGGTTTGTAAGTCCACAACAAAACCACCAAAATTGATGTAAGTGTTGCTGTGGCGAACCAATAAACTAGCCCTAAAGAGACACCCCACATCGCTGTAACAAAAGCCACCGTAATGAATAAAAGTAAGTATCCGAGTATCCTAAATCGTCGTTGTTGACCCACACCGAGTGCTCCGGCTCTGTTAGAGAGCTTCACCCTATGTCGTGACAAGGATAAATTCAACAATGCAAAGGCTAAGAAAAGTAACACAAACAAAACAACAATTAACTTCATTAGGCCGCCTTAACACTGATGCCTTCTTGTCGGCAACGTACAACCCAAAAAGCTGCTACAAAGCATATAGAGATAAATAACACCGTTAAATCAAATCCAACCATCAGCCAATCACTATTTATCCAACTAAGCCATATATTATGCTCCGTTGTTAGTGCGTTAAGTATAGGTAGTAGCCCATATACCAAAGCAGCACAGCATAACATTCGCTGCCAAAGCCATTTTTTTGAGGCTAATCCACAATAGAGTGTGCATAGACCTAACGTTATAAAAAGTATATGCATTTCCCAAGCTGCTCGGCTTGGAAAGTCTATTGGCAATAACCGATTACCAGCAAAGTAAGACGCTATCGCTATAGGAACCCCAAGGATCATCGCAATATTTATACGCTCTATAATACTCGTCAGGATCTTATTAGTACTAGTCACTGCCTTGCGCTTTTTCAACCATATCATAAGACCAGTAGCAACCATCGCTGCGCCAAATAAACCTGATAAAAAGTAAATCCATCTAAGGTAAATATCAGCAAATAGCCCCTCATGTAAATGCTCTAAGAAATCATAAACACTTGCAGCTCCCCCTGCTTTTCCGAGGGAGGTTTCGAGCATAACTTTATCTTCAATAGCACGATACTCAAGCAACGAGGCGAATTCGACTCCACTTTTCGATTCAAACCAGATCTCAATGTGTTCTTTTTCTGTATTTCTTTCAACGACGCCAACATAACTAACTTTATGTGATTTGAAGCGACGTTTAGCATCAGCCAAAGCAGATTGAACGCTTAACTCTGTGGGGAGCATCTCGATTATTTGCTGTGACTTTTGCTCTATCTGTGATTGCGCATAAAATTGGCGATGATTTTGCTGACCTTCTCCATAGCGCAGGTCAATAACTGGAGACATAGTGATCCCCATCAGCAGCAATAACCCGCTATAGGTGATCATCAAGTGGAACGGTAGTGGTAGCACACTAAAAATATTGTGAATATCTAGCCAAGAACGCAACCCTTTTTGAGCTCGAAACGTAAAGAACTCAGCAAAAATTTTCTTGTGAATAATTAGACCAGTAACTAACCCTATAAGCATTAGCATTGCAGCAATACTGGTTAATATATAGCCTACAAGTTGCGGTACATAATGTAGATTGTAATGCAAACGGTAAAGCGCCTCACCTCCGCTAGTTTGTCTATTACGGATAATCGTTCCCATCACTGGATCGAGGCTGCTTTCGTGCCATTGTTTGGGTGTTTTGCTTTCGGTGTTATCAGGTTCTAACCAAGAGATTTCAATAAATGGATCTCTTGATGTGGGAAAGCTTATGTACCACTGAGATGCATTATCACCATGTATGCTGAGTTGTCTGGTCGCGATATTCGTTATTGCGCTATCCTCAAGTCCTTTCGAAACCATGATTTCAGGTTTCATCCAGCGATCAATTTCGTTTTCAAAATATCCGACACTGCCAGTCACAAAAATGAAGTACAACATCCACGCAAAAACAACGCCGGTCCACGTATGTAGCCAGCTCATAGACTGTCGAAATCTCGCTTTCATTCTCAAATAGCCTTTTCTAGATACATGACTAAAACGCTTAGCAAAACAACTAAAAGCGCAATAAAAAATATTGCTCTAGTAGTGCTTTTAACAGCAAACACAACGATCACAATCAAAGTGTAAATAATAAAACTGGACATCATTCCCGCGACAATACCATCGACTTTATTGTCTGATGGTAAGTACGAAATAAGCATGGCACTCAAGTTAGCGATAACATAACCACCAATCACGCTAAGTAAAACTCGGCAAGTAATATGCGCAGCTGGCGTTGGCTTAAATACAGGTTTCATTAGCATAATAACCAAATGAAAAGAGCTAACTCTTTAAGTTAGCTCTTTTGACAATAACACTAGAACTGATAGGCAACTGTCAGCCTAATATCGCGGCCTGCTTCTTTGATCCCGACAACACCTTCATAACCAGGAATATGACCGTAATCGGCAACACTACCATGGCTGCGGTAAGACTCATCTAATAGATTTTGTATTGAA
Organism: Pseudoalteromonas sp. XMcav11-Q; assembly: GCF_040104525.1. Classification (NCBI taxonomy): domain Bacteria; kingdom Pseudomonadati; phylum Pseudomonadota; class Gammaproteobacteria; order Alteromonadales; family Pseudoalteromonadaceae; genus Pseudoalteromonas; species Pseudoalteromonas sp. XMcav11-Q. The sequence continues at coordinate 200,557 of NZ_JBECOX010000006.1, forward strand.
AGGTCGACTCTCAAAGAGTCGAATGGCTCGTAGCTAACATAAGCATCGACTAACTGGTAGCTTGGTTTGTCAATTGTCTCAAGCTTTTCAACCCAACCTAGCTCAATTGAACGGTGAAATACTTCAATATCATTTAAGCTCGCCACATACTTGTAATTCCAGCCAAGTTTAATCTGATCGTTTAAGTGATAGTTAAAGTTTACGTTCAATGAGTCTCCAACCGCATTACCTAGACCACCGTATTCGTAGGCAGCCAAGTCAATGTTGTCAACTTCGATGCGGTTTGTGGATGTCGCGTCTGTGGGATCTGGCCAATTAAATATCACATTATCCAATTCAACGTTATTATGGTTAAAGCTGACAATTACATCAAAATTGTCCGCTTGATAACCACCAACTAGTTCAAAACCTTCACTCCCCAAATCACCGATATTTTCGTAGAAAACCCCTTCACGCCCTTTAAACTTGTCGAAGACAACACCATTAATTGTGCTAGAGTATACAGATGCTTCAAACATCCAAGCGCCATCATTATATTGAATACCGAGTTCAACATTTTCTACTTCTTCAGGAACCAAGTTTGCATTCGGCGTTAGCTCACCGACTGTGAACGCATCTGCGATTTGTCTGCCTCGCAGCGCTTCCGCATAGCCAAGTGACAACGTCAAGTTATCAGCAAGGTTGTATAGCAATCCAACATTTTTACTAAAACCATCCTGTTTTTTGGCTGAGAACTCACTGGTTGATGTAACTGGTGCACCAGCTGCATCAGTCTCAACAACCCAAACACCATCAACCTTTACCCAGTTTGCTTCTATACCTTGATGATCCAACTCATAGGAATCAAAACGTAGACCGAAACTTAAACGCAGATCAGGAAAAACTTGCCAATGATCTTGGACATAAGCTCCTAACACAGTACCATCTTCGTCAAAAATCCCACCAAAGTCTTCATAGGACTGCGAATGTACCTTATCGTTTTTGTGCTCAATTCCATAAGTAATAGAGTGAGTACCGATATCACTGGTATTGCGAATATCAAAACCTATCGTTTCAATTGACGCATCCCAGGTATATAACTCACGCTTGAATGATGATTTTGTTTGATACACTGTTGTCTCTAAATTCACCTGAGAATTTAAAAACCAGTTGTGGTTAAGCACTAAAGTCTCGCGCTCACCCCAAGATGCAAACAGTGGGTCGCTTTCCAGAGGTGCCCAGTTTGTTTGCTTGCCAAACTCACCGTCCTCTTTTCTTTGCTCGTAGCTAACTGTAATATCTTGAAATTCTGTCAGCTTGGCATTCAGCTTAATAAATCCTAATGTTTGATCTGCTGCGGTTCCTGGAAGCGTATTACCGTCACCATCTTCCATATTTTTGCGGCTAACTGTTACATACGAAGCTAAAATGCCGATTGAATCAGTTGCCTTACCATACAAAGATAGACTCTCTTTATGCCCGTCATTGGTAAAATAACTTACTTTGGCAGTTCCACCGAACCTGTCATTTTCATCCAATAGATCCGCCGCACTTTTCGTTTTAAAACGTATTGCGCCACCAACTGCACCGCTTCCTGCTGTTGCTTCACCAGCACCTGCTTGTACCTCTACACTTTTCAATAACTCAGGTTCAATGGCAACACGACCTATGTGATGAAATAGTGTACTAGTTTGTGGAGCACCATCTACCGTGACATTCACCATTGAGTCTTCCACTCCACGAACAAAGATTTTTTGTGCAATCCCCAGCGATCCACCTACAGTAACAGAGGGGGTATGGCGGAAAATATCTTCTAGGTCATTTGCTTGGTAGTTAGCTAATACTGCAGGTGTAATTTCGGAGTTTGTTGTTGCCCCGACAACGGTAATTCTCTCGACTTTTTTTAGTTCATTTTCTGTATCGGATTGCTCTGCGAGTACGCCAAAGCTAAGGCTAAAGCAAGTAAGAGAAACGGCTGACGCTATAGTAGTTTTTCTAAAGAAATGACTTTTTTGGGATAAAAATGGCATGATTCATGTCTCAAACAACAGTTAAAAGGCTGAATCAGAATTATTACCATTTAGCTTTCTCAAGCAATCACTTTTACAATTGTTACATTTTACGAAACCGGAATTATTACTTGTACAACCAACCCTCCACTGGCTAAATTACGTGCTGACACGCGCGCTCTAACACTTCTCAAGTGTCGCTTAGCAAGTGCTAAACCAAGACCAAAACTATCACTTTGTGCGAGACGAGCATTGTCCACACGGAAAAATGGCTCAAATACTTTCTCAATAAACTCTTCGGGGATCCCAGGCCCCTGATCAAGCACTTCAACTAAATAATCGTTGCTTATTCGCTGTAGTTTTATCTCGACTTTTTTACCTTCAGGCGTAAAGCGTAAGGCATTACGAATGATATTCTCGATTGCTGGACACAGTGCTCTATGGCAACTATTTACAACAACGGCACTTTTTGGCGACTCAAATAACAGCGTTCGATCTGGAAACTCAAACTTGGCGTCATCGATCAACACATCCAAAAGGTCTACTAAATCTACGCTTTCCTTCTGTAACATTGGGTTTTCATTATCTAACCAAGCCAAAGTGAGTGAATCTTCGACCAACTTTCTAATCTGTTGAGATTCACGTGCAATACGTTCTAAGTGTCGTTGGCTATCATTCTCTTCAAAGTTACTAACCGCAATATCTAGTCGAGTTAGCGGAGTTCTAAGTTCATGTGACAGATCAGCGATTAGCTGACGTTGACTTACAATTAGCTCCCCGATCCTTGATGCCATCTGATCGAACGTTGAGGCTAAATGTGAAAACTCGTCATTGCGCTTGCCAAGATACTTTCCAAGTCTTACTTTAAAATTGCCTTTACTAAAAGCATTTGTTGCACTATCCAGCTGTCGCAATGGAATAATGATATGTCGATAAAGAAAGATGGATAATACGGCCAACACTGCCATAGGAATGAGTACCTGAAGCATAAATTTAGTCGTATTCCAGTAGATCCCAGGCCGCATTCGCTCTGGTAACTTTATTAGTAAGCTTGCATTAGAAGACTCGAATGGAAGCTCCATTATTGGATTTGATTCAAAATATAAATGTATTTTCCATTCAATGCTCCGACCAAAGTGATAGCTGCCAACGATATTCTGATCTATTGACTCTCCGGCTAAATGAATAGCGTCAAAACTCGCGATTGATACCCATGTAGATTCTTCTTTCATTAGGTTTTTTATCCAAGCCTCTAGCGCTTCTTGGTTGTTAGCCAAATAGAGTTTTTCAGCTTCAGATTTCCAATTCTTCATTTGGATTCTATCGCTTACTGCTATCATACTCATACTTTCTTCTGTTTTAAGTGTTAATGCATGCAGTAAATAGAAAAAAGCGACCAAACCAGCAGCTAAGATTAAGCTCAATTTCCACAAAATATTTCGTTTCATTTAAAACAATAACCTTTTCCATGCACAGTTTGTAAACGCTCACCATGCCAGTTTGCTTCATTAAGCTTTCTGCGTACTCGACTTAAGTGCATATCTAAACTCCTATCATATGCTCCTAGTTTTTTATTAAGCACAGACAGATATAAATCAGGTTTAGTTATGATTGTATGTGGCCGTGAAGCAAGCTCCCAAAGCAACTTGAACTGGATTGGTGTGAACTCTAATATTTCACCATGGACATAAACGGATTGAGTCTGTGAGTTTAGTGTTAAGCCATCAATGGAAATCTCTGACGGTATAGAGAGTTGAATTATATTTTGGCTTCGCCTAAGGATACTCTCCATTCTCAAGAGCAACTCAGTGGAGTTAAAAGGTTTAGCAATATAGTCATCAGCCCCATGCGCTAAACCTATAATGCGTTCCTCCTCGGCCCCTTTTGCAGACACCATTACAACAGGGATCTGACTCGTTGCTCGCAGCTTTCTCAACAAGGATACGCCATCTAATTTTGGCAACATATTATCCAGAAGGATCAAATCATGCTGCTGCAACTGAGCAACTTGTAGTCCCGACTCACCATCAAAGCACTGCTCAACTTGATATCCTGACTTTTGCAACAAATCTACTAAGTAGGTACCTAAAGTACAGTCATCTTCAATTAGCAAGACCTTGATCTCTCTCACGTCAAACCTTTTAAAATGCAAATGATAACTAGTTTCATTTTTGCATATTAAGCACTGTATTTTGAAAAGTAAATCTCAGTTGTAACCAGATGAATCTATTTTTTGCAAAAAAAAGAAATATAAAGTATCAGAAAGCAAAAAACCTCGCGATTGCGAGGTTTTTTAAAGGATGGTGCCCAGAGGCGGAATCGAACCACCGACACGAGGATTTTCAATCCTCTGCTCTACCGACTGAGCTATCTGGGCAAATTTTTTCTAGTATCTAAGTCCTTAAAAGGATTTTCAATACAACTCCAAACGGCTCTACCGACTGAGCTATCTGGGCAAATCTTTTTTAGTATCTAAATAACTTAATACCTAAGCTATCTAAAAATACAGGCTTTCGCCTAAATAAAGTGGTGCCGACTATCCGAGTCGAACGGATGACCTACTGATTACAAGTCAGTTGCTCTACCAACTGAGCTAAGTCGGCACACTAAATTATTGGTGCCCAGAGGCGGAATCGAACCACCGACACGAGGATTTTCAATCCTCTGCTCTACCGACTGAGCTATCTGGGCAAATCTTTTTTAGTATCTAAATCCTAAAAAACTCAATCAACTGAGCGTTCTAGAAAATACAGGCTGACGCCTAAATTAAATGGTGCCGACTATCCGAGTCGAACGGATGACCTACTGATTACAAGTCAGTTGCTCTACCAACTGAGCTAAGTCGGCACACTAATTCGTGTACCATGCAATTTCTGCATGCACCACATTGCTAATGCAATGATTTTAATTTGGTGCCCAGAGGCGGAATCGAACCACCGACACGAGGATTTTCAATCCTCTGCTCTACCGACTGAGCTATCTGGGCGTGCGGCGTATTAAACGGGTTTTGCGGTTCTAAGTCAACCCTTTTTTTAAATACATTTATCGTTTGCACAGTTTTCAGACAAAGCGGTTAAAATACCGCTTTTTCGATGGAAAAACACTCGACTAGCTATGTTTTACGGTATTTAACGACTTTTATCTTTGAGTAAGGCAAATGACTCTAGACCTATAATAAAGAGAAAGCCAGCTCTTGAGGCTTATATACCTATAAAGGAGTGAAACAAACAAGAAGGTATGTGCTTTTGCTGTTCTGATACCACAGTTAGACGACACTTATTCACTCTTTTTGATTCTCGTCTTTATAGCACGTCTCCTGTTTCACGCCGCGCTTCGTTTTAATGTCGCGAAAGTTTCATTACGAACACCTTATTCATACCAAATTTGAAGCAACCAACGAGACTGTCTTTCAAGAAAACCGAAGCTACAGAGACTTATCTTATCAATCCCCCAAGGACTACCCCCTGATTGTAAAACGAATTTACACGGCAATATAGCAAGGTAACATGTAAGCCATTCGTTTACCGCAGCTCTAGTTCACCTAAATTACCTATACCTCACTTGGCGAGCAATATTGTCTCTGAACTAAAGTTGATATTAGCCTGCGTAATTACCGTCATGGACACTTATCATTTAACAAAAGCATTAAGTAGAATTTAATTTTTATTAAAGCTTACTGCTTTGCACATCGCAGGCGTAGTGAAAATTATCGAGATAACAACCTGATTATTTTAAGATTTAAAACAATCAGATAATCTTAGGCTATTGCCACTATTGATTGAAAAACGAGAGGTAAAAACTTGCCGAAGGTGATAGGATTGCTACAACTAATAAGTATAAATAATTCTTTCGGGATTAAGCATGCCAAATAGCGCGAACACCAATGCAAATGGACGGATACTTTTTTTATTTATCGCAATATTGATTGTTGGACTATGCAGCGCCGTAGGTGCTTACCTACTGCCAAAGCAGGCTGACGTCCCTACCGCACCAACCGTGAATCTGCAGCAGCAAGCAACAACAGTTGCAACTCCCCTTGCTAAGGTGGTCACACAACACGGTTTTGACAGTGCCAAGCAAATTGTATCCGCATTATTAGCTTCTAACGAGCATTTGGGCGCCTATTTGTATGTCAATACAGGGATGGGGCAACCAAACCTGGTATTTCAACAAAGTGCAAGTGAGCAAATCACTGCATTGAATCGTGAAGAGTCTTATAACAAAGACACAATGCAGGTTTATCACATGCCACTGCTACTAGATGAGCAAAACGTCGGTGAACTCATTTTGACCTATACGCCACCCGTTGCAGCTGCGCCATCAAGCGACCCATTCATTGCTTATGTATTACTCGCTGCTGCTATTATTAGTGCCTTGATGATCGTTGTGATTGCAGCACGTCGGCTTTCTGGCGCATCAAGCAACGATACTGAAGAACTCATCGCAGAAATCAATCACCTAACGATGGATAAAAACTACAAGTCGACGGTTGGTACTTATTATAGTGGCGGTCTGGCTGAGGTTGCTGAAGCAATAAATGCACTGTTAAAGCAAGTACAGTCATCCATAGAGTCCGATCAAGCAACGCAAAACGAGTTAAAACAGCTTCAAGAAAGTCTCGAAACCGAAGTTCAAGCCCGCACGCTGGCGCTGGAAAAAGCGATTTTAAATGCGGAGCGTGCAAGTGATGCCAAAACCACTTTCTTAGCCACTATGAGCCATGAGATCCGCACACCAATGAACGGCGTCATTGGTACCATTGATTTACTGCGCCAAACCGATCTTGACGGTGCTCAACACCGCCTCACCACGATTATTCGCGACTCGGCATTTTCTTTACTTGGTATTCTTGATGATATTCTCGACTTTTCTAAAATTGAGGCAGGTAAATTACGTATAGACAATAGTGCTTTCTCGGTGGCTGAAACCACAGAGGAAGTCGCACGTGTGCTTTCATCAGTAGCGAAAAAGCGTAAATTAGACTTACAGCTGTTTGTTGCTCCTGACATTCCAACAAATTTAGTTGGTGACACAGTTCGCGTTAGACAAGTACTTTATAACCTTTGCAGTAATGCCATTAAATTCACGACTACAGACGACTCAACCCAAGGTTATGTAAAAATCTCCGTTGAAGTTGCACAAAACACCTCGGAGCATTACACCCTACGCTTTACCGTCACTGACAATGGTAAAGGCATGACAAAAGCTCAGTTGAGAGAAATTTTTAATCCGTTTATTCAAGCAGAAGGCTCTATCACCCGAGAATTTGGCGGTACAGGACTTGGCCTTTCTATTTGTAAAAGTTTAATCGAACTCATGCTAGGTAGTATCCATGTTAACTCAGATATTGGCATGGGAAGCGAGTTTGTTGTGGAATTACCATTTAGTGTGGATGGCAAAGTTAATTACGTAAACAAACAAATGTTAAACGGTCGCACTGTTGCTCTGCTCACCCCAAATAATGAGAGACGCACCATTTTAAATCGCTACCTTTCATTTATGGGTGCGAACGTGATTACTATTGATGAAAGCGAGATAGCCGAACACCAACACGAGGACAAATTGATTTGGGTGTTAGACGGTTTAGACGGCATGGATAAAGTCAATGAAGAGCTAAGAACCGTAGTCTACTCGCTTGAGAAAAACGAACAGCAAGTTGTTGTCTTAAGTAAAATGGACGAAGCAGCGCTTAATCACAAAAATATTTTCTATCTCAATGCATCACCGTTGTGTAAGTCTAGCTTTATGACGGCTATCTTGGTCGCTGCCGGTTTGCATAAACCAAAGGAAATTAAACCTTCTCGCACCATCAACGACTTTTTAAGCGTTGATGAAGCCAGAGCAACCAACAAGCTGGTGTTGTTAGTTGAAGATAACGTATTAAATCAGCAAGTGCTGACCGACCAATTACACCTGTTAGGCTATGGTGTCGAGGTTGCAGAAAATGGTGAGGAAGGCTTAGAACTTTGGAAAAAAGAGCACTTCCCAATCGTACTAACTGATTTACATATGCCTAAGATGTCAGGCTACGACATGGTAAAACATATTAGAGACTATGTAGAAACCGCAACCGATACCATTGAGCAACCATACATCATTGCCGTGACAGCTAATGCACTAAAAGGTGAACGAGAACGTTGTGAGGCGGGTGGTATGAATGACTATATCACCAAACCAGTAGAGTTAAATGTACTAGAAGCAACGCTCAATAAATGTATTGAAAGCTTACCAAAAACACAGCAACCACGACAAAGTACTGAGCCATCAACTGTCGCACCAGTAGCCGTTAGCCAAGTACCAGTAGGATCAGAGCAAGCGGCTGAGTTAGAGCCAGTTGTTGATGAGGCTATAGTTGTAGAGTCTGAAATTATTGAAGCTGAGGCCAGCGAACCAGCTCCCGCTATCAATATGGATATGCTCAACAAGTATGTGAACCATGATGAAGCGAAACGAAATCGCTTTTTCCGAATGTACTTAGAACAAAGTAGCCAGTTAACACGAGATGTAAATGGTGCGGTGATCACGATGAGCCAAGAGGAAATCATTGAAGCTTGTCATCAACTTAAGTCCATCTCCAAAACTATCGGTGCCGAAAAAGTAGCAGAAACTGCCATAGAGTTTGAGACTTTATGTAAGGAAAGCACGCTGACCACCGATCAGCTGATCCAAATGCGTGATAAATTGGAGCAGGACTTTTTAGCTGCAACCGAGTTTATTCAACAATATTTGAGTCAAGAAGCGTAATGATATGGGGGTGGGTAGCACTGCCCCCACAAATCTTATCGCTAATTGGTTGGAAGCGTTTTTCTCGACTAGGTAAAGACAAATGGATCGCAGGGACAACCTGCTCCCACACCTGCAATAAATGGTAAATATCAGCGATAAAAAGATACATAACCTTAATGGTTACGCCATTCATTGAGATATAACCGCCACCTAAAAGAATGATCCTTCCCTGAATCACTGACCGCATTTTATGCGCTTTCTGACTCCAAACACTTCCCCTATTAATTCTCACTGAGTATACTGACGCACTTTTTTAAATTAGTTAGTCGTTACATACAACAAACGCTAGTTGAAATAGGTACTGGTCACCCGTTCAAAAAAAGTACAGGCATGCCTGAGTTCATACAAGCAAATATCTGATTAAGATTTTTACTCGGTGACTCGATGAGCAATGCTAATCTGCATTGAAAAGTGTTCTATTTACCGCGCATCGCTTCAAACGTTGCATGTTAAGTACATGGCTCATTATTCAGTGTTGATTGAAAAACATTAGATGCAATAACGCATCCTTTATAAAAATGGCCAGATACAACACATTGATTAGATTAGGAAGTACATATGAATTCAGTTCCGAAGGCCGGAGAATTTCTGGGTCACCCTAAAGGCCTCTTCTTATTATTTGGTACCGAAATGTGGGAGCGCTTTGGCTACTACGGTATGCGTGCCATCTTAGTTCTTTATCTTGTAGCACAAGTTCAAAATGGTGGCTTCGGTTGGAGCAATGCCGACGCACTAAGCCTTTACGGCACATTTACGATGGCCGTTTATCTCACCCCACTGTTTGGTGGTTGGCTTGCAGATAACGTATTAGGTCAGCGCAAAGCCATCATTATTGGTGGTATTTTAATGGCTACAGGCCATTTTATTATGGGTATTCCTCACAGCGTTGTGGCAGGACAAGAAGTAAGTGTCTTCTACCTTGGTTTAGCACTGCTTTGTTTAGGTAATGGCTTATTCAAGCCAAACATCTCAACAATGGTTGGTGATCTATATCAAGAAGGTGATAAGCGCCGTGACGGTGCATTTACTATCTTCTATATGGGTATCAACTTAGGTGGTGCATTAGGTCCACTTGTTGCGGGTTATGTAGCAGCAGTCGTTAACTGGCAGGCAGGCTTTATCGCAGCCGGTGTTGGTATGATCATTTCTGTGGTTATGCAGCTTATCTTAAGCCAGAAATACCTTGGCGATATCGGTAAAGTACCTTCAGCTAAACTTTCTCAACAGATGTCTGACTCACAGACTAAAGAACCGCTTACGAAGAAAGAAAAAGATCGTATCCGTGTTATTTTCACCATGAGTGTTTTCTCAATTATCTTCTGGATGGGTTTCGAGCAGGCTGGTGGTCTGATGAACCTATTCGCAAACGACTATACCAACCGTATGTTTATGGGCTTTGAGATCCCGGCTTCTTGGTTCCAGTCGCTTAACTCTATCTTCATCATTGTATTTGCGCCATTAGTAGCGATGATCTGGTTAAAACTAGATAACAAAGAACCGAACTCTCCAGTGAAATTCGCAATTGGTCTGGTGTTCTTAGCACTTGGTTTCTTAACCATGATGCTTGCGCTTGCAACAGAAGGTGGTGAAGCGGGTGGCACACTTCAAATCAGCATGATTTGGTTAGTGTTGTTCTACATGTTCCACACACTTGGTGAACTATGTTTATCACCAATCGGTCTTTCTATGGTAAGTAAACTAGCACCGCTACGTTTAGCATCACTGCTAATGGGTATTTGGTTCCTATGTACGGCTGTTGCAAACAAGCTTGCTGGCCTTGTTGGCTCTTTCATCGGTGAAGGCCAAGAAGCAATGGAAAACGCGATGAGCATCTTCATTGGTTTAGGCGGCGTAGCCTTGCTGTCTGCTGTGTTAATGTATCTATTAAGCAACAAGCTTGTAGATTGGATGCACGGCGCTGAGGGCAAGCACGAGCCTCATACGCAAGAGCATTACCTAGCGGAAGAACTAGAAGTATCCGCTGAGAAGCAATAATATTTGCTGTAAACCACGCTGATTTAGCGTGGTTTACCTCTCCCCCAACAGCCAAATGTAAAGCTTTGAATACACTTAGCATCATTTCCCCTCTCAATTTAGTCGTGTGATAAAAATCCTCCCTCTCATATAACTCACCAATCAAAAACATAAAAAGCAAATAAAATCAAAATAATACAAAAACAAAGTTACAAAATACCCCACAAAACTCCTTGCTGTTTTTAGTCAAAATTCAAGCAAAAATAATTATCGTCACGCCTGTGTCAATTTTGTGTCTTTTACATGGCAATTGTGCAACTAAATTTACAAAGTCTCATACTGCTATTTACTGCCTCTAGCTTCCCCTTTGCAGTAATTTGATTAATCATCCAGTCATAAATACTAACAAGTCACCCAGTGCTTAATACGGGAGTAAAACAATGAGTGAAGTAAATAATCCACTAGGCCTAGTCGGCATCGAGTTTACAGAATATGCAACACCAGACGCTGATTACATGGATAAGGTATTCACTGACTTTGGATTCTCAAAACTAAAGAAATTTAAAGATAAAGATATCGTTTACTACAACCAGCACGATATTCACTTTTTGTTGAATAACGAGCGTGAAGGCTTCTCAGCACAGTTTGCTAAAAGTCACGGCCCGGCTATTTGTTCTATGGGCTGGCGTGTAGAAAATGCGCAAAAAGCGTTTGAAACCGCAGTTGAGCGTGGTGCAAAACCTGCGACTGATTCAACACACAAAGACTTACCATACCCAGCGATTTACGGTATCGGCGATAGCCTTATCTATTTCATCGAAAACTTTGGCGATAAAGGGTCAATCTACGAGCAAGACTTCGTTGACCTAGACGAGCAAAAGGTTGTTGAAGACAAAGGCTTTAAGCGCATCGATCACCTAACAAACAATGTTTACAAAGGGACGATGGAAACTTGGGCTAACTTCTATAAAGACGTATTTGGCTTTACTGAAGTTCGTTACTTTGACATCAAAGGTCAAAAAACGGCGCTGCTTTCTTATGCACTTAAGTCACCATGTGGCACCTTCTCTATTCCAATCAACGAAGGTAAAGACGACAACAACAACCAAATCGATGAGTACTTAGATGAGTACAATGGTCCAGGTGTTCAGCATTTAGCATTTTTGACTGACGACTTGGTTAGTTCACTAGATAAACTAGACAAGAGCACTATTGCTACCTTAGATATCGTAGATCACTACTACGACACTATCTTTGACCGTGTGCCTTGGGTTAAAGAAGATAAAGAAAAGATCAAGCAGCACCAAATCCTAGTAGATAGCCAAAGCGAAGACTGTTACCTACTACAGATCTTCACTAAAAACCTGTTTGGCCCAATCTTCATCGAAATGATCCAACGTGTTGACGATGGCGGCTTTGGTGAAGGTAACTTCCAAGCGTTATTCGAGTCAATTGAACGCGACCAAGAGCGCCGTGGTGTAATCTAAACACACACATCAAATTAATAAAAAAGCAGCTAGCGATAGCTGCCTTTTGTGGTTTATCAAATTGCTATTACGACTTGAGTTTTTCACTTTTGACCATAACTCAAGTTGAAAGCCAAAATTAAAGGAAAGGCAATGTCTCAAATTAATGAAACACACGACATCCAATTAACAAGTTGGGTAGCTAGTGCGAATGCGACTGGAACTGATTTCCCTATTCAAAACTTACCTTTTGCAGTATTTCGTCGTAAGAACAGTAATGAAGAGTTTCGCGGCGGTGTTGCGATTGGCGATCAAGTACTAGACCTTGCCGCTGTTGTTGACGCTAACCTATTTACAGGTGACGCTGCTGAGGCCGCCGAAGCTGCAAATGCCCCAGCATTAAATGAATTTATGGGTATGGGCCAGCAGTACTGGTCAGCACTTCGACTTGCCCTGTCTCGCGCATTACGTGAAGGTTCTGAACTGCAATCAAGCCTTGAAGGTGCATTGGTTGCACAGGATGACGTAGAATACGCTCTACCTTGCCACATTGGCGATTACACTGACTTTTATACCTCAATCTACCATGCAACAGCGGTAGGTAGCCTGTTCCGTCCTGATAACCCACTGCTACCAAACTACAAGTGGGTTCCAATCGGTTATCATGGCCGAGCATCGTCTATTGGTGTTTCAGGTCAAACGTTCCCTCGCCCTAAAGGCCAGACCAAAGCACCAGATGCAGATACGCCGTCATTCGGCCCTTGTAAGCGTCTAGACTACGAATTAGAGCTAGGTATTTACCTAGGTAAAGGTAATGAACTTGGCGACTCTATCGCAATTAAAGACGCTGAAGATCACGTTTTTGGTTTTTGTTTATTCAATGACTGGTCTGCACGTGACTTGCAAGCTTGGGAATATCAACCATTAGGTCCATTCCTTGCGAAAAACTTTGCGTCAACGGTTTCTCCTTGGGTTGTAACCACAGAAGCACTCGCACCATACCGTACTCAATGGCACCGTGATGAAAACGATCCACAACCGCTAGAATACTTAGAATCAACGCAAAACCGCGAGTCTGGTGCTATTGATATTCGCATGGATGTCTTACTAGAGACTGAAAAAATGCGTAGTGAAGGCGCTAAACCAAGCAAACTGTCTGAATCCAGCTTCAAGCACAGCTATTGGACGGTTGCGCAAATGGTTACACACCACACAGTGAACGGCTGTAACTTCCTACCAGGCGATATGTTAGGCTCAGGCACGCAGTCTGGTCCTGAGCATGTAGAAGCGGGTTCATTACTCGAACTATCACGCGGCGGCAAAGAAACTATCACGCTTGCAAACGGCGAAGAGCGTAAGTTCCTAGAAGATGGCGATAAAGTGATTATGCGCGGTTGGTGTGAAGCCCAAGGCTATAACCGTATCGGTTTTGGCTGTGTTGAAGGCACTGTACTTCCAGCAAAATAATCGCAATTATTCGTGAGTTAATCGCAATTTTATTTACTTTTAAATCAAAGGCATGATGATTTCATGCCTTTTTTTAGTTCTAAAAACTGGAAATTTGACTAAAAATTGTTAGAGTGTAGCGCTGATTTAAATCTGAGGTTGAATGTTGCAAGTACTCAAGCGCCTATATCTAAAGCTGTTTAAGCCGACTCAATTAATTGTTCGTCAAGACGCAACTGTCAAGATGTTAAAATTACCATCTTGGGTTCAAGCTTGCTCGATTTTGATTTTGCTCGCTGTCGCTATGTGGATAGCCAATGCCTCACTCAAATTACAAGAAAACGGTGACAAGCTTACTAAAGAGCAACAAAACTTAGCGCAGCTGCAAGCCAAGTGGCAAACAGAAAAATCACAGCTTCAAGCGCAATTAGCACAGCAAAAAGGCATGCTTGACCAACTGTCACAGCAGCACAGTGTGCTTGAGTCATTGGTTGACTCGACTCAAACAACTGATAACAGCGCGGTGGAAGGCGAGTTAGAAGAAACACCGACAGACCTTGGTAGCTCACAACCAAGCACCACAACCGAATTTGCTCCACAAGCCAGTCTCCTACTCATTCAACAACGTCAGCTCAGCGAACAACTTGGGCAATCGTTCGGCGCTGACATTGCAGCGATGCAAGAGTCCATCGACAGTGCGGGATTACAACTATCATCTGACTTCTCAGAAGCGCAAGGTGGCCCCTACTTCCAAGCCGACTTAGAATTGGTAGAAGCCAGCTTTATTAATGCCATTGACCAATACGCAGTTTATGCGCAGTTATCGACTATGATTGGCCAACTGCCAGATACATTGCCTGTCGCTCAGGAAAAATATTATGTCTCTAGTGCTTTTGGTTTTCGTAAAGACCCAATCACTGGCCGCCGTGCCTATCATAAAGGTATCGATCTCGCAGGTTGGCACAAAACACAGATAGTAGCCCCCGCTTCTGGTACTGTTAAACGAGCTGGGAAAAATGGCGGCTATGGCAACTTTATTGAAATTGAGCACGCCAATGACATCACCACACGCTACGGCCACCTTCACACCATCAAGGTAAAAAAAGGCCAGCAAATCAATAAAGGTGACGTAATTGCACTAATGGGTAGCACAGGAAGAAGTACAGCGACGCACTTGCACTATGAAGTGATTCAAGGTAAAAAACACCTAAACCCAATTAAAATCGCTCGTGCATTCAATAAGTAACATCTAATTGCAATTACGCTGCGATAGTGAGGCATTCGTGTTTAATTCTTTTAAAAACCAACGAAACGACGTCCCAGCCATTATTGCTCAAAGCACTAAAGTCACGGGCGATATTGTCTGTGAAGGTGAGCTGCAATTAGATGGTACCGTCCATGGTAACCTCGACATCGAAAAACTAATCATCGGCAATAAAGGTTTAGTACAAGGTAATATCCAAGCCAATGAACTGACGATATTAGGCAAAGTGGAAGGTGATATTCATGCCAAACAAGTCACGCTGCTTCCTAGCGCTCAAGTGTTTGGCAATATCGAACACGAGACCTTAACGATTGAAGCTGGTGCGCATGTCGATGGTAAACTGACGCACCGTAACGAGCGAACCAATAACGTCACGGCAATTGACTCTACCGGTGATCAAACCATAAACAATTAAGATCTTTTCGCGCTGATATACATGTTAATGTCGGCGTGAAACACTTTCTCTCCCGCAGTATTAAAAACTTCCACCGGTACAACTAACTCTTCTTTATCTTGCCATGCTCGCGGGTATTCTATTTGCGCCACGGCATGCAGATCGGTCTCAGCTTTAGCTAAATATTGCACTGACATCCCCTTTGGGATCCAGCGATGGGTTTTATGGTCGATGGTTGCGTCTGTCATGACTCCAGCACATAACTCCGCAAGATTACACTGAGCAATAGCGTGAACCGTACCTATGTGGTTATGAATGGCTTTACGGTTACGAATTGTGGCCCTACAAACGCCGGGCTTCAATTGTGTGATTTTAGGCTTAATGGTGCCAAAGTAAGGTGCCTTACGACATACCGCCTTACTGAACATCCATTTACCAAATGGCAACCAACTCATCCTTTTATAAATTTTTAAAAGTGGTGCAGACATAAGATTTTTCTAAAATGATTTTGCTTAAAATTAACACATCTGACCAGTTAATCAACCGTCTGCAATTCTCAGCGAATAAAATATCTTAAAAATTTGCTAAATCGGCGCTTTGTCCTGTCTTTTCTCATTCTCCACAATACAATAACGACCAAAAGGAGACGCCATGACCCAATCAAATTCAAAAGCACTGATTTTTATTCTCGCTTTACTTGTTATCTTTTGCCCTTTAGGTATCGATCTCTATCTACCTGCGTTTGTGGACATGCAGTCCAGCCTTCAAGTATCAGAAAGTCAAATTCAGCAAACCGTGAGTATTTATATGTTAGCTGTGGGTCTTGGACAATTGATAGCAGGTCCGCTTGCGGATAAATATGGCCGTAAGCCGGTTGCACTGGTTGGAATAATTTTATTTGCGCTTGGCGCAGTGATGGCAAGCACAGTCTCCACTTGGCCACTCATGATGGTAGCTCGAGTGTTACAAGGCCTAGGCGCTTGTGCCACATTCGTCAGCGCTTTTGCTATCGTTCGTGATAGCTTTGGACACAAAGGCAGTGGCCAAATGATCACTTACCTCAACGGTATTGTATGTTTTATCCCAGCGTTAGCGCCTCTTTTAGGTGCGTGGCTCACTGTCGAATTTGGCTGGCAGAGTAATTTTAGCTTTTTGTTTGGTTTTGCTATTGTTGGTCTCATCTTGGTTTCTCTTATCTATAAAGAGACTCGCCCCGAAGATACACATTACAGCGGTCATATCCTAGATTTGAGACGTTTTAAGCCGATGCTCAGTAGCACGACTTTCATTTACAATGCCGCCTTAGCGATGCTTGGTATGGCTGCCATGCTGGTATTTGTGATTTCAGCTCCGGGGTGGATCATGGCAAAAATGGGTGGCAGTGTTTCCGACTTCACGTTTTGGTTTACTGGCAATGCAGCGCTGAGTATTGTCGCAAGTTTCATTGCGCCCCACTTCATCAAGCGCAATAGCCAGAAGTCGCTCACCTTTGGCCTCGCCGTTTTTAGCTTTAGTGGCCTGTTGTTACTGGCTTTGCCACAAACTAAAATAGCGCATTTTGTACTGCCTATGTATATGGCGTCAGTCGGCTTTGCATTTACGATTGGAGCAGCGGCAGGTAAAGCGTTATCTGGGTTTGCGAAACAAGCTGGGACGGCTTCAGCGTTGATTGGGGTATTACAGATGAGTGGCGCGGGGGTACTTGCAACCATGACGCAACCACTGGCATTGGATGCCCCGATGCAACTCGCGTTGCACTTACTACTCGCATTACCTTTCTTACTGCTGCTGGCTACGAAGCATCGCCACCAGCTTCACAGTGCAGCTTAAGCATTATTTATCGTAACGGTAGTAAAATTGTCACAACTAGCAATGATAATAGTCATACAGACAGCATCAGCGTTAAAGGCGGCGGTACATACGGCTACCAAGTGTGCGAACAAGGTAGCACTGCGGCCTGTTCAGCAACACAAACTGTTGTGTTTTAACTCCCAACCAATTCAAGAATGCCGGTCTTTTGATCGGCATTTTTTATTCTACTACTCTCCCCCATCTTTTGTTGATAACTTGTTCGGATCCCTCTCTTAAGATCTGGATAAAACGGGTAAACCTGTGACCACAGAAATTTGTTCATTTCCATTTCACTTCTACACTCTATAATGGATTTGGACAGTCACAGAAGGAGTTCATGAAATGAGTACATCGGGTTATACACCACCTAAAGTTTGGCAGTGGCCATGGCAAAGTGGCGATGGTAGTAAATTCGCGAATATCAACCGCCCTACTGCAGGCGCAAGATTCGAAAAGTCCCTACCGCAAGGCAAACACCCGTTACAACTCTACTCCCTCGCGACCCCAAACGGCGTGAAAGTGACTATCTTGCTAGAAGAGCTTTTAGCTGCCGGGGTAAAAGAAGCAGAATATGATGCCTTTTTAATTAATATCATGGAAGGTGAACAATTTAGCTCAGGGTTTGTTGCACTTAATCCAAATTCTAAGATCCCCGCGTTATTAGATACCAGCACCAAGGAACCTACCAAAATCTTTGAATCTGGCTCAATTTTGCTTTATTTAGCTGAAAAGTTTCAAAAGTTCATTCCTCAAGATCCTACAAAACGCACAGAGTGCCTCAACTGGTTATTTTGGCAAATGGGGGCTGCGCCACTACTTGGTGGTGGATTTGGTCACTTCTATGCCTACGCACCCGAGCACTACGAGTATCCAATCAACCGCTACACGATGGAGGTGAAGCGCCAACTGGACTTACTAAATCAACATTTAGCCACAAGAGAATATATTTGTGGCGATGAATACACTATCGCTGATATGGCAATCTGGCCGTGGTATGGCGTGCTAGCCCAAGGGCACCTATACGATGCGGCAGAGTTTTTAGACGTCAATGGCTATGAACACGTGATCCGCTGGGCTGGACTCATCGCCTCAAGAGAAGCGGTCAAACGTGGAAAAATGGTAAATAAAACATGGGGAGAACCTCATGAGCAGCTTCATGAAAGGCACGACGCCAGCGACTTTGATACCAGCAC
Source organism: Pseudoalteromonas sp. XMcav11-Q (assembly GCF_040104525.1). Classification (NCBI taxonomy): domain Bacteria; kingdom Pseudomonadati; phylum Pseudomonadota; class Gammaproteobacteria; order Alteromonadales; family Pseudoalteromonadaceae; genus Pseudoalteromonas; species Pseudoalteromonas sp. XMcav11-Q. Next base: position 218,919 of record NZ_JBECOX010000006.1, read on the forward strand.
CCAAGACAAACTAGCACCATAACCTTGCCTTGGTTTAATTCTTGGTTTAACAGGGGTTAGCTTTATCTTCCGGGTTTGATTAATCAGATTTAATCAAACCCGGTTGTCTGTGTATCAGAAAAGAATCGTGTTAGTTTATTTTATGCTTAAGAACAAAACGGTATTCGACGATGAACGTTTTTTAAAAAGCTAAGTCGTACAATGGGGTGAGCTCTACACCTAACTAGAGAAGCACGAAAAACCATGCATTATTTGTGTTTGTGTCAGTAATAGCTGAATTTTACAGGTAAGTGTTGTCGAAGTAATAAGCTCTTTGGCCTTGATTAGACACCCCACTGGTGCGCATTTATTTAGCAATGAATTGAATCGTTTACACCTTAGCTGAGCCTTTAACTAAACTGGACGAATAAGCCATCCCCTTGAGTAGTGCAAGATTAAGGTTAACCGATGAATGTCTAGTGGCCCTAAACGATAAGTTGTATCGACTGATTTAGGCAGCGATGAGATCGCAATAAGAGATTACGGCGTAACGCCCCTATATGTGTTTGTTATGCGCCTTTCCAGACTTTCGCCGACTGGATCGCTTTTTCTAACACTGGCCAACTCAACATGCTCGCTTGATACTCTCCCGCCTTACCGTTAAATGTAATTCCGTAACTTTTCAACCTAAACGCTAGGATTGAATAAAATGCATCTACAGCACTGGCAGATTCAAACATAAACGGAAGTTTGGCTGAACCAAAAATCTCTTCGACTCTTCCTAACTCGCGATTGAAAGCATCACCAATATTTTGCAGGGGAGCCACTGAAACTAAAGTGAAAGGACAGGCATTTCTGAGGTTAACAAACCCAGAATGTAGCTCTGAGCAGAGACTCCTTGCAACAGCCCTTTCAGTACGAGCTTTGGGGTATAGTGTACCTTCTGACAGTTCATTAAAATACTCAGCAATAGCAAGCGAGTCATGAACCTTCAAGTCTTCGTCGATTAGTAGAGGAACTAATCCCGTATCAGAAACCTTACCCAACGAATCACAATAGTCTGTCTTGGCTAAGTCAATCACATTTACGTCAAAATCGACATTTGCGATTTGACCACATATCCAGGCTCTCAAAGACCATGTCGAATCAGTACCAACGATTAACTGCATTAACTTGAACCTCCATTGCGCAAATTTTAAGTCGAATAACATTTTAGTATTTATGCGACACACAGTTTGTGTTGCATAATCGCTTGTTGGACTGAGTGCTACCCGCTCGATGTGTCAGAGTTGGTGTTATTTATGCTATGGACTTACTTAGAAAAAATAGGCTTTTTAGAGGCTTTAGCTCACTTAGCTAGTCTACTCAGTTTAGCTATTATTGTGTTAAGCTTTCCAGGCATCGCCCAGCGTTTATTGTGTATTCATTACACCTAAATTTGGCTAGATAAGCAATTATATTTTTTACATGTACAGAGGCTGTTAGCCTGAGCAATTAAGCAGGTTAACTAATTGATTTTACACAGCAGCCCTAATCAAGCCCCCCTCCTTGGCTTATATCAAAGCGCATCCATGCGCTCCTCGTTCATTCTTTTGAAACGACGCGATCGAGCGAACCAAGAAAACGTCGCCCCAACATCACACTTAATCCTCAAATCCTAAGCCGATATAGTGCAACCGTCTTGTAAGGCACGTCCTTGTGCCTGACAAGACTTGGCCGACATCCTGTCGGCACATTGCATATCGGCTTATGCTTTTCGGGTGTGATGGAGGGGGGGAATAAGTTGCTTGTGAGATCGTCTACGATTTTTACGGTGAAGCTGTTTGCAAGGGTTACAAAAACTATCAGCATAGCCTCCTAATTAGCATTGCAGACAGCTTTGTGGGAGGTGGTTCACCCGCCGAGCTGTTATGTTTTTCGGGTGTGATGAAGGGAAAATGCTGTAGTTTGTGAGCTTGGTTCTTACTTAAGCAGCTGAACTTTTAGGCTACGTTGAGCATAATGATTCAATACCTCCCAAAACAAAATCTTAACAATTCAGTGATGTAGATTTCGCCAGAACCCTGTATTATAAGCCAGTTAAAAGCTTTGGAACGGGTGCGCCTGTAATTGAAGCGAATGGATACTAAAATCAATAACTGTGCTTATGGAACTTTTTGCGCGAATGGAATGATATTATGATCAAGAAAACCGCCATCATCATTGCTATATTGGCTGCTATTAGCGGCTGTAAATCGCTGGTTTATAAAGGTAATAAACTTTACGAAGCAGGAATGTACCGCCAAGCTGCTGAATACTATTCACAAGCACTCGCGGAAGACCCTGAGGATCTTGAAGCGAAACAAGGTTTAACACTGGCGCGAGATAAGCTTATAGATAAAGGTCTTATCGATGTCCGTATGCTGCGTTTGGCAAATAACTACACCGCAGCTGCAACTAGGCTAGAAGAAATCGTAAAAAACCAAGCTCAATGGCAAATGAAACCGAATGGCGCAATGGCAAATACTCAAAGAGAAGAGCTGGATTACGTGAGGCAATGGCTACTCGACGAAGCCCGCTCGCTATCAAACACGCCCTATCCCGACAAGTTTAAGCTGTTTGAACATAATTATCGCCATCTGATCAGCAATGCGCAATTAGCAAGCGCCATGAGCACCCACTATGACACGCTAAGAACGCAAGCGCAGAAAAAGTGTGATGAAATTGCAGGACAAGTCAGCGGACAGCGCTTCTATTTAAAAAGTTTTACGGAAAAATACTGTTTAGCGTGGCAAACTCCAAAACGTTTACGTGTAGATAACCAAGATAAAAGTCGTTATTTTGCAATGAACATAAGAGATCGTGTTGATATTGGCTTGCGCTTTGGCAACTCAATCAGAGGACAATACAGTGCATTTATCTCAAGCCTAAATACGGCATTTAATAATAGCCTCTGGTTTGATAGCGAAGGCAGTAAACAGCTTTCATTAGAACTATACGTTGATGCGGACTATTACCGCAATAGCAACCAATATATTCAGCGTAAGCATTATCAGCAGGAAGTTGAACGACCAGACCCAAATAATTCAGATAACACACACACTGTCGAAGTCACACGAGAATTTACTTATCCGGTGACCATCTATGATGAGAAATTTGATATCAATGTTAATTATGAGGCGAGTTTAGCCCATCGTTATATCAAAGGCAGTGCAAGCGATAGTAAGCATAATAAAACACGTGCACATCAGGCTGATTTTGAGCAACTTGATATCACCCCGCTGTCTCCCGACTTTCTTAATCTTTCACAGATAACAGAAAAGACCTTTGACGAATTACTCAAAAAGTTCTCTCAAGATCTTACGCTGACTTGGAAGCAAAATTACTGTGGACAGGCACTTGGCACCAATAAAGGTGAAAATATTCTACGCTGTGCCAAGCTTGAGCCCGAGCATGATTATATCAACCGTTGGTTTGACCAGCACTTTGGGATCAAGTACTCAGAAATGACGACTTTATACGGTATTTAAAGCTTAGAATGAGTTTTGAAACTCGCCAAAAAGCCGAAAAATGATTATATTGTGCCAACTTTATTTGTATTAGGAATTAAGCTATGCCAAAGGCAAGTGAAATAAAAAAACATGCCGCGATCGAGTATAACGGCCGCGTAATGATTGTTCGTGACATTGAGCGCTCAGTACCACAAGGTCGCGCTGGTGGTAGCCTATACCGTATGCGTATGTACGATGTAGTAGATAACTCTAAAGTAGATGAAACTTTTAAAGCGGAAGAGATGCTGACACTTGCAGATCTTAACCGCCGCCCTGCAATGCTTTCATATGTAGATGGTGATGAATATGTGTTTATGGATGATGAAGATTACACGCCATACCACCTAAATAAAGAGTCTATTGCTGAGCAATTGCTATTTATCGATGAATCAACTAAAGGTTTATCTATCGTCGTAGTTCAAGGCATGCCTGTTTCTATCGACTTGCCTTCCAGCGTAGAGCTTGTCATTGAAGATACCTCTCCTTCAATCAAGGGCGCATCTGCTAGCGCGAGAACAAAGCCAGCGACATTAACGACAGGCCTTGTTGTTCAAGTTCCTGAGCATATTTCAAGCGGTGACAAAATTAAGATCAACACTGCTGAATCTAAGTTCATGGGCCGTGCAGAATAACTCCATTGCACTTTTGATAGCGAGCCGTAGTGCTCGCTAGCGTCTAAAAATCCCTAAGTTTTCTTTGCAGCAGTAGTGCCATTCTATAATTTTGGCCTTACTCTTAAAAATCGCGCGAAACGCGGTTTACCAAACTTAGTATATCCTTGATATCGATAGGTAATTTGGCTACCAATCGGTGGTGGTGATGCGCGCTCTTCGTCGCTAAACCCCGACCCAACTTTAAACTCCATACCTTGTTCATCTCTCACCAATAGCGATCCCATCATCCCTTGGTACTTTCCCTTACCGGGTAAATGCTTAATCACGATGGCTTCGTCATCAAGGTACGGCTTGTATTTTAATACGTTGGTTGTTCTTCCATCTTCGTGCTTTGCATTTTTAGCATGCAAAATAACCCCTTCACCGCCTCGCTTTAAGACACCATGATAATAGTCGTTTAGCTCATCAACGGAGCCAAATGATAGCTGCTTGACGGGTTTAATGTGTGATAACTCAATATGGCTTAGTAGGCTTAAGTAACGCTCATGACGCTGAGAGAATATTTCTGTAGAATTTGGCGCATCAAATACATAATAAGTCACTTGACGCCAGTGTTCATTATTAGGCGAATGGCGTCTTGCTATCGCGCTCACAAAAGCGAAGTTATTGTACCCAGCCCACAACTCACCGTCTAACCATGTATCAGGTAGCCCTTGCGTAAACCAGTCTGGCGCCTTAATTAAGTGACCGCCACGCGTACGCAGTTTTGAGCCATCCCAAATGGCCCTAACACCATCGAATTTTTCACTAACAAGATAATTAGAAATATCTTCGTCGCCTTGATATACCGAAGCGAGCTGGATTTTTGTGTGGGTTTCATTTCCATAAAGGAGATTGGAAAAACCTAATAATAGACAGAACAAGAATGGTACATATCGCATAGCATAATCCTTTGCAGTGGATAGTTAAGACCAGTGCCCTGTACTAATACCGATTGGCATACTCTTGAGCCGTTTAGAGTCACTGATATCAAAAATTAACAAATTTCATGCTTAAAGATTGCATAAGAATCGACGTTTGTAAAATCGAATAGCTTTGACTAACAGTCCCTGTTTATACCAATTGCTATTACCTTTCAGGGCAAAGCCAGTCAAAAACCGCTTCGAGATCGATAAATGAATGATCGGCAAGACTTAAATCTTGTTTATTAGAGTGTATATTTGGTACGACAACCGCAGTTAACCCAGCTTCCTTGGCGGAGGTTAGTCCTGTGCAGGTGTCTTCTATTGCCACCGCTTCGTGTGGCGCAATGTTTAGCGCAGCGAGCGCCTTGCGATAAGGTTCTGGATGAGGCTTCGGCTGTTCGACATCGTCTTTGCACACAATGACAGAAAATAACTCTAATAACCGATAGTGTTGTAAAACAGGAAGCGCTTCCGCTTTGCTACTTCCTGTCACGAGTGCGATTGGACAACGCATTGAGGTTAATTCAACGACTTGCTTTGCAAAATGCATCAATCTAGGGAGTACTTCCGCAGCGGTTGCGACAAAGACGACATTTTTTTCATCACATAAATCGCGGGCAGAAGGCGCAAGTTGGTGTCTTTCTTTGAGTATATGCGCGGCTTTAAGCGTTGGTACACCCGAAAACTCATCACAAAAGTCATGCTCCGTATAAGTAATCTGATACGGGGCTAACACCTTCATCCAACTTTGGTAATGGAGTGCTTCTGAGTCAACTAATGTACCGTCAAAATCAAATAAAACTGCCTGAAAACGCATTTACACTCCTTAAATTGGTTGTATTAATTAACCATTGATCCCTGCTGGTGGCTCAGCTGTGGCTTCTTCACCGCTATCAACTTCAACTAATGTATAGCCTCGTGGCTGTCTAATCACTTTTAGAACTGGCTTATCGAAAGCTGACTTCAGTCTATCAGCGTCCGCTTGCAACTCTTCCATCGAACGACCAAAGGGTGCAGCCCCCGTTTCAGACCAATTCGTTACCTTACCATTTAAGTTATATTCCACTTCATGGATTTGATATAAAGCCGCTTCGTCTTTTGTTGCTTCACAATATATCACTCGATAATTCCAAAAACCTGACATATCCACTCCTAACATAAAAATTTCATTAAAAAGCCCGCTTAATGCGGGCTTTAGATACTCTATTATAATCACTGTAGCGTGAATTAGAAGAATTTCACCTTGAATTCAGCACCAATGAAGCGCGCTTCATTTAGCATACCGGTGTTGTTATTGAAATCTACACCACCGATAACCACTTGCTCGTCAAATAGATTACGAACAAAAGCAGATACTTCATATTCGTTATCGCCTTCAGACCACATATAACCAGCACGAAGACCTGTTTCAAACAACGCTTCGCCTTCAAATTCTACTGATTTGTATAAGAAGAAGTCTACTTCACTACGGTAAGACATATCACCATATACAAAGAACTCGCCATCTTCTAACTCTTTGGTGTAGCGAAGTGTTGCGTTTGCAATCCACTCAGGAGCGTGAGGTAGGCTGTTACCATCAAGTACTGCTAGGCCCTGACCGTTAACTGTGTTTGTGACGGTACATTGAGCACAAACCTGAACTGCAAGGTTTTTATCTTCAAGCTCAGTTTTGTTGTAGCTTAGGTTAAACGTTGCATTTAGCTCATCCGTTAACACCCACTCTGTATCAAGTTCGAAACCATAACCTGTTGTTTTATCAGCATTCACTAAGCGGTTGAAGTTTGAGCCGCCACCTACAGCCGTTAGCTGTTGGTCGTCCATCTGATAGTAGAATACCGTCGCGTTTACACGACCTTGGCCATCAAGTACGTCTGACTTAATACCAGCTTCAATCGAGTTGGTAGTTTCTGACTTAGCAACAGTTACTTCATCACCGAACAAAATACGGCCTTGAACACTTGGAGCACGGAAGCCGTTAGCAAGACGACCAAACAAGTTTACGTCATCAGTTAGCTTGTAAGTGGCACTTAAATCCCAGCTTACATGGCTATCGCTTGGGTTAGCGGTACCATCAAGTACATCAGGAGAGCCATTCCAAGGTGTTGGGTTTTTAGTACGTTTAGCGTAAAACTCTTTCTCATCGTCAGAATAACGCAAACCAGCTGTTACTTTTAAGTCATCAGATACGGTGTAATCAAAAGAGCCGAATACCGCCCATGCTGATGTATCTTGATCTTGGTAAGCGTAACCGTTTTGCACGCCATACTGGGCATACGCGGCATCATAGCCATTCGTATCGAAGCTATAGCTTTCAATCATGAGATCTTCTTCAAATAAGAAGAGACCTACCTGATAGTTATAGTCGCCTGAAAAGTTGCTTGATAAACGAAGTTCTTGCGTATACTGGTTGTGCTCAGGAATAACATCAGCTGTTTCAGAAGTGAAAATAATCAAGCCAGGACCTGAAACGCCAGCATTATTTGGGCCGTAACCACCGTCAACGTCTGCACGAGAATAGATTTCAGCACTTTCCCAAGCAGTAATTGACGTTACAGTATGCTCAGGTAAATCCCACTCAAGCTTTAGACTCAAACCTTGAGTTTCAACCTGTTGCGTTGAGCGAGAGGCTGCATCGTGATATACCACATCGTTGTCATACAATGGGTTAATGTTGTTTGTGCCAGCTTCAATTAAATTTGCGCGAAATGCAATTGGACGACCATCTAAATCACGGTAGTGGTAGTTAAGTAGGCCGTTAAAATCATCGCCTTCATATAGGAATTGAACACGAACGGCTTGCTCGCTGTAACCACCTAGAGAATCTTCTTTTTCGAAGCCTGGCGCTTTTACATCGATATAGTCTTCTTGTTCCTGCCACAATGCAGAAATACGCGTTGATACACGGTCAGTTACTGAGCCGCCTACTGCGCCTTCAAAGTCTACCGCACCGCGGCTACCATAAGAAACAGCAGCATAGCCATCAAACTCTTGGCTTGGTCTAACTGTGTCAAATTTAACAAGACCTGCTGGCGTATTGCGACCAAATAGCGTGCCCTGAGGACCACGTAATACTTCAATACGTGCAATATCGAATACAGGGAAGCCTTTTAGAATAGGGTTTTCTTGAACCACTTCATCAACAACCAAAGATACAGGTTGAGAAGCATTTAGATCGAAGTCTGTGTTACCTAATCCACGTACGTAAAAACGTGGGAAAGTACGACCAAACGAAGATTCTACCGATAAACTTGGGATCTTCGCATTCATAAAGCGAATGTCCATACCCGCTGAGCTGTAAGCATTCAAGTTATCACCTTGGAGCGCTGAAACAGACACAGGTACTTCTTGTGCGTTTTCAACACGTTTACGTGCGGTAATTTGAATAACTTCTAGTTGATTTTTTTTGGCTTGCTCTTCTTCAGCAAGTGCAGAAAATGAAGTACCTGCCACAGCAGAGAACAACGTAGCATTAATAAGGGTAGCTAACGTAGATCTTTTCATTGCTTTCATGTTGGTTTTCGACCTTTTAGTGCACTCTTTGTTCAACGGTTTAAAATTTGGGCGCCGTTTCACTTAGGCGTGAACGTTCAATTTTTCGCGATTTGAATATAATAACGCGGACCTTACAGTCGAGAGTGCGATACAACTTTGTAAGGCTGAACGAGACGGCGGTAATTATAGCAGGTAATTTCTACTTTGCTTTATAAACCGAACTAAAAAATCAATTTTTTTGCAACTTTCAGCGACGTTAGCTGACAGTTTACAACATTTAGCAACAAAAAACACAAAAAAGCGGACAATTGTCCTTTAAACTTAATAGTATATAAGTTCCAAAAAACCACCTTTACCGATAACAGAACCATAACACAGCGGTCGAAACTGTGCCGGTTACCTAAACAATACAAATTTGCGCCCAAACAAACGTATTGGCCATATCGGAAACCATGATTGCAATGCCAATGATATGACACCGGTGTAATGATAAAGTTCAAACAAAATTAAAAAGAGGACATTAGACCGATTAAAGGGAAGTTTTAGCCTTTCTATGCCAATTATGAATAAAAAGCTTAAGGTAACTGCATTGATGTAAATTCGGCGCGTCCAGTCTGTTCATTGTATTCAATTATAGCTACAGCAGCAGTCGAGAAGATAGGCATCGTATCAGGACACAAACGATCGACTAAATAGCTGACAATCGGCATATGTGCAACCAAAATCCAAGTTTGATATACGGGATACATAGACATAAGCGTTTCTAGATAATCGATAGCTGTGTGTGCTGAACCACTCGGCACTATGTCTGAACAGGTTTCAATAAATTTGGGAGTTTGAGGTGCAAGTACTTGCTCCGCTGTTTGTTGTGCTCTGACGAAGGGGCTTACAAGCGCAGCATCTATCTCAAAGTACTGTTTCAACCACTGACCCATATCCTTGGCTTGCTTTAGCCCCTGCTCGGTTAAGTTTCTACTCGCATCATCAGCCTGCATAGGTTCAGCCTCACCATGACGCATTATTAAGATAGTCTTCATACTGTTCAGCACCTTCTATTTATATCATCCTACATATATTTACTTAAGCGTGATGAGATCCGCATTTAAACTATTGTCGCTAATGGTCTTTCCCTTTTGTACCACTCACAACAGAGGATCTTATGCTTGCTGACTTCTCAATATATGCAGCTGGATATTATTTTCTTCTAAACCGGTAGCTATCTCACTGGTTTGTTCGCTATATTAAAACAAATGAAGGATTAACATGAAATGAAATTCTAATTACCTTCAGTTATCTTTTAACTAATTTATCGGCAGCAGCATATTGAAACTGAGTAATAATGATAGTCGGCAGTACCAATTACTAACACTGGACAATGGTCTTAGAGTCTTGTTGATCAATGACGATTCAACCGCTAAGTGCGCCGTATCATTAACCGTTAATGTTGGTCACTTTGACGATCCTGAAGATCGCCAAGGGATGGCACACTTTTTAGAACATATGCTGTTTCTTGGTACTGTTGAACACCCTGACTCTGGTGGGTTTTCTCAATTTATTAGTCAATATGGTGGTCAAAGCAACGCATGGACAGGTACTGAGCATTCAAGCTATTACTTTGACTGTGACGCCGAACGATTAGATGAAGCATTAGCGCGTTTTAGCCAATTCTTTGTATCTCCTTTATTGAGTGATAGCGACACAGAAAAAGAACGAGAGGCGATTGACGCTGAGTTTAAAATGAAAGTCAAAGATGATGGCCGTCGCATCTATCAAGTTCATAAAGAAACCATCAATCCTAAACACCCATTCGCCAAGTTTTCTGTTGGTACGCGAGACACTCTCGCGGATCGTAATGGCAATATAGCCCGTGAATTACGCACATTTTTTAATAAGTATTATAAAGCTCAGTGGATGACACTAGTTGTTGCCGGACCACAACCGTTGACAGCCTTGGAATCCTACAGTTTACCGTTTGCGAAAATAATTGGCTCCAAAGAAGAAAAACCAGCGATACAAGTTCCAATGTATCGTGAATGCGACTTGCAATTGGAGTTAAAAATCAAACCCCGAAAGCATATGCAAAAACTCATTGTCAGTTTTGCTATGCCCAACCCTACAGATTTATACCGCCATAAGAGTGTGAGCTTTTTAGCCCATTTGTTAGGGTATGAAGGTAAAGGCTCGCTGTACTCTATCCTCAAGTCACAAGGTTGGATCAATGCACTATCGGCTGGTGGTGGGATCACGGGTAGTAATTTCAGAGACTTTAACATCAGTTTTGCACTTACCGATGAAGGGATTGAATACTATGAAGACATAGTGGAAATGCTGTTCGAGTACATAGCATTAATTAAGCAAAATACCGCCGCACTACCACGCCTTTACCAAGACAAAAGTACTTTACTGGATATCGCGTTCGATAACCAAGAAGTTGGCCGCATGTTAGACTGGGTAAATTCAATCAGCGTTAATATGCACCACTATGAGGAAGAAGATTTTCTCTATGGTGATTATCGCATGGATGGCTTTTCTCAAGAGCAACACGAAAAACTACTGATGCATTTGTGCCCTACCAATATGCGCCTTGTGCTTATCCACCCTAATGTAGAGGTAAATAAAAAGGCCAAGTGGTACAACACGCCATATAGTGTCTCGCCGATAGCTACAGACTGGATTGAGTCTCTTTATAATGTGCATATGCCTTTGCCACAAATGTCGCTGCCATTAATTAATCCATACCTTAGCGCGAAAAATCCACTTCATGATGTAGAGAGCGATCAAGATACGCCGATCCGCCTTGCTGATCAGCCTGGATTTGAATTTTGGTTTAAACAAGATCTGACTTTTAGAGTTACCAAGGGGCATTTTTATCTCGAAATAGACTCCGCCCCGTCCGTCACCTGTCATAAACATATGGCACTATCTCGCCTGTTTGCCGATCTCTTTATGGATGCTGTTGCAGAGCGTTTTTATAGCGCAGAATTGGCAGGCCTTAGTTATCATATTAATTCTCATCAAGGAGGCTTAACCCTGCACACTGCAGGACTTACAGGTAATCAAATTACCTTGGTTTTAGAGCTAGTCGAGGCGCTACTGAACCAACCTATCCATGCAGCTCGCTTTGCAGAATATAAAAAGCAACTTATCCGCCACTGGAAAAATCACAATAAGAATAAACCAGTGAGCGAACTATTTAGCAGACTTGGGGCTCACTTGATGCCATGGAATCCAAGTCCTGAAGATTTAGCCAGCGCACTTAAAAGTGCCAGCTTTAACGAATTTCAATTGTTCAGAAAGCAGTTTTTTTCAGCCATTCACGTCAAAGCTTTTATGCATGGTAATTGGCAACTAAAACATGCTGAAAAATTAAAAACATCAGTACACGGGCTGTTTTCAAGCAGCGAAATCTTGGAAGATCTGAAACGCCCCTTAAACGAGTTGACGCAACTAACGGAACAACATATCGAACGTGAAGGCAGTGATTATGCCTTCATTGAATATTTTCAATCACGTACCGATTCTGTTGAAGAAAAAGTCACCATGATGGCGGTTAATAACCTCATAAATCAAGATTACTTTGAACAGTTAAGAACGAAGGAACAACTTGGTTATTTGGTTGGCGCTGGATATGCACCATTCAATACACGTGCGGGTATCGCTTTTTATATTCAATCCCCCAACTTTGATAGTAAGCACCTACTTACAAGGCATACTATATTTCTTAAACAATTTGCAAAGCAATTACATCAGTTAGATGAGAAAAGTTGGCAGCGCTCTAAAGAAAGCTTGTTGTTACATATTTCGGAGCAAGACAAAAACCTGAGGCTAAGAGCGCAGCGTTTGTGGATTTCAATTACCAATGACTTTCACCAGTTTGATATGCAACAAAGATTAATCCAGGCTTTGGCCGATTTGGAACTAGAAGACATCCTTGCCTATATAGATAAGATGCTAGAGCCAAATGCTCCACGATTGATTTTAAAGTGCAATTAATACTTTAGTGTAAGCAAGGAGCGCTTATCAAGTTTTCAGATACCTAATAAGACTTTCCTCACCTAGCGCATCCATATAAGTCTCAACTGAAGCTCAAAAAATGCGCAACCATATTCGTTAGCGCAATGAATTTCATCTGAAACTTTGTTTCGCTGTTGTGAAAAACCGCAATTAACCTGAATTTACCCTTAATCAACGTTTTCCTTTTGACTACTACAATGGCTTGATTTAGATTAGAGATTGCAGTTATGAATTACGCATAATATGAGCCTAAAAATAAAAACAATAACAATCAATGCACTACTTTTATCACTGACTCCGCATGTAACTTACGCCAGTGAAGCAAGTGTATTAACTGGTGCCCAGTTAGCCTGGCTTGTACCATGCGTGATTGCTCTGCTCAGCATTCCTTACTTAGTTTGGTCGAATCACCAACTCAAAAAGTCCACTCTTCAACTTAAGCACTCAGAACAACGATTTAAAAGTACGATTGAAGGCAGTGGCGATACACTATGGGACTGGAATATTCAATCAGGTGAGATTGTTCGGATCAACGACAAATACGGCATGAACTCTGCCAAGCCTGGCAGCATCATCCCCAACCAGCATAGGATCCATCCGCAAGACCTATTAATCGTTGAAAAGCTGATGAAACAGCATTTCGCAGAAAAGACGCCTTTCTTTGAAGCTAGCTATCGTATTAAAGATGAACTAGGTCAGTATCATTGGGTGTTAGACCGAGGCAAAATTATCGAGAAAGATGCCAACCTCAACCCCTTAAGAATGACAGGTACGGTTCGCGATATTAGTCACTTCAAGAGTACCGAAGAAAGGTTAAATCTGTTTGCAAAATGTGTTGAATCACTTACTGACGCAATCGCAATTTACGACAAACATTATAATTTAGTCGACCTAAATCCAAGCTACTTGAAGCTATTTGGTGGTCAACGGGAACATTATCTGAATAAGCACTTTAACTTACCGGGTTATGATCAGAAGTTTGTCGCCCAAGTAAAAGCTCAGCTAAAGCAAACAGAGCATTGGCAAGAAGAACTCAAACTTCGTAATGCAGCAGACGTACTCTTGCCTATAGAAATTACGATTGACGAGATTAAAAATAATCACGGCCAGATCAGCAACTATGTGGTTGTTTACTCAGATTTAACCGAACGTAAGAAAGCAGAATCACAACTCCACAATTTATCAAATCGCGATCGTACGACAGGTCTCCCCAATCGCAACCTGTTCTTTACCAATCTACAAAAGCTATCGTTACAAGGGGCGCATCATGCCCTACTTGTCTTCGACTTAGATAACTTTAAAAAGATCAACGATTCGCTGGGCCACCAGTTAGGTGATACGCTACTAGCAAAACTAGCAATGCGGCTAAATAAACTTGCTCGCCAACAAGATACCTTTTACCGGCTGGGTGGTGATGAGTTTGCATTGGTAATTTCAGGCACCAATGATATTCACACTATTACACGTACTGCAAAACAGTTTCTAGCTGCGATTGCTACGCCTTTTAAAATTGCTAACCACGAGTTAGTGATCACCTCTTCTGTTGGGATTGTACTATGCCCTGAAGATGGTAAGTCTCCTGAAAGCCTGCTGAAAAATGCAGATACCGCTATGTATCATGCCAAGCAAAAGGGTAACCATTATTTATTCTTTAATGATTCAATGAATGAGCAAGCGGTTAAACGTCTGCAAATAGAAAACTTAATGCGTTATGGCCTCAAAGAGGATCACTTTGTTGTCTACTATCAGCCAAAAATGAACATTAAAACCGGCGAACTGGTTGGTATGGAAGCGTTAGTACGTTTCATTACCCCAAAAAAGGGGGTGATAAGTCCTGGTGTATTTATCCCCATCGCAGAAGAAACTGGACAGATCATCGAAATTGGAGAGGTCGTTTTAGACAAAGCATGCCGTGATGTGAAGCGCTGGATTGATAAAGGATTGTTTAATGGCAGAGTTGCGGTGAATTTATCAGCAAAGCAGTTTAGCTTGCCGGATTTGACCACTCGTATCGACATTATCTTGCAAAAAAATCAACTTCCTTCTTATTTTCTTGAGTTAGAAATCACAGAAGGAACGGTGATGGACGATCCAAAAGAAGCAATTTCAATAATGCGCTCCCTCAGTGCTAGAGGAATACACTTAGCCATGGATGACTTTGGTACTGGTTATTCATCACTGGCTTATCTCAAGCAATTTCCACTGAATACACTCAAGGTCGATAAAGCATTTATCGATGACATGGGTAACGAGCGCGGCAGAAACATGGTGGACTCTATTGTCACTATCGCGCACAACTTAGACCTTCATGTTGTCGCAGAAGGTGTTGAAAATGAAGAGCAACTCAATATTTTAGAACAGTTAAACTGCCAAACAGTTCAGGGCTATTACTATTCAAAACCGCTTTCAAGCAATGAATTTGAGCAATTTTTAAAGCAACACACCCCGAGTGAAAAACCAAACCTACAGCTCGTACAATAGCCTTATTTCATTTGACCTAACTACGTTTATGCTTTCCAACTAACTAAATTTGCGCATCGACGCATCCACGCTCTGCGATAGTGCACTCGAAATAGAACCAGCGCCGCGGGACCTGCCACTAAAGCCAAACTTAACCAGCGTTTTCTCGGCATTCCAGTCCACAGAGTTTGAAGATACATTGCCATCGCACATAAAGCTGAAATAATTCCAAAAGCCACTGATACACCTCGGTTTTTTAATTCAAAAAGAAAACTAAAACATTCTTTATTGGGAAAGAAACATCACATTTCGATACTATTTACTAATGCGGGCGATGAGTCTACACAACGTTCAATATTTAATCAATGAAGAAATTATTGTTGCATATTTTTGTATTATTTAATTTAATAGCGGACTGTTTAGAGGTATAGCATTGCACAAGGGGTGTTATGCCGTAACTTTCCTAATTTGGGAAATAGAGACAAGTGGGAAATTTTTTACGGTCAAATGCCAATGATTTCCTAGCTTAGTCCACTTAGGTTATGAGTGTATTTTTAGCGTACTGTGTTGAGCAGACTTTGTCCTTAACTGGAAATTAAAAGTTAGCTTTTCTAATATTGTAGACGACTGAAATTTTAGTGCTTTTACACACTGTACTTATTTTAATCGTCAACTGTGAGTTAAACCGATATAAAACGGTCAGTTATTCAATAATTGTCTGCGTTATAACGCCATAGTATAGACTTTCTGATAGTTTTTACTGATAGACGATTACAGTATTATCACAAGAGCTGCTAAACTTACTCTCATGTAGTATTAACTGTTACTTCAAGGACACGGGCTATGGATCAGAAAAGCGTACATGAATATTTGCAGGCCAAGCCTGCAACCTTTATCACTAAGCCTTTTGCGCAAGACGTAGATGTGTACAAAGTTCAACATAAAATGTTTGCAACTCTGACTGAGGGGAAAGAGGGGCAAGTAAATGAAAATGGTGAACCTGTTTGGTGGTTAAATGTAAAATGCGACCCTGACGAAGCATTATTGCTTAGAGATAAGTATTCGTCTGTTGTGCCTGGTTATCACATGAATAAGCGTCTTTGGAATACAGTCATCTTAGATGGCACTATTCCAGAAGACGAAATAAAGAAAATGATCGATGATTCTTATCAAATCGTCGTGGATAACCTACCGACCGCACAACGTGAAGAACTTGCTAGCAAAGTCACGCAACGTTAATTAAAACGGCATTTAGGTAAACCTAAATGCCGTTTTACCTTTCTATATATATCCTCGCACTTAATCTCTATATTTAATGTCGATCAACTTGTCTTCAAATCACTCTGATAGTATACAAAAAGAATAACCAAGCAATGTTAGAGTGACGACATGACGAAAAGGATAGCAGTATTGACAAGTGGCGGTGATGCGCCGGGGATGAACTCAGCGATTAGAGCTATCACATTAAGTGCCCTGAGGTCTGGATTTCAGTGCTTTGGCTTTTTTCATGGTTACAATGGTCTAATTAATCAAGAGTACACCGAGCTAAGTGCGGTTTCCGTCACCGATATCACCCAACTTGGTGGCACAATTCTAAAAAGTGCCCGCTGCCCTGCGATGCTAGAACCCTCAGGCGTGCTGCAAGCAGCAAATGCCCTGAGAAAGCTCCATATTGACGTACTTATTGTGATTGGTGGTGACGGCTCGTTTAGGGGAATGCAGGCGCTGGCAGCTCACTGGCAAGGTCAGCTAATTGGTATTCCCGGTACTATAGATAACGACCTTTCAGGGTGTGACAACACCATTGGTTTTTCCACAGCCATCAATACTGCCACCTCTGCAATAGATAAAATCCGCGATACCGCAAATGCCTTTGAACGGGTTTTTATCACCGAGGTGATGGGTCGCCATAACGGACATATTGCTTACCATGTAGGTATTGCGACAGGTGCTGAGGCTATCATTTCATTTGAAAATTGCACGGCAGAGAATACCTCTCAGGTCTTAACTCATCTCAAAAATGCCATAGAGCAGCAACATCAACACGGTAGCTTTTTGATAATACTGGCCGAAAATTTATGGCCAGGCGGCGCTCAAGCGCTTAAGACAGAGTTAAATAGCAATGACGATATCAATTGTGCACTTTGCGTGTTAGGCCATATTCAACGAGGTGGGGCACCATCTGTTGAAGATAGAATGCTCGCCACGGAATTAGGAGTAGCGGCCGTGGAAGTGATTAATGGTAGCATCAAACCAAACACTGATGTTGCGACGCCCGTTATGGTAGGAAAAATACATGGTGCAATTGTCATTACTGAAGTAGAGAAAGTCCTGAATATGGATAAACCAGTATCACAGGAATGGGTACAACGTTATCGGCATTACCTCGCCGAGCAATAAAAGCAGTGAGAGTGAAGCACATATTGATTATTCACTCTCACTACACCTTGTGTAAGCGCTAGCCAAACACGCTAAAAGCAGATTCGTTAAGCCACAGGTGACATAAAATGCTCGCGATATAACCAAGCAAGATCACAGGTGCCCACTTTAAGTGCCCCATAAAAGTATAATAGCCTCTAGCTTGCCCCATAAGCGCAACACCTGCCGCAGAGCCAATAGAAAGTAAACTTCCCCCTACCCCAGCCGTAAGCGTGATCAACAACCAATGGCCATGTGACATTTCAGGTTGCATCGACAGCACGGCAAACATCACTGGAATGTTATCGATGACCGCGGAAATAATGCCTAAGAATACGTTGGCATAGGTTGCAGACCATTCACCGTATAATATCTCTGACATTAAACTTAAATAACCGAGAAACCCAAGACCACCAACACACATAACGATGCCGTAGAAGAATAATAAAGTATCCCACTCAGCGCGTGAAACTTTGCTAAAGACATCGAATGGCACAACACTTCCTAACTTCTCGAGACGCTCTTGATCCCCTTCTCTCTCGGCCATCGCTCGCTTTCTTGCTAATGACCCAGGCAATGTCATTCTTAGGAAGTAACCAAAAAACTGTAGGTAGCCCAAGCCCATCATCATGCCAAGAACCGGTGGTAAATGCAGCAAGCTGTGTGAAAGCACAGCGGTTGCGACAGTCAGTAGGAACAAAGTTAAAATTCTCAAAGCGCCGCGTTTAAGCTCTACTCTTTCGTAAACTGCACTGGGCTTTCTATCCGCCACAAAATAACTCATTACGAGTGCTGGTACGATGTAATTGACCAGTGAAGGAACAAATAGCGCTAAAAATTCGCTGAAATGTACCATACCAGCTTGCCATACCATCAAAGTGGTAATGTCACCAAAGGGGCTGAATGCACCGCCTGCATTGGCTGCTATCACAATATTGATACAGCTTAAATTGATAAACTCTTTGTCACCTTCAGCCACCTTCATCACCACAGCACACATCAGTAAGGCTGTGGTTAGGTTATCTGCAATTGGAGAGATAAAAAAGGATAAAAACCCAGTAATCCAAAAGAGATTCTTATAGCTAAAACCCTTTTGGATCATCCACGCTCGTAGCGCATCAAAAAGGCGGCGTTCCTCTAGTGCGTTGATATAAGTCATCGCAACCAGCAAGAACAACATCAGCTCCGCAAATTCTAACAAATTGTGCCGAAATGCATGCTCGGTAACATCGGGTTGCCCCTGATTGACGTAATACGCCCCAATCATGAGCCAAATGACGCCTGCCGCCACGAGCACTGGCTTTGATTTTCGCATATGGAGTTTTTCTTCGAGCATTACAAGTGCGTATGCTAAAACGAAGACAACAATACAAACCAAGCCGAGTGTCGAGCTGGTAAGATCTAAGGTGCCTTGAGCCGCCAAGGCTGGTGATGGGATCACGGATATGACCCATGCGCAACAGAATAGCAGTAGTCCATTGATTTTCATTTTTTTGCCTATCGATGAGTGCAGAGGGATGGCATTTCAGCCAAACTCACTTTAGCATAGATAAAAAGTAATCAGCATTGGACTGAAGTCTAAGGCATGCTGTTTACAGTATTACAAACAGGCCCATACATCAGCAGTAGGTATTTATGCTTCAACTTTCGCAGCAACAACAAATTGAATTACAGCAAAAATTGAGCAACGAAGGCTTTGCACGGATTGAAAATATTCTAGACGATACAAACGCTCAACAACTACATGAGTGCCTCTGTAACCTAGACTACCAACTCGCACTTTTTCATAACGGGGCAGCAAAATCAGTCAAAGACAGTGATATTCTTGCCTTAACACCACAAGAGCAGCAAGCCTTGCTCGAAGATATACATAGCTATGCATCACGTGGCGTTGGTTTTATGTATGGCCGCCACTCCATAGAATCGACGAGTCCTGAGGCGCTGAAAAAGCTCTACAATAACCTCAATAGTAGCGCTGTACAGTCCTGCTTTTCCGCGATATCTGGACAGAACATTATCCGTACCTCTGCCCAAGCAACACGATTTATTGGTGGTCAGTATTTAACGCGACATAATGATATTGTTGAAGCAGAGGGCCGGGTTTATGCCTATGTACTTAGCCTAAGCAAAAGTTGGCACCCTGACTGGGGCGGGCTACTGCAGTTTTTTGAACGTGATGGCACACCCACTAAAAGTTATGCACCTAAGTTCAATTCACTGGTGGTTTTTGATGTAAGTAAAATTCATTCTGTGACTTACGTCGCGCCATTTACAAAAGCGCCGCGACTTTCTGTGACTGGGTGGTTTAGAACAATAGACACGTAAGCTCAACGCGTGTCTATTGTTCTAGATGTCTATTTTATTAATATTTTTCGCTTATCTTTTCAATGGTTAAGATCAGCGCAAGGCCTGCAATGGCAAGCGCAATACATGCCAACGTATTCGGGTCTTGACCATACAGCGTACTGTATTGTGCTGGCAAAATATTGGCCTGACTCAATGGCTTTTCTATACCACTGGAATTCACGTAAGTCGTAAGCACTTGTTTCCAAGGCCACAATAAATTAAGCGAGCCAAGTAAAAAGCCAGCAAGTAGCGAAAACGTTACTTGTTGATAGTGCGCCAATAGCCAGCTGAGTAGGCGCGAAAACGACATTAACCCCACAATACAACCTAGTAAGAATAAACTCACTAAGCCAAATTCAAGCTGGTTCACCGCACTGAGCACATGACCATACATACCCAATAACAGTAGGATAAAGCTCCCTGAGATCCCAGGTAAGATCATCGCGCAAATGGCAATAGCACCTGAGATAAAAAACATCCAATGAGATGCTTGCGCTTCAGCTGGTGAAAGAGAAGTAATAGCAAAGGCCACGACAGCACCAACTGCGCAGGCGATAATATTTTGGCCGTTCCAATGAGAGACCTGTTTTGCAACATAAATAAAAGAAGCGACGATAAGACCAAAGAAAAATGACCATACCAATGTTTGATGTGCTTCCAATAAATAAGTGATCACCTTCGCCAAAGACGCTGCACTGATGAGCAAACCAGAAAATACCGCCAGTAAAAAGCTACCATCAATGTACTGCCACGTTGCTTTTAGGCCGTCACGGCGCAATGTGCTCAAAGCCTGTAAGTTCACACTTTTGATGGCATTTAAAAAACGTGCATAGATACCGGTAATAAAAGCGATAGTACCGCCAGAAACGCCAGGGACAACATCCGCAGCCCCCATTCCGGCCCCTTTCAAAAACATAAAGAGATAGTCTCGTTTGCTATCTTTATACTGCACAAATTTCTCCTTTCATTTCCACTGCCGAGCAGTTTAACTTAAAACGCTAAAAAATAGCGACAGCTAAAGCTTTCGCTTAACTGGTCGATAACCAATTATGATATTTTACGCGCTTGTACCATGATCATCAGAACGCTTTTATTACTTGTTACCGCTTTACCCGCGACAACTTTTGCAGCAGAACATATTGATGCAGCACCGCTTGGTTCTCTTTATCAGCAAGACGCTAATCGGTTCTACGAGCCATCGCAATTGATTAAGTTGGAAAGCGAAAACGAGAGCTTTTATGTATTTCATCAAGAATATATGGCAGCTGCTCGTGAAGGCATCGTGATCTTATTACCAGACATGCAAACTCCACCCCTCAATAACAGCGGCATAAGCTTTCTTGCAAAACGCTTAAGCGATGATGGCTACGACACCTATACCCTTACTCCGCCAGACCTTTCTTATGCACCGAGTCTGCTAGAGCAAGACATCGCGCTCCCCGATGCTGAAAAACCGGCTCAGCAAACGCTTGCACCCATTTCAGAATTTAATCTCGACGAATATAAAATGGCCCTGATCAGCCGCTTTGAGGTGCTTTACAACACCCTGTCCATGACTCAAACAGAAAAGTTGGTGGTTGTCGCATTTGGTAATAGCGCAGGTTTATTCGGTGAGCACTTAGCTACCCTGCCCAATCTACGTATCGATGCCTTTGCCGTTGTTAGCCCACAACTGCCTAATGCAACGCGGCAAAAGCACTTAGCATCCAACCTTTCTCTGATAAGCCCTGCTTTACTGGATGTTTACTACAGTTTTGACAATCCTATTGTGGTCGACAATACGCCGGACAGAGCGCGCTGGGCGAGAAAAAACAGTAAATTAGATTATCGCCAACGGGAGCTTTTTGGAGAAAAAACCGATCCACTCCAACATCAAAGGCTCAGAAAGGAGTTACTCGGCTTTTTACGCGTCTTATAGTGTTTCAAGTTAGCTCTTTTTTAAATATTCATAGGCAGACTGAATATCTTGGCTTTTACGCTTTGCAACTTCCATCATATGCTTAGGTAATCCCTGAGACACCAATTTGTCAGGATGATGCTGCGACATCAGTTTGCGGTAAGCTTTTTTGATATCACGCTCATTTGCCTCTTCATTCAATCCCAGTACAGCCAAAGCTTTAGCACGGCTTAAGCCATTATCTTGTGATGCTGGTTGACGGCCGCCATGTTGCTGGTATTGATGTTGCGATCTCCCCGACGCCTGTGAGCGGCGAAACTCAAATTCTGCTTGGTAGCGTTTTAGCAGGAATAAAAAGTGTGTTTCTGCAAAGCCTAAATACTTGCTCACTTGTTTAAGTAAGGCCTTCTCCGCATCAGACACATGACCATCACAAAATGCCATTTGAATTTGAATCTCTAAAAACAGCTGCCTCAAGTCATAGCGTCTGGCAAAAGCTTCTTTAAAATCGGTAACCGCTTCTTTTATCGAAAAGTCACTGCTTTTTCCCGCAGTAAACGCATGTTGTGCTTCTTTTCGCTCTTCACCCTGCAAGCCCATTTCGCTCATAAACGCAGACGCAGCTTGAATGTGGATTTCGCTGACTCGACCATTAGACTTCGCAATATGTCCCATCACAGAAAAACAGCTGGAAAAGAACAAGGCTTGGCGCTCATGCAGATCTTCACCTTTCATGAAACCTTGAAAGCCACCGACTTTATCAAAATCCTGACGCAAACTTTTATCAAATAAATGGCCGAGATAAAAACCTAAAATAGCACCTAGCCAACGACCAAATAAAAAGCCGAAAATTGTGCCTAATAATTTACCCCACATCGCTATATCCTAACTTTTCGTTGATCATTTTTAGTCGCTCTGGCGTGCCGATGTCGTCCCATGCGCCCAAATACAGTTCAGTAGAAACTTTATGCTGCTCAAGTCCACTGCGCAGCAACGGCCCTAGTTTTATAAAGCCAGCCCCAAGCTCGGTAAAAAAACTTTGGTGATATTTGCCAATGCCAGACAAGGTATACTTTTGCTGATTGAGCGGTTGATGGGCAAGGCAAAAATCGCCTTCAGGATTATGTTCGGGATTTTCTACCAACACAATGTGCGCCTCGCAATGGCCCTCTGCTGTGCTGCCGAGCTGTAACTGCACTAAGCTGCTGACATCATAGTCCGTAAAAATATCGCCATTGAGTACAATAAAGCTGTCATCCTGTTCACATAACATCGGCAGTGCTTGAATGATTCCACCTGCGGTTTCTAATCCACCCTCAGGTTCATCACTGTACTCAATATTGACACCGAAGTGACTACCATTGCCGAAATAGTCTTTTATCACCTGACCTTGCCATGCAAGATTTATCACGATATCGCAGATCCCAGCCGCTTTTAAACGCTCGATATGATGCTCAAGTAGTGGTTTTCCTGCGACGTTAAGCATAGGTTTTGGTTGGTTCGCGGTCAGTGGCATCATGCGTTTACCACGACCAGCAGATAAAATTATCGCTTTCATTGTTACTTCTATTTTGTGCCTAATTTGGCCTGCGCTTGAGGCATTATGTCATTCTCTAGCCAGCTTGCAAGCCACTGAAATTCTTTATACTTATTCGCTACTTCAACGAGGTAGCGTAACGTTGGCAAAATATTTTCTAAGTACCCGCCTTTGCCGTCTCGCTGCAATAGGCGAGTAAAAATCCCGGCAGCTTTAAGGTGCCTTTGCATCCCCGTTAAGTCAAAGTAATGTTGATAGGTGCTAAAATCCATGCCGCCTAATAAATTTGCCGCTTTTAAACAATCAAAACTATGTTGCTGAAGCTCGGTAAACTCATGTACATCAAGACGAGTATAACAATCCCGCAACAGAGAAACCGCATCATAAGTGACAGGTCCTTGTACCGCATCCTGATAATCAATGAGATACCACTGAGACTGATGACATATCAGGTTGCGGCTATGAAAATCTCGATGCATCGTGGCCTGCG
Organism: Pseudoalteromonas sp. XMcav11-Q; assembly: GCF_040104525.1. Classification (NCBI taxonomy): domain Bacteria; kingdom Pseudomonadati; phylum Pseudomonadota; class Gammaproteobacteria; order Alteromonadales; family Pseudoalteromonadaceae; genus Pseudoalteromonas; species Pseudoalteromonas sp. XMcav11-Q. The sequence continues at coordinate 242,661 of NZ_JBECOX010000006.1, forward strand.
GCTGACGAGTCATCGCATCAACGAGTTTCAACTTCACATTATGCCATTGCACTTGTTGATATTCGGTGGGTGTTAAACCAAGCCATTTTGTTACAAGCCACTCGTAAAAGATATTAAGTTCCATATCAACGAACTCAGCATCATAGGGCTTCATCCATTCACTCTTTGGTGTTTTGGCTATTTCTGGAATAAGCGCTATCAACGCACGATAATCCTCTAGCCGAGAAGGCAATGCTAACCTATCGGCCAAATGCTCAGAGCCTAAATCTTGTAACAGTAACAGCCCTTGTTCTTCATTATTTGCAAGGATTTGTGGCACATTAAGGTCTTGCTCTGCAAACACCGTATTTAAACCAATAAAAGGGGCATTATCGAGTTTATCGACCGGTGTCTCCATTAAGATCCACGACATCGTTTGTTGTTTGACGCGATAATAACGCCGGAAACTGGCATCCGAGGTGATAGCCTCACACGTAAAATCGTCGCTATGTATTGCTTGCTGTATAAACTCGACGCGCTGGTTTTGACTATTCATGGATTAACTATTACACCTTCTACTTGTAAATATTTAAATGCTACTGTATTTCCGACAGTTTTCATTTATCATGATGAGCTTATTATTAAATGCTCAGCTAATAGGTTATTAAATGCGCAAAATTTGGGGCTTGGCTGTATTATCCGCGATTCATTCTACAGCTTTTGCTAATACGAACATTGTCGCCGCACAATGTAAAGACTATATGCAGCCAGAAAACTGGAAGCCGTTAGCCTCGCTGCCCAAACATGCCATTGATATCGTTGCCGATGACTTAGAACTACAAGGTACTGATAGTGCTGAGTTTTCGGGTAATGTGGTGATTAACACTGAAACCATGAGCTTAGAAGCTAGACGTGCGCTAATCGATAAAAAAGAAGGCCTGCTCAGCGCTTCTGGACCACTACTCTATCGTGACCAATTTACCAAAGTTCACAGCAATGGGCTATTCGCGGATTTAAATGCTAACACCGTGAGCTTGCTTGGTGCTGAATACGAATTAACAGACCAGCTGGGGCGCGGTGGTGCAGAGAAGTTGCATGCCTCTGGCAGCAAAATTTCACTCGACAACTCTAGCTTCACCACGTGTCCTGCTGATGACCCATTTTGGAGTATCGAGGCAAGCAGTATTGTACTTTCTCGAGAAGACGGTTGGGGTGAAACCTATAATACGGTGTTCAAAATTATGGACACGCCAATTATCTATTTACCCTACTTTACGTTTCCAATCGATGATAGACGAAAATCTGGCCTGCTGACACCGACAATTTCCAGCTCAAATAAGTTTGGCTTGGAGCTGATCACCCCTTATTATCTCAATCTAGCTCCTAACTACGACGCGACCCTAACACCAAGGTACATGGCTAATAAAGGATTTCAGCTTATTACCGAGTTCAGATATTTAACTGAACAACATCAAGGTAAAATTGGCGTCGAATACCTCAGTAAGGATGATTCCGAGCCACAGCTAGACGATCGCTATTTAGTGCATTGGCAACAAAAAAGCTATTTAAGTGATAAATGGCGTGCGTTTGTTGATGTTACAAATGTGAGTGACGATAACTATCTCACTGACTTAACATCCGAATACGCCAATGAAACTGACACTCAGTTATATCGCACCGGCAGTCTAAGTTACCTTGGTGAAGACTGGTTAGTCGACTTAAAGTTGCAAGATTTTGAAGTGTTGGGTGACCACAGAGAATCCTACACTGCACTACCGCAAATTAGCTTCCGTACACGGGACAGCTATGAACTTGTTGGCCTTGATTGGGACTTTGAGGGTGAGTTTGCCTATTTTCAAAATGATGCTTTGCCAATCTCAGAGGCGTCGCGATTACACCTAGAGCCTCGCGTGTCTTTTTCACGCAGCGACTACGCTTGGTCATTTACCTCCGAGGCACGCCTACTTCACACGCGTTATGAACAAAATATAGATATGCCTGATACAGAGTATGATGAGTCTGTCACGCGTACATTGCCTAGTTTACGGGTACACGGACAACTGAACTTTGAACGCAGTACAGAGTTCTTTTTTGAACAAGGTACGCAAACGCTTGAGCCACAAATTCAGTACCTTTACACACCTCACAGAGAGCAAAGCCAAATTGGCTGGTACGATACCGCTAAGTTACAAGATGACTTTATTGGTCTGTTTAGAGCACGCCGTTACTCTGGTTATGATCGGATTGCAGAAGCCAATCAATTCACCGTGGGTGCAACCACGCGTGTATTCGATAACAGTAATGTCGAACGCTTTAACTTCAGTGCAGGTCAGATCATTTATCTTGAGTCATCTGTAAAGCCTTCTGAACAGCTATTTACTGATGATACCAACTATAATGCACTATTTGCCGCTGAATCCATGTTACATTGGCATAAGCGCTGGTACCTCTCAGGTGGGGTGCAATATGATGTGGATAGCAAAGAGTTAGTGCAGTCTCACTTTACTTTGGACTATAAAGGTGACGATAAGCAGTTAGTGCAATTGAACCATCGTTATGTTAATGATGTCTCAGACTATGAAATTGACCAAGTCGGTCTCTTTACAAGTTTACCAATTGACGATAACTGGCAATTTGTAGCAAGCTATCACCGAGATATGACGGCAAATAGAAGTGTTGAATCCTTTGTTGGTGTTCAATACCAGTCTTGTTGTTGGGCTATTCAGGTGACTGCGAATCGTCAAATTGAAACAAACTTAAACCAAACACTTACAAATGATGAAGCAGTGTTTGATTCTGGCTTCAGCCTGAAATTTGTCCTTACAGGGCTTGGAAGCCAAAGCAGTGGTGATGCGAGTAAACTCCTTCGACAGGGTATTTTTGGTTACCGTAGACCGTATTTTTTGAATAAATAGAATTTAGAAAGCCGTATGAATTTAAAAAAGTTGTTATTAGTGGCCTCCTTAAGTGCAGGCCTGTTTACTCAAGCACATGCTGAGCGTGTAAAGCTAGATACAGTTGTTGCCACAGTAAATGATGGTGTAATTTTACAAAGCGAAGTCGATCAAATAATAAATCGTGTAAAAGAACAGGCTGAGCAGCAAGGTACCGAACTTCCTAGCGATAGAACATTACGCTTACAAGCCATCGATAAACTCATTGAGCAATCTTTAATGTTGCAACTGGGTGACCGTATGGGTATGCAAATTTCAGATGCTCAATTGGATCAGACCATTGCGAATATTGCCCAAGACCAAGGTGGTACTATCGCTGATTTACGTCGCTCAGTTGAAGCTAGCGGCGAAAGCTTCCCGGCATACCGAGAAGAGATCCGTAAAGAAATAACCACAAGCCAAGTGCGCCGTGCCAGTGTTGACCGCCGTATTTATATTAGCCCTCAAGAGGTGACTAACCTGCAAAAAATATTGAGTGAGCAAACGGGTAACTCGGAAGAGTATGATATCGGCCATATTTTGATTAAGATCCCAAATAAAGCGACTCCAGAAGAAATTGAAGACGCTCGTGAGCGCGCTGATAACGTGATTAAGTTTTTGAACGAAGGTAAAGAGTTCAAGCGCATCGCAATTGCTTCTTCTAGCGGCTCAAAAGCGCTCGATGGTGGTCAATTAGGCTGGATGGGAATTAACGAAATGCCAACCTTGTTCGCTGAGGCCATAAAAGGTGCGAAAAAAGACGACATAGTTGGTCCACTGCGCTCAGGTGCAGGTTTCCACATTCTAAAAGTACAAGATATTCGTGGTCGTGAAGTCGTTGAAACTGTTGAGGTGCGTTCACGTCATATCTTAATCAAGCCGTCTATTATCCTAAGTGAAGAAAAAGCACGCTCAATGCTAACTGGCTTTGTAAAAGACTTGCGCGCAGGTACCGCTGACTTTGCAGCGCTGGCTAAAGAATATTCTGAAGATCCAGGCTCTGCACTTAAAGGTGGTGAGTACGATTGGACAGATCCAACTACATACGTACCTGCGTTTAGAGACACTCTGTTGTCGCTAGAAAAAGATCAGATCAGTGAACCATTTAGAAGTACATTTGGCTGGCATATTGTACAACTGCTAGATAAACGCGTAGCCGATAAAACAGAACAAGCCAAGTTAAATCGCGCACACCGTCTGTTGTTTAACCGTAAATTTAAAGAAGAAAGCTTTAAATGGATTAAAGAAATGCGTGACCAAGCGCATATTGAAATTATCGAAGCGGAATAACGGCTATGACACTCAGAATCGCAATTACACCGGGTGAGCCTGCAGGTATTGGCCCAGATCTTGTTATCAAACTGGCTCAGCACGCATGGCCTGCTCAGTTGGTTGCGGTGGCTGATAAAAGTATTCTAGAAAAACGCGCCAAAGAACTCGGTGAGCAAATCAAGTTGCTGCCATTTGACAGCGAAGCTGCGCCTGAAGCGGCACCTGCTGGTGCCATTTACTACCTTCAAGTAGACAAAGGTGCTGAAGTGGTCGCTGGTCAATTAGATGAAGCCAATGGCCATTATGTGCTCGAAACCTTGCGCATTGCCTCTGAAAAGAATATGGATGGGACATTTGCAGCGGTAGTCACGGGCCCAGTTCATAAAGGCATTATTAACCAAGCTGGGATCTCGTTTAGCGGCCATACTGAGTACTTTGCACAACAGTCTGATACCGCTGATGTCGTAATGCTACTCGCAACCGAAGGGCTGCGTGTAGCGCTAGTAACTACGCATATCCCACTGGCGTACGTATCAAAGGCAATTACGCCTGAGCGTCTCAGCAAAGTCATTCATATTTTACATCACGACCTACAAACCAAGTTTGGTATTGAACAACCCAGGGTATTAGTTTGTGGATTAAATCCGCATGCTGGAGAAAGTGGTCATCTTGGTCGTGAAGAAATAGAAACCATTGAGCCAACACTGGAAATGCTGAATAAACAAGGCATGAACTTGGTTGGACCGCTGCCAGCTGACACCCTTTTCCAAGCTAAATATTTAGATAATGCTGATGCTGTGCTCGCAATGTATCACGATCAGGGCTTACCTGTGTTAAAATATAAAGGTTTTGGAAACTCAGTAAACATCACCCTAGGATTACCCTTTGTTCGCACATCGGTTGATCACGGTACAGCGCTTGATTTAGCCGGCTCTGGTGATGTTGAAGTGGGTAGTTTTGAATTAGCGATCCGCGAAGCAATTAAGCTCGCAACCAAAAAAGCACAGAATGCATGACAGATAAAGTACATCTCGGACACAGAGCGCGTAAACGCTTTGGTCAAAACTTCTTAAATGACAACAATATTATCGACAAGATAGTAACTGCTATCGACCCAAAACCTGAAGACAATCTGGTTGAAATCGGTCCTGGTTTAGGTGCTATCACTGAACCTGTTTGTGATTTAAGTGGCCACCTAACCGTTGTAGAACTCGATAAAGATCTTGCCGAGCGCTTGATCCATCACCCATTCTTGGGACCTAAATTAACGGTTCACCAAGGCGACGCGATGAAGTTTGACTTCTCTTCTTTAATCAAAGAAGGGGAAAAACTGAAGATCTTTGGTAACTTACCTTACAACGTATCAACCCCTTTGCTATTTCACTTATTTGAGTTTGCAGATCAGGTCGAGCATATGCACTTTATGCTGCAAAAAGAAGTGGTTAACCGTATGGTTGCAGGCCCTGGCAGCAAGGCCTTTGGTCGCTTAAGCGTAATGACGCAGTACTATTGTCACGCTATTCCTGTGATCGAAGTGCCACCACATTGCTTTAAACCAGCACCTAAAGTTGACTCGGCCGTTGTTCGATTGATCCCAAAAGATCCGTCGCAACGTACAGCTAAGAGCACTAAGCTTTTGAACACTGTTTGTTTAGAAGCGTTCAACCAACGTCGTAAGACACTAAGAAATAGCTTATCGAACCTGTTAACCGAAGAGCAGCTGCGAAACTTAGGTATCGACCCTACACTTCGCGCTGAAAACCTGTCGCTTAACCAGTTTATTGAAATTGCAAATTGGATATATGACAACTCAAACTAATATTGGCTCACCTATCAAAGTATCGGTGGAGACCTTTTACGTTGAAGCGCAATCACAGCCTGAAAAGGATAAATATGTGTTTGCCTATACAATTACCATCAAAAACCATAGCTTATGTAATGCCAAGCTACATAGCCGCTATTGGCTCATTACCGACGCTAATGGCAAAGAGACTGAAGTCGAAGGTGAAGGTGTCGTTGGTGAGCAGCCCACTATTCGTCCTGGCGAGAGCTATCAGTACACCAGCGGCGCGGTGCTCGATACTCCCGTTGGTACAATGGAAGGGTTTTATTTAATGCGTAATGAGTTTGGCACTGAGTTTAAAGCGCCAATCAATGTATTTAGACTTTCCTGTCCAAATATTTTGCATTAATACCATTTTTATTTTGCGGAAGCGGGCTTACCCCGCGTTCCTCATACATGCTAGACATCAGAATAAAAACATTGAGTTATAAAAAACCACAGGTAATAAATGGCAAAATACGCAATTGGAGACTTGCAAGGCTGCTTCACTCCACTCATCGGGCTACTCGATCAAGTCAACTTTAACCCAAGCCAAGACCATTTATACTTTGTCGGTGACATCATCGCCAGAGGACCCGATTCACTTGCTTGCCTAGAGTTTCTCTATCAACACGCAGGCTCTATTAGCATTACACTCGGCAATCACGATCTCCACTTTTTAGCATGTCTTGCTTTGGGTGTCGCTCCGAACCCAAAAGATAAATTAGATGCGGTTTTTGCCAGCCCTAAATGCCAAAAATATGCTGACTTATTACGTGCACAGCCCCTCGCTATTTGGCTTGAAACACAGCAAACTTTTATTTCTCATGCAGGTATTCATCCAAGCTGGAATATTACGCAAGCGCTAGAATATGCACGCTTTGCCGAAACCATTTATCAATCAACAAAAGCCCCTGAGTTTTACGCCAATATGTACGGTGCTCACCCAGGACTTGAGCACAACAAGCTCAGTGAACAAGATAAATTTAAAGCCATTGTTAACGTCTTCACTCGAATGCGCTTTCTAAAACAAAATGGCGAACTGGATCTTAAGAACAAATCTGGCCTAAAAGATGCGGCAGGTCTCACTCCGTGGTTTGAGCTCAGCCAAACACCAGCCGAAACTACCCTACTTTTCGGCCACTGGGCTGCTTTGGAAGGCGAAACCAACAAGAAAAATATTATAGCCTTAGACACTGGCTGCGTGTGGGGAGGTCCTATGACGATGATAAATATCAACAGTGGTGAAAAGTACCAGCACAATTAAGCTATTTAACCTGAGGTTTGGATAAGAAATGAGCTAACTCGTTGTTTTTAAATTATTTCCTTATCTAGCCAGAGAGTTTTGGGGATAACCAGGCGAATTTACGCACCAATAGCTGGCTATTGGAAGTGAATTCAACGCAGTTAGCGCTAAAACTGGCTGCTAGAAAAGCATTAATTATCCGAAGCTCAGGTTATTTAACTTTCCTAAGTCGAATCTAGGGTAATCACCCACTTTAATTTTTACAAAACTAAGCTACACTCGAAGAAAACGTGAAGCTTATACTTTTTATCCGTTGAGCTGCTATTTTTTGTAATCCGACCTTTTTTACTGAATTTTTTTGTCACATCTGCTATAAAATACTTAACTTATCCGCAATAAATCCGATAAGTATCCGTATTGCTTTGTAAATTTTGTAGGACAGCTATGAATTTGACTGTTAGCCAACGTATTTGGGGTGGTTTTATTACCATCACCTTGTTGCTTCTTCTTATCGGGGGCAATTCTTTATTTAGAATTGCGAACATTGACAACTCAACTCAACAGGTTAATAACCTGTCTTTGCCAGCACTCTCTAAAAGCTCTGCGCTGCAAGTAGAGTTTACTTTAATGAGCAAAATGGCTCAGGGAAGTTTTTACGCGCGTTCAGAGACTGAACTGGCGACGCTAAAACAGCAATTTAAAGAGCGCCAGAAGATCTTCGACAAAACCTATTCAGAGCTGCAACAGGTCGTTGCCGCTAATAATAAATTGGCCTCAAGCAGTCGTGATGTTGGCAAAAGTTATGATGCGTTCGTAAAAGCCATGAACAGCTTGGTAAACGAGAAAACAACTGAGCTTTCGTTACGGGACAAATTAAAAGAGCAGTTATCTACTATCGATGTTGCCGCAGAAGATGCGACTATGGTGACGGTTGATATCATTGATTTGGATGGCTTAGAAGATGCTGACAAACGTGCTTTTCAAGCTGCAAATAACTTAGAAAATAACTTTTCTTCTGTTGTGACTAGCGCCAATGATATTGTTACTGTTGAAGACATCAATACACTGGAAATCGTAAGTAGGGATCAAAGCTACCTCGTTGAAGAGCTAGGTCGCAATATTGATTTGATGCGTGGCCCCGTTAGCGCGCTTGATAGTAGTTTGTTTGCTGATCTCGAAGGCTATTACACTAATTTGAAAGATGCAGTTACCGGCAGCAACAGCATCGCGGAAAATCAAAAACGCTTGATCAATGCGATAGCCGAGACACGTAAAGAACTAACCAATGCAGAAAAAACCACAAAAGCAGCCCTATCTCAGCTAGATGATTTACTCTCTGAAGCGAGCCAAGTCGCCTTTAACTTACAACAAGGCGTACGTGCCGATGTAGGCACAGCAAACCTATGGACTTGGATTGGTATGATAGTAGCAACGTTAATGGCCGTCGGTGTTGCCTACATTACCGTTAGTCGTATCACAAAACCGCTATCGGAAGTAAATCGAGTCTTAAACATTGTCGCCAGTGGCGATATGACACAGCGCTTAGATGACACAGCAAAAGATGAGTTTGGAGAATTATCTAGAAGCTGTAACACCCTAATATCTAGCTTGCGTGAGCTTATTACTGGCATCATTTCTCGTTCGACACAGCTTGCTGCAGCGTCCGAAGAAACATCGACTATCACTACAGAATCAAGCCAAGCAATTAAAAATCAGCAGGCACAGGTAGAGCAAGCAGCTACCGCTACAACTGAGATGAGTAGCACGTCTCACGGTGTAAGCAACAGCGCGCATCAAGCACTACAGGAAATTAAAAATGCTGATAAAGAAGCGGAGCGTGTCAAAGGCATCTCACATGAGAACAAACACACTATTGAGCAACTCGCAAGAGAAGTGGATGAAGCCTCTCGCGTGATTAACAAACTACATCAAGACAGCGCGTCGATAGGTAGTATTTTGGATGTTATCCGTGGCATTGCCGAGCAAACTAACCTCCTTGCACTAAACGCTGCAATCGAAGCTGCGCGTGCGGGTGAACAAGGTCGTGGCTTCGCTGTAGTGGCAGACGAAGTACGCTCGCTTGCAAGTAAAACTCAAGAGTCGACTCAAGAAATTCAAGCAATGATTGAATCCTTACAAGCCGGTGCCGAAGAAGCGGTAGGCGCAATGTCAAAAGGCAAGCAGCAGGCGGAGTCGTGCGTAAATCAGAGCGACCTTGCTAATGAAGCATTAAACTCTATCACTGCAGCCGTTTCTCAGGCCCATGATGTGAGTGAAGAGATTGCAAACGCGGCGAATGAGCAACAGCAGGTGGCACAGGAAATTAGTGAACGTTTGGAATCGATTGTAACAATCGCAGAGCAAACAGCTGAAGGCGCAAGCCAGACCTCAATCTCTAGTTCTGAGGTTGCTAAACTCGCCGAAGAGTTACGCTTATCGGTAGAGCAGTTTAAGGTTTAACTTTCTAACCTGAGCTTTGAGCAGGAAGCAATCTCAAAGCTTTAGGTGGTTTAGCCAAACCACCTAACACAAAAAAACCCATGCATGGCATGGGTTTTTTGTTTCTTTTCTTTGATTATGCAAACAATGCGTTTGCCTTCTCAATGATATTTTCTACCGTAAAGCCAAATAGCTTGAATAGCTCATCAGCAGGCGCTGACTCACCAAACGTTGTCATACCAACGATAGCACCATTTAGGCCTACATATTTGTACCAGAAGTCCTCAATACCCGCTTCGATAGCGATGCGACGTGTTACTGAGCTTGGTAGTACGCTTTCTTTATATGCAGGAGATTGCGCATCAAAAATGTCAGTCGAAGGCATAGAAACAACACGTACCTTTTTACCTTCTGCACGAAGCTTATCCGCAGACTCAACCGCAAGTTGCACTTCAGAGCCTGTGGCAATAAGGATGATTTCAGGCTCACCGTCACAAGATAGTACATAACCACCTTGCTTAATTGCTGCAACTTGCTCAGCCGTACGTGGCTGCTGCGCAAGACCTTGACGGGTAAATACAAGTGCAGATGGACCATCAGCGCGTTCAACCGCTTGCTGCCAAGCAACTGCTGACTCAACTTGGTCACATGGACGCCAGCTCGCAAGGTTTGGCGTAGTACGTAAGTTCGCCATTTGTTCTACTGGTTGGTGTGTTGGACCATCTTCACCAAGACCGATTGAATCATGAGTATACACAAAAATACTTCTTTGCTTCATCAATGCAGCCATACGTACCGCATTACGCGCGTATTCCATAAACATTAGGAATGTCGCACCGTAAGGGATAAAGCCTCTGTGCAGTGCAATACCATTCATAATGGCAGACATACCAAACTCACGCACACCGTAGAAGATATAGTTACCCGCGGCATCTTCTGCCGTTAAGCCTTTAGATTGATCCCAAAGTGTTAAGTTAGAACCCGCAAGGTCAGCAGAGCCTCCCATAAACTCAGGTAGAATTGGACCATAAGCATTCAATGCATTTTGTGATGCTTTGCGTGTTGCAGGGTTTGCAGGATTCGCTTGAAGCTCTGCGATATAGGCTTCTGTTTTCTCAGACCAGTTTGCTGGAAGCTCGCCTTTCATGCGACGCTCAAACTCAGCAGCAAGCTCAGGATAATGCATTTGGTATTCAGTGAACTTAATCAGCCAGTCACTTTGTTGATTTTGACCACGTGCTGTTGCGTCCCATTTCGCGTACACATCTTCCGGTACTTCAAATGCGCCGTGCTCCCAACCGAGGAATTCACGTGCTGCTTTGATTTCATCATCACCTAGCGGTGCACCGTGACAATCATGACTACCTGACTTGTTTGGTGAACCATAACCGATAACCGTTTTACAACAGATAAGGGTTGGCTTGTCAGACTCTGCTTGCGCCGCTTCGATTGCGGCTTTAATCGCATCGCTATCGTGGCCATCAACACCGGCGATAACATGCCAGCCATAAGACTCAAAGCGTTTTGGTGTATCGTCGCTAAACCAACCTTCAACTTCACCGTCGATTGAAATACCGTTGTCATCCCAAAATGCAATCAGTTTGCCAAGACCAAGGGTACCCGCAAGTGAACAAGCTTCGTGTGAGATACCTTCCATCAAACAACCATCACCTAAAAAAGCATAGGTATAGTGATTAACGATGTCGTAATCTTCACGGTTAAACTGTGCAGCCAATGCTTTTTCAGCAATCGCCATACCTACCGCATTAGTAATACCCTGGCCTAATGGGCCTGTAGTAGTTTCAATACCCGGCGCATAACCATATTCTGGATGGCCTGGTGTTTTTGAGTGTAGCTGACGGAAGTTTTTGATGTCATCAATTGATAAGTCATAACCCGACAAATGCAACAATGAATAAATTAACATCGAGCCGTGACCGTTTGATAATACAAAGCGATCTCTGTCGAACCACTCAGGATTACTTGGGTTGTGCTTTAAAAAATCGCGCCAAAGTACTTCTGCGATGTCCGCCATGCCCATAGGGGCTCCAGGGTGGCCAGACTTGGCCTTTTGTACAGCGTCCATGGAAAGAACGCGAATTGCATTAGCAAGTTCTTTGCGAGATGGCATGAATTCTCCTACCTTTAAATGTGTTTCGCGGGGGTTTGAGCCCATTCTTACTTATTTATATGGCTAACTGCAACGGCAAAGGCCATAAAAAAACGGGTACAGACGGACTTTTTCCGACCATTAAAAAAGTTTGCACAATTTTGGACGTCTAGGCGTAAAATAACTAGTCAATGCCTAGGTTTTTTGGTTAGAATACGCCCCTTAATTTTTCGCGCTGTTCCTGATGTTTGTGAAGCGCAATATTTGTGAGCATAAATACAATGGCTAAACATTTATTTACTTCTGAATCTGTTTCTGAGGGTCATCCGGATAAAATCGCCGATCAGATCTCTGATGCGGTTCTAGATGCCATCCTTGAGCAAGATCCAAAAGCACGTGTTGCGTGTGAAACTTACGTTAAAACCGGTATGGTTATGGTTGGTGGTGAAATCACGACTAGCGCTTGGGTTGATATCGAGGAATTAACTCGTAAGACCGTGCGTGAAATTGGTTACACACACTCTGACATGGGCTTTGACGCTGATTCATGTGCAATCCTTAACACCATTGGTAAGCAATCACCTGATATCAACCAAGGTGTTGACCGTACTCGTCCAGAAGAGCAAGGTGCTGGTGACCAAGGCCTAATGTTTGGTTACGCGTGTAACGAAACTGACGTACTTATGCCTGCGCCTATCACATACTCACACCGTCTAGTTCAGCGCCAAGCGCAAGTTCGTAAAGACGGCACGCTACCTTGGTTACGTCCAGACGCTAAGTCTCAGGTAACATTCGCGTACGAAAACGGTAAAGCAGTAGGTATCGACGCGGTCGTATTATCTACACAGCACTGTGATTCGGTATCACAAGCTGACCTTGTAGAAGCGGTGATGGAAACTATCATCAAGCCTACACTACCTGCAGAGCTTATCACTGAAGCAACTAAGTTCTTCATCAACCCAACTGGCCGTTTCGTTATCGGTGGTCCTATGGGTGACTGTGGTCTAACTGGTCGTAAAATCATTGTAGATACATACGGCGGTATGGCACGTCACGGTGGTGGTGCATTCTCAGGTAAAGATCCATCAAAAGTTGACCGTTCTGCAGCTTACGCAGCGCGTTACGTTGCAAAGAACATTGTTGCCGCTGGCCTTGCTGACAAGTGTGAGATCCAAGTGTCTTACGCAATCGGTGTTGCTGAGCCTACTTCTATCAGCGTAGAAACTTTCGGTACAGCTAAGCTTGATGAGTCGCGTTTAATCGAACTTATCCGCGAGCACTTCGACTTACGCCCTTACGGTCTAATCACTATGCTAGACCTTGAGCGTCCAATTTATCAGCCTACTGCTGCTTACGGCCACTTTGGTCGTGAAGAGTTCCCTTGGGAAGCAACAGATAAAGCTGACGCACTACGTGCAGCAGCAGGCCTATAACCCCTGCTGTAAAAAGTAAAAAAGGCGCCAAGAGCGCCTTTTTTAATACCACGGATAATCCCCTACCCGATAAATACTTCGTCGACATCATCTTTTAAGTTTTGATACTCATCTTCATGCAGATTAAGCTCAATCATCACCTTGTCTTTAAATAAATACCAATCCGCTGCGCTTCTAAAGTGTTTTGCTTCGAAACAGAGATTTTCAGCCAGTTTAAGTGCCGCAAAGGTTTGCACATGCTGTGCATCTTTTTGCTCTTCAAGATAGCTAACGTCATGGTGGCGCAAAATCATCTGGCATATTTCTTTAGGTAAGTGCCAAGACGTCGCAAGAAAGTAGCCTATCACAGTGTGAGGCACTGGATACTTTTGCTGCTCGTAGTAAATAAGCGTTTGCTCAGGTCGCTCTATAGACTGCTTTATTACCTCAGCGTAGTCAGGATATTTTACGGCCATTGCTGGGATCCCGGCATCATGAAACAGTCCGAGCAGCTGCAAATTCTCCATCGGTAATGATGCCTTCAAATGATGTCCAACCACCATCGCCGCTTTTGAAATATCCGCAGCGTTATCCCAAAACTGCTGCAGTGAGATACAGCACTTTGACTGCTCAAACGCATTTTTAAGCAAATACCCAGTCACTAGCTGCGTAATACAGTTAACGCCCAAAAACATCACTGCTTGTTTTATATCTGTGATTGTACGGGCAAGACCATAAGCGGGTGAATTAATTACCTTTAACACCGCAGCTGACGCACCAACATCTGCCGCAATAATATCCGCCACGGTAAATAACTCAGGCTCCGGTTGTGATAATTCATTTTGTAAGGCTTGTAATATTTCAGGCTTAGCAGGTAAGTTAAATCCGCCGCGCAAATCATTCAGCACTTTATCGTCAATATCGATCATTGGGCTACCTCAGAATTGATACACCCAAGTTTAGTTCATCACCTGATATTTGCAGTATTGATTGTAATGAAGTGGTACAAAAAAGCGGGATAAAACCCCGCTTAATCTGGTTAGAACCAATATGGTTCGCTATGCATGGAAGATTGTCGACTTTGCTCCATAGCACTTATCAAAAAGTCAGATTTTTGCTTAAGCCATGCCTGCACTTCTTGCAGCTCGTCTGCGTTTTGGCTTTGGCAAAGTTGATATAAATACGCCAGTGTTTCTAGCTCATAAATACCATAAACGATATCAATCCAAGGCGTTCTAAACACTTTGCGCGCTTCTTTATCGTAAAGCTTGCCCAGACAGTTACCGCTTAGTAGCGTGTTTTCTAACTTTATTCTCACATGTAAATAATCTCTTTCAGAAAGCGATTTATCCTGTGGAAGCAAGTTTTTCAGCTCTTGCCAGTCTTTATCAAATAATTGGCTTGCGATTTCTGTGACAGGTAGCTCTGCTGCACTCAGTGCTTTTTGATCCCAGTTTTTACGCCACGCTCTATCAACCAGCCAGCGAGTAAGTGAAAGGATCAAACGGTTATAGCGGGTGCAATGAAATAAATCTTCAATGTCCGTCGGTGTCGGCTGAACATCTTGCAAATCGGTAATGACCTGCGCCAACTCGGGAAACTGATTAAGTTTCTTATGATAAGCATGACGCTTTGAGGTATAGGTTTTTAAATGAATTGCATTTTCGACCCAGGCAAGTTCTGACAACAACCATTTTAATTCGTTACGAATACTCTCAGTCGAGCTTTTATCAACGATGTCATCGAACAACCAAAACGCGTGGCGGATAAGCGAGACTCCATCAATAACACGTTTTAATGTCTTGAGACTTGGTTTATTAAAATAACACTGCTCATGCTTCTGGACGAACTGAATACCATAACTGACTGTCGCAATTAGCGCTTGTTCTTGCGTTACCTGAGATTTGAGCGGTACAAACCCTATAAACTTATTTGGTTTTAGAGGCTTATCATCGGCAATTCGATACCCTCTGGCGGCCTTTGAGTATAGTCCCAAACGCATGCCAGCCTGTTTAATTAGGTGATCGGCTAATAAGAAAAGATCTTCTTTGTTTCCCTCAATGAGCTCTATTTCAAGCTCATTGATTGGCTCCATCTTCCCTTGGGCTGCTATTTCCCCTTTATCCAACACGACTTCGATTTTGGTTCCTGAATCCGTTTCGATTAACCAAGTTCGACGAATGAAATTCGTACTGAAGATCGGGAATATGTTTTCTGCGATAGACTCAAGTTGCATGCCGTGAGGCCAAATATTCGCGTCAAACGCTAACAAGTCAGGACGTCCTGATTGAATAGGTAAATTGTACTCAGGTCGTTGATGTAACCCTCCTACAACTTCTCCCGCAAGCTTAATCGTTTGCTCGCATTCATCATTGCAACAACGCGTTCTTAGGCCGATATCTAGCGCACGCAATTCACGATTTGGCGTGTCAAAGTAGGCGTTAGTTAAGTTTTTAGCAGGCTTGTTAGTGACCGTTTTTGCAAACTGTGTGATGAGTGCAGGGATCAGCGGAACTTCATTATCTGAAACCAAAAATTTCAGTTCTATTTCAGTGTCCATTAGGGCAGTGTTTTACCTATTTGTCTAAGGGAGGATCAAAATATACAAAGGAGGCTAAGTTTGCAATCTTTTTATCCGATGAGAAGTGCACCAAATATGCGCTAAATCAATAGATAGTCGGGCTAATTTCGCTGAACGTCAGTGGATTAATAACACCGAATCATTGCGTTAAATGCTGCAATTTTCATTATGTAATCAATTATTTCGCGCCATTCAAAATAAACAAAGCCTTGCTATTAGGCCGCGAAATCCCTACTATTTTGTAAACTTTACGACCCAAAGAATAAAAGGCCCACGCATGTTCAACTTTAAGCAATTTATCATTGCGAGCCTGCTCTTCACCAGCTTTATAAGCTTTGCCGAAGAGCCAGACGAAAATAGCACAGTAAACACGGCAACACCAAACGGCTATATTAGTGACAATCTTTTTATTTTCATGCATACAGGTCCAAGTAAAAATTATCGAATTTTAGGTTCTGTTGATGCTGGTACGCCAATCACTATTTTGAGTGGCGCTAATGACGAGTTTGTCCAAATTAAAGACGACAAAGCAAGAGAAGGTTGGGTAGAAAGTAAATTTGTCACCACGGAGCCAGGTTTAAAGCAACAATTAGAGGCGGTTAACCAAACCTTGGTGGAAACCCAAGAGGCGCTGAACGACGCCCAGCAGCAGCTTCCAATGCTGCAGCAAAACAATACCAATTTGCTAGCTGAAAATGCTTCACTTCAAGACACTATTTCAGGGCTTGAAAAGCAACTACAAGATGAGCGTTTAGCACAGCAGCAAAAAGTCCAAAAAGAGCAACACCAGTTGCTCACTTACGGTGGCATCATCGGGATCAGTGGCATTATTATCGGTGTGATCCTGACGCTATTTTTATCTCGTAGAAAGCGTTACGACGGCTGGTAAGTGGTTATATACCTATTGAGGTTAGATAACTTCGTCACTGACGGTTCATCTAAACTCTATTGTCAAAATTGATGGGGTGAATTGCTCAATTCGCCCCACTCTAAATACAGTTCTGAAAATAACCTTTCTCTACTATGAATATCAGCGTATTAAAAAGCCCAACCAAGTAACATGGATATATCGTGCAAATTATGCTCATATTGAACTACGCCTGTGTAGTCATATTCTTTTGATTCTTTAATATTCAAAAGAGAGTATTCCAAACCAACATAGAGATTATCTGTTAGTCGATACTCAACACCTATCGAGGTATAAATATCATTACCGCTATCACCTGAACTAGTGCTGCCTGTAGGAACCAATTGTGCAGGGATCACATCTTTGTATTGCCAATGTGCCATTCCAACTCTTATATTTGCATTAATATTGGTAGACACCTCAATCTCTCCCTTAATCCCCAACCTCAGAGATTCGGTATCAATAGGAAACCTGACTCGATATGAGTAGTCATATGGGTTTTGATAGATTCCAGAGAGTGTGTTAGAAACGTGAACGGAATATTCAGCTAGTGACTCACCATGAAAATGCTGTGCGATTTCAAGAGCTAAATGATCTGTAAGCCCAACACCGAGCCTCAGCCCCCATGAATCAGAATTAGCGGATGACGCACGCCTATATCCTAAATCAGATTCTTGCTCGGCATAAAATTCATTATTGGCTTTACCAAAAAGTACTTCTGAAAATATGGCAATATCAGCCTTCGCGTACATAGGCAACGATAGTACTGCCAGTCCAAATAATTGTTTTTTCATTATCACATCGGTGTTTAAAGATTAAAAAGGAAGCAATATTTAGTTTGAAATATTGAAGTGAAAAGCGAGCGGAAGTATACACTGAATATAAAAAATTTAAACAAGGTGTATGATTGAAAGTTTGGCGATACTTTTTAACTTAAAAATATCAAAAATAAATAAAGGCCGGAAAATTCGGCCTTTATTTATTCCATCTAAAACGTATTAGGCTGAACTCTTCGCATTAATATTACCCAAATGCCAGACTCAGTAACTCCTTGCACTTTGACCTTATCGACTTCGAATACAGGTTCTTTCCCTTTTGCTCTTTGCAGATGATAATCGGCCGTAACCGCCAAGATAGTGGGTGTAAGGCGCACGATGGCAATAACATTCACCACCGTCATTAAACCCAATGCGATGTCGGCAAGATCCCATACCTGTTTTAGCGTTGCCGAAGCGCCCCACAACATCATAGACAAGTAGCATGCGGTATAAATTGAACGGCCAACTTTATTGTCCAGATGGAATAAGTGTAAGTTACTTTCAGCATAGGCGTAATTAGCCACTACAGAGGTGAAAGCAAACAAAGTGATCGCCGCCGCGACAAAGTACACGCCCCCAGTTGCTAAATGCGCGGTCATCGCAGATTGCGTCAGCCGTATGCCTTCCATCTCACTGCCAATATCTATATCTGCCAATAGAATTATGACAGCAGTACAACTACACAACACGATGGTATCAAAGAATACGCCTAGCATTTGGATATAACCTTGGGTCACGGGGTGATTGGGAATTGGCGACGCACTTGCCGATGCGTGCGGCACACTACCCGCTCCCGCCTCGTTAGAATAGAGCCCACGCTGAATACCATTTTTGATAGCTGCGCCAAGTGCGCCAGCGCCCGCTTCTTGCAAACCAAAAGCTGAAAGCAAAATATCTTTGATCATGGCAGGGACTTGCGAGTAATTAATCACGGTAATAATAATGGCCGCAAGGACAAAGACTAATCCCATTACTGGCACTACCTTTTCAGCAAATCGCGCAATCGCTTTGAAGCCACCAAGAATAATAGAGCCGGCAAGGACTGTGATCACAATACCTGAATATAAGGTTGGAATATCAAACGCATTATTGAGCGCATCGGTGATGGTATTGGTTTGCATCGCGCTAAAGGTAAATCCATATCCCAAAAACAAGCAAAAGGCGAAGCATACTGCAAACGCCCGACTTCCCAATCCCATGTGAATATAATAAGCAGGACCACCTCTAAACTCACCTTGGCTATCTCGCACTTTATAGACTTGCCCAAGTACACTTTCGGCAAAGCCTGTTGCCATCCCCAAAATGGCTATCATCCACATCCAAAATATCGCACCACTGCCACCAAGAGAAATAGCAACCGCAACACCTGCAAGGTTACCGGTTCCAACTCGAGCTGATAGCCCCGTGCATAACGCTTGAAAAGAACTGATGGTATTGTCATCACCCTGACTGCTGCCCCGTAACAGGCTAAACATATGGCGAAACTTTACAATTTGTATCCCTCGCAAAAGAATAGTGAACCAAAACCCTGCAAATAGCAGGATATAAATAAGTATCTGGCCTTCTCCCCATAAAAGCCCATTAATACTCTTAACTGCACTTTCAAACATAGGCGATTCCTGTTTTATTATTATTTGCCGTTTATCTAGGGCCTGTTGACCTTCTTGACGGATAAACAGGCTCTAGTATTATTTAACGGTTATTTAAATGGACTCCAGCAATCATACAACGCACTGAGCCACCTGCGGCTTCAATTGTCGGTATATCAATAGCAACTAGCTTAGCTGACTTTTCAATGACAGCAATTTGCTCAGGCAACAACGCCTGATAAGCCGTTGTGGAAAGCGCAAGTATGTGTCCCATGCTTCCTTGTAGCTCAATCGCGTTGCCGCAAAAATGTTGGATCTGCTGATAAGATAGCGCAATCAGGGTGTGGCCGCTTTGCGTAAAACGGTTAATAAGCTGTGCCCGCTGATATTCTGGCACCATATCTAGGCATATCATGGCGAAATCGGTGGCGACACACATTAAGACATTAGTGTGATAAACAGGCACTTCATTCTTATCATAGGCATTAAATACCTCTGCCTGTAGTCCCAACTGCTCGCAAACTTGATTAACTAACACGGCGTTGGTGCGCTTGGATTCTACCGCATAGGCCACTTTAGCTTGATGATCGATAACCATAGAGCCGGTGCCTTCAAGGAATATTTCTTCAGCAGTTAGGTGACTATAATCGTTGATGTTTGTCACCTGATAGTGAGCACTCAGAAAATCGATAATATCGCGACGGATCTCCAATCGTCGATTCAAGGCGTACATAGGGTAAATCGTCAACTGACCATCGCTATGGGTCGAAAACCAGTTATTTGGAAAGACCGAGTCAGGCGTGTCTGTGGAGGTATCTTCAAATAAGTGTACTTTCACGCCAGCCAATTCTAACGCTTGCACGGCGTTGCTGACCTCAACATAGGCTCTGTTGTTAGGGTTGTTTTCACTGCATGCTTGCTGAAAGGCGTTATCTTGCATGGTTTGCGGGTTCGAAGTGAAATGGTGTGGGCGGATCATCACCACCGCTCGTGGTGCTTGAAATATCGTTGTCATACTGCACTCATTATTTGATTTGGGCGTTGTCTTACACAATATCAGTGTAACCACACCATAAGACGATTTAAATGCCAAAATCTTATACAATTAGTGCAATTTTCTATCACTTTGCTAAGTTGAATTATACAAATAGACTAATCATGACAAAAACCACAAAGCTGTACTATGACTCCTTACTTATATGATGCGCTTGACAAAGCCTTGATTGCTGAATTGCGCAAAGATGGCCGAGCAGCCATTTCAACTTTAGCCACTACGCTCGATGTGTCTCGTGGAACCGTACAAAACCGTTTAGATAGACTCATTTCCAGTGGTGCAATTCTAGGCTTTACGGTGCGGGTTCATGAATATATCGAGTCCGAGCTTGTGCGCGCTATCATGATGATAGAAGTGATCGGTAAATCCACTACTCAAGTGATCAATGCACTGCGTGGGATCCACGAACTCAGTAAAATTCATACCACGAACGGGGCATGGGATTTAATCGCTGAAGTGCAAGCCGCTAACCTCAGTGAATTCGATGGTGTACTGAGGCAAGTTCGAGAGATTGATGGCATTTTAAATAGTGAAACCAGTATTTTGCTATCGAGTACGTAAAGCTCGATAGCGTTGTTTATCTAGATTAGGG
This sequence comes from Pseudoalteromonas sp. XMcav11-Q, assembly GCF_040104525.1. Classification (NCBI taxonomy): domain Bacteria; kingdom Pseudomonadati; phylum Pseudomonadota; class Gammaproteobacteria; order Alteromonadales; family Pseudoalteromonadaceae; genus Pseudoalteromonas; species Pseudoalteromonas sp. XMcav11-Q. Next base: position 263,415 of record NZ_JBECOX010000006.1, read on the forward strand.
TGATGAGTCGACAGTCCGAAATAAACTAAATCAGCCATGACACATTTCAACACTTAACCTAATTTACTGCTAAATTATATTATCCCCTTCTTCTGGGCTTCGAGCGCGCTCTGCTTGCTCTCTGATCTCATCCGCATCGCTACTCACATCGTCAATATCCGCATCTACTGCACTTGCTGTGGTTTTGTTCTTTTGTTTCACAGGCGTTCTGCTACTCGAATTACTGGTCGCTTCTTTGTTTACTCCTTGTGTTTCAGTATTCGCAGCTATGATTATCCGCTCTCTAGCATCATCAGGCATGCTTATACCGTGTTCTGTAAAGCAATTAACGGTTTCTCGCATGAGTTGAGACGCCACTTTGATCGGGCTATGTTGTTCGCTATTGACCCAAAAATAAATGGTAAGATTGATAGTCGCGGAGCCTAAGGCTTCAAGTAGAACCTGAGGTGGCGGGTCGTTTAAAACCGCACTTTGCTCTTTAAGTAAGTCAATTGCAATTTGCTGCGTCAGACGAATATCGTTGTCATAGCCAATACCAATCTTAAAGTGTCCACGTGTTTTGGGGTTGGCAGTAAAGTTTTTAATTACATTCTTGTAGACGGTAGCATTGGGTATTTGAATGTGATTACCATCGTAATCAACTAAGGTGGTTGCGCGGGCGGTGACTTTTTTAACGATCCCCAAACGGTTATCCACTTCAATAACGTCATCAATTCTAAACGGGCGTTGGACACTAATTAGCATACTCGAAATAAAGTTCTCGGCGATATCACGAAACGCAAACCCAAGAATAAGACCGACAAGCCCAGTACCACTCATTACTGCGACGGCAAACTCACTCAACCCGGCCAAGCGCAAAAAGATATAAATACCAAAAAATATGACTAACACACTGATAAAACGGCGAGTGACGAGATGTAATAATCGACTTTTACTGACATAACCTATGGGTTTAATCAAAAGATAAGAGATTGGCCGTGCTAAATAATAACAAAGCACAATAACCACAATTCCCAGCGCCAAAGCAGGTAACAATTGCCATGCGGTTTGTAAAAAGTGCACAACCTGTGCGCTTAAACTTAGCGTATCTGATGTGCTCACGGCCTCAGTCACTTCGCGAGAAGCTGCCGCCTGAATCATATTAGTCATTTGATTTTTAATAAGATTATTGATTTCCATATTGCACTCTTTGGGTTTTTATTCATAAGATCACGAGTTGACTAGTAGCAAATATAACGCCAAACGAGATTGGCAGACCTTTTGCTGTATATCACTTCAGATCAACAGGCCCAGAATTGATTTAGGAAAGACCAATGGCAGCTCATAAACATGGCTTTAATGCAGACAGGCCAAGCGATATTCCAGCACTCGGTTGGTGGGATGTCAGTAAACGGCTATACCACAGCTTATCCCAAGATAATTTATCTCTGGTTGCCGCTGGAGTGGCATTTTATGCCCTGCTGGCAATATTTCCTGCGTTAGCGGCCGTTGTTTCTATCTATGCCTATTTTTCTTCTCCTGCAGAAATGGTTGACCAGCTACTGCCGCTTATTGAACTCTTACCACCATCCAGTCAAGAAATTATGTTGCAACAACTCAAAGCGCTCACTCAAAAATCGCAGGCAAGCCTAAGTTTAGGTGCTATTTTTACCCTCTTTTTAACAATATGGAGTAGCAGTAAAGGCTGCCAAGCGTTGATCACAGCCTGCAACATTACGTATCATGAGCATAATAAAAGGCGGTTTTTACAAGCCCTAGTGGTACGCTTTTTGTTTTCTGTGGGGGCGATTTTCGTCGCGATTGTGGCGTTGTCTATTATCGGAATTTTACCGATTGTGCTTAACCTCGTAGGATTTACCACAGCACTGGACTCTGTAATACAGCTAATTACTTGGTCTATTTTAGCGGTACTATTTCACTTTTCCTTAGCGTTTGTTTATCGTTATGCGCCACATCGCAGAGCCGCAAAATGGCGCTGGATAACACTCGGCTCGTTTACTGCAACCGGTTTATGGATCTTGGCGTCATTGGGGTTTTCATATTATGTCGCGCAGTTCGCTTCTTACAATGAAACTTATGGTTCATTGGGAGGCGTCGTCATTATGATGATGTGGTTATATTTGAGCGCATATATCATTATTTTTGGTGCTGCACTAAATGCCAGTACTGAGCTACAAACTTTAAAAGATAGTACCGTTGGACCAGCAAAAACCAGAGGGCAACGAGGTGCATTTGTGGCTGATAATTTAACGACAAGACAACGTAAAGAAAAGGAGCCTCATTGATAATAGCATCAATATTAATAGCTCACTTTCACGATTTAAATTTTGCTTAGATTACTCAGCAGCAAGTTGAGCTTCGCGACCAAAATACACTTATGAGAACATAAACCAAATAGCGAAAAGGTCAACAAGCCCTAATTCAACAAATTAAAATTAGAGAGGCTATTTATTTTTGCTTGATTAAAGTGCTCCCATGGTCCCACAATCGCCAATGTTGTCGTTGGTGAGTACACATTAACAAATAAAGTCTTGCCGTCTGGTGAAAAACAAGCGCCGGCGAGCTCAGTTTGCTTAGCTAGCCGCGCAAAATTATAGAGTTCTCCCTCTGGTGTTACACCCCTTAGGTAGTTATTTACAACATCGGAATACTGATCCTCACAAACAATTAAATGTCCTTGTGGCGACACGGTAAGATTGTCACCAAAGTTATAGAGAGACTGGCTAGTGCTTTCGACAAATAAAGACAACTTTCCTGGATTGAGGCGTTCTTTTTCTGTTCCCTCAAACTCAGATGGCTGATACTTCATGATTTGCCCTAGCTGCTTTTTTCCGCCATTGGTACAGCAAAAGTACAGCTCTTTTTCACCCCAATGGATCCCTTCACCTCGAGCAAATAGCGCAGCTCCACTTCGATAAGCACGGATCCGTAAATCGTCTTTAGCACTTTGTGGGTCGTCCAAATCTATCCACTCAACAGTAAACTCCTGATGAAGTGGCATCGCTTTTTTATTCCAATTTCGACTATCAAATTGCGGGCTTTCTTTCACTACCATCGCTTGTAATTTCCCTCCTTTGTGGAGCTTTGCCTTTTCGTTTGGAATAAAGCGGTAAAAAACGCTGTCTCCCCTGTCTTCCGTGAGATAAACAATGCCTGTTTTGGGATCAACAGCAGCGGCTTCATGATTAAACCGCCCCATTGCTTTTAGAGGTTGTGGCTTAATTAAACCCTTTGCAGTCGCTGGTACTTCAAAAATATATCCGTGATCTTGTGTAAAACCATCATTTTTAGTTGCAGTTGTTTCTTCACAAGTAAGCCAACTCCCCCAAGGCGTTATTCCACCAGAACAGTTACGAATAGTGCCAACCAAGGATAAATATTCTTGTTCTTTTTGGCGTGTTTTTAGGTTATACACAATATGACTTGTGCCACCAGGAAGCGCGATGCCTGAGCCATTTGTATCAAAAGCAAGCTCACTTTTATGGTGACGAATACTGTCCTCGGCTTTTGCTAAATCTGTTGGTTTCAATTCATGATTGCGGATCAATGCAACCCGTTCTTCATCTAAAGCAATACAACCCATACCATCGGCTTTGTCAGGTACAGTAAAACCATCGGACATTTTATCTCCAAGGCTTGATACTATTTGATAACTGAAACCTTGGGGCAAATCGAGTAAACCATTGGGGTCGGTGATCAACGGTCCATACCCAGCTATCATTGTGTTAAAGTCTAATAGTGACACTCTGCCAAATGCGCTTTTAGAAAGGCCGATAAATGCGAGGGTGCCAGCCCCCCTTAAAAACCTTCGACGTGAAACCATAATTTCTCCTGCTGATCGTAGTCGTGTCAGTAATAATCTCGTGCTACATATAGATAAGATTTATGTTGTTGTAAAACTCAGTTACTTGTGTACCTGTGTGGCTTTAACTAACAGGTACACAATGGTTTAACCTGCTAAAACTAAAAATAGCCGCGAATACCAAGCGCGAAACTGCGTCCCGGCCGAGGGCCTATATCTTTTAAGAATGAACTATGTACTCGTGCTTCTGTATCCGTCAGATTGCTCCCTCTAAGATAAATAGAGAGATCTTGATTTAACACAGAAAGATCATAAGAGATGCTAGCATCAACTAAGGTATATCCGTCGGTCGCGGTTTCTTCTGGTGCAATCCGGTCCTGCTCTTGATATCGAGTAATGTGGATATGTGCACTGAGATTATCCGTCTGATAGCTTAACTGCGACCCAAAGCGCAGAGGTGGTGTACGAGGTAAATCGCCGCCTTCTTCTAATCTGGCGCGCACAAAGTCAGAGAAAACATCAACTTTCAACTCGTCGGTCAATTGCCAAGCAACTTGCGCTTCAAAACCGTGCAAAACCACATCATCTGTCTTGAATAAATAAATAGGTAATTCGGAAGCATGATCGTGCTCATGTTCATGATTGTGGTCGTGACTATCGCCGCTCTCGGCGTACAACCCAGTTTCTATTTGATAGTAGTAGTTATCTACTTGGTTGTAAAAAGCATTAAAAATAAAGCCTATATCGCCTTGGGTTTTTCGCAGTGTAATATCAATATTGTGCGACTTTTCTAGCGCTATGCCTTGCTCATCGAGTTCAAAATGACCGTGCTCATCCATTTTGAACAACGCTCCTACCTCGTAAGTGCCGGTTCCTATGTGAGGACCAAAGGAAAATAACTCCGATGAAGAAGGAGCTCGTTCAGAGTGTGAAACAGATAACCCAAGGTTATAATTTTGCGCAAAGTCCCATACAAGACCCGAAGATAAACTGACAGGGGTAAACTGATGCTCAACCGCATATACCTTTGTTGCTTCTGAATCGTGACCGATGTGGTCATGCATTTCAGTATCATGCGAGTGGGCATCAATACTTGGTAAAGGCACATTACTTGCGGTGATCTCCACTTGCTCAATACGACCACCTAACTGCACTAAAAAATCACCAAACCGCCTTTCCTCCATTACCCCTATCGCAAGTGTTTGGGTATCAGATGGCGGCGTAAACGCCTCACTACCTTGAGCCTCAACATCACTGTGTTTGTAATGTAAGCTTACGCCACCAGTCCAAGCAGACAGAGGCTGATGTAGTAAATCAACTTTTAACTCATTGGTATCATTCTTAAATGTTGTTCCAACCATGCCGTGCTCAACTTCAGCATGTTCATACTCTGTAAAACCAGCACGCACATTCACTTTATCAAGCCAACCTTTGTTAAACTTGTACTCGCTTAATAGTTGCACTTTTGTTTGTGCTAAGTCCGCAAAAACCTGCTCTTCAGCCTCATGATGTGCTTCTCCATCACCATGCGTATGTCCCGGAATGCCGTATTTGCGGTTAAATTTCTCAACAGCCACACCGACATAACCTTGGTCAAATAAGTAACTTGAGCCAACCGTAAAACCATCAGACTCTTCAGCACTATTTGCTACTTTATAGTGATGTTCACCACTGTTATTCCTTTCACTATGCTCATGAATTTCAGCAGGAACAGGTACTTCGTAGTCATTAGATTCTCGCCAGAATGCATCAACATATAAAGCCACAGAACCAATACCCGATGTCGCATTAAACGAGGCTGTATTTTGGTCATCAACAGAGTTACTTTCCAGATTCCATTCTCCGCGAGTTGCATTATCGGTTGGAACTCTTGTATCGACGACATTAACCACTCCCCCAATCGCACCGCTACCATAAAAAAGAGTTGCAGGTCCCCGCAATACCTCAATTTGTTGAGCCGTTGAGGCTTCGGAGGCGACTGAGTGATCAGGACCAACTCTAGATACATCACTGACATCTAATCCATTTTGCGTCACCAACACCCGCGGGCCACTCAAACCTCGAATAATTGGTGTACTCGCTACTTTGGCGTGGAAATTTGTGTTGACGCCAGGCAATTTTTCTAAGCTATCCCCTAGCGTAGCGGTTTGCTGTCGACGCAATGTTTCACCTGACAAAACACTAACTGGAACCGCAGATTCCATCGCCGACATATGTACAGGGGTAGCTACAATATCTATAACTTCTATTGGAGAACGATTTAACATTAGCATTGCGTTTTTAACGCCACCTTGATCCAGAGTGAGCGCCTTATGCAGATGAGCAAAACCAGGTGCTCTTACATGGATTTGTTGATTTCCAAGCCCAACGCCCGAAATTTGAAAATGACCATTGTTATCTGTGACTACGCGAATATCAGTTCCTTCGACCTCAATTGATGCATTTGCAATCCCTTTACCAACTTTATTGACGACTGTACCTTCTATAGACTTTGCTACAAGACTTGGTGGTAACAGTGCAGCAACGAGCAAGGATATTGTTGATAGTTTAGACATAACGACTCCAATAAACGTTATATTGTATCAATTATGATTGATATGTTATATTGTATCAATAGTTGAATGAATTATGTCGTCATTGCCGTGAACAAAACTCAACGAAACTTTATTCTCAAACAGGCTCAAGCAAAATGCCAATCGTTAGGGCTGCGTTTAACTGAAAAACGACAGGGCGTGCTAGAAATATTATTGCAAACAGTCGAGCCGCTATCAGCGTATGAACTTACTGACAAATACAATAAAAGCACCAACTCTCCTATTCTAGCAATGTCCGTGTACCGCATTCTTGAATTCTTAGAATCAGTCAATCTGGCACACCGGATCCATTCTGCAAATAAATATATAGCCTGTAAGAGTCTAGATGGTGCGTGCCATCACCATCTATCCGTGATCTTGGTCTGCAGATCCTGCCATCAAATAGAAGAAATAGATTCTGTTCAAGAGGCTGCTAAGCATCTATTTAAAGCGGTAGAAAGCACTGGATTTTCAGCTGCAAATGCACGCTTAGAGTTGCCTGGCTTATGTAACCTTTGCAAAGCCAAACTTGACAAATAGGTCCCTATAATATGAAAAACACACTGATAAAAAATGCAATTGTGGTCAACGAGAATCAATCACAAGTATGTGATGTACTTATCGTTGAAAACAGAATAAATAAAATTGCAAGCTCAATAACTGCGCAGCCAAATGACTATATTGTGGATGCGACAGGTTATTTTCTACTCCCTGGAATGATAGACGACCAAGTACATTTCCGTGAGCCCGGCTTAACACAGAAGGGTAATATAGCCTCAGAATCCAGAGCTGCTGTGGCAGGTGGTATCACCAGCTATATGGAAATGCCAAACGTAAGCCCTGCGACTACAACCATTGAAGCTCTTGAACAGAAATACGCGATTGCGTCTAGAAGCTCGCTGGCAAACTATGGTTTCTACTTAGGGGCAACCGAAGATAATTTAGAACAAATAAAACGTTTAGATGCGAAGAAGTACTGCGGTGTTAAAGTTTTTATGGGGGCATCAACAGGCGATCTACTCGTTGAGCATCCACAAGCACTCGACGCAATTTTCAGAGAAAGTCCAACCCTAATTGTCACCCATTGTGAAGATGGAAGAGTGATTGAAAAGAACTTATCCATGTGCATAGGACGCAGTGGCAGTTTAACAATTCAAGATCACCCCATCATTCGTGACGCCGAAGCGTGTTATTCATCCTCTTCGTACGCTGTATCTTTAGCGAAACAATATCGTAGCGATTTACATGTACTGCATATCACAACAGAAAAAGAATTGAGCTTATTCCCTTCAGGCGATATTCGCGACAAACATATTACGGCAGAGGCATGTGTTCATCATTTGTGGTTCAGTCAAGAAGATTACGCACTGCAGGGTAACCTAATAAAATGCAATCCAGCGATTAAAGCGAAAAGCGATCGTGATGCTTTGTTAGCAGCAGTGCGAAATAATCAAATAGATATTATTGCTACTGATCACGCGCCTCATACTTGGCAAGAAAAGCAACTCCCCTACCAGCAAGCACCTGCGGGTTTGCCTTTAGTTGAACATGCATTATTAAGCTTGCTCGACCATGTGCATCATCAGCGTTTATCTATAGAGCAGCTCGTTGAGAAAGTTGCACATAATCCAGCGTTAAGGTATCACATTGTAGATAGAGGCTTTATTCGCGAAGGATACTATGCTGACTTAGTGCTCGTGAACCCTCATCACGAAACACCCACTTGCCATCAGAAAACACACTATCACTGTGGCTGGACCCCATTCGACGGTCACCGTTTTTCAGCAAAAGTTTTAAAAACTTGGGTGAATGGCAGTCTCGTTTATGACGGCCAACAACCGCTTAATACACCCACAGCCGCTATGCCACTAATTTTTAATCGCTAGGGCATGTTTACCTTTCAAGTTTGTTTTTGCAGCAGTTTGATTGGTATTTGTACAAGGCAGAGCCTGCGTAGCATAGTTATTCTATGTGAGTCAGGCGATAACACAGTAGAAATGCTAATCAAGCGCTGCCCTTTGGGTTCACCTGAGTGCGCTTTGTTCATTGTTGCTCAACTTTTGCCTAGATTACTAGGCGGCAAGTCGAGCGTCGCGACCAAAACACACTCAGGAGAACAAAAATCAAACAGCAAAGATCAACAGGCCCTAGAAACCTCGTCGGAAATAAATATGACAGTATCTTTACCTGATGTTGCCTCTGGGCAGCTTGCAACAACAGCCTTACCGCTAAAGTGGGTGGGTATGGAAAAAATTGCCATACCTTTAGAAGTGGAAATATCAAGCACCTCTCACCAAAGGGTTAACGCTCTTGCAAATATTTTTGTTAGCCTTGATAAACCTGAGGCAAAAGGGATCCATATGTCCCGGTTATACATTCGCTTGAGAGAGATACTAAGTACGACTCCTTTGAATATTAAAACGATTGAAGCGTTATTAAAGGAGTCCGTTCAATCTCAACAAGGGTTGAGCAAAGCAGCCAAGCTTGAGTTACAGTTTGAATTAACTATAGATAAACCAGCATTGTTGAGCGATCAATTCGGCTATCAAAGTTACCCTATCACGCTTAATTGTGAGTATATAAACTCAGAGCTTAGCTATGAGTTATCACTTACTATTGCCTATTCAAGTACCTGCCCTTGTTCAGCGGCGCTTTCTAGACAAGCATTAAGTGAAGAGATCGAAGAACAGTTTTCCCAAGAGGTGATTTCAAAACACGAACTAATGACGTGGATAACCTCTCTAAAAGGGAGCATTGCCACACCTCATAGCCAGCGCTCTTTCGCTTACGTAACAGTAAAACTAACAGAACGGACGTTGCCACTCATTCCAAACCTTATAAAAGCGCTAGAACAGGCCATTGGCACGCCAGTTCAAACTGCGGTAAAACGTGAAGATGAACAAGCATTTGCGAAGCTAAATGCAGAAAATCTAATGTTTTGTGAAGATGCCGCACGACGAGTCAAACAATTTTTAGAGCAAAACACACAGTTTGTTGATTATTGGTTCAAAATTGAACACCAAGAAAGTTTGCATGCTCACAATGCTGTCGCCATTGATAATAAGTTTCCGGCCCAAAAACTGACTTAAGAAACACTTATCTGCCTAAGATGCAAGAATCATGATACTGCCATTATTATGCGATAAAACACAACTACAAACACATAATAGATACACTATAACATTACAACAAATACTGAGAAGTTTATGAAAAAGACCATCATCGCCGTTGCGATTTACTCCACGCTTTTTGTCTCTGGTTGTTCAAATTATACAACGGAGGTGGCATCTAGCGTGCCTAAGAAAAGTGAATCAGTCCATCACAATCCACTGTTCAACGCCAGTACTTTAATCTACCAAACCCCAATGTTTGACCAGATCAAAGATGAACATTTTATGCCTGCATTTAAGTTGGGTATGGCAGAGCACCTCAAAGAAATCGCGCGTATTGCAACTAACTCTGCAACGCCTACGTTTGAAAACACCTTAGTTGCAATGGAAAAAAGTGGTGCACTGCTAAAGCGAACCAGTAGCGTATTTTTTAACTTAATAGGCACTGATAGCTCAGTAAAGCGTCGTCAATTACAAAAAGAACTAGCCCCAATGCTCGCAGAACACCGCGATAACATCAATTTGAACGCCGCATTATTTGATCGTATAAAGTCGCTTTATGATAATCGCAACACACTCGAACTAGACTCAGAATCAAAGCGTTTATTGGATGTTTACTACACCAACTTTGTGCGAGCTGGCGCAAAACTAAGTGCTGAAGATAAGGAGAAAATTCGCAAAATCAATGAAGAGCATTCATCTCTGACTACCCAGTTTTCACAAAACCTATTAGCAGAAACGTCTGCCATATCAGTGATTGTTGATGATAAAGCCGCATTGGACGGTTTAACAGAAAGACAAATTCTTGCCACTAAACGTGCGGCTGAAGCTGCAGGACATAAAGACAAGTACTTAATCGGTATTACCAACACAACTCGCCAACCTATTTTAGCGTCTTTAACCAACCGAGCACTTAGGCAACAGATTTGGCAAGCTTCTGCTTATCGTGCTCAGTCAGGTGATAATGACAATACTCAAATTATCATCCGGCTGGCACAGTTAAGGGCCGAAAAAGCAGCGCTGTTAGGGTATAAAAGCTGGGCAGACTACGGCCTAGAAAAGCAAATGGCTGGAAACCCTAAAGCAGTTTATGACATGCTTGGCAGCATGGTGCCGGCCGTTGTTTCCAACGTGGAAAAGGAAGCAGCAGATATTAAAACGCTTATTCAAAGCGAAGGGCACTCGTTCAACATCAAACCTTGGGACTGGGCATACTACGCTGAAAAAGTTCGTCAATCTCGTTATGACCTGGACGAAACAGAAGTGAAAAAGTACTTCGAATTTAATAACGTCTTAGAAAATGGTGTTTTTTATACCATGAATAAGCTGTACGGCGTAAGTTTCAAAGCTCGCCCTGACTTACCCGTGTATCATCCAGATGTTAAGGCTTATGAACTGATCGATAACAATGGTGAAAGCCTCGCGATATTCTTTGCCGACTATTTTGCAAGAGAAGGTAAACGTGGTGGAGCTTGGATGAATTCATTTGTAGGGCAATCTAAGTTATTAAACCAAAAGCCTGTGGTTATCAATGTCATGAATATTGCAAAGGCACCTGATGGTGAACCAACCTTTGTGAGCTACAGTGAAGTGACAACTATGTTTCACGAAATGGGACATGGCTTACATGGGATGTTTTCTGACGTAAAATATCCGAGTCTTGCTGGAACCGCTGTTTCTCGTGATTTTGTTGAGTTTCCCTCAACCTTTGAGGAAGACTGGGCTGCACACCCTGAAGTTATCAGTAACTATGCAAAGCATTACCAAACCGGGGAACCTATCCCAAAAACACTGCTTGATAAAGTGATCCGCTCACGAACTTTTAATATGGGCTACGATACATTGGAGTACATGGCATCTGCGCTCATAGATATGGAGTGGCATACAATTTCACCTGAGCATGCACCCACTGATATCAATGAATTTGAACAAGCGGCACTGGAAAAGCATGGAGTCGCCCTCGATTACGTTCCACCGCGTTATAAATCAGCATTTTTTGCGCACTCTATGGGAGGCGGCTATTCTGCTGGTTACTATGCTTATATGTGGAGTGAAATATTAGCAGCCGACGCCTATGCATACGTGCAAAAGCTCGGTGGCCTTAAACTTGAAAATGGCGAAAAATATCGTAAACATATTTTATCGGTTGGTAACTCAAGACCTGTAATGGACTCTTACAAAGCATTCCGCGGAAAAGAGCCAACGACTGAAGCGCTATTAAAACGCAGAGGGCTAGATTCCAAATAGTCTTCTCTTTAATTTGACCCAACCAGAAAGGGAAGCTGTATTGCTTCCCTTTTATCAATCTTATACCAGTTGTATTAAGTAAATGATCTATCTTGAAGCGGGAAAATAGCTTTAGTAGCAAGGCAAAAATTTTGCTATTTAGTTGTTCTAAATGAGAAATTTTTAACGAAGCTAATATGCTATTTCACCCTTCAAATTGATTAGAGAATTAATTCAATTGGTATTAAATACAATACCTTGCAAATAAGCTTGCTACGGTTGCAGCAGTTGGCTTGCCATGTTGCCAGTCGCCACCTTCAACGCCGCTACCTGCAATATCCATATGTACATACGGAATTGGCAATTCTGCATTACAACCATGCTTGTCTAAGCCACCAACGATTGCCAAAAATGCCATTGGGAATTGGTGACCACGAGCGGTAACCGCCGATGGTGCGTTGTTGCTCGATAGCACATCATCCGCAAGGGTGCGTGGTTTTACAAAGTCATAGTCTTCGCGTCGGCTACGCGATACTTCCGCGCAGTCAGCCCATAGGTCGCCCATATCTGCAATCTTGCGAGATACTTGTGCTGCTCGTGCAGGACCATTCTCAACATAGGCACTGTAAGGACCCATAGCGCGCGCTGCATGACCTGTCAGTGTTGCAACCGTAAAGATCTCAGGGTTTTTCTCACCCAGAGCTAAGTCTTTCGCTTCGCTGAGTAAGTCACCCATCGCCAAGCGACCTTCCGCATCGGTGTTACCAATACGAACGCGAACGCCTTCTCTGCTCTCAATGATTTCATCCGGCACGAAACAGTCAGAACCAATCGAGTTACGAACCACGGCAAGATAAGCAATTACCTTAATACCTTTTGGTTGGTACTTAGCAACCGCTTCCATAAAACCAACCACTGACGCCGCACCGCCTTTATCACGGCTCATGCCGGCCATAAAACCGCCCACTTTCAAGTCTGCACCGCCAGTATCGTACACAAGACCTTTGCCAACAAAGATAAGAGTACGTTCGACGTCACCTTCAGGCTCGTATACCATTTTTACAACACGAGGATGGTGGCGCTCAACGGCGTAAGAGGCACGCGCTACCGTGCTTAACAGTGGATACTGTTCATCCATAATTTTACGATCAGCGATAACCTCAACGTTTACCGCTGAACCTTGAAATAGCTCAACACAGTAGTCAGCAAAACGAGGCGGTGCCATGCGCTCAGGTTCTGTGCCACACAGATCACGCGCAGCATATTGGCCTGCAGCGATTGCGCTTAGTTGATCGCAGCATTGTGCTGACGCTTCAAAAACATAAATCGCTTCGATTGGTTCAATCACTTCGCCACGGTACTCACGTGCTTCTAATGGCTGCCATAAGCCTTGGCAAGCACCTAAAAAGCTGACTGCACGCGCATTTTCGTAACGAGCATCGGCAGGCACATTTACAACAGCAAGCACAGGTTTTACCGCACCAGCCGCTTTCGCTTCTAAAATACCAGCCTTTGCCGCTTCAAAGTAACGGCGAACGTCATCGTAATCTCTGTCGATTGGTCCGGTTGGCGCAATCACCAAGCGCTTGCCAGGTACTTTGTCTGAAACAAGCAGGCTTGCCTTTTGCGCAATGCGCGCATCTACAGCTAAAAATGGTGCAGCAACTTCGTCAAGCTCCGCACTGCCAAGGTTTTGAATATCATGAGTAACAACAACGATAGCATCTGCATCGCTTTCAAATAGGGTGTTACAAGGTAATGCGATTGGAAAAGACATAAAAACGGCCCTTTTCTATATTAGAATTAGGGCCGACTATAGGTGATTTGTGGTCAAGTTCCAAGGGAACTACGACATATCACGGGCTTCATCTGGTTTCGCTTTGGTTTTGCTGATCACAGACCAAGCTTCTAACATCACCAAAATACTGACCACCAGCACGATGACGTCAAGCACAACCAACAGCCAATTGCCTTTTTGGTAGTATTCACCTAGCTTGATCACTCCAGCAAAAAACGCCATCACCAGCACAAATACCATAGGGATCAAGGTGTACTTAGCGGGACGCCCTAGTTTGATAAGATACACTGAGATAACCAACAAGGTTAAGCTTGCCAAGATTTGGTTGGTTGAACCAAACAGCGGCCAAATCACCATACCACCACTACCCGATGCGCCACCAGCGCCAAAGGCGAGTAGCAAACAACATGCAACGGCCAACAAAGTCGCGATGATACCGTTGTTCAGGAACTTGATGTTATAGATCTCACCCCACTCTTGAATAATATAACGCTGAAGTCTAACGCCAGAATCCATGGTAGTGCCTGCAAAAAGTACAACCATAACGGCAAGTAAAGTTGATGCGATTTCGACTGGTAGTCCCCAGCCTGTACTGATAAGATTTGAGCCACCGTTAATAAAGGCTGATACACTGCCAGCACCAAGGTGGCTATAAATTTCGTGCCACTCTTCAGGTGATACTGCGAGCATCACACCACTCACGGCGACCAAAGTGATAAGTGCTAGTGAGCCTTCACCAACTGCACCTAAGTAGCCGACAAAACGACCGTCTTTTTCTTTGTCTAGTTGTTTTGAACTCGTTCCCGACGAAACAATACCGTGGAAACCTGATACCGCACCACAAGCAATAGTCACAAACAGCAAGGGGATAATACTCGGGGTGTTTTCTACCGTTTGGGTATTAAACGCAGGCGCGGTGATATCAGGCATGACGACAAATACTGCACCATATAGCAGGATTAATCCCACTAACAGCTGCATGCCATTAATAAAGTCACGAGGTTGCAATAGCATCCAAACCGGTAACAATGACGCCACGGCAGCATAGATAAACAGAATGATGATCCAATTGGCTTTGTCGCTTAGACCAAACATTTCGGTTGGTAAGGTGATCGGCATACTACTGCCCATATAAATGGTCGCGTAGAGCACAATAACCCCGATAATACAGAGTGGTACTAGCGGCACTTTGCGTTTCAGTAATTGGCCGATGATAAGCGCCACGACGATAGCAGACCAAGCGGGGAATACCGCATTTGGGTTACCCACGAAGGAGTTTGCTATCACCACGCCGAACACGGCATTCACCATGAGCAGTACAAGGAAGACCACTATCATAAACAATGAACGCGTGCGCTTGCCAATCACGCTTTCAGACAACGCGCCCATCGACTTGCCTTTATGGCGAGCACTTGCCCACAGCGCGCCCATATCGTGGACACCCGCAAAGAATATGGTACCGAATACAACCCAAAGCACAGCTGGCACCCAACCCCAATAAACAGCGATAGCTGGACCTACAATTGGTGCTGCGCCTGCGACTGAAGTAAAGTGATGCCCCCACAATACCACTTTGTTGGTGGGAACATAATCTACGCCGTCCTCAAGCTCATGCGCCGGCGTGACAAAGTTGTCATCCATTTTAAATATTTTTTCAGCAATAAATTTGGAATAGACAAACCATCCAAATAACATCCCTATGATGCCGAAGAGTACGATCATTATGGATTGCATAATGCTTACCTCTTGTTGTTGTTTTAATTACACGCGGTTCGCGTGATTAGTTTGTTGCACGACAACTTCGAAGCTAGCACAAATTAAACTAATTGCAGTTATCTTTTAGTCTAGGTAGGTCAGAATTAGCCATCAAAAAGCCCCAGTTGAGCTTGTGTGTTAGACTTTTCATTTAGCCCTAAATGTAAGCCCACGAGGCGCACGGGTTTAAACTTTTGCCGTGACATTGCTTCAATCAATAGCTCTTCGAAAACGGGCAAATCAATATGCTGGTATTGGCATTCTTTGGTGGTTTGGGTGAAATCGTAAAACTTCACTTTAACGCCAAGCTTATTAAAACCGCGCTGTAAATAAGGCTGTGCTCGGCGAGTCAGTTCAGGTAACAACTTTTCTTTTATGACTTGTTTTAAGGTATCAAGGTCGAGCGTGTCTTCTGCAAATGTGGTTTCAACGCCTATCGATTTACGCACTCTGTCGGTCTCAACTCGGCGCTCATCAATACCTTGACAACGCCGCCATAATACAGCGCCAAACTTGCCAAATGACTGGCGTAACTGAGTTTCAGACAGTGCCTTAATATCTCGGCCATACTCAAGTCCCATGGCTAGCAAACGCTGTTGAGTCACTTTACCTACACCTGGAATTTTTTTAAGGGGTAACGCATCAATAAAAGCGCTCACTTGGTGAGGCGGGATCACACACTGACCATTGGGCTTGTTTTCATCGCTGGCAATTTTGGCTAAAAACTTGATTGGCGCAATTCCCGCCGAAGCCGTAAGGCCCGTCTCTGCAACTATATCCGCTCGTATCTGCTCGGCGATAAGCGTTGCACTGCCATTACATTGCTGACACTCAGTGACGTCTAGATAGGCTTCATCCAAAGACAGTGGCTCAATTAGCTCAGTATAGCGGGTAAAAATAGCGCGAATTTGTTGCGATATTGCCTTATAGACCTCCATTCTCCCCGGTACAATCACCAGCTGAGGGCAGAGTTTTTTCGCTTGATAATTCGACATGGCCGATCGCACGCCATATTGCCGAGCAATATAGTTAGCCGTGGATAGCACCCCACGATGACTCTGCCCACCAATCGCCATCGGCACCTTTGCAAGCTCGGGGTTATCGCGCATTTCTACCGATGCATAGAACGCGTCCATATCAATATGAATAAATTTACGCACGTTAAAACACTGTCTAAATAAACAGTGTTTATTATGTGCTAATTTTCCAACTGTTGCAATCTTGAACATAGGCCTTAGTGTTCTGGGCTATACTTGTGTTGATGTCTGTTGCAAGTTGCACTGCAAAACAGAGATAATGCTAACAATATCAATACAGTTCAAAGTACTAAATCCGTTACTTTGGCTATATTTAACCATTCAGCAATCAATCAGGAGCCTGCATGAAGTACTCACGACTTGGTAGTAGCCCATTAGAAGTTTCGCGCATTTGTTTAGGAAGCATGACTTGGGGCGTACAAAACAACCAGCATGATGCCGACGAGCAAATCAATTATGCACTAAGCCGTGGTATTAACTTCATTGATACCGCTGAAATGTATGCGGTCCCTCCCTCACCTGAAACCTATGGTAAAACCGAAGCCATCATTGGCAATTGGCTAAAGCGGCACCAAGAAAAGCGCGAAAAGCTCGTGCTTGCAACCAAGATTGCAGGCAGCGGATTACCTTGGATCCGTGAAGGCGGTGCTATTACGGGACAATCTGTGATCCAAGCGGTGGACGATTCTTTAGCGCGCCTGAATACCGACTATATCGACCTCTACCAACTACATTGGCCAAACCGTACTTCACCGCACTTTGGTAAACAATGGCCAGGCATAGTGCCTTTGAGTGCACTTGACCACGACGAAGAACGCGCTGGCATGCTAGATATTTTAGAAGGCTTAGCGAGCTGTATTAAAGCAGGTAAAATTCGCCATTGGGGTCTTTCTGATGATACGCCTTGGGGCATTCACACTTACCTTAATTTGGCGATGCAGCACGACCTACCGAAGCCGGTTTCAATTCAAAATGAGTTTAGCTTGCTACATGCCAAAGATTGGCCTTACTTGATTGAGAGTTGCGTAAACGAAGATATTGCCTATTTACCTTGGTCGCCATTGGCTGGTGGTATGCTGAGCGGTAAGTATTTAGGGGGCGCAAGACCTGAAGGAAGCCGCTTTACCTTAGTGCAAAGACAGGGCCTATTTAGGGACACACAACTAGCACAAGAAGCAGTTGCAAAATATTTAGAAATCGCCAAAGAATTTAATATGACTGCAGCGCAACTGGCGCTAGCTTGGTGTAATCAAGTCGATGGCGTGACTTCAACCATCATCGGCGCGACAACCATGGCACAGCTCAAAGAAAATATTCAAGCGTTTGAACAACCGCTATGTGCAGAATCTTTAGCCGAGATTGATACTGTATTTAAAGCGTACCCTGCTCCGTTTTAATATCTTCATTCGCGATACGCCGCTTTTACGCAGGCGTATCGTTTTGTAAACCCATTCTTGTTACCTAAATTGAAGTTAAAACCCCCATGCAAAGCTTAAACAACACCCCAGTCATTCCGCTTCAAGGCAGCTGCTTTACTAGAGAGACCACTCGCGCCATAGTCCTTAGAGGCAACGACATTCTTATGCTTTACACCAAACGTTATGACGATTACACCTTACCAGGTGGTGGCGTTAACGAGGGGGAAAGCTTAGAAGCAGCATTAGAGCGCGAGCTAAAAGAAGAAACTGGTGCAGTATCCATTACAGGTCTCACTCCTTTTGGTCGCTATGAAGAGTATCGTCCTTGGTATAAACCAGATCATGATAATGTACATATTATTTCTTATTGCTACGTTTGTGAGATCTGTGGCAAATTTGATCTGCCAACCATGGAGAATTACGAACTTGCTAATGGTATGAAACCTTTGTGGATTAACATAAATCAAGCCATAGCCCACAATGAAGCTAAACTTGCTGATGCAAATAACAAAGGGATGTCCATTTTGCGTGAATTAACTTTACTGAAACACATATCGGCGCAACTAATCACAGAATAATTCGTCTATTGAGGGAACATTTACACGTTGATTAAGCTCTAACTCTGCATAACTCAAGGATTAATAAGAATAATGCGGCCGCTCCAAAACAACCTAATTAGTTTCACCATTATTGGCTCTATTGTGCTGCATCTACTGCTCGGCTGGTATTTGCAGCAAAGTATTTATATCCCCTCAAAGCCTTTAGAAATTAAGGCAATGAAAACCTATTTGGTTATTGAGCCTGCCAAGCCCAAGGTGGAGCATATTGAGACACCAGCGATAACTGAAGATAAGCCAGTAAAGGAGTTAAAACCGACGCTGAAGGACGATACGGTTGAAGTACTAAAAACTGCGCAAACGGAACCAAAAAAGCCTACGGTTGAAAGTACAACCAAGCACATAGCCAAAGCAGCAGTCGTCACGCAACCTAAAAAGTTAGACCATCGCAAAGCAATCTCTCAATTTCGTCAGCAACTTTTAGAGCCCACTCCCAGTGACGTTGTACTCAGCCAAAACCAAAAAAAGCCGCAGCAGATCACCGTACCTAAAGCGCATCAAACCAGTGCTGCGAGCAAGCCAAGAGAGCTACTCGCGTCCACACCACATTATAAAGTCTACCGTGAAAATGGCTTGTGCTATACTGAGGTTAGGCTCGATCCGAGTATTCCTACACCAGAGGGATTAAGTAATAACTGGCGTACTCCGCCTCGCCCTTGCGATGGCGGTGCCATTAAAAAAGCCTATGATGCCGCGATGAGTAAATGGCTAAACAAACGCTAATCTTGCTATCATAAAGCAAATTTATTGCTAAGAGTCCATTATGGAAAAAGTCACCATTTTAGTTGACGCTCAAAATGTTTATTACACCACCAAACAAGCCTACCAAACAGGCTTTGACTATAACGCGTTTTGGCGTAAAGCAACGGCTAATCGCGAGGTATATCAAGCCATTGCCTATTCCAGCGAACGGGGTGACGACAAACAAAAGCAGTTCCAAAATATCCTGCGAGCGATTGGCTTTGAGGTGAAGTTAAAGCCTTATATTCAACGTGCCGATGGCTCCGCAAAATGTGATTGGGATGTTGGCATTACCATTGATGCCATGGAATGCGCGTCAGGATCCGATGTAATAATTCTAGTAACTGGTGATGGTGATTTTGATTTACTCGCGAATAAACTCAGAGATAAATACCATACCCGAGTCGAAGTTTACGGCGTGCCGCAGCTTACCGCCGCCTCACTGATCCGTGCCGCTAGTGAGTTTATTCCTATTGATAGTAAACTATTAATTAGTCGACGCAGGTCTGAAATACATCACGGCGATTAACACTGTCAGATACGTTCCTATACGACAAATAGTCCACCTCCATAGCCAACCACACAAATTCTTATGACTTGCCGTAAAGTAATTTTATGGCACAGCTATTGCTTATAAAACCACAGATGTCATTTTTTTGATTTGGAGTTTTGTATGGAATTTGCGTTACTTGCTATTTTGGCTCTAGTGGTCGTTGCTTCCATTGTCGCTTCTAAGTACACCGATGTGGGTGGCAATCCTTATCCATTTAATCGTAAAGAATCTGTTTTTACCACCGTTGAAGCATCGTTTCTACATTTATTAGAACGTGCCGTTGGCGATAGATATAAAATCGTTAGCCGCATTAAGCTCATTGATGTGATTGAGTGCAAGCCGGGTATCTCTCCAAAAGCACGTCGTGCTGCGGTAACTAAAGCTAAGAATAAGCAGTTGGATTATGTCTTGGTAGACAAAGAGACACTGAAAATTGTTGCCGCTGTTGACTTGGTCAATAACGCCAATAAAAACGGCCATAAAGCACAAAAAGATTGGTTTGTAAGTGGCGCTCTGGAATCTGCGGGTATTCCACACATTCGTATGAAAATCAAAAGTGGCTACCAAAGCGCTGAGGTCCGTGCGGCAATCCTATTCAAGCTTGGCCAAAAAGTGGAGATGCCAAAGAAAACCAGAAACCGCACCTACAAACCTGCGGTACTGTCTCCTTCACAGGCAAAAGCACAGTCAACTCAGTTGGCAGAAATCTAGCAAAACGGGCGTCAGCCCGTTTTTTGTTTTACCTATCAAAACCCCTTTCGTATAATAAAAGCAATTTTGACACTGGGGCTTTCCCCACCACAAATTAGGAATCTTTTGATGAAAGTAGGCATTATCGGCGCAATGGAGCAAGAAGTTACCATTTTGCGTAACACCATGGAAAACCCGCAAACATTGACCAAAGGTGGCTTTACTTTTTATACCGGCAAACTGGCTGGTCTTGACGTAACGCTTGTACAGTCTGGCATTGGTAAAGTGGCAGCGACGGTTGCGACAACTTTGCTTATCGACAACTTTGCGCCAGATTGCGTGATCAACACGGGTTCTGCAGGTGGCTTTGAACCATCACTAAACGTCGGCGATGTGGTGATTTCAAATGAAGTACGTCATCACGACGTTGATGTTACTGCATTTGGCTATGAAATTGGTCAAGTTCCGCAAATGCCTGCTGCGTTTACTTCGCACACAAAATTAGTTGAAGCTGCAGAGCAAAGCGTACATGCGCTTGAAGGCATTCAAACTATGGTTGGTTTGATCTGTACGGGTGACTCATTTATGTGCGACCCAGTACGCATCGACAAGGCGCGTGCAGACTTCCCTACGATGTTAGCAGTAGAAATGGAAGGTGCGGCAATTGCGCAGGCTTGTCATTCTTTAAACACGCCATTTGTTGTGATCCGCTCGCTATCTGATATCGCCGGCAAAGAATCACCGCAATCATTCGAAGAGTATCTAAAAGTCGCTTCTGTTAACTCTTCTAAAATGGTGATGGCACTACTTAATAAGCTGGATAAGGTTACGCTTTAGTGCTCGACAGCTTGCTTCAGGCCCATGAGGGCCTGATCATTTTCTTACTGGCGATTTTTGCCAGTCTAGGGGTAAGGTTATCAACACTTTATCACCCTAATCTTATTCTTAGCCTTATATTTAAAGCGATTGCCGAAAAAGTTTATCGCCCCAAAGCGGCTTCTAGTTATCAACTGTTATCAGGCACACTGGGATTCCTCCTCCCTATATTAACCATCACCGTATTAACTTATGCGATTATTAGCTTTGCTTTTTATCCTAATTGGCTCGGTGGGCTGGTGTTGTTTTTATGCTTAGATATTAGCCATGAAAGCCGTGCTAAGCGTATTTCCGCGCTGATAAAGTCAAAGCAAAAAGTAACCGCAAGAGCCGTGTTGCAAGGAATGGTAGCAAGAGATGTAGAGAAGCTAACAGAGCTTGGTATTTGTAAAGCCACCATAGATAGCACCGCATTAAATACCCTGCGCCATTTTTTTGTCATTGCTTTACTGTATCTAATGGCAGGCCCCTATCTCGCGCTATTTTATAAACTGTTACTGCTATGCGACCATGCTTGGCGGCAAGTAATGCTCCCCTCAGCCCGTTTTATGACAAGCCTTTCCCGCGTGATTTGGCTCGTTGAGTTTGTACCCATTCGATTATTAATTACCTGCTTTTCATTGCTACTTAGACCAAAGCAAACTTGGCACTACATTAAATACTACGGCCGTCACTTTAGCCAAACGAATACCGGATGGGCACTGAGCTTTTTTGCCGCAAATTTACATACACAGCTCGCAGGGCCGCGCTTTTATTTTGGTGAACGTTATGATGTGATGCGGGTAGGTGCAAAAGCGCAACCCTCAGCTGAGCATATTCAGCATTTACTCGGGCTACTTAATCAAATGCGCTGGCTATTTATTGCTACTTCCGCCTTACTGCTTGTGATTATAAATTTTGCTAGCTTAATGTTGTAACAACCACAAAAAAGGCCAGTAAAACACTGACCTCTTCGGCTATAACAAGTAGATTAGCTTGTTTAGTTTACCGTAACTTTCGCAAACTTACGCTTACCTACTTGGTAGATTTCACAAGAACCTTTCGCAACTTCTAATTTTGTGTCTGTTACTTTATCTTCGCCATTTAGCTTAACCGCGCCTTGCTTGATCATGCGCATCGCCTCTGAAGTACTTGCCACTAAACCGGCTTCTTTTAGCAAGTTAGTGATAAACGTGCTTTCACCCTCAATAGTTACGGTGACTTCAGGGATCTCATCAGGTAAGGCATTTTTTTGGAAACGCTTGATAAAGTCTTGATGCGCCGCTTCAGCGTCAGCTTCACTGTGGAATCGAGCAATCATTTCTTTTGCAAATTCAATCTTAATGTCACGAGGGTTGCGGCCGCCTGCAACTTCTTCTTTAAGTGCAGCGATATCATCCAGTGTTTTTGCGCTTAACAATTCGTAGTAACGCCACATTAAATCGTCAGAAATCGACATCACTTTACCGAACATGTCGTTTGGCGCATCAGTAATACCGATGTAGTTACCTAGTGACTTAGACATTTTCTGTACGCCGTCGGTGCCTTCAAGTAGCGGCATCATCAGTACTGTTTGCGGCTTTTGCCCTTCGTCTTTTTGTAGCTCACGACCCATTAATAGGTTAAAGCGCTGATCGGTACCACCGAGCTCAACATCCGCCTCTAGTGCAACCGAGTCCCAACCTTGAACCAGTGGATATAAGAATTCGTGGATTGCGATTGCTTGGCCATTTGCATAACGCTTTTTAAAGTCGTCGCGCTCAAGCATACGTGCCACAGTTTGACGTGCAGCAAGCTTGATCATACCGGCTGTGCCAAGCTTTTCCATCCACTCAGAATTGAATGCAACTGTGGTTTTGGCAGGATCAAGGATTTTGAAAACCTGTTCTTTGTATGTTTCTGCATTTGCCAGTACATCTTCACGAGTGAGTGGCTTACGAGTTACATTTTTGCCCGTTGGGTCGCCAATCATACCGGTGAAATCACCAATCAAGAAAATCACCTCATGGCCTAAGTCTTGAAAGGTTTTCATTTTATTGATTAGCACTGTGTGTCCTAAATGCAAATCAGGCGCTGTTGGATCGAAACCCGCTTTAATACGTAGTTTTTTACCTGACTTCAGCTTTTCTTTTAATTCATCCTGCAACAGAATTTCTTCTGCACCACGGCTAATCTCTGCAAATGCAGTTTCTAAATCCACTATTCTCACTCCAACAGCTATAACTTGTAATCGCTCGATTCTAGCCTATATTTATCCGAGTTTAAATGCACAAAACGCTGGTATTACGGGTTTATTACGTATATCCTGCAATATTATCTACAATAATTCTTGACAGCAGAAAAGGCGCATTATGGTTCATGTGGTTCATAAGCTCCCCAAAAAGCACAAAGTGCTCATCATCGGCTTCCTATCTGCGATGGTCGGAATTGCCCTGATCCCCTCTGAAAAAGCAACGGCTTCAAAAGACAATGACGGAAAAGCTTTAGAAGTTGGGAAACGTTACGAGTTGCCAGTAAAAATATCAGAAAAAACAGAGCAACTTACTGAATTAGATGCAGCGCCAGTCATCACGCCTGAGTCTGCCCCTAAACAACCTGTATTTGAATTTAAAGACCACGAAGTGAAGTCTGGCGACAGCCTAGCCGTGATTTTTAAACGCGCAGGTTATTCTGCCAAAACGTTACACAATCTGGTCAATACCAACGCAGAAACCCGCAAGCTGACTAAAATCCACCCGGGAGAAGTGCTTAGCTTTGCTAGCAATGATGGTGGTGAATTAGCTCAATTAAAATACATCTTGTCAAAAACGGATACCTTATTGGTCACCCTAAACGACGAGGGTAATTACGAAACCAAAATCGAAAGCAAGGAAATCGAAAGTCGCGAAAAATCGGCAGGTGGCAAGATCAATTCCAGCTTCTGGAGCGCTGGTATTTCAGCGGGTCTTAGCGAACGCCAAATAATGAACTTCGCCGATATTTTTGGTTGGGATGTCGACTTTGCAAACGATATTCGTAAGGGTGACTCTTTCGCTTTAGTGTTTGAAAAGCACTATGTAGACGGTGAAGAAATCGGTAATGGTAAAATTATTGCCGCAGAATTTATCAATCAGGGCGAGCGTTACAGTGCGGTTCGTCATACTGATGACGAGTTCTATACCCCTGAAGGCCGTAGCATGAAAAAAGCCTTCTTAAGAGCACCAGTTAACTTCAAATATATCAGCTCCAGCTTCAATCCGCGTCGCCTTCACCCTGTGACTGGCCGAGTATCGTCTCACAATGGTATAGACTATGCGGCACGCGTAGGCACGCCGGTGGTTTCCTCTGGTAATGGTAAAGTACTAAAGTCTGGTTACAATAAACTCAATGGTAATTATGTGTTTATTCAGCACGGCAGTAAGTATGTGACTAAGTACTTACATTTGAATAAGCGTGCTGTTAAGACAGGTCAAAAAGTGAAGCAAGGGCAGAAAATTGGTACTGTCGGTGCAACCGGCCGCGTGACAGGTCCTCATCTTCACTATGAGTTTTTGGTGAACGGCGTACACCGAAATCCTAAAACGGTAAAACTGCCAAAGTCTGAACCATTACCTCAGTCTGAGCTCGCTAAGTTCAAACCCATTGCAGATGCGATGCTGGTAAAACTAGAGCGCAATAGAGAGTTAATGCTTGCAGCAGCAAACAAAGACTAAAAACTAAAAGGTAGCCAAGGCTACCTTTTTACTATGCTAGATAAAAATGCTAGATAAAGCTTATTTTTGATTAAACAAAGCAAGTGCACTATTAGTCATCGCTCTAACTCCAGTTGCGATGGCGATAGGGTAATCTGGCGCAAAGTGACTAGAATGCAATGAAGGTAAAGGCTCTCCGCTTTTTTGTGCCGCATCGAATACCGCTTGATTAACACCACCTAGCCAAAAAATTGTAATTGGTACATTGTCGTCAGTACGGCCATATAAACCGAAATCTTCACCAGCCATCACCGGCTGAGATTGCTCAACATTTTCTGCACCAATTTCCTGCTTAATAGCGCTAGTTACAAACTTAGCCAACTCCGGATTATTATACGTAGATGGAATGCTTTCGCTTTCATGAACGATAACCTCAGGCACAAGACTGTCCTCCAATCCTGCACTTTTTGCTATGCCTGCAGTCAGGCGTTTTATCGCCGCAATTTGTTGCTCACGCACATCCGGATTATAAGAGCGTAGCGTCAGTTGAAGCTTCACTTCGTTTGAAATGATATTGTGCTTAGAACCACCGTGAATAGAGCCTACAGTGATCACCGACGGCTCTAACGGAGAGATCTCTCGTGATGTAATGGTCTGTAGTCCTAGTACAATTCGAGATGCTAGTACCACAGGGTCGATGGTAGTATGTGGATAGGCTCCATGCCCCCCTTTACCCTTGACAATGATGTCAACTGAGTCAACATTCGCCAATGCATAACCCGGTGCGATCGCCACTTTACCGGCAGGAACCGCAGCACTTACATGCAAACCAAGCACATGATCGGGTTTAGCAAACTGAGTATACAACCCTTCCTTCAACATCGCTTTTGCGCCGCCACCCACTTCTTCAGCGGGTTGAGCAACTAACATCAATGTACCTTGCCACTTTTCCTTGTTAGCCATTAGCTGTTTTGCCGTGCCGATTAAACTGGTCATATGGATGTCGTGACCACAACCGTGCATCACACCAACCAAATTCCCCGCATCATCTTTCACTTTAACTTTTGACGCGTACGACTTCCCTGTTTCTTCAATAATTGGCAAACCATCGGTATCGGCTCGGATCATCACCGTTGGACCATCACCATTTTTCAGCATGCCAACAACACCAAAGCCACCCACATTTTCAGTCACGTCATAACCAAATCTGCGCATTTCATCCGCCAAACGCCCTGCTGTTTTTTCTTCTTTATAAGAGAGCTCAGGGTTTTGATGTAAATGTAGGTACAAAGACTCAAGTTCAGGCATAGACTCTGCAACTTGTTGTTTCAAATTGGCATTCGCATGCCAAGACAACGTGGCAATGAGGCCTAATACCAAGGGAGATAAGCGCATAAGATAGACTCCTTTTTGTTTCTTTCAGGATGCGGGTTTATTGGGGGAAAATCAATCATATTTATATTTTAATCCTTTCTATTTTACCAAGTTTTGCTACGCTTAAAGACACAACTTAAGGAACCTTCATGCCAGAGATTAACATTAATATCAGTGATTTAGAGCCAGGTATGTTTGTTGTCGGTGTGACAAAGCAGACAGGCTCAGTTGCGATTAAAACCAAAGGCTGGGTGAGAACGAAAACAAGCATTACAAAACTACAAAAGAGTGGTGTTTTAGAGGTAACGGTCGATCCCAGTAAGCGCCTTTCAGAACACGACCCTCACGACGAACCACCTCATGATGAAAATATAGAAGAGCCGCATAAACCAGAGCATGATCCATGGCAGAGCAAGTGTAGTGTTGATGCAGAAATGCAACACGCAGTGACACTTTACGACGAAGCAAAAGCAATTCAAAGCAAAGCGTTTGCGGATATTAAAGCGGGTAAAGCGATAGAAATAGAGGCTTTTAAAGCAACAGCAAGCGGCTTTATTGACTCCGTATTTCGCAATCAAGATGCACTATCCTGTATCGCGCGGATCAGAGAAAAAGACGCCTATCTATTGGAGCACTCTATTAATGTTTCTATCTTAATGGCTATTTTCTGTAAGCACCTAGGCTATTCGAGAGAGTTAACCGAGGAGATGACCACAGGCGCGCTACTCCACGACATTGGTAAGATAGAAATTCCCGACGATATTTTACATAAGCCTGGAAAATTGAGCTTAGATGAATACGGCATTATGAAATCACACGCTAAATACAGCTTTGATATTTTGCTCAATGCAGGTCTTGGACGAGTTGCTTGTGAAATTGCGGGCTATCACCACGAGCGCCTAGATGGTACAGGGTATCCTTATGGCAAAACCGCGGACGAACTACCACAGCATGTCAGAATGGCCGCTATTGTAGATGTTTATGACGCATTGACCGCCGAGCGCGTCTACAAAGAAGGTATGACACCAATTAAAGCCTTTAAGTTAATGCGTGAAGGCTGCCCTCACCATTTTGACGAACAACTACTAAGCCAGTTTATTGCTTGCATTGGCGTATACCCTGTGGGCACCTTAGTAAAACTCACTAGTGGTAAGGTCGGTGTTATTGCCCAAAGCAATCCCAAAACGCCGCTAAAACCCGTTGTTAAAGTGTTTTATCACGCTAAGCACATGCATTACATTGAAGTTCAGGATATCGATTTAAGCGCGAAAAAAGCAAACGATGAGCTAGAGTCAGCGATCAAGCCCGAAGAATTCAAGCTTGATCTTATTCGGTTTTTTAAACATTCAATGCTGCCTTAATATGAAGGCAGCCAGTCCTCCATTGCCTCAAGGCTGAATTCAATCCCGTCAAAATCAAAACGTGTTTGCTCTGGTGTAATTTCTACAACGGTCAAAGCCCCTAGACTATCACCCTCATATAAAGGTCTATTGTTTATTTTTATCCACCGCTCATGGGAGTCGGTAGCATAAATATGTGCTTGATAGCGCAAGCTTGGAATACTATTTTGCAATTGGGCAGGCAGCAGCGCGATGGGCGTAGCTGAAGCAGACTCCTTAGTAGTAGCAAGCACCTCAGGCTCTTCATGCGGTGCTGTTTCTTTTACCGCCTCTGCAAAGGCTTTTTTAAGTTCTTCAGATACCCCGGCAAGTTCATCATCTTGTGGTTTTGGCTTAGCGCCAAATACGCGATAGCCCGCGTACTCCCCAGCCGTTTGGACTTCTCCTGGAGATAAGTCTTGAGTAACCTGATTAGGTTGAATGACATCCGATGTAGGGATTGACACGACAGGTACAGCTTTAACAGAATCTACCGGTACCAATTGTTGTTGATATAAAGGCTTGCCTTGGTTATCAACGCCAATTTGCACAGACACCCACTGGAAGTGCTGCTCAGGCTCAGCAGTTTGTGCCTCTAGATTAGAATTAACAGTGTTGTTTGTCGCTGAAGTTGTCGTTGGTGTACTCACTTCTTGACTAGCAACACTAGCCTTTTTCACCTGCTGATTATGCTCCACCGCAAGATCTGTAGAAAGCTCAGCTTGCTCTTCTTTTTTCGCCTCCACTTTAGTCGTTACTGCTGGTTGCACTTCTACTGGGGTCGTTATCTTACCGATATAATACCCCACCCCAAGTGAAGACAAAGACAAGAGACCCGCACCGGCATAGGTAACGAGCTTTTTATAGAAAATGAGTTGGGCGTCTTGGCGTTGACTCAAATAATCCTGTTCGGCATCTGCACCTTGCTGTGACTGTTTCATAGCTCTTGTTAAATACGACATGTTTCCCTCTACACCAATTTTGCCAAACCAAAGCCCACAACAAATAACATACCAAGCCAAACCGAAAAAAATAATGGCACGCGACTCTTTTCTTGGCTTGCAACTGGCACTAAATTAGTGGGTAGCGCCTCCTTTGCTGCTTGAACAGCGATTGCTTTCGTTACCTGAGTTTGCGATGCCGAGTATGCCCCTAATAAACACCTGTCGGCCAACAAATTTATTAATCTTGGGATCCCTGCTGTCACTTGATGTACATAGGCTACCGCATCATGGTGGAACAAAGCTTGCTGACAGCCGGCTTTTTGCAGACGATGCTGTATATAAGCAAACACTTGCGATTCGCTAAGTGGCAGTAAGTGATAACGCGCCGTGATCCTTTGTGCTAATTGCCGCAGCTCGTTGCGCTGCAACAAATGCTGTAGCTCTGGTTGACCCACTAATACTATTTGTAGCAATTTTTTATGATCTGTTTCAAGGTTAGTCAGCAGCCTAAGCTGTTCAAGTACCTCCGGTGCTAAATGCTGAGCTTCATCAATGATCAACATTGTATGACCACCACTATGATGGTTCTCTAACAATCTATGCTTAATCACATCGGTAAGCGATTTTAACGTGGCGTTGTTGCTGTCATAGTCAATTTCCAGCTCATCACAAATCGTCGCAAGCAGTTCAAGCTCCGATAGCGATGGGTTAAGTATAAAAGCAACCTTCGTTGATTCAGGCAACTGAGCCAGCATACTCCGTGTAACTGTGGTTTTCCCCGTACCAACCTCACCAGTCAGTAGTACAAAGCCACCCGCGTCACCCAACCCATAGGTTAAATGTGCAAGTGCTTCCTTGTGACGTTCGCTAAGGAATAAGAATTCAGGATTTGGTGCAATCGAGAAGGGTTTTTCAGTTAACCCAAAATAGCGTAAATACACGACTTGTCTCTTTATTGTTATGATGCGCTCTATAATGGCAAAATCCGGTTCAAGATAAAACCTTGAATCGCATAAAATGGAATATAGCAAATGAAAATCTATCTCGTCGGCGGTGCAGTTAGAGATGAACTGCTAGAGCGCCCAATAAAAGAAAAAGATTATGTGGTCGTTGGCAGCACACCAGAGCAAATGAGTGAGCTGGGCTATCAGCAAGTTGGCAGCGACTTCCCTGTATTCTTGCACCCCATCACAAAAGACGAACACGCTCTTGCGCGCACCGAGCGTAAAAGTGGTCAAGGATACACTGGGTTTATTTGTGATTTTGGCCCAGAAATAAGCTTGGAAGAAGATTTACTTCGCCGAGATCTTACCGTTAATGCAATTGCTAAAGATGATGATGGTTCGCTTATTGACCCCTATGGCGGTCAAAAAGATTTAGAAAACCGAATATTACGCCATGTCAGCAGCGCTTTTAGTGAAGATCCACTTAGAGTGCTGCGAGTAGCGCGTTTTGCAGCTCGCTATAAAGAATACAACTTCACCATTGCAACTGAAACTTGGCACCTTATGCAAACCATGGTCGCTAACGATGAATTAAAAACCTTAACCAAAGAGCGTATTTGGCTAGAAATAGAAAAAACAATACAAGATAACGGATTAGGACACTTTCTAAATACGATCTCAGCGTTAGGTGCACGTGAATTTGTTTCTCCATACATCCCAGAGTGGGATCAAGCAGCATATGGAAAATTTCAAAGTGCACTCTCTAGACTTGAAAAGAATGATGAGTTGGATGGATTAGCACAATTCAGCCTTGCCTGTTACTTTTCGGGTACTTGCTTGATTCAGTTAGAGCAAGCAAAACGATTTAAAGTGCCTAATATTTACTTAGAAAGCAGCAAAGAGCTTATCGCAAATCTCGATTTATTGAGCAAAGAAAGTAAAACCCCTGATGAATGGCTTATTATCTTACAAAATATAGACGCATGGCGCAGACCTGAGAAACTAGAGCGCTTTTGTTATATTTGTAGCAAGGTAAGTGATAATTTACGTGCTCTTTGTGACAAACTTACACAGAACTTTTTAGCAACTCGCAACATCGATGTACAAGAGATCATTGCAGACGGCTACCAAGGAAAGGCTATTCAAGAGCAGCTCAAACTCAGACGCTTAAAAGCTATGCAAAATTAGCTATTTTCCATAAAGAGATAGGTTGATTTTCGGCCTATCTAAAAAAGTTCCCTGTCGAATTCCCCTCAAAACATCAAGTGCTCACTTTTAGCACAGCAAAACCCACATAAAAATTACAATTCCAGCTACAAAAAAGCTTAAATTTCAAACTGAAACTTATATCATTTCTATCAAATTTAAATTTATTGTTCTCAAAACAATAACAGCATTTGTAAACACTTACTAACCGTAAATAAAAGATGACACAAAGAGCCACTGTAACCAACTGATTACAATAAAGAAAACCAAATAAGGAACAACAAAATCACACATTACACCTTTTTTAAACATCATACACATTTAGACAAAACCTATATTTAACAATTGTTTATGGTAAAAACGCAGCACCTATATTGCGATATGTCGCCTTCCAAAGTATGGAAAGGGTCGGCCATCGTTATAAACAAAGTAAATAAGGGTCAAAATGTTGAAGAAGTTAAATCTAGTTACCGCTGGAATCCAAGTTGCTTTAGTCGCTGGTGCCGTAAGCAGTTCAGTAGCTGTTGCAAACGAACAAACAGAAGCTAAATCAGTAGAGCGTATTCAAGTTACCGGTTCACGAATCAAACGTGTGAACCTAACTTCACCTACACCAGTTACTGTAATTGGTGGTGTAGAGCTTGAAAACCAAGGCATCACCAACGTAAATGACCTTTTAGCTGAAATGCCTCAAGCTAGTGTTGGCCTATCTCCTGAAAATACCACCAGCTACATCTATGCATCAGGTTTAAATACTACTGATCTGCGTGGTTTAGGCTCAGAACGTACACTGGTATTAGTTAATGGCCGTCGCTTTGTACCAGGATCTGTTGGTGACACTGCGGTAGATTTAAACAACATCCCTACTTCTATTATTGAGCGTGTAGAAATCGCAACAGGCGGCGCAGCAGCAGTCTATGGTGCGGACGCTGTCGCTGGTGTTGTAAACATCATTACCAAGAAGTCATTTGATGGCGTAGAAGTTGATATCTCCACCGTGAAGCCTGAACAAAGTGGCGGTGAAGATTACTCTTTCTCAATTACTGGCGGACAAGAGCTAGACAAGCTTTCATTCATTACCTCGTTGAATTATACGAAAAACGAAAGCTACGCAAAGCTTGACCGCGATTTCTACAGAAATTCAATGCGATCGATAGCCAACCCTTCTGACACAGGAAGCAAAGATGGCATTCCTGGGAATATCGTACTAAACGGTCAAACGGCCCTCGCTAGATATTCTGAAAAAGGTGATTTCTTTGCTATCGCTCCGGGTGCAGATAAAACTCGTGATGTATATTTAAATAACCACTTTGCATTTCAAGAAGATGGTTCATTACAACCATTTAACTATGGGTTAGGTTTGATCCCAGATCCAAATTCAGCTATTTCAGACTTAGCTGCTGGCCGCTACTTCCACGATGAATACAACAAAGGTGATGGTGTATTTACTCAAGGATCAAAAAGTTATTTTAGAACACCTCTAGAGCGAGTAATCGCTTCTGCGTACGGTACTTACGAACTGAATGATGAGCATGCTCTGACATTTGACGCAACTTGGTCAAAAACAGACTCGACAACTGAAAGTGGTCCAACATTCTTCGCCTATAAGATCTATCGTGATAATGCCTTTGTGAGCGATGAAATGGGCAATATCATGGATAGCGTAGAATACAAAGATAAAGATGGTAATTTAGTCAAAGGTATTGATAGCGTAACTTTATATCAAGCGAACTCAAACCTTTGGGGTGACCGTAACTACGAACAAGAGCGTGAAGTCTTCCGTTCATCTATTGGTGCCGAAGGGATTATCAATGATGATTGGAGTTACAGTGCCTATTTCCAATTTGGCCGCGTGGAGCAAGATACAACTTGGACAGGTGAAGTTCTTGAACAAAACTTACTAAACGCAGTTAACTCAGCCGTTATCGATGGTCAAACTGTATGTGTAGACCGTGATAGTAAAGGTAAGATCATTGGCCAAATCGCAGGCTGTGTACCATTTAATCCTATGGGTGCAACATCAGCAACTGCGGAGCAAATGGGTTATATTTCGACTGTAGCGACCCGTTTTGCAAGACATGATCAAGCTGTTTTTGCAGCCACCGTCGATGGTATTCTATTTGAGCTTCCTGCTGGTTATGTGAGTGCTGCATTTACCGCCGAGCACCGTCGCGAAGTTGCTGAAAAAACACCATCTGAAAATATGGAAAAAGGCTTAATCTTCGGTAATTCTAGCTTACCAATGCATGGTGAAATTGAAGTTGACGAGCTTTCAATGGAGCTATCTGTACCATTACTCGTGGACGAATTTCTTGCATTAGACTTAACATTTGAAGGTGCATATCGTTATATGGATTATTCAGTGACTGGTGGAGATGATGCTTGGAAGCTAGCACTTAATTGGGGTATAACTGAAGAGTTAAGACTACGCGTTAACCGTTCAAAATCAGTCAGAGCACCGAGCTTAGGTGATCTATTTGCACCGTCATCAACACAATACAGCTCTGGCCGTGCTGACATCTGTCGTGCTGACAGCATTAAAAAGCTAAGTGACGATTACAAGTACAAACAAAACATTATTAGAAACTGCCAAGCTGACGGCTTACCAGAGGGCTGGATGCCTTCTTCAGAATGGCTTGCGGGCGGCAGTCTTGAAGGTTCAATCGTTGGTAACACCGAACTTAAGAACGAAGTGTCTAATGACTTAACTGTAGGTCTTATCTATACACCTGAATTTATCGAAGGTCTAGATTTTACTGTTGATTATTGGTCATTCGAAATTGACGGCGCAATTCAATACTTTGGTCGTGCAGACATAATCAAATACTGTTATGAAAGTGAATCAATTGACAACTTATTTTGTAAAAACTTAGTTCGCGGTGAAAATGGCGATATTGAACACTTCTATCAACGCCCAATTAACTCTGCACAAATAGTAAAGAAAGGTTACGATCTAGAGTCGGCATATCGATTTGATGCCATGAGTGGTGAGGTTGCTTTAAAATTAGCCGCGACTTACATTCAAAAAGACACTCAAAACTCAACAGGCCGTGCTGACGACTTACGTAGCTTTACTGGACTAACTGACGATTCACCACGCTGGAAAGGCCGTTTTACAGCGGTGTACTCGCAAGATGAATCAGTTTACGCGTTAACGGTTAATTACCGCCATAGTACGGTTGATGACAAAGATTGGACTATTGAAGCTAATAACTTCAACGAAGTTTCATCATATACAACTGTGGATTTCATGTATAAGTCATACGTGTTAGAGGATTTACAACTTCGTCTAGGTGTAAGTAACCTATTTGATAAAGAACCTCCTCGTACACCAGCAACATTCGACTCAGGCGAGTTCTATGATGTTAATGGTCGTAGATTCTCAGTAGGTATGAAGTATAACTTCTAATCTTCTTTAGAATTTGATTCAAAAAAAAGCCTCCTTTTGGAGGCTTTTTTACGTTATCCCCACCTTTTATCTTATTTTCGCCGCGATTGAGCAAACTTGAGTATTCACCTCCCCCAGCTTATGATTTAATACTCATGTTAATTTTTTTGTCATTAAGATTTCGTGTAGCAAGGCAGCTAGTTATCCATGAAAACAAGCAAGTTAAGTATTCGACTCCTTTGGTATATCACCCCGCTTGTGATATTACCCTTGCTGTTTCTTGGCGGATTTACGCTCACGAATGTAACTAGCTCAACGCAAAAACAAGCCAAGCTCATTGTTAGTCGTTTCGTTGAACAACAACAGCAAAAGATGTTCAATTATATTGAGATCTACCAGTCCACGACAAAACTGCTTTCAACCTCTCCCGTGCTCAGTGATTTTCTTAATTCGGCCAACCTTGAAAAGATGGAAAAAACCAAGCGTTTAGGTGCACTGATGGATGTATTTGCCAGTTATAGTGAAGCCTACCCTGATATCATTAGTATCAATCTTTTATCTCCCAATGGCAGAAGCTCCGCATTTTACTCTAGTAACTTAGGGGGAGCACCGAACCTTTATCCCTTTGCCAAACAAATCATGCAAAGTAACTTACGCCAACATCAATTTATGGTTGCCTCAAGTGCAGGTACGCAACTGTATTTTGTCCAGCAGATCTACAGTGTAGATTACGAACTTAAGCAGCCTAGACAACAAGGCTATATCGTCGTACAAGTTTCTCCCTCTCTCTTAAGTACTAGCATACTTGAAGCTCCGTATGATAATACGCTAAACCTCTTGGTGAGCATTGATGGTGAGGTATTATTCAGCTCAGATACAAATCTCATTGGCCACTATTTAAGCGCCAGTGAAATAGAAAAAATAGGCTATATTGCTGATCTTGGGCAATTAGACTCTACCGTTATTCATAGCATTGATAATGTAGAAAGGATGACCTACAGCGCGCAACTAAGTGGTGGTTACTTTTATATTTCGACAATTCCCAAATCACTACTCTATCGCTCAGGTAAAACTATTAGTCTGATCACAGCACTGATCGTTATCTTATCTGTGATTACACTACCGATCTTGATTTTTATCGTGGTTCGTAACCTGTTGTTAAATCCAATAGAGTTATTGGGCGAAGCGAGCCACCGGGTCGGAGATGGTGATCTAATGGTGGCGCTACCAGAGCATAATAGTGACGAAGTTGGCATTCTTTTCAGAGATTTCAACCATATGATCGGCCAAATTCGGACCTTTCAGCGAGAGCTTGAGGATTACAAAGAGCACTTGGAAGAGAAAGTTGAAGACAGAACCAAAGAATTAGAAGAAACTAATAGCAAGCTAGGAGTTGCTATTGTAGAAGCCGAGCAGGCAAACCAGCTTAAAAGTCGCTTTTTAGCTAACATGAGTCATGAGATACGTACCCCGCTTACCGCTATTATGGGGTTTACCGAGCAGCTTATACAGAATCCTAATTCACCTGCCTCAAAACAGCACCTAGACACAATTTTAAGAAACTCTAAACACCTTTTAGAACTTATCAATAATATTTTAGACCTCTCTAAAATTGAGGCTGAAAAACTAGATGTGGAGGAATCAGAGGTCTTGGTAATGCCACTCATCAATGATATTGAATCCATCATTGAGCCGATGACAAATGAAAAACTACTGAACTTTTCCACAGAATTTATTCTACCGTTGCCTGACAAGCTTTACACCGACATTACTCGCTTAAAACAAATCTTGCTTAACATCGCAACAAACGCGGTGAAATTTACTGAGTACGGTGGCGTTCATTTAAAGGTGGAGTTTAGACCGGAATCTGAAAAGTTTATTTTTAGTATCAAAGACACCGGAATTGGCATGTCGCAAAATGAGCTAGAGCGCGCATTTAAGCCTTTTGAGCAAGCTGATACAACAACAACTCGGCGCTTCGGTGGCACAGGACTAGGTCTTTGTATATCAAAGAATCTAGCACAACTGCTTGGCGGTGACGTAAATGTTCAAAGCCAACAAGGCGCAGGTAGTCTATTTTCTGTTGAAGTCTCGGGTAATTTCAAAGAGCGCTCTTACTCTTGGCTAAACGCACTTGAGCGACCAAGACAACCGGATAACAGTAAAACCCATATTGCAGCAGTAAAAGAGCTTGATGCCAAAGTGCTTGTTGCGGAAGACAATCCCGATAACCAAGAGCTTATTACGCTGCTACTGTCTAACTGGGGCATAGTTCCTGATATTGCTAATAACGGTGCTGAAGCGGTTGAAATGGCGCTGGTTGAAGACTATCAACTGATCTTAATGGATATGCAAATGCCAGTCATGGGTGGTGAAGAAGCAACGCAAATGCTCAGACATGCCGCCTATGATGGACCAATCATCGCACTTACCGCCAACGTAATGAAACACGACATAGACAACCATATTAAAGCAGGATGTGATGCCACTCTTGGCAAGCCGATAGATAAAGAATTGCTAGGTAAATTACTACTTGAGTACCTTGAACTTCAAAATGGCAAGTCCTCTTCATGGGATGCCTTGTTACAAACCGAAAAGTTCTTACAAATAAGCCGAAATTACGTTGAAAAGCTACCGTCACAGCTAGTTGAGCTGCAAAAGCTTTATGATACACAGGAATGGGAATCTTTAAGGGCACTAGCACATAGTATCAAAGGCAGCGCGGGTTGCTTTGGCTTTATGAATATTCATGAAGCCGCAGGGGAACTAGAAACCAGTTTGCAAAAAACACAAAACAGTAATCGCCATTACTATTTGCTTAAGCTCACTGAGGCTATGCGCTACACCCTATCGATAGACCAGCCCACGGATAATAGTCACTTAGGCTAATGGTAAGGCCATGAGCATTGCATCTTCACGACCATGAGTGCTCGGGTAGTAGTTTTTTCTCAAGCCCATTTCGACAAAATCATAGCGATGATATAACGCGATTGCTGAAGCGTTTGACGCTCTTACTTCAAGGAAGATATTTTCTGCCTGCAAGGTCTCTGCTTGCGCTAACAAATCTTCCATTAATGGCTTCGCGTAGCCCTTACCTTGGTAATTAGGACGAATACAAATATCCATCAAGGTTAAGTCTGGGCCCGCACGCTCTGCAACGTAGAAACCCACTAGCGTATTACCATCAACAATAGCTGTATTAAAGTAACGACCATGAAGGCAGGACTGCATGGTTTTCTCACTCCAAGGAAAAGCATGACAGGCTTGTTCTACTTGCATTATTTCATTAAGTGGAAATTGTAGTAAGCCACCTTGCTTAACTTGCATCTTGTTGACTCCAAATTAATTGCCACAACGCACGCTTTTGAGCCGTACTTAGTTGTGCACTCGGTAAACTCAATTGGTTATCCTGAAGTGCAATCGTGTTACCCGTGACAACCTCAATTTTTCTACCCATTACCAATTCAAAGTCCTGCAACAAAACAGTCGGTAAAGCTATTTGCTGAAGCTCATTCACATCAGTAGCAACAACTGCGTTGGGATCAAGATGTGCAAATGTAGAATTTAGCTTTAGCGGTACAATATCAAGAATATCTGCGTAAATCGGATTCATGGCTAAGCAGTTTAATTTTTTAAGGAAGTTTACTTTGAAAAAATGCGAAGTGCAAAATAAGAAGTGGCAGGGGCGGCAGGACTCGAACCCGCAACCATCGGTTTTGGAGACCGCTGTTCTACCAATTGGAACTACGCCCCTGCAATGTCGACGCATTATAAAGCGCTTTTTTGAAAGGTAAAGTGAAAAATCACTTTTTTGATTCAACTGCTTCTAAAACAAGCAAAATGGCGAATATTTATCTTATTCGCCTTTTTCTTAAGCGGATGCTAACTCATTTTAGAGCCATTATTCCCACTTGAAGATCAACAGAAGAAAATATATCTACATAGCAGCTAGTTAGAAAGCTAGCTGTTCTCGATACCATCACCTATACCATGCGCAGAACTTTTTTGATTTTTTACTGATCGTCGAGGCTTTAGTTCAGCTTTAACCTAGGCCGAAGATTCTTGTATATCACGACGAAGCTCTTGTATCTCTTCAACACTCAGCCGTCGCGGACCCGAGGCAATTCTATCCATCTTGTGCCTCCAACCGGTCACCATACACTTTAAGTGGTTCGTCAAAACGTGAGTTACCAGCAGAGAACTTAGAGGATATTTTTTGATTGTTTTTCATACACACCTTGAAAACCATCAATATTGCTCAAAGATCACACAGCGAGGAATAACCTCGTTAAATAAAAGGATCAAATCATGGGTTTGAAACCAGGGCCAAAACCAAAAGCCAAATCAACTGGCAAGCCAGATCAACGTCGACGTGACAACAAAAAAACTCCAGGAAACACTCCAGGCCTAAAGCCGAGTAAATCCTCGAGCAAGTAACTCTACCTCAATATCGGGTCAGTGTAAGCGGTACTGACTCTTGTTGCTAAAACCCAAAAACCCGCTTCTGCCCCAAAATGAGTTAACGTAAATGCTCTAAGGGCGGCATGGAGCGAAAAGCTGACGTTCATCCTTTCACCTAAACCACTATATATACATCCATGTCTATTGAATTTCTTCCATAGTCAGGAAAACGACCCTGTGAGTCGTTTTTGTCGTGTTCACATTTAGAGCAATGTAACGTAACTTCAATACTGGTAAATACTTCCTAAATTTGCTATCAATAGTCATGGGACAAAAACGAGACAGATTGCTGTAGAAAAATGACCCAATCGCTCGATATTAAAATGTTGAACTAAGCCGCTACGCGGAGATCCTACTCTCACCAACTGAGCCACACTTACCTTGGGGTTATCCCATAACTTGGAGGTAAGCATGAACCCACTCATAGAACAAGTCAAAACAGAAATAGCCTACCGAGGGTATTCGCAACGTACATGCAAAAGTTACTGTGAGCATCTACTTAAACTGAGTCACTATTTCAATAAACCACTCGATTCAATTACCGATGATGAACTGAATACCTTTTTAATGATCCGGCTATTCGTAAACTCTCTAGAGCAAGCCAAAAAGTACAAATAAATAGTATTTGGTTTTTGTTTAAACATATTTTACACCGACCGCTGAACCTAGATATCGCATTACCAAAAGCGAAGACTCGCGCACCAACCTATTTATCTCGAGACGATATTCGGCGGTTGATAGAAAACTGTACGGATATGCGATTAAAAACGTTAATTGTGGTTTGCTATGGTTGTGGCTTACGCATTGGTGAGCTTTTACATATTAAAGTGCAAGATATTGATGGAAAGCGAAAAACCATTTTGATTGAACAAGGTAAAGGAGATAAGTCACGCTATGTGGTGGCCTCCGATAGCGTACTTAACCAATTACGTAGTTACTGGAAAATGTATCACCCAACGGGTTGGATGTTTTATTCACGATGGTTAATGGATAAACCCATGTCAGCATCAAGCTTCAGGAGACCATTACGTGAACATGCACGACATTGCGGCTTAACTCACTGTAATCCACATGCACTACGCCATGCTTATGCAACACATCAACTTGAATCAGGCATGCCATTGCACCAACTTCAACATCAGCTTGGACACAGTGATATTAAAACCACGCAAAGCTACTTACATTGGTTACCCGAATTGGGGCATGGCGGTGTTGATTTACTCGCAAGTTGGGTTAAACCATGAGCACTTTACATCTCGCTGATATTTTAAATTCGAGCCTTGGGCATTATCGGCAACATCATATAATGAGCTATCAGCAGCTACGCGTCTGTCAGCATCTTCAATCATGCAGAACGGGTCAGCTCGGTTATCAAACATGGCAGTGCGATAACTGCGGTGAGTCACAGCAGATTGGGTGCAGCTGCCGAGACCGCCATTGTCCACGGTGTCAAGGAATGGCAACGGCAAGGTGGATACAAAAGCAGCAAGAGAACTTATTGCCATGCCGCTATTTCCACCTTGTCTTTACGCTTCCTCATGAACTTAATGCCATTGCTCACTATAACCCAAGTGTCTTATACCAGTGTTTATTCAAAGCAGCATGGCAAACCTTGAGTAAATTTGCTAACCGAAAAGGGCATGGCCAATTAGGAATGACTAGCGTCTTGCATACTTGGGGGCAAAATTTAAGTCAGCATATTCATTTACACTGTTTAATCCCAGCAGGTACGCTCGATAAGACTCAATGGAATGAGATAGAAAAAGGCTATTTATATCCCGTTAAAGCGTTATCAAC
>NZ_JBECOX010000007.1:0-300068 GCF_040104525.1 Pseudoalteromonas sp. XMcav11-Q
TATATAGTCACTCAGTTACAATTGAGACTCTAAATTTGTTTGCGTCATCTAGCGAACTAGAATCTGCTGTTAGAACTCAATCTGTACGAGTGCCCACACAGATGATTGCTTCATATTTTTAAAGAACATTTCGAAACATTTCGTTGTTTCGAGGGGTGTGCATTCTAAGCATTCCCAATTTTTTGTCAACACTTAATTTTGAATTTCTTTATAAGAAGTTTCGAACTTAAGTTTTACTTGACGCTAACTCGTTGCTGCTTTGCTTTTCAGCGTAGCGCTCCGTGTCAGTGGGGTCGCATTATAGGGCGATCCGATTTTAGTGCAACCCTTTTTTTAAAGAAAATTGCGAAAAAACGTTTGTTCGAGCAAAAATGAAGCGAAGCGCTTATTTTTGACACTTTTACTTATCTTTTTGCAGTTTTTTCGTACTAGAGTTTTACAATTCAACACTCTACACTAGTGACACAAGACACGAGAGATGAGTAATCTAGACATGCTTAGAAGTTATAAAGGTAAATCCCCGCGCTTGGCACAAGGCGTTTATATTGATGAATCATCCGTTTTGGTCGGTGATATTGAAATTGGCGAAGACAGCAGCGTTTGGCCATTGGTTGCAGCCAGAGGCGATGTGAACTACATCAAGATAGGGAAACGAACCAATGTTCAAGACGGAAGCGTACTGCATTTAACAAGAAAGAGCGCTTCAGTACCTAACGGTTACCCGCTTATTATTGGTGATGATGTGACTGTTGGCCATAAAGTCATGTTGCATGGTTGCAAACTTGGTAATCGTATTCTCGTAGGTATGGGTGCAATTATTATGGATAACGTCACCGTAGGAGATGACGTTATTATTGGTGGTGGTGCACTTGTCCCGCCTAATAAAAATCTTGAGTCCGGTTTTTTATATGTCGGTAGTCCGGTAAAACAAGCCAGACCCCTCACCGAACAAGAGTTACAATTTTTAAAAGTGTCCGCCCAAAATTACGTGGAACTCAAAGATGAATATTTAGAGGAAAGCTAAACTTATCTCTCCCGCCTCATTAAACGCTTCATCCTCTATTAATTGCTCAGCCTGCATTTCATAATCGAATTGGTGCTGAGCAAAGTGTGCTATTGCAGCTTCCTGCTCAAGCTTGGTTGCAATTTTACAGCGGATCAGCTGACCATTGGCCATCGCCGTAAACGTCAATTCTCCCTGTTGATAACTGATGTCATCATTAAACAGTATTGCTTGGTTCATATTTACCCTCTAATAAGCCTAAATATTTCGGACGTATCAGGTCTCACCCCTCGCCATTGGTAAAACGCTTCTGCGGCCTGCTCAACTAACATACCTATGCCATCAATCAATTGCGTTTGTTGATTATGTTGCGCCACCCAGTCTAAGAAACTTGTTTGCTGGTCGCTGTAGAACATATCGTAGGCAACTACGCAGGATGTAATAACAGTAGGGCTAACATCTGGCACTTGCCCTGTGATGCTCGATGAGGTGGAGTTAATCACAATATCGAAACCAATGTCGGGGGTATTGTTTAAGCCACACCCTGTAACCTCTCCATACGAGGAAAATTGCTCTGCTAGTTGCAATGCCTTTGACTCAGTACGATTGGTCACGACGATCCGTTTTGCTCCGGCCTGGAGGAGCGGATAGATACAGCCTTTGGCGGCGCCACCTGCACCAATCAATAGTACGTTAGCTCCCTCAAGTTTAGTTTGGTGTTTCATGAGATCTCGTACCAGACCTGCACCATCAGTATTATCGCCTGTAATACTGCCATCTTGCTGTTTGATTAGGGTATTGACGGCACCAGCGAGCTTAGCTCGTTCGGTGAGGGTATCTGCAAAGGCAAATGCCTGCTCTTTAAAAGGTAAAGTCACATTCGCACCACAACCACCTTGGGCAAAAAATGTCGATGCAGTTTGAATAAAGGCATCTTCTGGTGCCAAAATAGCCTCGTATTCTAATTGCTGCTGGCATTGCTGTGCGAATTGCGCATGGATTGCCGGCGATTTAGAATGCTTTATCGGATTACCGAATACCGCGTATTTGTCCATCGTTATAAGAGCGCCTTGAAAGAGTCATTATGAAGCAGTTAATTAAACGTATCTTTAATAAAGATGCAACCGTAGAACAAACAAATAGTGCCCCCACGCCAGAAAAAACACCTTATGAAATCATTGGTGGAGAACAAGGTGCCCGCGATCTTGCCAACCGCTTTTACGATATTATGGCAACCGACCCCTATGCAAAGCCGCTTTACGATATGCATCCACAGCCATTAGATAGGATCAGACAGGTATTTTTTGAATTTCTTTCTGGTTGGTTAGGCGGGCCCGATTTATTTGCAGAGAAATATGGTCACCCACGCCTAAGAATGCGCCATATGCCCTTCCCTATCGACCAAGATTTACGGGATCAATGGATGCACTGCATGAATAAAGCATTAGACTTAGAGGTAGGAAATCCATTATTAAGAGAAGGATTAAGGCAGTCCCTCGCTCAGCTTGCGACACATATGATTAATCAGGAATAAAACTAAAGTACTAGTTAATTAAAATTACACGGCTATTTTGCGCTAGGTCAAATCCCGCTCTTGAGTAGAGATGCATAATCACTGTTCTAATTGTGTACAGGTGCGATGCGTGTGAAATCTATTCAACATAAAATTTATGCGTTACTGGCTGTGACGGGCGTGCTCGTCTTGATTGCCAGTATC
The DNA here is from genome assembly GCF_040104525.1 of Pseudoalteromonas sp. XMcav11-Q. Classification (NCBI taxonomy): domain Bacteria; kingdom Pseudomonadati; phylum Pseudomonadota; class Gammaproteobacteria; order Alteromonadales; family Pseudoalteromonadaceae; genus Pseudoalteromonas; species Pseudoalteromonas sp. XMcav11-Q. Next base: position 2,721 of record NZ_JBECOX010000007.1, read on the forward strand.
CTTAGTAGCAGCAGTCAACAAAAGACGCTCGCTGAAGAAACCGTCGAAAGTAATATTAAGCTACTGGCAGATAATTACTTTGACTCTATCAATACTATGATGCTGACCGGCACCATGGCAAACCGTGAAATTCTGAGTGATAAAATTCGCAATCATCCAAATATCGAAGATGCGCATATTATCCGCTCCGAGCAAGTTAATAAGCTTTACGGTCCAGGTAATGCAAATCAAGCACCTAACTCTGAGGCTGAATTTGATGCATTGAACGGGAAAGAAACCTTAGTTATTGAACAGCGCGACGGTAGTCGCATCATGACTTATTTAAAGCCGATGGTGGCCAAAGAAAGCTATAAAGGAACAAATTGCTTGGGTTGTCATCAGGCAAAGGAAGGCGATGTGCTCGGTGTTGTGCGGATCAGCTACTCTTTGGATGATATTGATAATACGGTACACACTAATACATGGTTTAGCACTGCGCTTCTCTCTGCTATCTTTATTATCACCTTTGTGATTTTAGGCGTACTTTTTAGGAAGCTCTTTATAGTACGACTAAAAACGCTAGGCCGAACCATGCGCCTCGCAACGACGAACAAAGACTTATCATTACGAATAGACGACCAAGTCGATGACGAGCTTGGACGCTTGGCGATTAACTTCAATAAAATGATGGATAGCTTTAAAGACAATATTGCGCAGTTATCCAACTCTTCAAAAATACTTATTCACTCAGCAGAATCTATATATGCTTCAGCTGAAACTACCGAGCTGGCCATTCAAGAGCAAAAACAAGGGACGGACTCTGTTGCAGCCGCAATTAATGAGCTTGAAAGCTCTTCAAGTGAAGTAAAAAATACCACCCACTTTGCATCAGAAAAGTCTGATAGCAGCAATCACCTCGCGGAGGAAAGCATGGCTGTTGCTAATCATACTGAGCAAAGTATCAACCAATTAGCACAAGATGTAAGGCAAGCTGCAGAACAAGTTTCTCAGCTTCAAGCACAAACACTAGAAGTGGGTAAAGTACTCGAAGTGATCAGTAGTATCGCGGAGCAAACCAACCTCTTAGCGCTCAATGCAGCAATAGAGGCCGCACGAGCCGGGGAAGCAGGAAGAGGGTTTGCGGTTGTTGCGGACGAAGTCAGAACACTTGCGACACGAACACATGACTCAACCGATGAAATCAAACGCACTATCGATAAACTACAGTCCGAGGCACAGCAAACCGTGGCAGCAATGAGTGCTTCTTGCGAAGAAGCAGATGACCGCGCACATCAGGTCAAGAAAGTGGCACAAGCGCTTAAAGACATCTCGACACAGATGCACGAAATTAATGCCTTAAACCTGCAAATTGCCGATGCCACTGAGCAGCAAAACTTGGCCGCTGAAGAAATCAATCGTAGCGTAGTGGCGATTAGCGATAATGCTGAGCGCTCGCTAGTTGATGCCCATGGCTCAAAACAGATCAGTGAAGAGTTGCTCACCCTTGCGCGCGATTTGGATGAGCAAGTGCGCGGATTTAAATTAAACTAAGTGAATAGCTAAGAGTAAAAAAGGAGCCTCGGCTCCTTTTTTACTCTATTACATCGCCAGCCAATTCTTTGGCGTAAGATAATTATAAAGCTCAGCTTCTTTCGATCCTGGCTCTGGCTGGAAGTCATACTCCCAACGTGCCAAAGGTGGCATCGACATTAAAATAGACTCGGTACGTCCACCTGTTTGTAGACCAAACAATGTGCCTCTATCCCATACCAGATTAAATTCAACGTAACGGCCTCGGCGATATAGCTGGAATTGACGCTCTTGTTCGCTATACGGTGTATCTTTGCGTTTTTCAATAATAGGCAGGTAAGCATCAAGGAAGCCATTACCAACAGCTTGCATAAATGCAAAGCTCTTTTCAAAGCCCCATTGGTTTAAGTCATCAAAGAATAAACCACCCACACCTCGAGTCTCATCTCGATGTTTTAAATAGAAATATTCATCACACCACTTTTTGTAGTCACCGTATACCGCGTCACCAAATGGTGCGCACAAATCCTTTGCTACTTGGTGCCAGTGCTTCACATCATCAAGAACTGGATAAAATGGGGTTAAATCAAAACCGCCACCAAACCACCAAATCGGCTCTTCACCTTCTTTCTCAGCAATAAAAAAACGCACATTGGCGTGGCTAGTTGGAATATTGGGATTCTTCGGGTGGATCACTAAAGATACCCCACAGGCATGGAAGCTTCTGCCTGCTAACTCTGGACGGTGTGCCGTCGCAGAGGCTGGCATGGAAGCGCCAAAAACATGTGAATAGTTTACCCCGCCTTGCTCAATAACATCGCCATTACGGATCACGCGAGTGCGACCGCCACCACCTTCAGCACGCTCCCAGGCATCTTCAACAAACTGAGCGTTACCATCGGCAGCCTCTAAGCCTTGGCAGATATTATCTTGTAGTTGTAATAAAAAGGCTTTTACGGTCTCTAGGTTTATTTTACTCATGGTACTTTTTATCCTCGGATCACTTGGCCAGTCATTGCATTTTTGATGACGCTTGGGGTCGTATTACCGCCTAACTCACCTTCAACATAATAGCCAACTTGCGAGCCAAACTGGCTACGAGCTTCCGACAACGAAACAACTGGAGTTTGACCCGTTACATTGGCACTGGTAGATACAATCGGCTTACCAAAACGTTGACACAACTGCTTTACAATGGGATGGCTAGTAACACGAATAGCGATAGTGTCGTGTCCCCCTGTTAACCAATGCGGCGTACTGGCTTTCGCTGGCAATAACCAAGTAATGGCGCCTGGCCATGACGAAAAAATATCAGCGCGCTTATCCATCGGGATTTTATTGTCATCCACGTAGGGCAAACATTGACCATAATTGTCGGCAATTAAGATTAACCCTTTTTCTATGGGTCGAGATTTGATTGTTAGCAACTTAGTGACCGCATCTTGGTTATCAGGATCACAACCTAAACCATAAATGGCTTCCGTTGGATAACAGATCACTTTGCCAGCTTGAAGTGCCGACTCGGGCGTTGTTATTGTCGCAGCATCCGCTTTATTGTCATTACTCACGGTATTTCCACTATCTTTTGACATGATTTCTGCGGGCATTGTAGCACAGCTTTACCCGCTCGGGTTTTCTCCACCAGCACGGGCCAATGACACTCAGGACAAGCCTGCTCTACAGGCTTGGCGTTCAAGGTATACTTACAACTTGGGTAAGTGTCACAGCTATAAAAGTGTTTACCAAACTTATTTTTACGCTGAATTAGGTTGCCTTTTTGGCATTTTGGACACGCAGGCAACGCCGCTGTGGGTGGCGCATCTTCATAACCAATATAGTGGCAATCAGGATACCCAGTACAGCCAATAAACATGCCGTAGCGGCCATTTTTTATCACTAGATCTTTGCCACATTCAGGACAAGCCACATCTTCTAGTACTTTAATTACATGGCTATCATGATGTGCGAGCGGGCGAATATAATCACAAGTCGGGTAGCTAGCGCAGCCAATAAATGGACCATTTTTACTGTTTTTGATTACCAGCTCAGAGCCACATTCTGGGCATACTTCATACTCTTTTTCTAATGCATGTTTGTCTGCATTAAATAATGCATGGTCTATTTTACTCATCGCTTTACCACCGCCCCCTTGTGCAAGTATGCGCCTAATATAATAGCCTCGTTTTTAGGGTCAAGGAAATGATGGAAATTCCCCCTTGCAAGTATTTGATATCAGTGTTTTCAACTAAGCAGGAACATTATTTGAAAGGCGGTAAGCTGAAACCAGAACCTCAACTTACCGAAGGAAACTTGCCATGCTAGAGCAGAGTTAATGAACTACAGATGCAGGCTCGGTAAAAATCAGATCTTCCATCTGCGCATAAGCATGTTCTTTACCCGGCACATTAAATAGCACCATTAGTATCACCCACTTTAAATCATCTAGGCTGATATAGGTTTTATCCAACGCGAATAAGCGATCCATCACCATTTCTCTGGTGGTACTGTCAATCACTCCGACTTGTTCCACAAACATTAAAAAACCACGGCTTTCAACGTCTAGCATATTGCATTCGCTGTCGGTGTAGATCCGCGTTGCATGGTCCGGTTTAGCATTTAAATAGGGGTTTTCGTCACTGTGTTGTAAATCTGCAAGTTGCTCAAGCCAATCAAGCGCTTTGTATATTTCGCCTTGATTAAAGCCGGCGCGAAGGAGTTCATCGGTGAGTTCATTTTGTTCGACAAAGATTTCTGCCTCACTGTGAATATAGTTCTCAAATAAATACATTAAAATATCAAACATCTTCTTAACCCCTCGCGAGTTTTATGTAGCCGTCGAGTACACGCTCTACTTTATCTTCGAGTTCTAGGTCCAATAGTCTGGCAATCACCTGTTCTACTGGCCACTGGGTCCTTTGCGTTAAAGTGTCGACTGACGTCACCTCAAAGCCAAGGTTTTCTAATACGGGACATTGCTCCTCTTTTTGCTCCCCTATTTCTATACTATATAGACTGTTTTCACAAAAAAAGCTCACTTCTTCCAAAATATCCTCAATATTTTCGGTGAGTTTTGCGCCTTGCTTAATCAAGTAATGACAACCGCTACTTAATCGATTTTTAATTGAGCCAGGGATCGCAAATACTTCCTTGTTTTGCTCCAGTGCATAGCGTGCAGTAATCAGCGAGCCACTTTTTACTTCGGCTTCAACCAACAAAACACCCAAAGATAAACCTGAGATTATGCGATTACGCCGCGGAAAGTGATTACTATTTGCTTGAGTATTTGGTAAGAATTCACTCACCACCAAACCATGCTGTACGATGTCTTCATAAAGTCGTTGATGGCGTTTGGGGTAAACAACATCAACACCAGTCCCTAGCACAGCAATGGTTCCTCCTTGAACATCAAGTGCACCTTGGTGCGCTGCGCCATCAATCCCTCTTGCCATACCCGACGTCACCACCAACCCCGAGCGACTTAAGCCCTGTGCAAACTCATGTGCAAGCCCAAGCCCAGTTCTCGTTGAACTACGACTACCGACAACCGCAATTTGTGGTTGTTTTAATAACGCAATGTTCCCTCTGCAAAAGAGCACTAAGGGAGGGTTACAGATCTCTTTTAGTTGCTCGGAGTACTCAGGAGAAAACAAAGATACAACATGAATTTGCTGACATTGACAATAAGCCAATATGTGCTCGATACGAGACCAATCTGTGCTCGCTAAATTGGCAGCAACATTTTCTTGTAGCCCAAGCTGACAAAGCTCAACTTGGCTTAATGTGAATAATTGCGCAAGGGAGACGTGATTAAGTAATGCAGTGATGGTTTTGATACCCAGCCCTTGGCAAAGGGTTAATGCCAAAGCTTGAGCTAGTTTAGCTTGTTTCATACTCTCTCCTTGAGTTTACTGACTCACTCAAGGAGAAATTCTACCACCTAGTTACTGGCAGTTTCCTTGAATGCTTGTACATGATCACCAACGCGGATCGGCTCCGAAGTTTCAACAACCATAGCGTAGCTTAAGTCTTCATACACTTTAAAGACCATCAGCTCACCGACTTTTTCCTTTGGCATATGCCATACCACACTATCGTCATCGTTTTCCTCACCAAACCAAGATCCCATTTCGGTGATCAGTTTGTCAAGTCGTGATGCATCTTCAATATAGCGCGGACCGTGTTGACTTTCTATAACTGTAGGTGATTGCCTTATAATATCAAGGACATGTCCCTCTTTTAGCCGTGCTTTACTACCCACATCTAGTACCACAACACTCATGGTACTAAACTCTCTGAGCTTATTATCGCTCGCAATAATACGGCCCAAAGTTTGCTCCTCAGGACGAGACATAGAAAACTGTGCCGGAAAGCTTTGTCCGGTAGATATGGGTAGTACAATATCCCCAGCTCTAACCTCTTGTTTGGCAACCTCTAACTGTAGCTTTGCCGGACGCCCCGCAGCTAGGTCACCTTGCTCAACCACGTGGCCAGAACCAACTAACACAGCTTCCAAGCCAAGCAATTGTTGGCTATCTATTGCACGATAGATTTCACCGCGACGATAGATGGCATAGTGCCCACCTTTTACTAAATCAGCTTTAACATACAAAAGATGACCCGGAGTCGCATTTTTAATATTTCGATTAGCTCCCAGTACAATTGGGCTATCAGAAAACTCCGACTCAGAAAGTGCTTGCTCGAAACGCAAAAACGGTTCCATGATGGGTAGTGGCAAGGTAGGAATAGCAGCCACTTTTTGGTTAACAATACGTGTATGCGGTGACAGCTTCTTCACACCTTTGTCTAACACCAGTATTGGATTGCCATTTTCATCGTAAAGTAGCTTAAGACTGTCTCCTGGATAAATCAGATCTGGGTTTTGAATACTAGGATTCCACTGCCACAATTGCTTCCACTTCCATGGAGAACGTAGGTACATTTTTGAAATATCCCACAAGGTATCGCCTTTTTTCACCACATAACGCTGTGGTGCATCTGCTTTTACAGCCAAAGTGTCCGCTTTCACAGAGAAAACAGAGCAGCTAGCGAGTATTAATGCAGCAATCGGATATTTCATGATGGCTTCCTTGTGGTTATTTTTGGTTATTATCCACCAAAACCTGTTAAAGGGGAACTTGAATGGCTAAAATAAGACCATACACTAGCTTACACGATAAATTGATTTAGGGTAATCATGGCTATATTAGAAGTTTTAAAGTTTCCAGACGAGCGTTTACGCACTGTTGCACAGCCTGTAGCAGAGGTTAATGACGAAGTACGTCAAATAGTTAAAGACATGCTGGAAACAATGTATGATGAAAATGGTATCGGCCTTGCGGCTACGCAAGTTGATATTCATCAGCGTATCGTCGTTATTGACGTTTCTGAAGAGCGCGATGAGCCACGCGTATTAATCAACCCAGAAATAACCAAACGCGATGGTACTACAGTGAGCGAAGAAGGCTGCTTGTCAGTACCATATTCATACGCAAAAGTAGATCGCGCTGAAACGGTCACGGTAAAGGCAACGAACGAACGTGGTGAAACATATGAGCTGGACGCTGATGGTTTGCTTGCCGTTTGTATTCAACACGAATTAGACCACTTAGTTGGTAAGCTATTTATCGATTACCTATCACCACTTAAACGTGACCGTATTCGTAAGAAGCTTGAAAAAGAAGCTAAGTTCGCTGCAAAGCAAGCTTAACCAATCTCCAACCAACTGATTTTAGGGTATTTCGTGAGTAATCCTTTGCGTATCGTTTTCGCAGGCACGCCTGATTTTGCAGCGCGCCACCTTGACGCACTTATTCAATCACAACATGACGTCGTGGCAGTGTACTGCCCACCCGACCGTCCAGCTGGACGTGGTAAAAAGCTCAAAGCATGTGAAGTAAAAATATTAGCACAAGAACACAACCTGCCAGTGCTACAACCGCAATCATTAAAAACATCGGACGCACAGGCAGAGCTAGCCGCGCTTGATGCCGATGTCATGATTGTTGTTGCCTACGGAGTATTATTACCAAAAACTATTTTAGATACTCCTCGACTTGGGTGCCTGAATGTTCATGGCTCAATTTTACCACGATGGCGAGGCGCAGCGCCTATTCAGCGTGCTATTTGGGCTGGCGACAATGAAACTGGCGTAACCATCATGCAAATGGATGAGGGCCTAGATACCGGTGATATGTTGCACATCGCCCGCTGCCCTATTACAGCTACTGATACCAGTGCAGATCTCTACAACAAGCTTGCTGAACTTGGCCCTGATGCACTGATCGATACGCTAGCACGCTTATCTGCGGGCGAGATCACGCCAGAAAAGCAAGACGATACGCTAGCGAATTATGCTAAGAAACTAAGCAAAGAAGAAGCCGAGATTGACTGGCAGATGGAAGCCGCGCAAATTGAACGTAACATCCGCGCATTTAATCCATGGCCGGTTTGCTTTACCAATATGGCGGGTAACAGCGTCAAGATTTGGCAAGCGAAGGTAGTTGACGAACAAGGTGATGCAGGACATGTGCTACGTGCGGACAAGCACGGTATTGTAATTGCCTGTGGCACACAGTCATTAGAAATTCACACCTTGCAACCACAAGGTAAAAAGCCCATGTCTGCACAAGACTTTTTGAATGGTCGAGCTGACTGGGTAGCAATTGGTGCTAAGGTTGGTGAAGCGTGAGTAATGTTCGCGCACTTGCCGCCCAAACCCTATTTCAAGTCGTCGATAAAGGCGCATCGTTAAGTGCTCAATTACCACTTGCCACCAGCCAGTTAGACGGTAAAGACAAAGCCTTGCTACAGCAAATTTGCTATGGCGTATTAAGGTACTTGCCTTCGCTTGAACATTATTGCCAGCAATTACTTGAGCAACCACTTAAAGGTAAGCGCCGTGTTTTCCAGTTTTTGCTGTATGTGGGTATTTACCAACTGCAACATATGCGTGTACCAGCTCATGCTGCAGTAGCCGAAACTGTAAACGCACTTACGCCACTAAGAGCGCCCGGCATGAAAGGCTTAGTTAATGCAATTTTACGCAGCTTCCAACGTCATCAGGTCGAATTAGAAACCAGCGCTGCCGAAATCCCAGCTTGTTTATACAACCACCCAGGCTGGTTTATCAATCAACTAAAAGCAGCTTACTCAACTCAATGGCAAGCTATTTTAGAAGCGAACCAACAACAAGCACCAATGTGGCTGCGTGTTAACCAATCGCAATTCTCTACTGCCGATTATGCAGCTCTGCTAGACCAAGAAGGGGTAGCCTATCAGCTTCATAGCGAATACCCTGACGGGATCTTACTTGATAGCCCAATCGACGTTTACGCACTACCACAATTTGCTGCTGGCGCTTGCTCAGTGCAAGACGCCGCTGCCCAAAAAGCCGCGAGATTATTAGCACCACAAGCAGGTGAAAATATCCTTGATGCTTGTGCCGCCCCTGGCGGTAAGACTTGCCATATTTTGGAGTTGGCAGATGCCAAAGTGACTGCAATTGATGCTGATGGTGACCGCTTGCTACGTGTAGAGCAAAACCTTGAGCGGATTGGATTGTCGGCCAAATGCCTTGAGGGCGATGCAAGTGACCCCGAAGCATGGTGGGATGACGAGCAATATGATCGCATCTTATTGGATGTACCTTGCTCTGCAACTGGCGTTATTAGAAGACACCCGGACATCAAATGGCTAAGACGTGCTTCTGATATTGATAACTTGGTGACGTTACAGGCACAAATTATTGATAAAATCTGGCCATTGCTTAAGCCCGGTGGCACACTAGTTTATGCTACCTGCTCGGTACTGCCACAAGAGAACCAGCAACAGATCGCACGCTTTCTTTCTGCGACCCCTGATGCAACGCTTGTACCTTTGCACGATGCAGACACACAAACACAACCAGGCTTGCAGCTATTACCCGGATTGAGTGATGGGTTTTACTACGCAAAGTTGACAAAACAATAATAGAAAATCGACCATAACCAATATGAAAATCATCATCTTAGGCGCCGGCCAAGTCGGCGGGACACTGGCAGAAAACCTCGTCGGTGAAGAAAATGAAATTACCGTTGTCGACATCGATGGCGAGCGCTTAAGAGAGCTGCAAGACAAATACGATCTACAGGGAGTCACTGGCCACAGTGCTCACCCTGAGATCTTACGTCAAGCAGGTGCTGAGGACGCCGACATGATAATCGCCGTAACCAGCTCGGATGAGGTTAATATGGTTGCGTGCCAGGTTGCCTATAGTATTTTCAATACGCCAACCAAAATTGCGCGGATCCGCTCTGAGCAATACTTAAAGTACAAAGAAAAGCTGTTTCACAATGACGACCTACCGGTCGACCATTACATCGCACCGGAGCAGCTAGTAACGCAATATATCCGCAGGCTAATAGATTACCCAGGCGCTTTGCAGGTGTTGCAATTTGCAGAGGGCATGCTGTCACTCGTGGCGGTTAAAGCTTATTACGGCGGTTTACTCGTTGGCTATGCACTTTCTGCATTAAAAGAGCATATTCCAAACGTCGACACCCGCGTTGCCGCTATTTATCGCCAAGGCAAAGCCATCAAGCCACTCGGCACCACCGTAATTGAAGCCGATGATGAAGTCTTCTTTATCGCCGCAACCAAGCATATTCGTGCGGTCATGAACGAGCTACAAAAGCTCGAACGCTCTTACAAGAAAATTATGATTGCCGGTGGCGGTAACATAGGTGCGGGATTGGCAAGTTCATTAGACAAGAACCATAGCGTCAAGCTTATTGAACGCAATCAAGCTCGTGCCACACAACTATCTGAAACGCTTGATAATACAGTAGTTTTTTGTGGCGATGCCTCAGACCAAGAACTGCTATCAGAAGAACATATAGAGCAAGTAGACGTGTTCATCGCGGTGACGAACGACGACGAAGCCAATATTATGGCTGCGATGCTTGCAAAACGTATGGGCGTACAAAAGACCATGGCGCTTATTCAACGTGGTGCCTATGTCGACCTCGTGCAAGGTGGCGACATTGATATTGCCATCTCACCACAGCAAGCGACTATATCAGCGCTACTCACCCATGTTCGTCGTGGAGATATCGTTAACGTTTATTCATTGCGTAAAGGTGCTGCAGAGGCCATTGAAGCTGTAGCACATGGCGATGAAAACACCTCTAAGGTTGTCGGTCGTGCTATTCGCGATATCAAATTACCGCCGGGTGCGACTATCGGTGCCATTGTCCGTGATGAAGATGTACTGATCGCACATGACGATACTATAATTCTCTCTGGCGACCATGTGATCATGTTCCTAATCGATAAAAAGCAAATCGGTGTTGTGGAAAAACTCTTCCAGGTAAGCGCTTTATTCGTTTAATGCCAATTGAGTTAATTCTCCAATCAATTTTAAGGGTGAATTATCTCATTTAAATGGTGTAAAGCGCCGTACTCACTAGGTATCTTGTTGGTCTTGAAAAATAGATAAATCGATTAAATAGTCTTTTAATACGCTGCGGATTATTTCTGGTTCTGAGGTTAAGTGAATGCCTAGAGAGACGATTTGCTCATGACTTTTTATACGCCGAATATCCCCTTCTAGCGAGATCTGATTCCCTTCTTTACCTTCGATAAACACTTCGCACTTTAAACCTTCTTCCATATGTTCAGCATCAATTGACGTTAAGTCGAGCTGTAAACCAGCAAGTGAGATGTCCTTTATTACCCCAACATCTTTGCTGCCATGACAGTGAAACTTAGCGGGGATTAAGGTTGGCACCCGGTTTTGCGAGCGGAGTTTGTATGTTTGTACCTTTTCGGGTAAATAGAGAAAAATAAGCCGCGCGGGATGGACTGAAACCGCTTTGATTTGCGATTTGAATGCAATGACTTGGCCATCACCATTTTCGAGCAAAGCCCGAACGATAACCGAAGTCCCTTCCATAACAAAGTCCAGCGCCGCGCCTAATCGCTTAGGGTTGGGATGGTTAAGAATTAAAAACGCCCCTTGTAGCATACCGACATATTCTGTTTTTATTCTTTTACTATTTGCCGGTAAACAAATTTCTAAATCAACAATACTTCCAGCGCTGATTGCGGTGAGCAAAGTTTCTTGCCCAACCTCTTGAGTTTTTAACATGGATCCAACCCTTCCTGAGTTCACTCTACTACTTTTTTATTGTAGCAGTTTTAGCGGAAGGCCATTTAAAACTGAATTCAGATTAATTACAACTCCCCGATCATCAGCAATACCTAACAAAGATCCGTTTATTTGACTAAAAAATGGCTTTTTAATACTATCGCACCATCTCTTAACGTCATCATTTTACTTTGTACCTCAAGCGAACTTTGTGGCATACCAAGCTCGTTATCCTCAATAAACAACATCATAGGTTCGCCGTTACGCTTAGCAACAAATAATATACCCGAGACATCATGCTTGAATAAGCAGCCTGCTCCCTCCGTCTCGAAGTCATCGACAATCGCTGGTATTTGGCGCTTTTGCCAGAGCTCATTTTCTGAAATCACTTGAACAACAAACCGTATACCACTCTCACAGCCAATTTGATGAAACAAGTCATATGATTGAGCACTACCTAATGTGGGCTGGTTATGTTGCAAGTAACCGACCTCATTGATTAAGCTATTTAACTGTATTACGCTTCGTTCTATAAGCTGCATACCCAAGTCCTGCTCATGGCTAGCAGCAAATCCCTCAATCACTTTAAACCCTTTATCTGAAAAGCGTGTGGCAAGCAATATCGTCGCCTCCAAGTTAAATCGTTGTAAAAATACTGACACTTGAAAACCCCGAAAATCCGAGTTTTTGAAATTTTTATTAACTTTTTCTTTGCGAAGTTCAAAAGGAAGATGACAACTTGTCACAAAGTGGCAGAAACAAGGTAGTGATACTGTCAGTTGTAGGCTCCTAGCAAAAGAGCCCACAACTTAAGCACTGTTACCCACGCCAGAAGGTAGGAGTAAATAAGACTAACAACGTGAAGATCTCTAAGCGGCCAAAGACCATAGCAAGAGTAAGGATCCACTTTGCTGCATCGCTAATGTCGCCGTAGTGCGCTGCAACACTTCCCAATCCTGGGCCCAAGTTATTTAGACAGGCCGCAGTTGCTGAAAATGCAGTAATGTTATCGAGTCCCGTCCCCAGTAATGCAATCATAATAATCACAAACACCAGCGCATAAGCCGAGAAGAACCCCCACACCGCTTCCACCACTTTATCAGGCAATGCCTTGCGGCCTAATTTTATCGAGTAAATAGCGCGTGGATGCACTAAACGATTAAGCTCGCGGATCCCCTGTAAATAGAGTAAGAAGACACGCACAACCTTCATCCCACCACCCGTAGAACCAGCACAGCCACCAATGAAGCTAGAGAAAATCAAGAGAATAGGTAGAAACAGCGGCCACGTTGAGAAGCTATCGGTCGCAAACCCAGCAGTTGTACTAATTGACACAGCCTGAAACATCGCTTGATCTAAGGTTTCATCACCCGTTTCATAGACATTGCTTGACGATAATACCGCAAAACAAATCACTACCAACGCTAACTGGATAAATAGAAAGACTTTAAACTCAGGATCTCGCAAATAGGCTTTAATATTGCGGCTCGACACAGCAGCATAATGTAGCGAGAAGTTAATGGCAGCAATCAGCAAGAAGATGACGCAAATAACGTTAATGAGCGGGTTATCGAAGTAGCCCATAGAAGCGTCATAAGTCGAGAAGCCACCGATAGCTATCGTAGCAAACGCATGACAGATAGCATCAAACCAATTCATTCCTGCTATCCAGTAAGCCAGCGTACAAGCTGCTGTTAGAGACACATAGATATACCAAAGGTGCTTGGCGGTATCGGCAATACGCGGTGTCATCTTTGAGTCTTTAACTGGACCTGGTGTTTCGGCACGATATAACTGCATGCCACCAACCCCAAGCATAGGAAGAACGGCTACGGCCAATACGATGATCCCCATACCACCAAGCCACTGCAACTGCTGGCGATAGAATAATACCGCTTTGGGTAAATGTTCTATACCCGTCAATACCGTAGCCCCAGTAGTTGTCAGCCCAGAAAAAGCTTCAAACACGGCATCTGCTAAAGATAGATTCGGTTTATCTAAGAAAATGAGCGGCAATGATGCAAACGATCCCAGTACCAACCAGAATAAAACAACGATTAAGAAGCCCTCTCTGGCTTTAAGATCGCCGTTTTCCTTGCGGTTTGGGTAGTACGCAAACAAACCCATCAGCACACTAAAAATGAAAGCTAAAACAAAAGGTACACCACCACCATCTTTGTATATCAAAGATACAATGGCTGGTGGCACCATAGTGATACTAAATAGAGCGACTAACTGCCCGAGTATTTTTATTATGGTACGAAATTGCATTTTGTACGCTGCGCTTTTTGTTATTTAACCAGAGGTTAATTAGTGAATGTAAAGAAGTAGAACCTACTCCTTGAGTTGCTTAAATAATACAACACCATTGGTTAATTCATAAATAGCATCAATGATTTGTTGTGTTTCACGACTATCTACTGCTATTTGCCAGGTAATATTAGCCGTGTATTCTTTATCTAAATTTAGCACTGTAAACTGGCTTTGTAATAGCTGCTCTATCACACCTTGGAGATGGTAATCACTGTGACCAACAATAATAGAAGCCGGTACCTTTTTAGTCGTGCTTAGCTGTGCTAAAGCGTTATTAAGCGTGCCTCCATAGGCTCTAACCAACCCCCCGGTGCCAAGTTTTATACCGCCAAAATAACGCGTCGTCACCGCGGTTATTTCACCAATCCCTGATCCCATTAGCACATTGAGCATTGGCTTACCAGCGGTCCCGTTAGGCTCACCATCATCAGAAAACCCTAACACATGGCTGCCACCAGGGGGCCCAGCTATGTGTGCCCAACAATTGTGCCGTGCATCAGGATACGCGTCATTAATCTGCTTAATAAACGCTTTAGCATCTTCGATGGTTGGCGTGTGGGCCAAATGTACGATAAACGTGCTTTTCTTAATTTCCTCATGATGACTAATTGATTCACTCGGAATGAAATATTCAGACATAATGTTCCAAACTAAAAGGGAGCCAATCGGCCCCCAAATATACTTACTTTTAGCGCTAGAAGTCAGCTTACTCGAGACCGAAATCTCGCGTCATATTTTCTAGTCTATCTTCATGCACAATGATGTTATCTTCAATACGGATACCACCGTAAGGCTTCAGTGCGTCAACCTTATCCCAATTGATATACTGTTTGTTTTCTGTTTGCGCCAAGTCTTCCAACAATGAATCGATGAAGTACAACCCTGGCTCAATAGTGAACACCTGATTAGCCTCTATCTTACGAGTACAACGCAAGAACGGGTGACCTTCAGGCGGTGCTTGGTGCGTGCCGGCTTCATCAGCCATGAATCCGCCCATATCATGTACCTGTAGACCAATATGGTGACCGAGACCATGAGGGAAGAAAGTGGAAGAAATTCCCTTCTCGACGATGGCCTGAGCACCAAGCTTAACAATACCAAAGTCACTCAACACTTGCGCCACACGATTATGACAATCGATATGCAGCTCACCGTATAGTTTGCCCGGTTGTAATGCTCTGCCCAATTCAATTTGGTGATCGTTCATGACTTTCACCAACTCGGCAAACTCACCTTGTTTAGCAAAATCATAAGTACGGGTAATATCTGACGCATAACCGTTAAAGTTTGCACCGGCATCAATCAAAAATGATAAGTGCTTACTCGGTGCTTTACGCTCAAAATGGGTATAGTGCAAAATCGCACAATTTTCATTCAAGGCGACAATATTGCCATATGGCGTATCGTTTTCCATATGCTGAGTTGCATTAAGATAAGCTTGTTGAATTTCAAACTCGGAACCACCAGCAAAGAAGGCATCGCGCGCCGCCATGTGGCCAAGCACGCCAAGACGGCTTGCTTCACGTAAACATGCCATTTCATACTGAGTTTTATATGCACGATGATAATGCAAGAAGTTCATCACCGGCTCTGGATTCACTTGAGTAAAGCCAAGCGCTTGTGCAACCTCTAAATATTCACCGATATAGGCATAGTTTGCTTTGTCGTATGGCAGTAACTGTTCAACCTGATCTGGCTTAACCAGCAGTTGAATATCAAAATACTCTGCCCAAAAATCTCTCGGCTCGTCAGGCACTTTATGCCAAAAATCAACCGGACGATAAAAAATGAGTTTCGGCTTGTCACTGCCATTAACCACAACCCAGCAATGCGGATTATCGATAACAGGCAACCAAGCTTTAAATTGCGGGTTAACTTTAAACGGATAGTACATATCATCAAGGAATTGACGCTTTGCTTGCCCCGAATGGATCACAAGTCCATCCAGTCCTTCTCGTTCTACTATCGTTCTTGTACGCTGTTGCAACGTGGCAATGTGCTCTGCGTATAAATTTGCTAACTTATCCATGGTGTACCCATTTTCAAAAATTCACATACTATCGAGTCTATCATAGCTGCTACCTAAAAACGACGAACTGAGTCTAAGCACCAGCCATGTGCGGTTATTTCACAATTTTCATATCCAAGATACTTGCCAATATGTTGCCATCACGACCAAGGCGGGTATGGTAAACCTGTCGATATGCCATCACATTTTTTACGTAGTCACGTGTTTCTCGGTACGGGATCAGCTCAATCCAAAGCTCAGCAGGCATAGCCTCTGACGGCAGCCAACGCTTAATTCTATGATAACCCGCGTTGTACGATGCTGTCGCCAAAACCTCATTTCCAGCATTTTTACGCTTCAAATACTCTAAATAACTGGTCCCCAAGCGAATGTTTGTGGCCGGATGATATAGGCGATTTTTTGCCACGCGTTTGCGGTTGTTGACGTATTTGGCTGTGCTTGGCAGCAGCTGCATTAAACCGTGAGCATCCGCACTCGAGCGTGCATCCGGTGCGAAAGAGCTTTCCCGGCGAGCAATCGCAATGCTCCATGCAACATCGACTCGATTACGCTCACTATATTTAGTGAACAGCTCTTTAAACGCTATCGGGAAACGCAAATCAACGTAATTCCAAGCTTTGATCTGTGCAAGAGTAAAAATAGTGCTGTCGTACCAATCAAAGTCAGCAGCCAATATGGATGCTGCAAGCTTTTCCTCTTTGCTTGAGGTGTTAGTAAGGTAGTTCCACTCTCGACGTGCTTGAGTATACCTTTCCAGTTCGTATAAAGCCTTTGCTCGCTTAAAACCTGGCGCATGAGATACTCGTTCGACAATGCTGGGGTCAACATTTAACGGCTCTTCATTCAGTGAGACTGGTAATCCTAAACGCGCAGCAGCCAAAAAACCGTAGTAATCACGCTCTTGCGCTAATTGCTGCCAAATCTCGTTAGCCTTAGCTAACTCGTCACGCTTCGCGAGGCTATATGCAAGCCAGTATTGTTGACCATTGCTTAGTTGCTCGTGACCCACGAATAAGGCCGAAATCCCTTCCCAATCTTGCTCTTTCAGCATGTTACTCATCAGCCACTGTAGTAGCTTTCTGTCCTGCAACGATTTGGGCACTTTATTAAGCCAAAACCGTGCGTCTTCATGCCCTTTAGACGCAAGCGCTAGAGCGAAACGATAAGCAACACTATCCTTTTGCCGCTGAGTAAAGGTAAACATATCCTGCATCTTCTGCCAGGCACGCAGCGCTAAATCAGGATCGCGCCAAACGAGGCGTCTTATACCATATACCGCAATTTCGGCTTCTTTTTCGGTGCGTTTACTAAACCGATAAAGCCCAGCAGCGGCACTCGGATCTTGGCGAACCTTTTTATATAGCTCGGCAAGGTATGCCTCATTTTTTGGTAACAGCTTCTCAAGATAGTCTAGCAGTGACGTTTGACCAGATTGCGCAGCATTAGAAATTCGCTGCCAGACTAGCTCAGGCGTTCTATACCCCGCTTTTTGCCATTGGTTAAAAAGACCATCACAAGCTCTGGGCTGAGACTTTCCCACCGTCCAAATATCGGCTACCTGATCAAGAATGGCTTTTTTCGGTGCACCCAAGTCCAACTGATACACCAAATACGTACACTTGAGTTCAACATCACTGGTTTCACGATAGAACTCGATGAATCGTGCTTTCTTTTTATACCGCTTTAAATAATCGAGCCAAGCTGAACGTACAGGCCATTCTAATGGGGTGTGTTCGTATACCGTTAAAAAGTGCTGAATTTCCTGCTGGTACTTGAGTTTAGGGTGACGCTTGTAAAATGCCATTTCAACGTATGGCTTAAGTGGATGATCGAGCTGCGCTGTTGCAGCTTTAAAATTATTATAATTACCAGACCAAGCGACACGCTCAGCCTCTTTAAATTCGTCGTGAGTGCTATCGGCTGCACAGAGCCAGCTCACCATACATAAGCTGCCTGCAGCTAAGCGGGGTAACCAATATGTCATGCAAACCCTTTTTTATCTGCCAAAAGAATACACACCTAAATTGAAATACAGCCAAATTATGCTTATCTAAAGATGGCGCTGAAGACCAAAACTCGGCTTGTCACTTGCGAGCATGCTCATAAATGACACTAAATGCGAGGTGCGTTAAGCCACCATAGCAAACCGACTCAGGTATTTCAGTAAATGTGCGGTAAATTTTTCATTGCAATTTGCCGCCAAAGGATCCACACTGATTGAAATTACAACTCATCGTACCAGTGTAAAGCACGGGAGAACATGTATGTTAATCAAACGCGAGTCCTTTGTAGTTGATTTTTGCAAAGGCAATATCGCTGAGTTTAAGTTTTGCCTACCAGGCTCAGTAAACAAACTATCTCAGCAAGTACTAAAGGAAAGCCACGAAGCACTTATCGAATTGAGCCAGCGCGACGACATCGACGGCTTAATTTTTACCAGCGATAAAGACCACTTTATTGTTGGCGCTGATATTTTTGAATTCCTTCCGACTTTCCAACGCTCAGAAGAAGAACTTGTTGGTTGGATTAAAACCGCAACCGATGTCTTCGACGCAATAGAAGATTTACCTTTCCCTACACTATCGGCAGTAAATGGCCTTGCGCTTGGCGGTGGTTGCGAGTGGTTGCTCGCCACGGATTACCGTATTGCAACTGACAACGCAAAAATTGGCCTACCAGAAGTTAAGCTTGGCATTATGCCGGGCTTTGGTGGTACCGTAAGACTTCCTCGCTTAATCGGCGCTGACAACGCAATGACGTGGATAACCACAGGTCAAGAAAACCGAGCGAATGACGCACTAAAAGTGGGTGCGGTTGACGGTGTAGTACCTGCTGACAAACTCATGGCTGCCGCTATTCGTACCTTGGAGCAAGCCATTGCAGGTAAATTAGATTGGCGCGCGAAACGCCAAATCAAGCTTGACCCATTGAAGATGAATCGTGTTGAGCAAGGTATGAGCTTTGGTATGGCCGAAGGCTTAGTCATGGCAAAAACCAAAGGTCATTACCCAGCACCAATGATGGCGGTACAAACGCTTAAAGCGGCAGCTAACCTTAGCCGCAGCGAAGCGATGGCACTCGAAAACCAAAACTTTGCTAAACTTGCCAAAACGGCAGAAGCCGCAGCGCAAACCGGTATTTTCTTAGCGGATCAATACATCAAAACGGTTGCCAAGAAACAAGCAAAACAAAGTAAAACAGAGATCAAACAAGCAGCGGTACTTGGTGCTGGTATTATGGGTGGCGGTATCGCTTACCAATCGGCCTACAAAGGTACGCCAATTGTCATGAAAGACATCCAGCAAGGTGCCCTAGACCTTGGTATGGGTGAGGCTGCAAAACTACTTGGTAAAAAAGTACAGCGCGGCCACATGTCAATGGACAAGATGGTTGCCACTTTAGGTAAAATCAAAGCAACGCTCAACGATCACGATCTACAAGGCTCAGACATCATCGTAGAAGCCGTTGTTGAAAACCCTAAAGTCAAGAAAACGGTATTGGCGAGTTTAGAGTCGCAATTACCAGAAGGTACGATCCTGACTTCAAACACATCAACTATTCGTATTGATGAGTTAGCCACGGCACTTGAGAAGCCAGAAAACTTCTGTGGTATGCACTTCTTTAACCCAGTGCCAAAAATGCCATTGGTAGAAATCATTCGTGGCGAGCAAACATCGGATGAAACCGTTGCTGCAGTGGTAGATTATGCCTTAAAGCTTGGCAAGTCTCCTATCGTTGTTAACGATTGCCCAGGTTTCTTCGTGAACCGTGTTCTATTCCCTTACTTTGCAGGCTTCAGCCAACTTGTTGTAGAAGGTGCTGACTTCGCAAAAGTAGATAAGGTTATGGAAAATGTCTTCGGCTGGCCAATGGGTCCAGCGTACCTACTAGACGTAGTGGGTATCGATACGGCAAACCATTGTACTGGTGTAATGGCTGATGGCTTCCCTACTCGCATGGCACGTAAAGACAAAGACCCTGTCGCAGTACTTGCGGGGGCTGAGCGCTTTGGTCAGAAGAACCAAAAAGGCTTCTACCAATACGCACCAGATCGCAAAGGTCGTTTGAAGAAGAGTAAAGACGACAGCGCGCTTGAGCTGCTGAGCGGTATTTGTGACGCACCAACTGAATTTGATAAACAAACGATTATTGAGCGTTGTATGGTGCCAATGATCAATGAAGTGTTACTGTGTCTGCAAGAAAACATTGTTGCTTCACCGCAAGAAGCAGACATGGCACTGATCTACGGTATCGGCTTCCCTCCATTCAGAGGTGGTGCATTCCGCTATCTAGACCAAATCGGCCTCGCAAACTTTGTAGCTATGGCTGATAAGTACGCTCATCTTGGTGAAATTTATCGAGTTTCTGAGCAAACTAGACAGTGGGCAGATGAAGGTAAAGTGTTCTATCAAGTGGAGGGCCAGTAACATGGAAAACGCGGTAATCGTAGATTGTATTCGTACCCCAATGGGCCGTTCAAAAGGCGGTGTATTTAAGCATAAACGTGCCGAAGACCTCAGCGCACACTTGATGAAAGGCCTACTTGAGCGTAACCCTCAAGTAGCACCAGACTCAATTGATGATATTTACTGGGGCTGTGTACAGCAAACTTTAGAGCAAGGCTTTAACGTTGGTCGTAATGCTGCACTCTTAGCTGGCATTCCTCACACCGTACCGGCGGTAACCGTGAACCGCCTATGCGGTTCCTCAATGCAGGCATTGCATGACGCAGCTCGCGCTATCATGACAGGTGCTGGTGACACTTACCTTATCGGTGGTGTTGAGCACATGGGTCACGTACCAATGACACATGGTAATGACTTTCACCCAGGCCTTGCGACATCAGTTGCGCAAGCTGCTGGCGTGATGGGGTTAACAGCTGAGTACTTAGCGCTAATGCATGGTATCAGTCGTGAGCAGCAAGATGAATTTGCCGTACGTTCACACCAGCGCGCACATGCCGCAACCCTTGAAGGGCGTTTTGCAAAAGAAATCCTGCCAATGGAAGGTCATGATGCCGATGGTACACCTGTACTTGTCGAGCATGACGAAGTTATCCGCCCTGAGACAAGCCTAGAAGGTCTAGGACAGCTACGTCCTGTATTTAACCCAGCATCGGGTACGGTAACTGCAGGTACCTCTTCAGCGCTTTCTGACGGTGCTTCAGCTATGTTGGTCATGAGCGAGTCTAAAGCAAGAGAACTCGGTCTTCCAATTCGTGCTCGTGTTAAGTCAATGGCAGTCGCAGGTTGCGATCCTTCCATCATGGGTTATGGTCCAGTTCCAGCATCACAAAAAGCCTTGAAGCAGGCGGGCATTACTATCGATGATATTGATGTTGCTGAACTAAACGAAGCCTTTGCAGCACAATCACTACCAGTGCTAAAAGATCTAGGTCTACTAGACAAGGTAGATGAGAAAGTGAACCTCAACGGTGGTGCAATTGCACTCGGTCACCCACTTGGTTGCTCAGGCTCACGTATTAGCACGACGCTTATCAATCTAATGGAAGAGAAAGACGCGAAGTATGGTCTTGCAACTATGTGTATTGGTTTAGGCCAAGGCATTGCTACCGTATTCGAGCGCGTAGAGAACTAATTCCAACCAGCTGGTACTGGGCTTTTATAAGACAATACCAGCACACAACTTCAACTTGGTGACCAAGGCAAAACGGCACAGCTGTTTTGCCTTTTTTATTACCTGCATTTACCTCACCTCGGTTGGCTAAGACTTGAGTTATCCAAACTTGAGCTTACTTACAACATGCGGTTAAAATAGCAGTTTTCGTCACTAACAACGTAACTAACAAGGCCACCCACAATGAGTTTTGATAATACCGACCACACCTTAGATGCAGTAGGCTTACGTTGTCCGGAGCCGGTAATGATGATTAGAGGCATGGTGAGACGGATGAACTTAGGTGAGACGTTGTTAGTTATCGCAGATGATCCATCAACGACAAGGGACATTCCGAGCTTCTGTGAATTTATGGATCACACTTTGGTTGCCAAAGCAGTGGCCGAATCTCCTTACAAATATGTGATTAAGAAAGGTCAGTGATCTCCTCTTTAACACACTGTTTGAACTCATGAGTCATAGACAATAAAAAAGCGGCTGATGCCGCTTTTTTAAGATTTTACAATCACCACCTTTGGTGAGCGAGGATTACGATAATCTAAGCGGATTTCGTACCAACCTTTTTTACTTGGCTTAAAGCTAAAGTAGTTATACACAGTGTTACAATCCGCAACCAGCGGTTGTCCTAGCGTTAACTGCCCTTCACTCTTATAGCCACAGTTGTAGCCTTCACTCCACTGCTCATCAGCAATTTTAAATTCATACACTTTACCTGGGCTCATGAATCTTGCTTTTGTTGCGTAGATCCCCGGTTGTGTTTCTTCAAAGCGATACTGAGGTTCGGCATCCCACAGAGTGAAGTCACCGCGTAAATACATTGCCTTATCCAACTCACCAGCAACTACCGGTGAAGTTGACGTTGTTGGCAATTGAAAGTTACTACTACAAGCGGTAAGTGCTAATAGCGCAATCGCCATTGCCCCTTGTTTTTTAATCATAGCTAGACTGCCTTTTACTTGCTTTTACCAATCAGCAAAAAGCCAGCAATTGCTGGCTTTTGTATCAGCAATTAGTTTTGTAACACTGAAATATCTGCAGTATTAAGGAATAACTTACTTAACTGACCAAGTAGCGCTAAACGATTGGCTTTAACCGCTTCATCGTCCGCCATTACCATAACATTATCAAAGAAGTTATCTACTGCTTCACGTAAACTTGCTAAACGCGTCAGTGCAGTTTGATAATCACCTTCAGCGTAAACAGGTGCAAGCTCAGCAGTTAACGCAGCAACTTGTGCAGCCAATGTTTGCTCAGCTTCTTCTTGCAGGAGTGAACTCTCCACCGCAGCTTCTGACGCGACGTTATTCTTCGCTAAAATGTTGTTTACACGCTTATTGGCAGCAGCTAACGCTTCAGCTTCCGCCAACGTTCTAAAGTGACTAACCGCTTTTACTCGGCGATCAAAATCAACAGGGCTCGTTGGACGTCTTGCAAGTACTGCTTGGATCACATCCACGCTGATACCTTCATCTTGGTACCAGGCACGGAAACGACCTAACATAAACTCAACCACTTCATCGGCAACATTTGCATTGTTTAGCTTATCACCGAATAACGTCATTGCTTTGGCAACGATATCCTGAATGTCTAATGGTAGTTCTTTTTCTACCATGATACGCAATGCGCCGATGGCAGCACGACGAAGTGCAAACGGGTCTTTATCGCCTTTTGGTGTCTGGCCGATACCAAAAATGCCAACCAAAGTATCAAACTTATCCGCAAGCGCCACGGCAAAACTAACTGGGTTAGACGGTAGGTTATCACCAGCAAAACGCGGCATATATTGCTCATTTTGTGCTAATGCGACTTCTTCCGCTTCACCATCAATACGCGCGTAATGCATACCCATCACGCCCTGAACGTCAGTAAATTCCATGACCATTTCAGTCATTAGGTCCGTTTTACTTAGTAAACCTGCACGCTCTGCTAGCGCCTTATCAGCACCAAGCTGCTCCGCAATAAAACCTGCGAGTGCCGAGATACGCTCTGACTTGTCTTTTAGTGTGCCAAGCTGCTTCTGAAATAACACTGAATCAAGTGACTCAAGACGGCTTTCCAGCGTTTTCTTCTTATCCGTTTCAAAGAAGAACTGAGCATCTGCCAGACGCGGGCGAACCACTTTCTCGTTACCCGAGATCACCACACTTGGGTCTTTACTTTCAATGTTAGAAACAAACAAGAACTTGTTGATCAAGTTGCCTTGCTTATCTAACAGTGGAAAGTACTTTTGGTCGTCTTTCATGGTGTAGATAAGTGCTTCATCTGGCACTTGCAAGAAGGCTTCTTCAAAAGAAGCAACTAAAGTGACTGGCCACTCGACTAGCGATGTAACTTCTTCAAGAAGGTCTTCATCCATCGCGACTTGCGCGCCGAGCTTTTCAGCTTCAGCTTCAATTTGGCCTCGAATTAACGCTTTACGTGCTTCGTAATCCGCAATAACGTATGCACCTTTTAGCACTGCATGACTATCATCCGCATGTTCAACACGAACACGCTCAGGGTGATGGAAGCGATGTCCTTGCAGCTCATTGCTGATAGCTTTACCTAGCACTTCACCTTCAACTTGTTGACTACCAAGTAGTGCAGCCACAGTATGCACAGGACGGATAAATTGCGTCTTGTTCGCACCCCAGCGCATCGGCTTTGGAATAGGTAACTTAGCCAGTGCTTTGTTGATCACATCGCTTAGTAACGCTAAGGTCTGTTGCCCCTCTACTTTCGCTTTGTGTAGCAGCCAAGTACCCTTGTCAGTTTCTAAACGCTCAGCATCATTAATATCAATACCACAACCACGCGCCCAACCTAGCGCCGCTTTAGTCGCGTTACCATCCGCGTCAAATGCCGCCTGAATAGCTGGACCACGCTTTTCAACCACTTTATCGGCCTGTTGCGTTTGCAATGCTTTAACTTGAATGCCTAAGCGACGAGGTGATGCATACCAGCTCACGCCTTCATGACTAAGTTCTAATGCTTCAAGTTCTTGCCTAGTATTTTCTGCGAATGACTCAGCAAGGTTGCGTAACGCCTTTGGTGGTAACTCTTCGGTACCAATTTCTACGAGTAAGTTTTCAATCGACATTATTTATCCTTACAAAGCGGGAAGCCAAGTGCTTCACGTGCGTCATAGTAAGCCTGTGCACAGGCTTTTGATAAAGCACGAACTCTTAATATATAGCGCTGACGCTCAGTTACTGAGATAGCATGACGTGCGTCTAACAGGTTAAATGCATGAGATGCCTTCATTACCTGCTCATAAGCTGGCAATGGAAGCCCCGCTTCGATTAGCTTTTCACTTTCTTTTTCACACTGGTCAAACTGCTTGAATAATGCCTCTACATCCGCATATTCAAAGTTATATGTCGACTGTTCGATCTCGTTTTGCATGAACACGTCACCATAAGTTACGCGCCCCATTGGACCATCTGTCCAAACGAGATCATAAATGCTATCTACACCTTGTATATACATCGCAAGGCGCTCTAAACCATAAGTAATTTCACCCGTTACCGGTGAGCATTCAATACCGCCAACTTGCTGGAAGTAAGTAAACTGAGTCACTTCCATGCCATTCAACCATACTTCCCAACCTAATCCCCAAGCACCTAGCGTTGGTGACTCCCAGTTATCTTCAACAAAGCGCACTTCGTGCGTTAATGTATCAATGCCCAACGCTTCTAGAGAGCCTAGGTAGAGCTCCTGAATATTCTCAGGCGATGGCTTCAAAACAACTTGGAATTGGTAGTAATGCTGAAGACGGTTAGGGTTTTCACCATAGCGACCATCCGTCGGGCGGCGACAAGGTTGTACGTATGCGCTCGACATTGGCTCAGGACCAATGGACTTAAGGAAGGTCATCGGGTGGAATGTACCCGCACCAACTTCCATATCTAAAGGTTGAGCTACAACACAGCCTTGCTGCGCCCAGTAATCCTGTAAAGCCAGGATCAAACCTTGGAAGGTTTTGATATCGTATTTTTGCATAGTTGGCTTATTTTTATCTGGTACTTATCGTATGTAAACGCCTGCAGTAATTTGGCGCTTACGCTAGATTCAATGATTGAAAATTATGCTCAGTATACCGCGAGCGCAGGAGGGTTTTAAGCTTTAAAGCATAAAAAAAGGAGGGAAAATCCCTCCTTTTTACTAGATGTTTGAGTTTACACGTCTAAGTTAACAACTCTCAGTGCATTTGTTTCGATAAACTCTCGACGAGGTTCAACTTGGTCACCCATCAAGGTTGCAAACAATTGGTCTGCAGCAATAGCATCTTCAATAGTCACACGTAGCATACGGCGAGCATCTGGATCCATCGTTGTTTCCCAAAGTTGGTCAGGGTTCATCTCACCCAATCCTTTATAGCGTTGTGTATACAAGCCACGCTTAGACTCTGAGATAAGCCATTCAAGACCAGCCTCAAAATATTCGATTGCTTGTGTCTTCTCACCACGCTGTACATAACCGCCTTCGCTGATCAAACTACCAATCTGACGACCCGTGTTCGCAATGCGAACATAATCTTTAGATGTAATAAAATCGAAGTTCAAAGTATGCGCTTTATCAACACCGTGCTGACGAATATTGATCACCGGATAATACATATGGCGCTCTTCATCAAATGCAACTTCTGCGTTGAAGATAGTGGCGTCTTCATCTTTCTTCACAAGGTCAGCAACCAAGTTTTCAGTCCACGCCGTTACTTTTGCTTCATCAGATAAGTCTGACTCGGTTAGTTCTGGGTGGTAAAGCAAGCGGTTCATGATTGAAGACGGATACTTACGCTTTAAACGCTCAATAATATCTATCGTATTCTGATAGTCATGCACTAGGTTTTCTAACTTGTTGCCAGTAATTGGCTCAGCACCTTCTGCTGGGTATAACGCAGCATCGTTTAGAGCTAATGTCGTTAAATATGAAGTTAGCGCATTATCATCTTTAATATAACGTTCTTGCTTACCTTTCTTCACTTTGTATAGCGGTGGCTGAGCAATATAGACATAACCGCGTTCGATGATCTCTGGCATCTGACGATAGAAGAAAGTCAGTAGCAGCGTACGGATGTGTGACCCATCCACGTCCGCATCGGTCATGATGATGATGCGGTGATATCTTAGCTTTTCAGGGTTATATTCATCACGGCCAATACCACAGCCTAATGCAGTAATTAGTGTTGCCACTTCCTGAGAAGAAAGCATCTTATCAAAGCGTGCTTTTTCTACGTTCAGGATTTTACCTTTGAGCGGCAGAATTGCTTGGTTCTTACGATTACGACCTTGCTTAGCAGAACCACCCGCTGAGTCACCCTCCACTATATATAGTTCAGAAAGTGCAGGATCTCGTTCTTGGCAGTCAGCGAGTTTACCCGGTAGACCAGCTAAATCCATAACGCCCTTACGACGAGTCATTTCACGGGCCTTACGTGCAGCTTCACGTGCGCGCGCAGCATCAACGATTTTGTTTACAACGGTTTTTGCATCGCCTGGGTTTTCTAGCAAGAATTCGGTTAGCTTTTCAGCCATCATTTGCTCAACAGCCCCTTTCACTTCACTAGAAACGAGCTTATCTTTTGTCTGTGAAGAGAACTTAGGATCAGGAACTTTAACACTAACAACAGCGGTCAAACCTTCACGGGCATCGTCACCCGTAGCACTGGTTTTATACTTTTTATTAAAGCCTTCTTTTTCCATGTAGGTGTTAAGCGTACGCGTAAGTGCTGCACGGAAACCCGCTAAATGAGTACCACCATCGCGTTGAGGAATGTTATTGGTAAAACAGTAGATGTTTTCTTGGAAACCATCATTCCATTGCATAGAGACTTCTACGCTAATGCCATCATCACGCTCAGTCGAAAAGTGGAAAACGCTTTGATGAACTGGCGTCTTCTTACGATTTAGATATGCAACGAATGCTTGAATACCGCCTTCATATTTGAAGTGATCTTGTTTATTCTCTTCGCGCTCATCACTCAAAATGATGCTTACACCAGAGTTAAGGAAAGATAGTTCACGTAGGCGCTTGGCTAGAATATCGTAGTGGAAATTTGTATCTGAGAAAGTTTCAGCACTTGGCCAGAATCTCAATTCTGTACCAGTAGATTCCGCTTCACCGATAATACCTAGCGGCGCATCTGGAACACCCATTGTGTATTTTTGCTGATGCACTTTGCCATCACGGCGGATTGTTAATTGTAGTTTTTCAGAAAGTGCATTTACAACAGAAACACCTACACCGTGCAGACCGCCAGATACTTTATATGAGTTATCATCAAATTTACCACCGGCATGTAGTACAGTCATGATAACTTCCGCCGCAGAAACCCCTTCTTCTTCGTGAATTGAAGTTGGGATACCACGACCATTATCTCGAACAGATACAGAGCCATCGGTATGAATTGTTACGAAAATATCGTCACAATATCCTGCTAGTGCTTCGTCGATTGAGTTATCAACGACCTCAAACACCATGTGATGTAAACCAGTACCATCGTCTGTGTCACCGATATACATTCCCGGACGCTTTCTTACAGCATCCAATCCTTTAAGTACTTTAATACTCGACGAATCGTAATTTTCCGACATGGTTTCTTCCAATTATTTTGTTATTAAGCTGCCATGTTCCACGTGGAACATTTTAATTTCACGTTCCATTGGTTCAATAACGGCGGCAATACTTTCTGGAGTAATAGCAGTGATAAACAGCTGTGACTGACATTGCGCCAACAGACGCGATACCGCCACCTTAGTATCTTCACTAAGCTCCGAAGGTAAATCATCAATAAGCAGAATTGACTGCTTATTACTCTCTTGGTCAATCAAACTGTTTTGCATTACTTTAAGTGCATACAGTAAGAGCTTGAGTTGCCCACGAGAAAAAATATGTTCTACGCTGTTTCCTTGAGTATAAAAGTTAAAGTCAGCCTTATGCGGCCCTTTACTTGTATAGCCAAGTTTTACATCTCGCTCTAACTGATTCGTTAATACCTCAGCGAGTTCCCCCTTCCAGCCCGCTTGAAAGCGAATTTCAAGGCCTTTAAATATAGGGCTTATATCCCCTATCTTATCAAAAAAATGCGTCTGAAACCTACCTATATAAGCCTCTCTAAACATATTTATTTGCTCAGCAAGGCGTACAAACTCCTTATCCCAATAACTTAGCTGGGATTGGAGATCTCTCGGTTTAGATTTCAATAAAGCGTTACGTTGCTTGAGCACCTGATTAAACATTTTCCATGTGGAATAGAACTGATGTTCCACGTGGAACACACCTAAATCAAGAAACTTACGACGCTCTTTTGGACCACCAAAAAACAGCTCATAGCTTTCTGGTGTAATAACTTGAACAGGTAAAACCTGTGCTAATTCTGCCACTTTCCGGCTTGCTTGCCCCTGAATTCGAAGCTTAGTTTCGCCACTGGTATATTTACTAATGCCAAGCGGTATAGACAAGTTATGTAGTTGTTTTTTTGCATGAACAACGCAATGAGAAGCCTCATGCTTGATCATTAATTTTTGCAGATTGGTACGGAAAGATTTACCACTGGAGAGAAAGTAAATGGCTTCGAGCAGACTGGTTTTACCGCTACCATTTTCACCGAGAATGACATTAACGGCATTGCTAGGTGAAAGCGCCATCGCCTCAATGTTTCGAAATGCATTGAGGCTAAGGTGAGTTAAACTCATAACTCTATAAACGCATCGGCATAACTACATACATTGCATGTTCGTCACCAGCGGCTTCAATAAGCGCACTGCTGTTCGCATCAGAAAGCGTAAATTGTACATCTTCAGACTTTATTGTATTTAACACGTCTAATAAGTAAGAAACGTTAAAACCAACTTCAAGATCATCACCTTGGTAACCTACCTCAACAATTTCTTCAGCTTGCTCCTGCTCTGGGTTATTGGCACTAATTTTTAATTGTCCATTACTCAGATTCAATCGTACGCCACGAAACTTCTCGTTAGAAAGAATAGATACACGCTGAAATGCACTACGTAGCCAGTCGCGATTTGCGGTAACCAACTTGTCCCCGCCTCGAGGTAATACGCGACGATAATCAGGGAATCGCCCATCCACCAGCTTACTCGTGAAAGTAAATTCGCTGTCGATGATGCGCACATGATTAGCGCCAAATTGAATGGTGATAGTTTCATCATCCGCAGGCAATAAGCGCATGATCTCTTGCACGCCCTTACGAGGAATGATCAATTGACGTTGTGTTTGCAATGACTCAGGTAATCTTTGCTGCGCAATTGCCAAACGGTGACCGTCAGTAGCTACCGTTTTAATTTCATTATTATCTACCTCGAACGACATACCATTTAAATAGTAACGTACGTCTTGGTTAGCCATAGAGAAATGCGTTGCTTCTAGCAATTTTCTAAGCTCTAAACGCGTTATGGCAAACTCAACCTCACCATCCCACTCTTCAAGATTAGGGAAATCTTCAGCGGCTAAGGTTGTCAAAGAAAAGCGACTTTGACCGCTAGTCAGTAGCAATTGATGCTCTTGGCTACTCAGCACTAAATCCGAGTTATCTGGCAAGCTCTTACAAATATCTAGGAGCTTTTTCGCTGGTAAAGTGATCTTGGCGTCTGGCACATTGGTTTCAAGGGCAACAGATGCAACAAGCTCTATCTCTAAATCTGTACCTGTCATATGTAACGCGCCATTTTTCACTTCTAGCAATACATTAGACAAAATAGGCAGTGTATGTTTGCGCTCAATGGCACCCGACACTTGTACCAGTGGCTTTAAAAATAGTTCTCTTGGAATCGTTATTTGCATCATTTAACCCTTAAGAAGACAGCGTTCTAATTAAGTTTTGATAATCTTCTTTTACCTCATGACTTTCATCACGAAGTGCTTTTACTTTTCTACACGCATGTAACACGGTGGTATGGTCGCGACCACCAAATGCATCACCTATTTCTGGTAAGCTGTGGTTTGTCAGTTCTTTAGACAATGCCATGGCTACTTGTCTTGGTCTTGCAACTGAACGGCTACGACGTTTTGACAATAAGTCAGAAACACGAATTCGATAATATTCCGCCACGGTGCGCTGGATATTATCGATGGTAACGAGTTTGTCTTGTAGCGCTAATAAGTCGCGTAGCGCTTCTTTAACAAAATCGATAGAAATTGGACGACCAGTGAAGTTGGCATTAGCTATCACGCGGTTTAACGCACCTTCTAACTCTCGCACATTAGAGCGTAATTTCTTAGCAATAAAAAAGGCAACTTCGTGTGGCAAGTTAATATTACTTTGCTGCGCTTTCTTCATTAAGATAGCAACGCGAGTCTCTAATTCTGGAGGCTCAATAGCAATAGTTAACCCCCAACCAAAACGCGACTTCAGTCGGTCCTCAACCCCTTCTATTTCTTTAGGGTAACGGTCAGAAGTTAGAATAATTTGTTGGTTGCCTTCAAGCAGCGCATTAAAAGTATGGAAGAACTCTTCTTGCGAACGCTCTTTGTTTGCAAAGAATTGGATATCATCAATCATCAATGCATCAACGCTGCGGTAGTAACGCTTGAATTCTTCAATGGCATTATTTTGTAGTGCTTTAACCATGTCCTGAACAAAACGCTCTGAATGCATATAAACAATTTTTGCATCCGGTTTTTGTTCAATAATGCCATTACCTACGGCGTGTAACAGGTGCGTCTTACCCAGACCTGTACCACCATAAATAAATACGGGGTTGAATGCAGAACCTGGATTATCTGCAACTTGCGTTGCAGCGGCTTTTGCCAGCTGGTTAGATTTACCTTCCACAAAGTTATCAAAGGTATAATTCTCTTTAATATTAGACTTATGCGAAGATTTAGGAGCTGGCTCAACTTTTTCTGCCATTTTTGGCTGAGTGCCTTGCAGCATTGACATGTTATCAGCGGCATGACCTACACTTGCGGCTTTTTCGTTAGATAAACTTGGTTGTGCAGCTAACACAGGTTTGCTACCCACATCAAAGCGCAGCTCTGGTGCTTCATCACCACAGATCTCAATCAGCAGTTCATTGATGCGGTGGAGATACTTTTCTCGTACCCAATCCAATACAAAACGATTCGGCGCATAGATAGTTAGCGTATCATCAGTACTTTCTGCCTGTAGTGGTCTTACCCACATGCTAAATTGCTGAGATGGCAATTCATCTTGCAAAACATATAAACAACTTTGCCAAACCGACAGATACACTCTGAACTCCAATAGGTTTTGATTCCCGGGAATAAAAAATAGAGCATTCAGATCTAAAAAATCAGATCTAAATGAAAGGATCGCCGGAAATACTTAGTTTTTATTACAAAATCACTGGTGGAAGCGGGGTATTATGAAGTGATCTTATCCACAAGTTCAATATTGACATTTAGAAAAAGCAAGATCTCACCCTAACAAAAAAATAAACACATGAAATTTAAAGGTTTTTATTTTTTACCCACAAGTAAGATCATAGCAAAAAACTCTCCCGATCTCACCCCAAAATTAAGATCAAATTTAGTTTTCCAGAGCTTTTCCTATTCTTACTAAATGCTATAATGCCGCCCATCGGATCAGATCTATGCAGATCGATTTCGTATTGATCCTACTTTATGTAGATCGTCTATGTTTGCTCGATAGCTTTGCCAAGTTTTGTCTATATATAAGGATAAAGAAATCCTACTGTGGATTATTTAGCCACAGAGAACAGATTTTGATTGACTTTAGACGCGCTCAGCTTTAATATCTCGCGCTCGCAATGGCACCTGTGCCAGGATCGCGACCTGCATAGGATGTTTTAACTTTTAACCGATCGGATGGAATTGTTATGAAAAGAACTTTTCAACCTAGCGTACTTAAGCGCAAGCGCACTCACGGTTTCCGTGCTCGCATGGCGACTAAGAACGGTCGTAAAGTATTAGCACGTCGTCGTGCTAAAGGCCGTAAAGTACTTTCTGCTTAATATTTAGTGGAAGACTTTAGCTTTAGCAGGGAGTTACGTCTGTTAACTCCCTCGCATTACTCCCGCATATTTCAAGAACCAGCTCGCGCTGCTACGCCTTATTTTACTCTACTTGCAAAACCAAATGATGTTGGTCATCCAAGACTCGGTTTAACTGTAGCAAAAAAACGCTGCAAAAAAGCATGTCAACGAAACCGTATCAAACGACTTGCTAGAGAAAGCTTTCGATTAAATCGTCATAAACTTGATAATATCGATATTGTGTTGATGGTCAAAACCGGTGTTGACGAGCAATCTAATGAAGAGCTAACTAAACAGCTCACTAAGATGTGGCGCAAAATAAATGAACGTTGTAAGCCAGGTGCACCTAAACCACCTTTTAAGCCAAAACCTCAACACAAGCGTTCAAAAAATCCTCAAGCTAACGCGAAAAAGCAATAATCTGCTTTAGCCTTTCCTTTTTACGGCGCATTTACCCTTGCTAGCATAGTAATTTTACGCCAATTAAGGTAAGGTTAGCTCACCTTTTAATCAGCTATATCAATGGAAAAATAGTCTGTTTTTGCCTACTTAGGTTGAAGCAGTAAATTGAGGAAATTGATATCTACAAAGCCATGAATTCAACTTCAGGGCGTAGCAAGATCAGAAATCAGTTCAAAGCAGTTTGTTCGCTTCCCAAGCACCTGCTTATATTGCTGATCCGCGGTTATCAACAATGGATTAGCCCCCTACTCGGGCCTCATTGTCGTTTTAACCCGACCTGTTCTAGTTATGCAATTCAAGCAATTAATTTACATGGAATTGCAAAAGGGAGTTGGTTAGCGGTTAAACGCATATTAAAATGTCACCCTTTGAGCGCAGGTGGAGATGATCCTGTACCTGTGAAGTCGACTAAAGTTAAACAACACGAGAAATAAGAGCTGTTATGGAATCGCAACGCACGTTTTTATTTATCGGTTTGTTGCTGGTTTCGTTCCTACTGTTCCAAGAGTGGACACAAGAACAAAACCCGCCACAAGCTGATACCAGTGCCGTCACACAACAAGTGGCGAACTCAACCCCAACAGAAGAGCAAGCTGATGTACCAGCATCAAGCCAATCCGATGTCCCAGTTGTAGCAACTCAGGCAACACGTTCTGTCATTAGTATCACTACCGATGTACTTTCGGTAAAAATTGATACTAAAGGCGGTGACATCGTTGAAGCCAGCTTACTACAACACGCAGAAACCCATGGCAGCGACACGCCTTTCATGTTACTTGGTGAGTTTGAAGGCAAACAGTATGTTTCACAGAGTGGTTTAATTGGTTTAAACGGCCCTGACGCGAACAAAGCTGGTCGCCCAGTCTATGAGTCGGCACAACAGCAATATGAGCTCAATGGCGATACATTACGTGTACCACTGACTTTTACTGATGAGAAAGGTGTACAGTACACAAAAACTTATGTATTTAAAGCAGGTAAGTATGACGTTGACTTAGAATACCAAGTTAACAACACCACCTCATCACCTGTTCAAGTACAACTATACACACAAATCAAACGTACACGCCAAGATAAAGGCAGCATGGTTGATCAGACCTACTTAGGCGCAGCCTATGGTACCGCTGAAGAACCTTATGAGAAATACAGCTTCTCTGATATGGCGGATGCGAACCTGAATAAAAATACCCAAGGCGGCTACGTTGCTTTCCTACAGCACTACTTCGTCAGTGCATGGGTGCCAGATCAGCAAACCAATAATACGATTTATACCGCGCTTAGAAATGGTAATGGTATTGTTGGTATGAAGAGCGAGCCAACCAATGTTCAAGCAAATAGCACGGCAACTATCCATGCGGTGTACTACATGGGTCCTAAAGACACAGAAGCGCTTGAAGCAATTCAAGAAGACCTAGATCTCACTGTAGACTACGGCTGGTTATGGTTTATTTCACAACCTTTACTGACTCTGCTTAAGTTCCTTTACGGTATTTTAGGTAACTGGGGTCTGGCGATTATTGCTATCACTTTGATTGTGAAAACGGCGTTATACCCACTAACTAAAGCGCAATATACCTCAATGGCTAAAATGCGCATGCTACAGCCTAAGATGCAGGCACTAAAAGAGCGTTATGGCGATGACCGCCAGAAGTTCGGCCAAGCGATGATGGAAATGTACCGTAAGGAAAAAGTGAACCCAATGGGTGGCTGTTTCCCACTACTACTACAAATGCCAATCTTCCTAGCCTTGTTCTACGTATTCCTTGAATCAACGGAACTACGTCATGCTGAGTTTATGTTGTGGCTAACGGATCTATCATCAATGGACCCGTACTACGTACTACCAGTGCTATTTGGCGCAAGTATGTTCCTAACCCAAAAACTACAGCCAATGACAGTTACAGACCCAATGCAACAAAAGATGATGACTTACATGCCAGTCGTGTTCTCAATCTTCTTTATTTGGTTCCCATCAGGTCTGGTACTTTACTGGTTGGTTTCAAACCTTATCTCTATCGCTCAGATGCTTATCATCTACCGTGGCATGGAGAAAAAAGGCATGAAAGTACGCGGTTAACGCTCGTACACCTTGAATAAAAAACGCCAGCTTCACAGCTGGCGTTTTTTATTTGCGTATCATATGAAGTTGTCGTTATTGATCAATCCACTGGAGCTCACCATTTGGACCGCCGTCAACACAGACTTTCCATTTGTTATTTTGCTTTTCTACCGATCCCTTAGAATATGCCTGATCGGCAAAATAACAATATTTTGTAGGGTCGTAGTCTGGTTTTACATTCTCACCACTTAGTGCAGAACCAGATACCGCAAATGCTGCAGATACAACCGCTAGTGTTAGTCTATTCATAATATCTCCCTTTACGCATAATTTTAAGTTACCTAAACTAGGTAACTTACCTTATCTTATAAACACAACGAGCAACAAGCACTTTTTCTTTTAAACTCATAACAATTAAAATATCAAATAAAAGCAAACGCTTGATAAAATTTGATAGCGATTTTATGACGATTTGATAGGTCAAATCTGGGCTATCCGTCATGCTCTTTTGCAGTTAAAAAATGCAAAGAGAAGACGATGCTTGAATCTACGTTACTACAGGCACTCTCCAGTGCCGAAACTGATTGGTGGTTAGTGCCTATTGCACTCTTAGTAGGTGTACTCACCAGCTTCACGCCCTGCGTATATCCCATACTTCCCATAACTGTTGCGACTCTTAGCCAACAACGCCATATTCGCCTTGCCCCTATTTTGTATGCGCTAGGCTTTGCAGCTGTGTACGCCGCGCTTGGATTTATTGCAGCACTAACGGGTAGCTTTTTTGGCCAAGTAGCAACAAACCCTTGGGTGCTGCTTATTTTTGCTAATCTATTACTCTACTTTGCTGCGGTATCAAAAGGCTTAATCTCGCTGCCACGCTTGCCAAATACGATTGCAACAGGCTCACCAGCACCTCTTCTAATGGGCATGGCCAGCGCTCTTGTTGCGGCTCCTTGTACGTCTCCAATTCTAGGCGGCTTATTGCTCTTCGTTGCTAATGCCCAGCAACCTCTATTAGGAGGCGCGCTGCTGTTTAGTTTTGCGCTCGGTATGAGCACCCTATTACTGCTAGCAGGGCTAAGCACGCGCTTTTTGCATACATTACCAAGATCTGGAGCTTGGCTAAATCACATCACTACAGCAACCGCACTTATCTTAGTCGCGATGGCGCAATATTTTCTTATTCAAGCTGGCAAAAGTTGGCTATAAAACGCAAAGGAACCACCATGAAAAAAATCATTTTTTCTTCACTCTTTATGTTACTCAGCACAATGTCTGCAGCAAAGGACTATCCCGTACTGACCGCCAATACGCTTGCAAACAATACCGTAACCAGTCAAGGCAAAGTCACTTACTTGAAGTTTTGGGCAACGTGGTGCTCCTACTGTGTGGAAGAAATGCCACTGCTTGAGCAAAGCTTTCAGCAAGCCAATAACCACTATCAGGTTATCGCCGTCAATATTGGCTTCAATCAGTCGAAAAAACGCGTGCAAACTTACCTTGATAAACATGATTACCAGTTTCCAACGGTATTTGATGGTAGTGGCAAGATAACTCAGCAGTTTCAAGTGTTAGGCACGCCACAACACATCCTCATTGATGAAAACGGCAAAGAAATCTATCGCAGCGCATTGTTTACAGATGAGCTGCAACAACATCTGAGCACACTCCAAGGAGCAAACTAATGTCATCAATTAAAGCCTTACTTATGTTCGCCGCTGTGTGTTTCAGCGTGTTTGCGCACGCCAACACGCAAGAGTATGTGTTTATTAATATTTGGGATGAGTATGTACAACCCACGACTCTACCAACGCCACTAGCACCAAGGAGATTGCTACAGCCCGATATCAATATTGATGAGGCAAGCTTAGCGCAATTTAAAACGGCCTATCCAAGCTATGCTGAGTTAGCTATTGATAAGCAAAACCAGTTGATGCAACGGTTTGCAGTAAGGCAAACACCTGCTCGTGTTGTCGTTAAAGACGACAAAGTTATCAAACGAGAGTTGTTGACGACTAACAGTGCACCAAGCACAGAGAAAGAAACACAGATCCCATTGCAAACACTCACCGGTGCGCCATTTTCGATAGCGACGATAAACAGCCAATACAGAGTGTTATTTTTCAGCGATAGCTTGTGTCCGTTTCAGCATATTCCTGCCTGTGAAATGAGAATAAAGCAAAACAATCAACTCGCTGACTCGAGTGCGTATCCGGTCGTTACTGTGATTAAGCCCTTTTATGTGGAAGAACAAAGTGCTCGAGACTACCAACAACGCTTTGAGGTCAAACACGATATTGTGTTCGATCACCACAACGAAGTATTTAGCCAGTTTGAGATTAGAGAGCTACCTTACTGGGTGGTACAAGACAAACACGGTGAAGTCGTTTATCGCGGTAATCAGCCACCCAACATAGACTAGAGCCTAATTTATCGTCCATTTACTCTGACAATAGACGCTGTAAGGGGCATCGATAAGCTCAGCAATAAAGCGCTTATCGATGCTGCTTTGCTGGCGTATTTGCAGCAACTGTTGCTGTAATAATTGGCTGTTTTCGAGTCCGGCCAATTTATCTGAAAAGCGCTTTTGCAGCGCTTCTTCATTTAACATATCAGCCGCAACAACACCGTAAAGCAACAAAAGATGTGAATTGGTATGTTGATGTGCAGTAATGATCTCAAGCGCTTGTTGAGGCTCGTTTCTCAAAAGGTGGATATACATTTGCGTATAGAGCGCATAGGTCTCAACTTCTTGTAGCTGTAACGTTTGATAGTCTTGCATTGCTTCAATCGTCAACGGCTCTGCTAATTCGAGCTTGCCCGCTTTGATCCAGGTCCAACCCAGTAACAATTTAACGTTGGCACGCGTCACCGAAGAAATATAATCGCTTTCTAACAGCATTTGATATTGCGTAATTGCACTTTGCATTGCATCCGTATCACCCGTTTGCAATGCGATATCCATATGCGCCATGCCAATCAGTAATTGCTGTTGCTCATAGCTTGGAATAAAACGCGGCTCGCCGTTAATGTCTTTTAAATACCGTAGCGCCTTTTCTCCCTGATGTAGCTGAATATAGTAGAATCCTAGGTAAGTGAGTATTTGCTTTTCTAAATAGTGATATCCATTTTTCTGAGCTAAAGCGAGGGCTTTTAATAAACTAGGTTCACTTTCAACCACTGGCACTAAGTAATTTTGACCATAAGCAAACAAAGCTTTTATTAGATTCATGGTCTGCTCTGTTTGCTCATAATAGGCAATGGCTTGCGCGAGTACAGGTTTACTCTTCTCTAAGTTCAGTAACGTTTTTTCAGCGGGACCAGCCGCTGGTGGATTAGCAAGATAGAAACTCCGCTGTGCTTCGCTATAGGCAAACGATCGACTGCCTATCAAAACATGCGCTGAACTCATCGCTTGCTGGTATTCATCCCAACGTTGTAACACCCAAAAAGCATCTGCTTTGAGTTGATATGCCATCGCAATCAACTCAACTTGCTGGCTTTGCTCAGCAGCATCGAGGGCAAGCTGAGCTTGCTGCAACGCTTGCTGATGTAAGCCTTGTGCCTTGAAAAACTCTCCGTAATAGAGGTGGTAGCGAGCA
Organism: Pseudoalteromonas sp. XMcav11-Q; assembly: GCF_040104525.1. Classification (NCBI taxonomy): domain Bacteria; kingdom Pseudomonadati; phylum Pseudomonadota; class Gammaproteobacteria; order Alteromonadales; family Pseudoalteromonadaceae; genus Pseudoalteromonas; species Pseudoalteromonas sp. XMcav11-Q. Next base: position 41,416 of record NZ_JBECOX010000007.1, read on the forward strand.
CGAGTCGCGATTGAAGCTGTACTTAGTGAAGTCTGTTCGAATCGACGTGTGGCAGAACCAATATCACCGAGCTGCCAACAAATTTGCGCAAGCTCCAACTGACTTTCTAGATGTTCTGGCATTTGTGCCACAGCCGCCTCAAAATATGCCTTTGCTAGTTGAGGTCCCTGTTCATTTAATGCTTGTACACCGCGGTAATAGTCATTCATTGCTAGATTTAAGGATGATTTTTTGGCGGTTTTAGTGTCAACACCTAGCGCTAACTGCGCAATAACCTCTGTTGCAATCGCTTCAAAGCTCTCATCTAACTGTTCAACAATTATCTCGCTTTGCTTATCTCCATAAGTAACACTGAGTAAAAAACGCTGTTGTATCGGCTTTAGTGAAAGCGTGAGCTGATTAATCGCACTATCCTCTGCAAGCTCAGGATATTGGCTTCGTGGTACTAATTGATAATGAGACTGTAAATGTTGTCTCAATGCTGCTTCAAGCGCATAACCCCACCACGCATTGGCTTGCACACCCGTCTCATTCACCATAGGCACAATGATTAACGAGTCTTGCTCAGCTTGTACACGAGTGACAACGGGTGCTGAGCTAGAAACGAGGTAAACACTCGCTGCGACTCCACTTAACGCAATAGCGCCAACGACAAGCATCGCTTTCATTGTTGTAGTGAGTTTGAATGTGGTAAATGTGCGGCTCTCAACAGGACAAATCCACTGATAACCTTGCTGTGGTATGGTTTTAATAAAAGTGGGGTGCTGGGCGTTATCTTTGAGGGCTTGTCTTAGCTCAGTGATACTTTGTGTTAGTGCAGCTTCTCTAAACTCACCGTGTTGCCACAACGTGCTGAGCAATGTTTCACGTGTAACAATCTGATTTGGATGGGCTAAAAAATAAGCCAACAACTGCGCGACTCTCGGCCTCAGTGGCACTTGCTCAGCATCACGATATAAACACGAGACATTTGGATCGAAGCGGAATTGAAGAAAATGCAGCACAGCGTTAGTTTCCCTTATACAACCTTTGCTAGTAAGAACAGTAAAAACTGTGACCATAATTATACCTGACAAAAGCGCATAACCGTATCATTAAGCTCATCAACCACCCAAAACACAATGAGCATACTCAGATATTACCCACCAGCTATACCTGAGATATATCAATTGCTGTACAATTATGGCTATTAACCAGACAGTCTAAAGAGTCATCATGATCGCACAAGACACCATAGCAGCACAGGCTACCGCACCGGGTCGCGGTGGCGTTGGTATTATTCGAGTTTCAGGGTGTAAAGCCCGAGCAGTTGCCGAGCAAATCTTAGGTAAATGCCCAAAAACTCGCTATGCCGAATACCTGCCATTCAATACCCTAGCAGGTGAACAACTAGACCAAGGTATTGCATTGTTCTTCCAAGGGCCGAACTCATTCACCGGTGAAGATGTCCTTGAGTTACAAGGCCACGGTGGCCCCGTGGTACTTGATATGCTGTTAAAGGAAATCAGCCAAATTGAGCAAGTGCGCTTGGCAAAGCCTGGTGAGTTCTCAGAACGTGCTTTTATGAACGACAAGCTAGACTTAACACAAGCAGAAGCTATCGCAGACTTGATCAACGCCACCAGCGAGCAAGCTGCAAAGAGTGCGCTACATTCACTACAAGGTGACTTTTCTAAACATATCAATACGTTGGTTGAGAAAGTAATTCATCTGCGCATGTACGTAGAAGCCGCAATAGACTTCCCTGACGAAGAAATCGATTTTCTTTCCGATGGTAAAGTCTCGGGTGACCTAGAAGCCATTATTCAGCAACTCGCGGAAGTGCGTAAGCAAGCCAAGCAAGGCAGCATCATGCGTGAAGGCATGCGCGTGGTGATTGCAGGCCGCCCTAACGCCGGAAAATCTTCACTACTCAATGCCTTAGCAGGCCGTGAAGCCGCGATTGTTACAGACATCGCAGGTACCACAAGAGACGTACTACGTGAACATATTCATATTGATGGCATGCCGCTTCATATTATCGACACGGCAGGACTTCGTGATAGTCCAGACAAAGTAGAACAAATAGGTATTGAGCGTGCTTGGGAAGAGATCCGCGGTGCCGATCACGTACTATTTATGGTGGATGGCACCGAAACCCACGAAACCGATCCTGCGAAGATCTGGCCTGATTTTATCGAGCAATTACCACAAGGCATGGAAATTACCGTGATCCGCAATAAAGTCGATTTAAGCGGTGAAGCGGTTGGCGCAACAACGAGTGATGGCCATACTCTTATTCGCCTAAGTGCCAAAGATATTCAAGGCATTGATTTATTGAGGGAACACCTAAAAGCCTGTATTGGATTTACTGGTGCAACTGAAGGTGGCTTTATGGCTCGCCGTCGTCACTTAGACGCCCTGGAGCACGCTGCTGAGCATCTAGAAATAGGTCAGACTCAGCTAGAAATGCATATTGCCGGTGAAATTTTGGCAGAAGAGCTGCGCCTTACCCAGCAATACCTCAATGAGATCACCGGTGAATTCACCTCCGACGACTTGCTTGGCAAAATCTTTAGCTCATTTTGTATTGGTAAATAACAAGGTAAACTAAAGGAAACAAACATCCAACTTAAGTTAAAAAACCTAATTTATTCATACATTTAATAACTTTCTTATCTTTCAATAGTTTCCTTTAGTTTCATAATATGGGTCTTGAACGGCCCACCTACTTCTTTGATGTGGGCCACTATTGGTCCACCAAAGAGGAAGTTATTATGAAACTAACCATCGAGAAAAAATCACCTGATAGCACTGGCCGCCAACAACTACTGTTAACCAGAAATTATGGTTCTTACCTAAACGAAAACGGCAAACGAGTTAAACGCCGTAAAAGACAATCAATGGACTTGTTCATTTATGCCAACCCTAAAGACAAGTTCCAACGTGACCACAATAAAAAGACCTTAGATATTTCTGAAAAGATAAGAGCGCAAGCGATTGTCGATTTAGCTAACAACAAGCATCACTTTGAAGACTCAGAAAAACAGCAAGAAAGCTTTTATAGCTACATGCAGCAAATAATTAATGACAAAGAGCACACTGATAGCCCATCAAACGTATCGCTATGGGAATCATCGTTAATGCATCTAAAGAGATATTGTGAAGGAAATCCGCTGTCATTTACTGATTTTGATGCTGATGTATTACTTGGGTTCAGAACATACCTAATAAAACATGCACGCACAAAATCAGATAAGCTACTTTCTTCAAATACTACATCATGCTATTTCAATAAAGTGAGAGCGGCTTTAAACAAAGCATTTCACGAAGGCATTATTCGTCGAAATCCTGTAAACGAAGTAAAAAGCATCAAGATAGAACAAAACCCTCGTAATTACTTAGAAGAGGAAGAAGTAACTGCACTTTATAAAACAGAGTGCCGGTATGATGTACTCAAAAGAGCATTCTTATTCGGATGCCTCACAGGTATGCGCTGGTGCGATATTCAAAAGCTAACGTGGGGTAAGCTTACAATGATCGATCCACGAGCAACTTTTAGGCATATTAAAACTGGGCAACTCCAGTACTTACACCTTCCTTCTGATGCCAGAATGCTGTTGGGTACGCCAGGAGAAGACCATGAGCGTGTTTTTAAAGGTTTAAAGTACTCTAGCTATACCAATGTAGCCTTAACCCAATGGATGCTCAGAGCGGGGATCACAAAACATATTACCTTTCACTGTGCTAGACACACCTTTGCTGTACGTATGCTAACTAATGATGTCGATATTTATACTGTTTCAAAATTGCTTGGCCATTCAGAGTTAAAAACAACACAAATTTATACAGACATCATTGATCGTAAGCGAAAAGAGGCGATGACTACCCTACCTAGTCTATTTCAATGAAGGATATTAGGTTGGGAAATATGGGAAACTGGGAAAGTATAATAAAAACAGATAAATATAAATTTATTTACCTTCCCCCTTTCCCGCTTTTATTTGAAAAGCCAGTTGTATCCAGGAGGTGTGAAAGCGTCGAGTGCTTGCCACTCAGAGCGCCGCATACCTCTTGGATAACCTTCACTACGCAAAGAAAAGTCAGTCAAGCTAGAAATCGCCCGCAGGGTTGCGAAGCAAGGGGGCCCCGCTTGCGGGGTTCCGATTTATGGCTTTACTGGGTTTGAAAGGAGTGGTTTATCTCAAAAAAATAGACCGTGTTATTTTTAATTTCTATAGAAAAAACAACAAAAATGTTGTATTTTTAGTACTCAAACTCAAAAACTTTACCCTAGTAGATCATAATGCCTTTTAAACCAAGAGAAAGAGTTAGATTTAACAAAAACCCTCTGAAGGAAGTCATATGCCAGCTAACTTTTGTAGCAAAGGATGAAAAGTATGATACTCCTGAGTGGCTTGTTCGTTTTCATGACTTAATTCGTGAGCAATTACCTTTCTTAAACAAGCGCAATGAAGTTACTGTTGATGTGAATACTGATACTCAATCTATTACTGAACATCAAGAAACGGTATATGAATTTTCAAATTTAGAGTCAACGCTAAACGTAACATACGATGGTCAAAATGTAACTTGCTTTACTAGTGATTATACCTGCAAAGAAGATTTTTTTGCTGTAATTGAACTCTTCCGTAGCTCTTTGATGAAGGTAGGATTAAATAATAACATGCCTTTTAGTCGTGTTAGTTTAAGATATAAAGATGTAATAGAACGTAGTGATTTAGGTTATTCAAAAAGTGAACCATGGAGTAACTTACTTAATGAAAGGCTCACTGGGGCAATATCTGCTCATGAGTTTTCAGAGGATGTAAGAGGGTTTCAGAGTAAATTAGCTATAAAACTAGACTCAGATGTCAGTTTAAATTCTATATATGGCTTAATTAGAAATATAAAAACGGAAGAAATGTGTTTCTTAATAGATTGCGATTTCTTTATTGAGGGAGTTATAAACGATGATGACGTCATGCCACACTTATCAAGAGCCAATGAATATGCAAGAAACTTCTTTCAATGGTGCATTACACAAAAACTCTATCAAGATCTCGAGCCAACAAAAATTGAATAAGGCACAACCAACTGTCGCTTTATTTCTAGCTGTACCTCTACTCTCATTTCAAGGATCTGTAGATAACTTTGAACAATTAGAAAGCTTAGTTAGCACAAATAATCAAGCTAAATACGAGGATACCTCTTTCTCCGCAAGCACAAAGAAGCGAGCAACAGTGAAAAAGGCTCCTTTGAGTGATGTAAAGTGGCTTAATGAATTTATGGAAAGTGATCCATTAAACGCAAACTCAGCTATAGCTGTTTACCCTATTGTTGAAGGTATTAGAAATCACTTCTTAAAAGGTGATTTTTCGACTGTGAACGATATATTACTTTTAAATCAATGGCAGAAAATGAGCCCTACGGCAATGGTAACATTTCTAACTACAGTTTTTTCAGCTAAAGATAAATTACCATTCTGGGATATTGCTATAAAAAATGTATCTTCTGCACTACAACATAAAGGTTTTTCTGCGGAAGAGATTCTTGTTGGCTTAATATAAAGTATATTCAATGGAATTAAAGAAACCTTCTGATAATTGTTTCACAGAAGTAGATGGCTTTGGTATAGCAATATGCAATTACGAAGGAGACCAAAACCATCTAGCTATTTTATATAAAAACCCTCAAAAGCCAGATGATGTGAAGCTGTTTCATGTTAATAGTTATAAATCAGAGTTATTAACGCCTGTAGAGAGTCACTACCTTTGGGTGGATATAGACTGGCTTCCACCTATACGTAAAATTGCAGTTACTGCAAATCTTAAAAATATAATAGATAATAATAAAGACACAAAGATTAGATATGGGTTCAGTTTTAACCTAGGCTGCTTTGATCCTGTCACAGGTAAAATAAACGACTTTTATAATAGTACTGACGGTTTCACCTGTGCGACCTTTGTGTTGGAGATTTTAAAGTCACTAGGGGTAGAGCTAGTAGATTGGAGTAGTTGGCCTTCAGCAAGCCAAAAAGATATAGCCTTTAAACAGCACATACTATCTCAGCTAGAAAGCTTCAGCGTTAAGCGCCCAGATATTGTTACTAAGGACTTTTTGCTTGGACAAAAAAACAAGCTTTATGATCCAAGATTCAAACCTCAAGAAGTCATTGCGGCCACAGAATTTAAGGAAGCTAGTACTTATCAATCTATTCAAAAACCAGCACAATTAGTTCACGAACAACTTTTATCCTTCTCTAATTAAAATATAGTCGTCCCTACTAGAAAGAGGTAGGGACGACTCGCAGAGTCCCTCGTCGAGGCCACTGCTCATGTTGCCTCGACACCCAATCTGTCCTGAAAAATTGCAGGGCCAGAAGAAGGATGGAAATTTGAGCGCGTCGAAAAGGTCTTGCAATCTCTGATCACTGTGATAATTTTAACTATGTAGTAGCTCGAAATGAGCACAAAGAAAAAGGGCGTATTCACTGCCCGCAACACGTTTCTGAGGAGCTGCATTCGCAGCATTATGGGTCACACGACCACCCCACTATAAACAACACAAATATAAACCACAGTAGTTCGCGCTGTATTTCAACAGAAATCACACGGCTCAGCTTTGTTGCTTTAGGCCAGTTAGCCTTTATGTCTTTCGACAGTATGCTCGGTTACGCACCGTTCATATGGCTTTAAAACTTACCTATTTTGGCATTTCGCCCCCTGGTCTTCGGTTTGGTGTTTTTCTCAATACTTTCGAAATTACTTTTTAAATTTATGAGGAACATGAAATGAGCCAATTAGGATATCGTCTTCACCAAATGGTAAACGACACACACCGCGAAAGTAGCTTTAGCACTAGAGCTACCCGAAGCAAAGTTTTAAACCTTGCAGCAGCACAGCTACTTAGCCATGGTTATCGATTAAGAGATCCATCAGGTCTTAAAACCAAACATATCAATCACCTTGTAATGCGTTGGAAGGATGAAGGTTTAGCACCAAAAACGATTAAAAACAGAATGGCAGCACTGCGTTGGATTGCCGAAAAAATAGGTAAACCTAATATCTGTTCACGCAGCAATGATGATTACGGTATTCCAAGAGTTCGCAACAACCCCATTGGCAAGTCAAAAACGTTAGATATGGACAAGCATGCCAAGATCAAGAGTGACTTAATTAAGCTTTCCCTGCGTTTGCAGCAAGAATTTGGGCTAAGAAAAGAGGAGTGTATGAAATTCAGCTTATCTTATGCTTTGATAGACTCTAACACTCTACAAATAAAAGGCTCATGGGCTAAGGGTGGCAAATACCGCAAAATTCCTATCTTAAAAGAATCTCAACGACAGCTTATTCGTGATATTGCAGCTGTTACTAAAGGCGCACTTATCGAACCTGACAAAAACTATAAGTCACAAATGGAACAGTACGACCGCGAAACAATTCGAGTTGGATTAAATAAAAATCACGGACTGCGTCATCATTACGCAAGGGAGCGTTATTTAGAGCTTACAGGTTGGAAATGCCCTGCCGATGGAGGCCCACATAGAAGAGGGCTCTCGCCAACCGATTATGAGCACGATACCAAAGTCCGTGAGCAAATTAGCCAAGAGTTAGGTCATGAACGTTTGAAGATAACCTATGCATACCTGGGTAGCTAGCGATTTGGCATGCCAAATCGCTCAATCATTTTCTTAGCTGTATTTTAAGATTAGCCATAATTTTCAGGCTTCTATTAATCAGCTAAACTTTTTAAATTTACTGTTTAGTATCAAAATCACTAGTATGGTGAAATAGCCGATAAATATAAGTGTTACGATAGATGCAATTACTTTGAAGAAAGTAACAAACCCCGAGGTTCTTTCTATCTCTAATGGCTTTTGCTGACCATAGTCAAATAATGCATTTGAGTGTAAATTTGATCCCGTAACTAATATGGAATCAAAAACTGGATGCGATATTAGGCAATAGATGTAAAAGCTATCACGGCCTAAAATTTCTCCGACAGAAATATTAATTATGCTATTTTTTGACTCTTTTTCTTCAAAAAACTTATTTTCAGGTAGCGTTTCGCATTTTGAAACTGATGACTCTCCAAAGTTAATTTTTATATTCACATCTTTAGCGGTGATTTGAGAGTAGTTAATAACCTCTACAAAAAACGCTGAATCAATAGATGTATTCACGGGAGGCACATAGGCGTTTGATATTGCAAGCCTTGCAGCGTCATTAGGTTTTTCTAACTTACCAGTAACATTTACTTCTTTATTTTCAGCAGCCTTGCCATCTAGATGAATATACAAAGCAATACTACCAGTTATAAATGCTGCTATCACAGCTCCCCAAAAAGTATATTTAGCGGTTTTAGATTCCATGTAGCTTTGTTTTCCTTATATTTTTATAGCTCATGAACAAGATACTATAAATTAGCATATTTCCTAGGTTAGTTTCTTCGATCCCACAATATTAGTATAAAACTACTCACAAAACTGAGTAAGTTTATATCTTTCATAAAAAATAAGCTGTTTTTTTATGGGAGATATAAATAACCAATTGAAATATCAATGAATTATTTATTCCACTTTACACTGTGAGACATATCCTATTGATTTACTTCCCCTATTCAACTTAACTAAAAGCAAGCTCAATTACCGTTCGAATTAGGCATGCCTAATTCTACCCTACCTAAACATACATTTTAGCCTTCAACATAGTACCCAAAAAAAACCCACTTTTTTTGACCCCCCCTTTTCGAAGAATTAAAAGTTGCCTTCGTGATTGAATTGGTTTTGAGAAAACAACCGAAACCAATAGAAACTAGAAGGTAACTAATAACATGTATGAATTACGAGATTCAGGGTTATTTTACACCCCGGCAACTAACTCAGAACCAAGGTTCTTATGCGGACCTATTCAAGTGCTTGGTATTTCAAGGGGAGATGATGGCACTAAGGATTATGGCTTGCTTGTTGAATGGAAAAACTTAGACGGTATTTGCATACGCAAGCTGATACCTCGACGTCGGATAATGAATGAAAAAAGTAACTTCGTAAAAGAGCTACTTTTGGATACAGGGCTTGTAATATCAAGTCGTAAAGGAGTTTGGGAGCCAATAATATCTTACCTCATTCAAGCAAGACCAAAGCAGAGATATAAAAGCTCGGCTCAACCAGGCTGGCTTAATAATAGCTTTATTACACCGAGCTGGTGCGTTAGCAATGGAGCTGAAAAAGTTATTTATTCAGGAAATAAGAGCAACGAATTCCTCAGTACTTCAGGTACTGTTTCGAGTTGGCAAAAAGAGGTAGGAAGCCTGTGTATTAATAACCCGATCTTAGCCTTCACTGTCTGTGTCGGGTTAAGCGCCCCACTGCTTCATTGGCTGAACTGGCCTAGCAGTGGTGTGCATTTATTCGGTAAATCGAAAATATCCAAAACAACCATACTAATTTTAGCAGCTAGCCTATATTCCGGTACTAACTTTTACTATACGTGGAGAGCAACAGAAAACGGGCTAGAAGCCACTGCTGTTGAGCATAATGACTTGCTCCTTTGCCTTGATGAGCTCCATCAGGCCCCGCCTGAAGTTGTCGACCAATCTATATACACCCTCGCAAATGGACTGTCTAAAATGCGCAGTAACAAGACCATAACCCAAGACGACATAAAAAATTGGCGTCTACTTTATTTAAGTACCGGAGAAATGGGGCTAGAGGAAAAATTGGCACCCATTCAAAAAGGTGTCAAAGCAGGCCAAGAAATTCGCTTTTTAGAAGTGCCAGTCCAGAGAAAATATGGGGCCTATGATGAGCTTTACGGCCACAAAACGATGAATGACTTTTCAGACTCTATCTGGAAAGCAGTAAAAGAGAACCACGGTACTGTCATGCCAAAGTGGATTGAACACTTAAGCTCAATTGACGATCTTTCAGGCTTGCTAGCTTATCGAGTCCATGAACTTCGCGATAAATGGCAAATAAGTAAAGACAATAATCATGGCAGCCAAGTACTTGAAGCAGCCAAACGTTTTGCACTGTTTGGGGTTGCTGGGGAAATAGCTATATCAGCAGGGTTAATGCCTTGGCCAAAAGGCTGCGGAGAGCATTCAGCGAAAGTAGCGTTTGACTCTTGGCTTGAGATGCGAGGCTCTTCCAATGACTCAGAGGATGAAAAGCTGCTTAAAGAAATACCTATCGCATTAAAGCGCTGGCGCAACAAACTATTACCTGAAGGCCAGCCGCTGAATGATAACTTCGGTTACGCTTTAGATTTGGACGGCAAACAAGCATGGTTTTTAACACGACAAGCATTTCTGGAAGGACTAAATATTAAGTACAAGCAGCAAATATCCCAAGCGATGAAATTTATGGAAGAGAAATCTTGGATGGAAACGAGTGAGGGACGCGATACGTTCAAGCGTGTTGTGGATGGCGGGCCAAAGGGTGGCCGCTACTACAAAGTTATTCCGCATCGCATAACCGAAGAACTCGCGCTAGATGAGGCGCTTTCGCGAGCCGCTTTCCCATGTTAGTGGTTTGAATTTAAAACAGTTTCCCAATTTCCCGTTTTCCCGTTTTCCCGTTTTCCCGTTTTCCCGTTTTCCCGTTTTCCCGTTTTCCCGTTTTCCCAAAAGATTTAAGAGAGTAAACCATGAAAAATAACATAAGTGATGCACTACGTAAGAATGACGAATTACCAGATATCCGAAATACAATTGAAGAGATGATCTTGAAAAGTCACTTAAGCAACAAAGCCGCATTAACGGTTGACGAATGCGCACTTTATACAGGCATGGCAAAAAGTTATATCTATAAACTAACCCATGAAGGCATTATTCCTCACTCAAAACCTAATGGTAAAAAGATCTTCTTTGATAGATTAGAGCTAGATCAGTGGTTACTTGGTAACAAGATAGAGAGTGACAGAAGCCTAGGTGATTTTATCAAGAAGACAGCAGAATCACTCAATAAGAAAGCATCTATAAACTACCGATAATAAAACTTGGTGATCGGGCTTACTTTCCTTTAGTTTACTTGCACGATATTTTCTAATGCGAAAGTGGGCCACCACAGACCCACCAATAAAATATAAACCCACTGTTTTTATGGGTTTTTTCACTTATTGTATCGGTAAATAACCCAAATATCTGAGTAGCCATACGCCCCTTTTTTAGGCGTATGACTACACACTAACCAGCGTATTGGTTTACCGCTTCTTTTACCTTGCGAGATTTGTCTTTTTTTAATGAAGCTAGCAATGCTTCAGCGTCTGCTGCTTGGCTGAATATTTCAGGAAGTTCAGCGCGGCGATCAGCATATAAATAGCTCAAACTCTGTTTAAAACTGCCATATTGGCCACGGGCATGTGCCACGATAAATTCACGACATACGTCAAAGTGACTGCGCTTAATACAAAACAGCACCAAATGTTCGGGTTTAACGCCTATATCAAATAACCAGGTGAGCAAAAATGCCATGCCGGTTTCGGACGCTTCGCCTTCATATTCACCGCTTTTCGATAGGTAAGTTTCAAAATCTATCTCATTGTGTGCCAGTTGATGTAATAGCCAAGGTTGTTCCATTTGCGCTTCAATTAATTTAAAGCCCCGATAATCATGATTAAGAAGCAGACGTACCAGTTTGTTGCGACGCTTAGCATCTAACATCCACACAAACTGACGGAGACTATACATTTGATATTCATCGGCATCGATACGCATAAACTCGGTGGAGATTTGCCCTTTAAACAGCGCAGCCATGACATCAAACTCAACTTCGTTATCTAAATAAGCCATCGTTTGCTCAACAATCGCTTTAATGCGATTGGATTGCACTTGCAGTTCAGCCACGCATTTTATAATAGCCGCACGCTCAAGCTGTTCTGAAAATATCAGTAATGGCCCCGATGGCAGCCTTTCTTCATACCAAGCAAGTGGCACCTCATGATCGGCCATCACAATAACGTAATTGTCTCCTTGCTGTTGTAGCACAGTGCACGCTTCCCAACTTCGACCATCAACATGGCAAGGCTTATCGTGTATTGAGAGACTATCCGCTACAATGGCTTTATGCAGCTTCTTTGGTAACTTTTCACCTTCACCAAAATATAGACAATCCCTACCTAATTCCTGTGCTAACGCATGCTCCCAAGAGTGCAGGTTCAATTGCACAAAAATATCAATCGCGCGCTGTAAATCATGACTGAAATCAAGCTCAACTTCCGGGTGTTTAAGCGATACATGATGTAAAAACTCAACTTTCGTGCGCTCATTGATATACGCGAGTCCCTGCTCCATAGCTTTGGCTTTGTTACGTCCCATGCTGCCAAACATGCTGTTATCATCACTAGCTATTTCGCTGTAAATCTCTATCCAATTCAAGTAGCGTTCGGAGTTATAACGTTGGTTGCTCATTTCATAGGCATTTAGTATACCGCCATCTATCCCAGCTTTACTTAACTGTTCGTAGACCTCAATTTCATCGAGTATAGTGTCAAATTCTATGCTCAAATGATCATCCGAATAAGCACGAAGCACGTTGCGTGCAGCCCTAACTGGCGCTAATGCAATAATAAATTGCCACAAACGATCTGCTTTATTTTGCTGGGGGAAAGGTAGCTGTCGCAACAAAAATGCAGTTAGGGTAAAGCGTTGGAAATCATCATCATGATCTTTAAAAAGCTGATAGCTTGGTTGCTTTTCACTAAACTTGTTTAGATAAAGATCGCCGCGACAACATTCATCTCGATACAACTGCGGCTGCACTAATGCCAATAAACTGCTCAAATCTTCTTGCGGTGTGTCTGCGGTAAAGTAATCACAGATCCGAGTTATTTGTGCCTCGGACAATCCTAAATTATCAGGGTTATAATGATCTGACTTTTTATGACATTTCTGAATTATGTGCTGGGCAGCGAGCTGCCAAATATGATTGTCGTTAAGATAATTTGCTAGTGCCTCAGTAATATCATCGCCAATATGCTGATTATAATCACTATGCAGGTGATAGCTGGCCAGTGTAATTAATCCCATATTCAATTGCGGCCATTGCTCTGGGTGGCACAGCGCACGTGATGAGCGAAAATGCTCATCGACCAACTTAAGATGCTCGCGACAAAGTAATTCATCTTGGTTGGTAAAATGACGAAATATCGACTGGATATTTTTGGCTTTAGCATTTTCAGCCGCGCTTTTGATATCAGACACGGAGAGTTGAGTATAACGCTGATAGTAGGCTTCTCTGGAGAGTAGTGCTTCATCACCTTCGGTAAGTGATGCCATCATATATTTGCTAAACTCACGCTTGCCTAGGGCATGGTAAAATACATCAATCACGCGAAGGTACTGCTCAGCACGAGCTTGTAGTAAGTTATTTTCTGCATCGTTGCGTACCGCAAGCGTCAACACCATGCCATTTGGTTGTGTATATTCAGCTTCTTCACTGAAGTGATCTGTAAGTAGATCGCCTCGCACAAGGCTGAGCACCGACTCCAGCTCCTCGGCTATACCTTGATTATTGCGCTCAAAACTATTCAATTGATCAATAAGATGCTCAGCCATGTCACTGGCATGCACTTTCGCTAATTCAAGCACATCTACTTCACAGACTGTTTCTAATACTGTTTGTGGTTCCCCAGTTTCAATGTAGCGCCACAATAATCCGCCTTGGGGCATGGCCAGCACTAAAGGTTTCAACAAATTAGTACCATAGTTAAGCTCATATTTACGCTCATCTCTGGCAAGATAGGCACGATAGTTTGCACGAGCAGCAATAGCACTCTGTGCAATTTTAACTAATGGACCTGCAACCTGTGATTGGACTTTTTGCTGTAAATCATACGCTTCATTTTCGAGGGTACTGCCAAAAAATGGTATTGCCATAAAGCTGTTTTTGGCTTCTTCATCGTCATAAAAAATGGTATTGCCATAAAGCTGTTTTTGGCTTCTTCATCGTCATAAAAACAGCTATGGGGGAATAGCGATTGATACAAAGAGATCACAGGCTGATGACCACTCAGGTCTTCTTCTTCCTCATCACACATGGTATCGACATGGGAAAGTAATACGGGCTCAGCTTGAAAACGTGCAATGACTAATGCTTTAAATTGCTCATAACTCTCAGGATTTTCGCGTAAATATTCCCCAAGCGGCTGGTAGTCACATTCTTCACTGTATTGATCATTTTTGAACATGCCAGATCTAAAGTTATCGTTGTCACACCAAATAAATGCTTTGATCATTTCACGATGCCAACCGTGCTCGTGTAGCAATACACTTAAATAGCTTTCATAACCGCATGCATGTTCATCATCCCAATAAGGCACAAAGTATTGTGCTAGCAAATAGGCGTACTGTATATCCGTCTTTGCAAGCATATACAAAGCTTCAACGCCAAATACCCGCATATCATCAAGCCACATTTCATCAGTGTCATTTTGGCGGCGACTATAGGCCACTATCGCCTTGGCGGCCTCTACAACGGCTTGTTTGATCTCAGGGTATTGCAGCGCTGCTGCAAATAAAATGACCTCAGAAATATAGTTTTCGGTGTCATCAAGTATGGTGTGGTCATAGTGGTGAGCACCGCCTTCTTGGCCTAAATCTAATGCAGATTGAAGCAACTTTAGGTTGTTGCCACTATCTTGCGGTTGCAAACGGCGCATCCCCGCTTCATCAAGTTGCTTAAACTCAACATCAAACTGACTGTTAAAACAGGCCTTATCGCTGTCCAACAAAGCCTTATACTGAGCTAATGCTAATTCTATTTGTTGCGGGTTTTGGATATCCAGCGTGATTATCTGGTTTTTATCGAATTGGTTCATGTCGTTATTTCTAATTGAATTTGACGTATAGCCACACCAATCGGGCTATAGAGTAGAAAAAGATAATGAAGCGCAGCTTTGAGAACTGCGGCAACTTCAAGTAAATGCTAAACACAGCGAGTGGCAGCTACGCGTTAGCATCCTCAGCTTGCAGCTCCTTTAACCTGTCGATATCTATTTGAGAGTCCTGCTTTGCTTTTTTCTGTTGATCGGGTGTCATATCATCCCAATGAATGTAACCACCGTGTGCGTATGGCGTATTGTATAAATAGTTGGCGAATTTTTTGTTGGCAGTACCAGAGACTAGCCCTCTTACTGAACCCTGTTTATCAGCAGCCCACAGTGCAACGCGTTTAAATTCCAACTCTCCAGATGCATTAATACGAAATGAGTACCAATTTTCAGCAGCACTAATGTGCAGATCCTTATCCATGTTTTACCTTTTGTAGTTCCTTAATATCGACACTATTATTTCGAATCCATGTAACTAGGTCAATATCAAACTCATCGTTAAGCTTTTGATAAATATTAATAAAAAGTAAATATTAGCAAGCCTATAAGCAGGTTCTGAGCGATAACCACAAATCTACCCATTCACGTTAAGTGCTAAATCTGGCCAGTCCAACATCCCTACACTGCGTATCCTAAGCACTTCAACTTAGGAGAAATAAAATGGCTCTATCTACAACTTTCAATGCACTACACCAACAATCAGCCCCGCTTTTTCTAGCTAACTGCTGGGATCCATCATCAGCGCTTATCATCGAACAGGCTGGTGGTCAGGCCGTTGCGACAACAAGCTGGGGTATGTCTAATCATCAGGGCTACAAAGATGGAGAACAACTCACATTTGACCGTGTACTACAAACAGTAAGTGCCATCCTTAAGGTGATCACTATTCCATTAAGTGTTGATATTGAGGCAGGCTACAGCGCGGATCAAAATCAGATCATCAAACATATTATCCAATTGGCCGACCTTGGCGTTGCAGGTATCAATATTGAAGACAAACCCAGTCACCAGAGCAGCTTACGCGATATAAAGGCACACCAAGCATTATTGCAGGCAATCAAACAAGCTTTACGTCATGGCGGTTTCGATCATTTCTTTATTAATGCCCGTTGCGACCTTTGCTTACAACCACAATGGACGGAAGCGGCGCTGCATGAGCGTGCGCTCGCCTATCAAGCAGCAGGTTGCGATGGCTTTTTTATTCCCGGTTTAACCAACACCACCATGATAAAGCACCTAACAGCCCTGCTTTCAATTCCAGTTAATGTGATGCTGTTGCCCGGATTTAGTGATAAACAGGCGTTAGCAGAGTTAGGAGTCAAACGTATCTCATCGGGTAATGCTCTCAGCGATCATCTGATTGCACTACAAGAATCAGCCACCAGAAGGCTGCTCGAAGAACATGCTGTAGACTTCTTATTTGAGCAATCAGTCCGCACAACTTGGCTGTCAAACTAAATAAATCACAAGATCTGACCGCTTTTTTAGATTCTTTTATTATATGGATCTAACTATATAGATCTAAAAGACTGGATCGACTTCCAGCTTTTAGATCGTTATCCACAACACCTCATCCACAACCTCGAAATTTGTTCAAAAACAGCGGTGTTCTTACCGTTTCAAGCATGAGCGTTGGCTTATAAAAGTATTTTTAGGCTCAGCTATCCCATAGATTATCCACAAATAAATCACCGAGTTAAACTTAGGAATATTTTATTTTCTGCCTTTATTTCATATAGATAAGTAAAAACACTAAAAATTACACACTATTTGTGCAAATATTTTTATCCAATAACCTCAAAGCCCTCTTTACATATTCACGTTAAACGCTAAGATGGCGCGCAATACGACTTAGGTGAGGGTAACAATGCAAACTTTAGATCTTATTGTAGGCAGCCAAATGGGATCAGCAGAATACGTTGCTGAACAGCTAATGGAATCGCTTGAATCTCAAGGTTATACCGTGAATTTGCATGAAAAACCCGAGCTTGAAGCTTGTCAGCAAGCACTTTGGCTGGTGGTGACATCAACTTATGGGGCCGGTGACTATCCAGAAAACTTATTACCTTTTATATCAGCATTAAAAGCGAGCTCGGATCTAAGCCAGTTACGCTTTGCGGTAGTGGGAATTGGTGATTCAAGTTATGACACCTTTAATCATGCAGCTATTAATCTTGCAGATCTACTTAAAGAAAAAGGTGCAACACAGCTGTTAGACATAGAAAAGATCGATGTTTTACACCCAGATCTACCGGAAGATACCGCTATTGCTTGGTTACCTAAGTTTGTTGAATGTGTCGCTTAACGGCGCGACATTGAAATACACATAAGTTATTCACAAATTCAGTCTATTTTAGATCGTATTGTGGATAACCTATGATCTAACTGCTGATCTACGCTTACTTATCCATTGGATAAAATAATTCAGATCTAGCCCTGTGAATAAAGTAGCAAGTTGATCAAAGGTTTTAAGCCCATTGATCCGATCTAATTCACACCAATTGATCTTAGTTAAGCAGTTGGATCTAAACAGGAATACAAAACTATTCACAGATCAAAGGATCAGTAGTAGTAAGATCAATAAAGATCTTTAAAAAGATCCTTATATATTTTAAGTGATCTCTTTTTTGCGTTGTGCAAAGTTTAACCATTTCACTTCTGGTTAATTCTAGGTAGAATACGCATCCTTTCTAAATTTGCTCGGTTGTTTTAAGTAGGATCCCGTAAATGATTTATCATGAACATTTTGATGTCATCGTTGTTGGTGGTGGACACGCAGGCACTGAAGCTGCACTTGCAGCTGCACGTATGGGTATGAATACCTTATTGTTAACACACAATATGGATACCTTAGGCCAAATGTCATGTAACCCAGCTATTGGTGGGATTGGTAAAGGTCATTTGGTTAAAGAGATCGATGCGCTTGGTGGTGCAATGGCCAAAGCAATCGACAAAGGTGGGATCCAATTTCGAACGCTTAATTCATCGAAAGGCCCTGCGGTACGAGCGACTCGTGCTCAGGCAGATCGCGCATTGTATAAAGCGGCGATCCAAGACATTTTGCAACATCAAGAAAACTTAAAGATCTTCCAACAATCTTGTGATGATCTGATTGTTGAAGGTGATCAGGTCAAAGGTGTCGTAACTCAAATGGGTTTACGCTTTAGCGCTTCTTCAGTGGTGCTAACGGTTGGTACTTTCTTGGGTGGCCAGATCCATATTGGTTTAGAAAACTTCAAAGGCGGCCGTGCTGGCGATCCTCCTTCTATCGCTTTGGCTGAGCGTTTACGTGAAATGCCTTTTAGAGTTGATCGACTAAAAACGGGTACACCACCACGTATCGATGCAAGAACGGTTGATTTTTCAGTGATGCAAGAGCAACCAGGCGATACCCCTACTCCAGTTTTCTCGTTTATGGGCAAAGTGTCTGATCATCCAAAACAGATCCCTTGTTATATCACCTATACCAATGAAAAAACCCATGATGTGATCCGTAATAACTTACATCGCTCGCCGATGTATGCTGGCGTGATTGAGGGGATTGGTCCGCGTTACTGTCCTTCCATCGAAGATAAAATTGTGCGTTTTGCTGATAAAGAAAAGCATCAGATTTTCGTAGAACCTGAAGGCTTAACGTCATACGAGCTGTATCCAAATGGTATCTCCACCAGCTTACCATTTGATATCCAACTGGAGATCGTGCGTTCAATTAAAGGCTTTGAGAATGCGCATATTTGTCGTCCTGGTTATGCAATTGAGTACGACTTCTTCGATCCTCGAGACCTAAAGCAATCATTAGAAACTAAGTTTATCAATGGCTTATTCTTTGCAGGTCAAATAAACGGTACAACCGGTTATGAAGAAGCTGGTGCCCAAGGTTTGATTGCGGGTATGAACGCAGCTCTTCAAGTTCAAGGCCGTGAAGCATGGACACCGCGCCGTGATGAAGCTTATGCCGGTGTGTTGATTGACGACTTAGCAACGCTTGGTACAAAAGAACCTTATCGTATGTTTACCTCTCGTGCTGAATACCGTTTATTACTACGTGAAGACAATGCGGATTTACGTCTAACGGAAAAAGGTCGCGAATTAGGTTTAGTTGACGATGAACGCTGGGCTGCATACAACGACAAGCTTGAAGTTATGGAACAAGAAGCACAGCGTCTGCGCAATACTTGGATCCATAAAGATCACCCTGCACTTGAAGCGGTAAATGGATTATTGAAAAAACCACTGGTACGCGAAGCCAGTCTTGAAGATCTGATCCGCCGTCCAGAGGTTAATTATCACGACCTGATGGCAATCGAAGGATTAGGATCTGAGTTTGATAATATTCCAGCCCTTGAACAGGTTGAGATCCAAACTAAGTACGCCGGTTACATTGCGCGTCAACAAGATGAGATTAATAAACAGCTTCGTCATGAAGAGGCATTACTGCCTGCTGAGTTTGATTATAGCCTGGTAAGCGGCTTGTCAAATGAGGTTGTGGCAAAGCTGAGTGATGCTCGTCCACAAACGATTGGTCAAGCTTCACGTATTTCTGGTATCACCCCTGCTGCTATTTCGCTATTATTAGTGTATCTGAAAAAGCAAGGGCTATTACGTAAGTCGGCGTAATAGCAGTGGAACACTGTGTTACTAGAACAATTGAATGAATTACTCGCTGATACCTCAATCGAGCTCAGCGAACAACAAAAGCAGCAGTTGGTCGAATATGTCCAGCTGCTGGATAAATGGAACAAAGCCTACAACCTCACTTCCGTTCGTGACCCAAAAGAAATGATGGTAAAACACATCATGGATTCTTTGGTTGTTGCGCCACACTTAACGGGCAGTAACTATATTGATGTTGGCACCGGGCCGGGTTTACCGGGTATGGTTTTAGCGATAGCTAGACCGGACATCAATTTTGTTCTTCTTGATAGCCTTGGTAAAAGAGTTCGATTTTTAATGCAGGTAAAACATGGGCTTGGCATTGAGAATGTTACCCCAGTGCAGTCTCGAGTTGAAGAATATCAGCCAAGTGTTAAATTAGACGGTGTACTCAGCCGTGCTTTTGCATCACTACAAGATATGATCCAGTGGTGTTCACATTTAATCGATAACCAAGGTGTATTCTTAGCACTAAAGGGTCAATACCCTGCGGATGAGCTAGAACAACTACCAAACGGCGTGAGTTTATCGCAAGATATTAGTTTAGTGGTGCCCAAGCTTGAAGGTGAGCGCCATTTAATCATTCTTTCTAAAGATTAATTGTCGAGGACAATGTGGCAAGAGTCATTGCAATAGCAAACCAAAAAGGTGGTGTTGGTAAAACAACCACTGCGGTGAATTTAGCCGCGTCCATGGCGGCGACTAAACGTAAAGTTCTGTTGATCGATCTCGATCCTCAAGGCAATGCAACCATGGGCAGTGGTGTTGATAAATACGCCGATGTCGCAACGGTTTATGATCTATTGATCGAAGAAGCGCCAATGGATCAAGTGATCACCACAGAAACCAGTGGTGAGTATCATTTGATCGCAGCCAATGGGGATGTAACCGCGGCAGAAGTCAAACTGATGGAGTTGTTTGCGCGCGAAGTGAGACTACGCAACGCCCTTGAGACGATAAAAGATAAATATGAGTATATATTCATCGACTGTCCACCTTCATTAAATATGCTAACGGTAAATGCCATGGCTGCCGCCGATGCGGTTTTAGTTCCGATGCAGTGTGAATATTATGCACTGGAGGGATTAACAGCTTTAATGGACACCATTACCCAACTCGGTAAGTTGGTGAATCCAGGATTGCAAATTGAAGGCATTTTGCGCACTATGTACGACCCGCGTAATCGTCTAGCTAACGACGTATCTGAGCAGTTAAAACAACACTTTGGCGATAAAGTGTACCGGACTGTGATCCCTCGTAATGTGCGATTAGCGGAGGCGCCAAGTTTTGGAGCGCCTGCGATGTATTATGATAGAGCATCAAGCGGTGCGAAAGCTTATCTAGCGCTAGCGGGTGAAATGCTAAGACGCAAAGAAAAGCAAGCGGCTGCGGTTGCCTAAGAGGATAAAAAGAACATGTCGGTTAAAAAACGTGGTTTAGGCCGAGGGTTGGATGCCCTACTCAGCTCAGCTAAACCTAATCCTAATCCAAGTGCTGCGGCACCTGTGCCTAATCAACAAGAAGCGGTTGCAACAGTCAGTGAAGCACCTGCCGAATCGGCGGTTGAACAAGAGTTACAACGATTACCTATTGAGTGGCTAAAGCCGGGTAAATATCAGCCGCGTAAAGATATGTCTGAACAGGCACTTGAGGAACTGGCGAGTTCGATCCGTTCACAGGGGATTTTACAGCCTATTGTGGTGCGTAAAGTTACCACGCAAAGCTTTGAAATTATTGCCGGTGAGAGACGTTGGCGTGCGGCACAACTGGCAAAGCAAGATACCGTTCCTTGTTTAATCAAAGATGTGCCGGATGAAGCGGCTGTTGCTATTGCCCTTATTGAAAACATTCAGCGTGAAGACCTCAATGCGATGGAAGAGGCAATTGCTCTAGATCGATTGCTTAATGAATTTGAACTCACGCATCAGCAGGTTGCTGATGCGGTGGGTAAATCGCGTACAACGGTCACCAATTTACTTCGTCTCAACAATCTCAACGATGATGTAAAAATCTTGTTGGAACATGGCGACATAGAAATGGGTCATGCTCGTTGTTTACTTGCCCTAACTGGTGAAGCGCAATCTGAAGCAGCAAGAACTGCTGTGGCCAAAGGATTAACCGTAAGAGAAACCGAAAAACTGGTTCGCACCATTTTAGAGCCTGTTGAGAAAAAAGAAGCGAAGCAAAAAGATCCTGATGTGAAGCTGCTTGAACAGCAATTGCAGGAAAACTTAGGCGCAAAAGTTGAGATCAACTATAACCAAAAAGGCAAAGGTAAGCTGGTTATTTCCTATGCTAGTTTGGATGAGCTTGATGGTATTTTGGGGCGTATTAACTCTGAAATGAATGAAGCTGAATAACGGTAAACTTAACTAATTGACTAATACGTGAATGCGGTGCTTTATTTTGCGCCGCTATTTCCTCACCGATATGCTGCGAAATAGCGAGAATACTAAGAACTTTGATGGAAAAATAGCCACTCTTGTACAGGCTTTAATTTAAGCCTTCCTCCCTAACAAATTTTGACCTATTTGGCGTCCAAAAAACGTCACATTTCGCCTCGTCAAGTTGCAAATTAAGCAGAAACAAGTATAATTTCGCCAGTTTTCATACCCTGATAAAATTTAACGTCATTAAGGTTAATATAAAGTGACTCATTCGTTAGCCCGTCCATACAGGCGAGCCGCATTACAAGGTGTTTTGATTCAGGGTATCGTAGCATTAGTCGCTGCAGTAATCGTTTTTATAGGTTGGGGAGTACAAGCCGGAGTTTCAGCATTAGCTGGCGGCGCTGTGTTGGTACTCCCTAATTTTGTATTTGCTGCTTACGCCTTTCGATTTATGGGTGCAAGCAAAGCAAATCAAGTATATTCCTCGATAAAACGAGGAAATGGATTAAAATTTTTGCTAACTGTTGTGCTCTTTGCACTGATTTTTAAGCATTTTTCAGTAATGATGCTGCCTTTCTTTGGCGCGTATATGCTCGTGATGCTGACACAATGGTTGGTCCTGATTTTTTTTAATCATTAACTTTTGGGATAAAACATGGCTGCAGAAGAAGTTACTATATCGAGCCATATTCAGCACCACTTGACCAATGCCAAGATGTGCTCGACCGATGCCGGTCTTGCCTTCAATAAAGCATGTGCGGACAGTGGTTTCTGGGCATGGAATATAGATACCCTCGCATGGTCAATCGGTTTAGGTCTTATTTTCTTATGGAT
Organism: Pseudoalteromonas sp. XMcav11-Q; assembly: GCF_040104525.1. Taxonomy (NCBI): domain Bacteria; kingdom Pseudomonadati; phylum Pseudomonadota; class Gammaproteobacteria; order Alteromonadales; family Pseudoalteromonadaceae; genus Pseudoalteromonas; species Pseudoalteromonas sp. XMcav11-Q. Next base: position 64,103 of record NZ_JBECOX010000007.1, read on the forward strand.
CTTCCGAAGTGCCGCTAAAAAATCCACTATAGGCGTTCCTGGTAAGTTCCAGTGCTTTATCGAGATGATCGTTGAATTCGTTGGTAACAACGTACGTGATACGTATCATGGCAAAAGCGCACTGATCGCTCCTTTAGCCCTAACTATCTTTGTTTGGGTGTTCTTAATGAACTTAATGGACTTAATTCCTGTTGATTTCTTACCTGCTTTTGCCGGCTTTGTTGGTGAGCAAGCGTTTGGTATGGATTCACACGATGTGTACATGAAAATTGTACCAACCACTGACGTGAACATGACCGCAGCACTAGCTATCGGTGTGTTTATTTTGATGATCGGTTATTCAATCAAAATCAAAGGTATCGGTGGCTTTATTGCTGAGCTAACACTTCATCCGTTTAGTACTAAGAACAAGATTGGTATGTTGTTCTTGATTCCGTGTAACTTGTTACTTGAAACCATTGCTCTTGTTGCAAAGCCATTCTCATTGGCACTGCGTTTGTTCGGTAACTTATACGCGGGTGAATTGATTTTCATCTTGATCGGTACGATTGGTTTAATGCAGTTACCACTGCACTTTATTTGGGCGGTATTCCATATTTTGGTCATCGTATTGCAAGCGTTCGTATTTATGATGCTGACAATCGTATACCTAAGCATGGCAAGCTCAGACAACCACTAACAGATTTTTTAAAAAATTAACTTTAACTTTAATTTACAATTGAAACTTTGGAGAAAAAAATGGAACTAGTATTAGGCCTTAAGTTTATCGCTGTTGCTCTACTAATCGGCTTTGGTGCAATCGGTACAGCTATCGGTTTCGGTAACATGGGTGGTAAATTCCTTGAAGCTTGTGCTCGTCAACCTGAGCTTGCGCCTTCACTACAGGTTAAAATGTTCATCCTTGCTGGTCTAATCGATGCTGTAGCAATGATCGGTGTTGGTATCGCAATGGTAATCCTGTTCGTACTTTAATTCTAATTTTTGAACAGTTTACTATTTTAAGGAGGAGTGGTTGTGGATATTAACCTCACTCTAATCGGTGAATTAATTGCGTTTACGGTATTCGTACTTTTCTGTATGAAATATGTATGGCCACCGCTAAATGATGCAATTGAAGCTCGCCAGAAGAAAATTGAAGATGGTTTAGCGGCATCTGATGAAGCTGAGAAAGAACTTGGGCGCGTACGTGCACAAGGTGCTGAACAGTTGAAAGAAGCGAAAGCACAAGCGGCTGAAATCATCGAACAAGCTAAGAAGCGTGCTGCGCTAATTGTTGACGAAGAGACTACTCGTGGTCAGCAAGAGCGTGAAAAAATCATTGCTCAGGGACACTCTGAAATTGAGTCTGAGCGCAACCGTGTGAAAGAAGAGCTGCGTTCACAAGTCGCTGCACTTTCTATCGCAGGTGCTGAGAAGATTTTAGAGCGTGAAATCAATCAAGCCACACACAGTGACATCGTTGAAAAACTTGTCGCTGAGCTTTAAGTAGGAGGGTATGAGCATGTCTGAATTGACTACTATCGCTCGCCCATACGCTAAAGCAGCTTTTGAACTTGCCGTTGAAAAAGGCACAGTTGAAGCTTGGAATGAAATGCTGTTCTTCGCTGGTCAAGTTACCAGCGACGAACAGGTTCAGGCGCTACTTGGTAGCATCGCTACTGAATCACAGCAGTCTGAAATCATTATCAAGTTATGTGCTGAGCAACTCAACGAACAAGGTCAAAATCTTATCAAGCTGATGGCCGAAAATGAGCGTTTAGCCGCCATCCCAGCTGTTGCAGAATTGTTTGCAGAATTAAAAGCAGACTATGACAAAGAAATCGAAGTAGATGTGGTTTCAGCAACAGTGCTTGCAGATGATACGCAAGCAAAATTGGTCGCGGCACTTGAGAAACGTTTCGCACGCAAAGTTAAGCTGAATTGTAGCATCGACGAAGCCATTGTAAGTGGCCTAGTGATTAAAGCCGGTGACACCGTAATCGACGGTTCTGTTCGCGGCAAGTTAGATCGTCTTGCGACGTCGCTACAATCGTAATTGGGAAAAAGAGCATGCAACTTAATTCCACAGAAATTTCTGCACTGATCAAGCAACGCATTGAGCAGTTTGAAGTTGTAAGTGAAGCGCGTAACGAAGGTACTATCGTATCTGTTACCGACGGTATCATCCGTATCCACGGTCTTGCTGACTGTATGCAGGGTGAGATGATCGAGCTTCCTGGCAACCGTTATGCTATCGCACTAAACCTTGAGCGTGACTCAGTAGGTGCTGTAGTAATGGGTCCATACGCTGACCTTAAAGAAGGCGTAAAAGTTAAATCAACTGGTCGTATCCTTGAAGTACCAGTAGGCCGTGGTCTACTAGGTCGTGTTGTTAACACGCTAGGTGAGCCAATCGACGGTAAAGGCGCTGTTGATAACGATGGTTTTGAACCAGTTGAAAAAATCGCACCTGGCGTAATCGAGCGTCAATCAGTAGATGAGCCAGTACAAACTGGTTATAAGTCTATCGATGCGATGATCCCAGTTGGTCGTGGTCAGCGTGAGCTTGTGATCGGTGACCGTCAGACTGGTAAAACAGCACTAGCAATCGATGCTATCATCAACCAAAAAGACACAGGCGTTAAGTGTGTGTACGTAGCGGTTGGTCAAAAAGCGTCAACAATTGCTAACGTAGTACGTAAACTAGAAGAGCACGGTGCGCTTGCAAACACTATCGTAGTAGTTGCTTCTGCATCAGAATCTGCAGCGCTACAATTCCTAGCGCCGTTCTCTGGTTGTACTATGGGTGAATACTTCCGTGACCGCGGTGAAGATGCACTAATCGTATATGATGATTTGTCTAAGCAAGCTGTTGCTTACCGTCAAATCTCACTACTACTTAAGCGTCCACCAGGTCGTGAAGCATACCCAGGTGACGTTTTCTATCTTCACTCACGTCTTCTAGAGCGTGCGTCTCGTGTAAACGCTGACTACGTTGAGAAGTTCACAAATGGTGAAGTGAAAGGTAAAACAGGTTCATTGACGGCATTGCCAATCATTGAAACTCAAGGTGGTGACGTTTCTGCATTCGTACCTACCAACGTTATCTCAATCACTGACGGTCAGATCTTCTTAGAAACTGACTTGTTCAACGCAGGTATCCGTCCAGCGGTTAACGCTGGTATCTCGGTATCTCGTGTAGGTGGTGCAGCTCAAACTAAGATTGTTAAGAAACTAGGTGGTGGTATCCGTCTAGCGCTAGCTCAGTACCGTGAACTAGCGGCGTTCTCTCAGTTCGCTTCTGACCTTGATGATGCAACACGTGCACAGCTTGAACACGGTGAGCGTGTAACAGAGCTAATGAAGCAGAAACAGTACGCACCGATGTCTGTTGCTGATATGTCATTATCGCTATTTGCAGTAGAGAAAGGCTTCCTAAAAGATATCGAAATCAACAAGATCCTTGATTTCGAAGCAAGCCTAATCGCGTTTGCTAAGAGCGAGTACGCAGAGCTAATGGCTCAAATCAATGAAACTGGTAACTACAACGCCGAGATCGAAGCGCAGCTTAAAGAGCTTCTTGAGAAGTTCAAGTCTACGCAAACTTGGTAATGTGTTATTAAGGTGAGTAGGTAACTACTCACCGAGATTCGGAGAGAGAGTCATGGCCAGCGGAAAAGAGATAAAAAGCAAGATCGGGAGTATCAAGAATACTCAAAAGATCACCAGCGCAATGGAGATGGTTGCCGCTTCTAAAATGAAGAAGGCACAAGAACGCGTAGCGTCTAGTCGTCCATACGCTGAAAACTTACGCAAAGTGATCGGTCGTGTTGCTCAGGCTAATCTTGATTTCCATCACCCGTTCCTAGAAGAACGTGATGTGAAACGAGTTGGTTATATCGTTATCTCTACAGACCGTGGTCTTTGTGGTGGCTTAAACTCAAACGAGTTTAAGCGTGTAGCGAAAGACGTGAAAGCGTGGAAAGAAAAGGGTGTTGAGGCGTCGTTCGCAACACTAGGCAGCAAAGCTGCTGGTTTCTTTAAACGTTTTGGTGGTTCGCTTGAAGCCAAAAAGGCAGGGCTGGGAGATACACCTTCAATACAGGACGTAATTGGTCCTGTAAAAGTAATGCTAGATGCATACGAAGAAGGCAAAATTGACCGCTTATTCGTTGTGTACAACAAGTTTGTCAACACAATGAAACAAGAGCCTGTTATCGATCAGTTATTACCTTTGCCAAAAGCTGAAGAAGAAGTATCAGCTCACGCTTGGGATTACTTATATGAGCCAAGCCCAGAGGCGATTTTAGAGACACTAATTGTGCGCTTTATTGAGTCTCAGGTTTACCAAGGCGTAGTTGAGAATGCTGCCTCTGAGCAAGCTGCCCGTATGGTTGCGATGAAAGCCGCAACTGATAACGCAGGTGGCCTGATTGATGAGCTACAGCTGGTATACAACAAGGCACGTCAAGCCGCAATCACACAAGAAATCAGTGAGATTGTGAGCGGTTCGGCTGCCGTGTAACGCTTCGGCAAAGTTTAATAAGAGGAATAGACATGAGTTTAGGTAAGGTCGTCCAAATTATCGGCGCCGTTGTGGACATCGAGTTTCCACAAGACAACGTGCCAGCCGTATATGACGCACTAAAAGTTACAGAAGGCGACTTAGCTGGTTTGACACTAGAAGTGCAACAGCAGCTAGGTGGCGGTGTGGTACGTGGTATCGCACTAGGTAGTACTGACGGTCTACGTCGTGGTACTCCAGTACAAGGTACAGCTGAGCCAATTAAGGTTCCAGTTGGTACAGCAACACTAGGTCGTATCATGAACGTACTTGGTGACGCAATTGACGAAGCGGGTCCTATCGGTGAAGAAGAGCGTTGGTCTATTCACCGTGCAGCACCATCATACGAAGAGCAGAGCAGCTCAGTTGAACTTCTAGAGACTGGTATCAAGGTTATCGACCTTGTATGTCCATTCGCTAAAGGTGGTAAAGTTGGTCTATTCGGTGGTGCGGGTGTAGGTAAAACCGTAAACATGATGGAACTTATCCGTAACATCGCAATCGAGCACAGCGGTTACTCAGTATTCGCAGGTGTTGGTGAGCGTACTCGTGAGGGTAATGACTTCTACCATGAGATGAATGACTCAAACGTACTAGACAAAGTATCTCTAGTATATGGTCAGATGAACGAGCCACCGGGTAACCGTTTACGTGTTGCACTAACTGGTCTAACAATGGCTGAGAAGTTCCGTGACGAAGGTCGTGACGTACTATTCTTCGTAGATAACATCTACCGTTATACACTAGCAGGTACTGAAGTATCAGCACTTCTAGGTCGTATGCCTTCAGCAGTAGGTTACCAGCCTACACTTGCTGAAGAAATGGGTGTTCTACAGGAGCGTATCGCATCAACTAAGACAGGTTCAATCACTTCAATCCAAGCGGTATACGTACCTGCGGATGACTTGACTGACCCATCTCCAGCAACAACGTTTGCTCACTTAGATGCGACAGTAGTACTTTCTCGTGATATCGCGTCTCTAGGTATCTATCCTGCGGTAGACCCTCTAGATTCAACTTCACGTCAGCTTGACCCACAAGTTATCGGTCAAGAGCACTACGACACAGCACGTGGCGTTCAGACAGTTCTTCAGCGTTATAAAGAGCTGAAAGACATCATCGCAATTCTAGGTATGGACGAGCTATCTGACGAAGATAAGCAAGTTGTATCTCGTGCACGTAAGATCCAGCGTTTCCTATCTCAGCCGTTCTTCGTTGCTGAGGTATTTACAGGTGCTCCTGGTAAATACGTATCTCTTAAAGACACAATCTCTGGCTTTAAGGGCATCCTAAACGGTGATTACGATGATATGCCTGAGCAGGCATTCTACATGGTTGGCTCAATCGACGAAGCAGTTGATAAAGCTAAAAACATGTAATTAGGAGGTTGTTATGGCAATGACAGTACACCTTGATGTAGTAAGTGCAGAGCAGAGCTTGTTCTCTGGCGCTGTGACTACTATCCAAGTGACAGGTAGTGAAGGCGAGCTTGGTATTCATCCAGGCCACGCGCCACTACTGACTGGCCTAAAACCTGGTATGGTACGTTTGGTTAAAGCGGATAGCTCAGAAGAAGTTATCTACGTTGCAGGCGGTACGCTTGAAGTTCAACCACAAACAGTAACTGTTCTAGCGGACGTTGCTATTCGTGCGGAAGAGCTTGACGAGCAAGCTGCTGAAGAAGCTAAACGTGAAGCGCAAGCGCAAATGGCTTCTGGTACTAGCGGTGAGTTGGATTACCAACAAGCTGCAGTACAACTAGAAGAAGCCCTTGCTCAACTACGCGTTATTCGCCAGCTGCGCAAATAAGCAACCACCTATCTGGTTATTGGAAACCCACGCATCGCGTGGGTTTTTTTATGCGTACAGGTAAAGAGCTAAGGGCTTGCTATCTAGCTATTAGAGCCATTGCATTAAATTTTAGGGCGGATATACCATGCCATTTAAATCAATTAAATGGCTTAATTTTGCCTTGCGGTACGTAGATACTGAGGTAGTAGTCGGGTGTGAGAGCGGATCTGCTAAGTTATTTCTTCACACTATTTCTAGCTGACAACGTGTAAAGCTTTATAGACATTCCCATACTAGGAAGATTTGTTATGCATGCATCGATGCAAATAGGTATCGAGAGTTGTTCAAGCATTGAACAGCATCACTTGCTTCTTTTTATATAGAATGGGCTGTAACTTTCTGTTTTTATATTCTATTTTTTATTGGTACTCTGAACTTTGAAATATCCAGGAAAAATAACATTTTTTACATGATAAAAAAGAAATAATGGTTCGATATTGTCTTTTGTATTTGTAATGGGTATAAGTGAGCGTATTCCCTTGAACTTATTGTTTTTAACGTTAAGTTTTAGGTTAAATGTGGTTGGTAAAGTTATATTTTATGCTACTTTAATTGTTCGTATTTATTGAAAAATAACTTTGTTATCTTAGAATAGGTATTGTCTTCTCGATAATGGAAACTCGCAGGCTTCATGGATGAGGTAAAGCACGGAAAAGTGATGAAAGAAGTAAATTTCACTAGAACAGTCCAATTTGTTAAGTTTGCTCAATGGACTTTAGATCCCAAAAAGCAAACAATCACTGATGGTGACGAAAGTAGAGAATTAGAGCCACTGCTTTATAAGATTCTTTGCTATTTGTTACTTAACATCGATCAGATTATAACTAGACAAGACTTAATTGATGACGTTTGGTGTCAGCATTATGTTGATGATAACGCAATAAATAGAGCGATCTCTGAACTCAGAAAACTGCTAAAGTCAGAAAAGTTCAAAGGCGTTATTATTAAGACTCACTACCGTAAAGGTTATAGCTTAGCGGTAGATAGAGAAATTGTTCTTTTTGAAGATGGCGGCCAATCTAGTAATCCAGAAGTAACCCCACCACCCACTAAAAAATCTAAAAAAAATTACTCCACAATACTTATTGGCTTAATGCTTCTTGTTGTAGCAATCACGCTATCAATGCTTTATTTCCTCCCTGCTAAAAAAAATGAGAATCAAGCGCTCAGCGCTTTTAAAGAGCATTCATTTGATAGTTTTGAGGAGCGAGCTATCACTTGGCAAGAGGCATATTACAGTTATTTAATATTGCACCCTGACAGCAATTATTATGCTTATTTGTCGGAATCTGACACGAGTAAATCTATTGTTGTTCGTTCGATGAAACACGATGATGCAAAGAAATTTACTTTTCCTGACAGCAGTGTAGAGCCTTTAGGTTTTTCTACTTCTCTTTCGCACCTATTCTACAGAGAGAAAACTGCAGATGGTGCTTGTGCCATATGGCGTATTGATTATTTGAAGGAAACTGATGCGCAAAAAGTAATGGGATGTGATAAGCAAATTCGCAACCTATTAGAAGTTGATAATCGTTATCTACTCTATGACAAGCTAGGCTTTCGTGAAAAGAGCCATACTGCTGCACTTTATATTTTCGATAGAAAAAGAGAGCTTGAGTTTAGAATATCTTCTCCAAACGCAAGTTCATTTGGCGATCAATTACTGCATTATGACTCCAGTAACGGACGAGTGTATTTCAAACGGATGCAAAGTGAGTTTACAGAAGTTTTTTATACCGATGTTGAAGGCAGTAACCTAGTCCAGGTAGCAACCATTACAGGAGTCGTAAACAACTTTACGATTGTTGATAACCAGCTATATTGGTTTGATTTACTGTCCCAAAGTGTCAAAGCATTTGACATCGATCTGGGAGTTGAAGTTGAGAACATCAAAAATAACTCATCAGTCGAGTATAGGAATATTTGGCGTGTAGCAAAAGATAAATATTTGGCGCAACAAAAAGACTTTGAAGTGGTAACTACACTGTATTCAAAAGATCTTGTCAAGCAGCTGGATATTGCAGGGGCCAGAGATGCCGCAGCATTGGAAAATATGGATCAATTTGTTGTTATTTCCAATGTTGATCATATTAATGAGCATTTACTTAGTTTTTTAGACAAGCAAGGCCGTGTTATTCGCCAAGTACAGTTAGATGAGTTTGCTTATCGGGTTAAGGTGAATAAAAGTAACTCATTAATTTATATAAGATTAGATAAAGATATCAAGGTGTTTGACCTCACTGGTAAGTTAGTCAATGAATTCTCATTTGATGAGAAAGTGGTTGAGATTGAAGCGTCTAATGATTCTCAGATAGCTGTAGTGGTACAAAAGGGCAAGATAAATAGAGCGCTTCTTATAGACAGTATGACTGGAAAGCAACGCCTACTGCCGATAAGAGATGTTCTTTGGTTTACCTGCTTTACAGAGTCAAAGTGTATTACGCAGAATTTTTTCAGAGAGGTACGGTTATACGATCTCGAAGAGGGAGCATTTACTGGGCAAAGCACCTACGTTGAACCATTTTTCCCCAACTTTACATTATTTGGAGCAGAGTTAATTTACTTTGACGGTAAAAAGCTAATGGAGTTTGACCCCGAAGCTTTATCGCAAAATGAACTAAAGTCCTACGATCCTAGTGAACAAGGAAATCTGTTAAATATGAGGCTAATCGATAATGATGGCAGTTATCTAACTTTTGCTATCACACGTAAGCAAAATGCAATCACGGTCTTTGAGACCAAATAAAAAAGCCCGAGAGCATGGCGGTGCCTCGGGCTGGTACATATGCGAGAAATGCAGATGTAATAAGGAAAACTTAGTCTAGGGGATCTAATTTATCCAGTCAAACTTATTGAGATACTTATCCTAATATTCAAATTAGCTTTCCTAAGGTTTTGCTAATAGCAAGTTTTTGATTTATCGCTATGCTAGACCTTGCTCTACAATAAAACGGAATAAAAAAATGAAACTTTCAATTAAAAAAAAGCAACTAAAGCAACTAACTAAATCACAAGCATCTAGCGTTAATGGTGCTGGTACTAATGAAATAGTAAAGGAGCTATTGACCTACAGCGTGATGTGTAATCAGGACAGCATGGCCTGTGGTATGGACGATAAAACCACAAAGCATTTTATGTAAGCTAAAAGGGTCGCTCGATTGATGCGTGCTGTTTGGCTTTTAACCAATGTTATACTTATTAAAGAGTTAACTTTTATCCCTCAGCCAGTGGAATACATTTTGGCCGGAGGGGGAGTGAAGTCAATACGCAATCAAATTGAACAAGGACCCGTTCATAAGGAAGAGGTACTATTTGAGTACCTCTCGACTGATAGCCATTTTAAGCCTTTCTTTTCACACTCCAGCGGAATCATACAGTACGCGCTTAAAGATACGCCTCAACTCACTACTGGCAAGAGAATACTCAAGATCACACCCAATGCAAGTTACGGGTACATGATATTTGAACAGTCCAATACGTACCCTGACATCTCTGTAGATTATTTTATTTGTACAGATGATGAAAGTACTGGTTTTGCGGTTCAGTTTTATCACACTCGATCGAATATATTTTTTTGGAAATCAAGTGAAGATGAAATAAACATGCACTCAAGCTTAAGTGGAAAACCAGTTTATTTAGCGCTTGCACCATGTAATACGTCTGCCGACTAGCCTTCAAAACAACCCTAATATTATCAAATAATATCCATATCCTTTCATAATGCTTTGAGTCAACTTGTTGTTAGTTATGGTTATTTTTGTTTTTTTGCTTGTTTGAAATGTAAGTGAACTATAGGCATTATCAAACCACTTTATTAGTTTGAATAGGCACTAAAAATGACGTTAGAAGAATACTTTAATAATTACTACGAACTAATATGTAATGGTGAGTTAGATAACTTAGCGCAATTTTATTGTAGTAACTCTCCACTTATTGAAGCAAATTATCAGCAGTTTTCTGGTATGAGACAGCAATTTAAGTTCAAACTTTCATTACAAGGTGTTGAGCTTATCTCAAAGCAACCTGACCTATTAATTGTGCGAGATAGCTTAAGGTTTGAAGCGACAATTGAAGGTAATGAAGTTGTTCAGGTATCAAGCAACGTTCACATGATGACGCGTGATAACGACGAATGGAGAATTTTTAACTCTGCAGCGTTGCCTGACAATAAGGTGGCATAATGTCTGACTTATTCAGAAAAGAAGCGTTATTACATCAAGGGCATAAACTAGATGGTGAAGTTACCCTCGCGACTCATATGTCATTCAACTGGATACTAGGTGTAATTGTACTTATCGTAGTTATAGGTTGCGCTTATTTATTCCTAGGAGAGTACCACAGAAAAGAAGTGGTTTCTGGTTACCTAAGACCAACTCAGGGGGTTAGCAAAATTTATCCGCTCGGCACAGGGGTAGTTGATAGAGTCCTGGTAGAAGAAGGTCAGTCTGTTAAGAAAGGTGAAGTGCTCGCAACGATTCGTATGGAGCGGGTACTGACTTCTGGTGCAGACATGAATGCCGCGATTGTCACTGAGTTGGAAAAGCAAAAGCAGCTATTGCAAGAAAATCTTGCGAATCAAATAAAGTTGAGAGATATGAATCAGGATAAACTTGAGTCTCAGATCGCAAGTTTATCAATTCAGCTAGAAAAGGCTAAAAACCAGTTACGACTACTATCCGAGCGAGTAGCGCTTAGCGATGAGCGAGTCAAAAATACAGAAGCACTTATCACAAAGGGGTTTGCCTCAGGTAATGACTTAAAGACTCAAAAAGACAACTTATTAGCAATTACTCAGCAGCAAGAAGAGCTGTTGTCGCGGCTATCCAGTCAAAGAGAACAGATGAGTCAACTTCAATATGAACTAGCGCAGTTACCTATAGATCATCGAGAAAAACAAGTAAGCCTTCAGTCACAACTCGCAAGTATCAACCAACAAATCAGACAAGCACAAGGCCAGCAGAGCTACAATATACTGAGCCAAATGGATGGCAAAGTTAGCAATCTACTTGTTAAACCGGGGATGGTTGCAAATGGACAAACTCCCATAATGACTGTCTTGCCGCATAATGCGGAGTTGGAGGCTATTTTGTTTGTGCCAACGAGAGCTTATGGCTTTGTAAAACCCGAGCAGCTTACTCGGATCCGTTACCAAGCATTTCCATATCAGCGCTTTGGCATATATGAAGGGCATATTAATACAGTTTCTAAATCAATTTTATTACCTAATGAAGCAAATGCCCCTGTATCTTTGCGAGAACCGGTATATCAAGTAGTTGTAAGTCTTAAATCTCAGTCTGCTAATGCCTATGGCGCGACAGTTCCGCTCCAAGCTGGAATGTTACTAGAAGCCGACATTATGGTTGATAGTCGCTCATTATTTGAGTGGTTATTTGAACCAATTTACAGCATCAAAGGAGCGTTGTAATGGAAAATCCTATGCATTTATTGAGATTTAGTGGCAATAAGCGTCTACCTGTGATCTTGCAAACTGAAGCCGCTGAATGTGGTTTAGCTAGCTTAGCTATGGTAGCGGCATACCATGGTCATAAAACCGATCTTACTTCGCTTAGACGTGAACACGAAATATCGCTCAAAGGAGCAAATTTAGAAGAGTTGATGCAGATTGCTGATAAGTTAAAGTTTAGCACAAGAGCACTGCGGCTAGACTTAGAGCATCTACCTAAGCTCAAGACCCCCTGCATTTTACATTGGGATATGAACCACTTTGTGGTATTAAAAAAAGTTTCAAGTCGCGGAGTCGAAATACATGACCCTGGAGTTGGTTTACGAAAATATACATTAAGCGAGTTTTCTAAGCATTTTACTGGTGTTGCTTTAGAGCTAAATCCAACAGAGGAGTTTCGCTCTGAGGATACGAGAGTAAACTTGAAGTTATCTGACTTTTGGAGCAAGGTGACTGGGATGAAATCAACACTTGGTAAAGTGTTTATTTTATCGGTATTACTCCAGGCGTTCGCGATTGCAAGTCCTTACTATATGCAGTTAGTTGTCGACGAAGTTGTGCTCAGCTACGACAAGAACTTACTCGCGATATTGGCGATAGGCTTTGGCCTTCTTATGCTAATTGAAATGATAACTGGTGCCGTTCGGAGTGTTTTGCTATTACACTTTGGAAACTTGATGAGTATACAGCTTGGCTCCAACCTGTTTTATCATTTAATACGCTTACCTTTAAAGTACTTTGAAAAGCGCCATATTGGTGATGTGGTTTCGCGTTTTGGCTCATTACAACAAGTGAAAGACCTACTAACTCAGGGAGTAATTGAAGTTATCATCGATGGTATTATGGCAATTGCCACACTAGTGATGATTTTTATTTACAGCCCCAAATTGAGCTTCGTAGTGCTAGTTGCCATTGTGTTATATGCCATTTTCAGAATTGCAATGTACCGACCATTGAGGCAAATGTCGGAAGAAGTCATTGTGAATTCTGCAAAAGAGCAATCTAACTTCATGGAAACCATTCGCGGAATACAAACGATAAAGCTATTTGGTCGTGAAGTACAAAGACAAAGTGTTTGGCATAATAAATATGCGGATAGTCTGAACGCAGGTATACGCGTTGGACATTTAAATATCGGGTATGAAGCAGTAAATAAAGTTATTTTTGGCGTTGAAAACGTACTGGTTATCTATTTTGCTGCTTTATTAGTGATGGATGGCGACCTAACGGTAGGGATGTTATTTGCCTTTATGGCATATAAAAGACAGTTCGTAGAAAAAATGGCAGGTCTTGTTGAGAAAGCCATTGAATTTAAAATGCTGAACCTGCACTTCAATCGCTTAGGTGATATTACACTCACAGATAAAGAACAAGATATTGAGCGAAAAATATCAGGCTCTCCATTAACGGGAAAGATTGAGCTACAAAATATTGCCTATAAATATAATCAAAAAGACGCACCTATTTTTAAATCACTTAATTTGCAAATTGAAGCTGGTGAATCTGTTGCAATAATAGGCCCTTCTGGTTGTGGTAAAACAACGCTCGCAAAAATTATGCTTGGACTTTTTGAGCCTGATGATGGAAAGGTGTTGGTTGATAATCAAGATATTCGTCAATTAGGTTTAGGTAGCTATCGCTCTCAAATAGCCGGAGTTATGCAAGATGATCAGCTACTATCTGGATCAATAGCCGATAACATCTCATTTTTTGATCCGCAGTTAGATATGAAGCAAGTAGAGTGGGCTGCTCAGGTTGCAGCTATAGATAAAGATATTGCTAATATGACTATGGGTTATAACACGCTGGTTGGTGACATGGGAGCTGCACTATCTGGTGGTCAAATTCAGCGCCTACTATTAGCTCGTGCGTTATATCGCAAACCTAAAATTTTATTTATGGATGAGGCTACGAGTAATCTTGATACCAAGCTTGAATATGCAGTTAATACTGCAGTTAAGTCTTTAGATATAACTCGTATCATTATCGCTCACCGCCCTGAAACCATAGCCAGTGCTGATCGTGTGATCGAGCTTCGATATGGTGAAGCTGTTGAGGTGGATAAGGATATTTATGAGGCTAGGAAAATGCCTATGGGTGAATCAACACAAGCACCTGTGTGTAAGTTAAATATTGAAAATGAGCCTTATACAGATACTTCTGCTGGTGGAGAATTTGTTCTGAGCTAGTAAACGATTTCGAGTAATCACTCTCACTCGGGAGCTTGAGGTAATAAGGAAAATAAAATGAACAAAACTAATCAAAAGGTACGAGAAATGATTGAATTAACATATCAATTAGAAAAAATTTATGGCGGCAGTACTTCCCTGCCTACAACAGCGCCAAGGTATCAAGGGCCGTTTTATCCTTCAGACCCATGCTTAGGGCCTATCGATATCACGACTTATTTTTAAGATGAAACTAAAAACCCCTTTTATGGGGTTTTATTTACTATTGATGAACTTTTGGAGTTTGAAATGTTGATAGTGGTATCAGCGATTATGTATGTTTTAGTTGTGTCATATTTTAATTGGGAGTTTTCTTTTTTTAGTGATGATTTTAATTTCTGGTTGTTGTTTTTAGATGTTTCTCTTTATTCGTTTTGTTATGCTGTTTCTTTTTTTGCTTTGAAGTTTTTGTTTAATGAAAAACATTTGGGTTGACTGTTTTATAAGTTGTTAAGTTTTTAATGGTTGTGATTTTATTTTGCTATTAGATTTCCAATGTCTTTGTTGTCTTTTGATTTTTTCTTAATATTTACAATAGTAAAATTACGGTTCTTATACTTTTTTTGTGTTCTTTAATGGTTTTATTTGTTAAGTAGAGGTGTTAAAGGTTATGTATTTATTATATTTCTACTTCTTGTTGTTTTATAAGGTTTTATTTTTTTCTATATATTTGACTGTTGTTTTGTTTTGAATTAAATTTTGTTTCAGGGTGAGTTTTTAATTTTCCCTTATATAGAAATGCTACCTAGTATTTATGGTGGTGAGGTAATTTAATTTTTAATAAATGCGAGAAAAAAATGAAAGAAATTAATAAATGTGAAATTCAGGAAGTTAATGGAGGGGTTGTACCTCTGTTTTTTGCCGTTGCTGTTTATGGTGAGGTTGCAGCTTTTTCTGCTATTGTTTCAGGAATTGCTACCTATAATGCTGTTAGAAGTGGATTCAAAAAATAAGGAATAATAAAATGAATACATTGTCAATGGAACAAGTTAAACATGTTAATGGTGGATTTGCATTCTTATTTATTCCAGTCGCTTTGACTTGGGGTAATGTAGCAACGGCTGCAGCTGTTGGTGCTGCCGGTGGTGCAATTACTGGTGGATTATTAGCTATTTATTCATAAAATAGAATGGGGAAGAACTTCTTCCCCTTTATTTTTATCTTTTTGAGAGAGAAAAAATGAGTATTAAAGTATCAATTTTTGTAATCAATAGTATTTTTTTTGTTTTCTTTGTTGCAATGATACAAAGTGTCATGGTTGGTGTTCATCAACCTAAATTTGGTGATTTAGTATTCTTTTTGCCTGGTGTATTATTAAGTTTGGTTTGTTTTCATGGCTTAATTTATAGAAAAAAGAGTGGTGATTATTCATTTCTTTCCTTGGTTTTATATAGTGTTTTTGTTTTCTTGAGTAAAAGGGTTGATGAAGTAGGTAGCCTTCAAGCTGTTGATTATTATATAGCCTTATCTGGTTTAGTTATTTTTTATTTTGTTTTTAAAGGGTTGAAGGATTAGGGGAGTTGAATTGTTTTATACTATCCAGTTTTAAATGGTTTAAAACTAATCGTTGTACTCGGTAGATACTGATGCAGTTAGCTTACCCCAAGATAGGTTATAAATTAGCCTAGTCTTAGTTAAGTTTTTTATGTTAGTTGTAGAGGGGTTGTTGAAGAGGTGAGATGGGGTCCTTCGAAAAATCATTTCGTTTGGCTAGAGCAAGGGTCAAATGTCTAATAAAATTCAAGAGTTAAATGGTAGTGTTTTTTGTGTAAGTTCGGATGTAATTATTATATAAATAATTGGCTTTTTAGTAAGTAATGTTGATTGTTTTTATTTGCAACCATTTTATAAGTTTTTACTTTGATTGTGGTTTTGTAATTTAGTTTTTGTCGGGTGTTATTTAACGCTAAAGTTTGTTGTGAATTAAACAGTGTAACTTCCCAAGTCATATCTTTTATTTTAATGGTTGTGTTAAATGTCAATATCGGTTTTCATATTTTAAATTATGAAAAAACCTAAGTGGTCGTTCCTGAATGTTGACGATTTAATGCTTAGGTTTGCCGAACCAAATAAATCCAGAATTAGTATTATCTTTATCCAAAATTAGCGCTTCGCGCAGCTAATAACTGATAAAAAAGGCATAAAAAAGCCGCTATTGGGCTAAAATTTTACGGCAGTTTTGGCCTACGTCTGCAGCACTGTGTTAAGCCTATCACCGAGCTTTCCTTTTGAGCGGTTAAGAGCCAGGTTACCACCCGTGTTTTGCGTGTTCGATGATTGGCTCTATCGCATTGCGCCGCTTGAGCTTCTTCTTAATGCTCGGAGTCATTCGGTGTTTTCGTCAGACAGTATGTGAATTTGTTTTATTCAGGTATTCGAGGCCCGTGAGCAGGCGGACAGGCTTCGCGCCAGCGCCTTTATCGCCATAGCGCTGTTTAAATCCGCTCTCTAAGCACTGCTAATCAATGAGCTTTGCTAGTTTCACCAGCTCATGATGCGATGAAACGATATCAAGAAGCTTGAATTAAAACGGGTGTTTTTGTGGTGTGTGCCTAGTTGATTCTGGTGTCATTTTTACACTCAAATTGCGATGTTTTGGTTGCGTGATTCAAAAAATCTGTAATTTGAGAGTAGTAAGAACATTTAGATCTTCAAGTAATTCAATTGGTTTAAGGATGAACATAATAAAACTTTCATGATCTCGTCTTGGTATAATCTCGCAGTGAGGTCGTATGGGTACATTATCAGTCCAACAAGTTTGAAAATTATAAATGGAAAGTGCGTAGTTGGAATTGATCATTATAAAATTAGAGATTCACCCTTCTTCGTCATTTATTTTTGATATAGCTACTTTTAGGATATAGATAGAAACAACCATGCAAAAAATAAAAAATGCAGGAAACTTATCCATCATAGGTAAATAAAATAATGAGACCATGATGTAAATTATCCCTTCTGCGATCTTAAAATTCACAATGCGGTTCATAAATATTGAATTTATAATGAGAAAACTTGATATGAAGCTAAGTAATGCTAGGATGCTGGCAGCATCTAATTTAAGATGAAATAAAAAAGGGATTAATATAAGTAATAATATAGATAATGAAAACTTATATGGCTTTTCTAGGATGTTATTCATTCTATTCTCTCTACTACGTTATCTAGAAAAATGAGGCCAAATTCAGCCTCATCAAATGCACTAACCACATTTAGCGCATTGTACACATTGTCTTTCCAACAACCTCGAAGCACTTTACCATCGATCGCAATGTGTGGCTTTTGAGCTTCTTCATGCGTTTAAATTGCTTGGCATGGGCATAGCGCGCTACTTTTTGTGCGGTCTTAGGGCCAACTCGTTCATGACTTTGTCTAAGCCGAATACCGGCTTGCTTAGCGAAACCAACCAGTTTATCACGGCATTTTTCTAGTAGTTTATTGTCGGTTGGATGGGTGATATTTTTCTCCATGATGGTGCTGTCTAAGACTACTTCCCGTAAGCTTGAAGGCTTAATAATATTACTTTTAAGGCCCGCATCTACCGTGAGTGACAGCATTAATTCAACCCCATTTTCGCCAATATGGGTGGTCACACCACATGGCTACCGTATTTTCGTCAGACAATTTGTGAATTTGTTTCAGGTATTCGAGGCCCGCAAGCAGACGAATAGGCTTGGCGCCAGCGCCTTTATCGCCATAATGCTGTTTGAACTCGACCTCTAGACGCTGCCAGTCAATGAGTTTTGCTAGCTTCACTAGCTCATGACGGGGTGAAACAATATCAATAAGCTCGATTTGAAACAGGTGCTTTTGTGGTGTTTGCGCGGTTGGTTTTGGTTTTATTTTTACACTCAAATTGCAATGTTTTGGTTGTGTGATTCAAAAAAGCTGCAATTAGAGGGTAGTAAGATCGTTTAGATCTTCAAGTAATTCAATGAATTAAATTGGTTTCAGGGGCGACTATTTAAAAAAATAGCAATTTCTTTAGCCATTTTTTCAATGTTCTTTTTAGACTCCAACATATACAACACCCTTGAAGAACCGTTGATAAAAAGTTTTCCATCAACTAACTCAATAGAGTTAATTTTAACAGCAGGCAAAAAAGGACAGAAACAACAAAAGGCTTCATTTTTTTCGAAATAAAATAAACGTCTAAATGTTAGAGCAACATAAAAAAACGAAGCTAACAAAAAAACATAAAAATCACCCCAAAATAAAAAAATAGGTACATAAAAGATAAAAAAAACAAGTGCTGAATTATAAAAGCTTCTTTTCATTTTCACCCTTGATTTGGGGTGATAAAACCACCCCAATTGAATAAAGTTACTGCATTAATGCGTAACTAACAGTGCCGCTTATAAAGCCAATACCGCCACCCATAAGCCCCAGTACAGCACCAGCAGGTGCACCGCCAATTCCTGTAGACGCAGTACCGAGTGTAAATCCGACTGTAGCACCAAACCCAGCTCCGCCAATAGCACCTTTAATACCAGCTTCCCAAAGACCTGATACAGAAACGGCACCATCAACTAGTATAACTTCATTTTTTTTCAATTCTCTCATGTTCTTAACTCCTTATTTAGCCAAAGCATAGTAAAGTGCGCCACCCGCAGCACCTACGCCAATGATGCCAGCAGTAACCCAACCAATAGGGTTGCTTGCCAGACCAACATAAATAGCAGCAGCACCTGCACCAGTCAGTCCACCATCAAGGCCACCAGCAATTAAATGATCGGATGTCCAAGCGGCACCATTTACTTCTTGAACTTGATTTAAATTCAGTTCTTTCATCTTTGTTTCTCACGTCAAATTTAGTTATTAATTTATCATCACTTCCGCCAAAGAAGATGACTTGTTCTAGAGGGAGTTCAGCTCGCCTCCGAAAATTATAAAAACAATAAAAAAATAAAAAATCAAATTTTAAGAAATTAAATGAAAGTAATAAATTCATTGGTTTAGAGGAAAAAATATCAAAAAGTAATATTCTATAAGCATCTAGTAAGATGTTGTTTAGCAATCTGTGTCGTTTCATTAGAATAAACAAAAAAGAGGAATGGCGCATAAGCAAAGAGTTTTATTTAGACACTGGACAAGATTAAGAACCTGTCTTCATGTAAGGTTTTGATTTTGAGGATGTTCTTGAGGTAGGCAGACTATTTATGCAAGTTGATACATTGTTAGAACGCTTCTCTAGCATTGATTACTTGAGGTGAGAGCATATTTTTTTAACAAAACTAACTCTAGAAGAGTTTCTCTCTGAATTCGTCGTCAAGCCTAGCACCTAATGTTGCTGACTTTCTATGTACCAATGGTGGAGAATTTCTTCTTGTTGCATTATTTGCGCATCTTCAGGGACGGGGATAGATAAAAGTGTGTATCAATTCTTGTTGTTTGCCCATCAATTGCAACTAAGTCAGCAAGCTCTTGCCATTTCTGTTTGGTTTCTTTAGTAATTTATCAGCGCTTAATGCATAAGTAATATGCACTTATTCACGGCTGCACCCATTATTTTGTTGCTTGCTTTCTGACAAATCGCTTTTACTCAATGCATTGTTGAAAGATGATGTGATCCCACCGTGGGATTACCTGTAAGCAGTTTGCTTTTTAACCGCTTCATCAGAGGTCGTATACCATCATCTGAATTCGAGTGCTTAATCTCTCAAGCGTTAACCTGCTTCATTATTACTTAATGAAAACAGAGCTAAAAATCCCGCTAATTTTTATCAAACTCTTATTTTTTGAGAAGCTATTTTTATCTTTTTGTTTTTAAACAATAAATTTATTTGTTGTAATTTGCCTTACAAATTTTTGACTGACATGATTGGACCTAAGTTTGAGACGCTATGACATTTGGCGTGTTTGAAATGGGGCATAAGGCATGACAAATACATTAGAAAACGCTGGTGTGAAGGTTCGAGAGTATGATCGGAGCACCTATGCTGTGTGGGAAATTACCTTAAAGTGTAACTTAGCCTGTAGTCATTGTGGTTCTCGTGCGGGTGATAAACGAGCTGATGAGCTGTCGACTACGGAAGCGTTTGATTTAATCAAACAGATGGCTGATCTAGGCGTAAAGGAAGTGACCTTAATAGGTGGCGAAGCTTATCTACGTCCTGATTGGTTGATGATTGCGTCAGAAATAAAAAATAAAGGTATGAGAGTCACCATGACGACTGGAGGTTACGGCATTTCCAGAGGAACCGCAAAGCGCATGGCTCAAGCGGGCATTGAAGCAGTCTCAGTTTCTATTGATGGTCTTGAAGATGAGCATAATAGTATTCGTGGCAAGTCTGATTCGTGGAGCCAATGCTTCACCACATTATCTCAATTTAAAGATTTGGGAGTACATACTGGAGTAAATACTACAGTAACAAGAAAAAGCGCAAAGGACCTTCCTTTATTGTACGAAAAATTAATTGATGTTGGCGTCAAAAACTGGCGAATCCAATTGGCCGTGCCAATGGGGAATGCGGCTGATAATAATGAGATGTTGATGCAGCCTTATGAATTACTCGATCTGTATCCATTATTGGGGTTGCTGTCAGTTCGTGGCAGAAAAGACGATCTCATAATTCAACCTGGTAATAATGTTGGTTATTTTGGTCCTTATGAACGTTTGCTTAGAGGGACTTTTATGCAAGAGAGTAAGTACTCGTTTTATACCGGTTGCGTTGCGGGACAAGGAGCTATCGGCATTGAAGCTGATGGCAAGATCAAGGGATGTCCATCATTGCCGAGCGAAGAATATACAGGGGGTAACATCAGGGAACGTACATTGAAGGATATTTATGAAAATGCACCAGAACTGAATTTTAATAGTCAAGAAATGGACGATGCGTCGATTGCACATTTGTGGGGTAATTGTAAGGGATGTAAATACGCGAAACTGTGCCGAGCTGGTTGCAATTGGACTGCTCATGTATTTTTTGGAAAGCGAGGAAATAATCCTTATTGCCATCATCGAGCATTAACTTTAGCCGCCAGCGGTTTACGTGAGCGCTTTCAGCAGCGCGTTGCGGCTTCAGGTATCCCGTTTGATCACGGTGTATTTGAAATCTATGAAGAATCAATCTCTGCGACATCTAATGACAACGTAAATCGCTTCACTATTCAGGGTATAAATTTTCCTCCTTCTTGGTTGGCGACAGACTCTAATCTGAGAGAGCGATTAAATAGCGAGAAATTAAATGCAATTCATCAATACAGAGCGTTAGGTTTAGCTAAAGCTGTGTGAGTGAATAAAAGTCTGTGGCGGCAGACTTCTAGGTGTAAATGATAGAGGCACCAAAACTTAGCGGTTTACCGCAAAGTATACTCTCGAGAGTACAAGCTCTATCAATAAATGTAATAAGGAAAATAAAATGAGAAATAAAAACTACGATATGCAAGAGCTGAATAATGCAGCCGAGTTACTTGAGTTAGTCGAAGGTGGCACACTGCATGATAATGGCTTAACACCTGTTCCTTGGGATTTTCCTCGTGTTATTCCAGACCCTATTGACCCAGTAAAGCCTCCGTTTCAAATGTCTTACGGTATCTGGATCCCACCATATGATTTAGCTAAGTACTCTTTGAAATAAGCAATGCTTAAGGGGCGGAAGAGATTTCTTTTGCCTCTTTGTTACCTCATACCCCAACTGTTTACTAGGGTCACAAATTTTCATCAGCAATAGCATTAGGCTTTCTTAACTAGTTGATAGTGCTCTGGACAAATCGTGCGCTCTAGTCTTTTGATTTAATCACAACGACTACTTAACAAGCGACTGTCCAATAAGCGTCTCTCAATTATTAGCTGAATACTTCATATGGTGGAATAGGAAATAGAATAAACCCTTCAATACTTTGAAAAAGATAATAAAAAAGGAATAGAAGATGAAATTTAGTAAACTTGCACAAAGTTTATTATTGGCACTTTTGCCCGTAGGGCACATATATGCATCTGGAGCCGATGAGAATACAACACCTATTGTTGTGAGCTACACTCAGGGAAATTTACCCTCAGCATTTGTTGCGCGGTCAACGCTGTTATCTTCAGATGGTATCCGTACTTATGCTTCTCTCACCGTTACCCAGAATGAACTTGACTCTCTACTTGTAGAATCACTTAATCAAGGTGGTTTACTGCGGATTGAGGGAAATCATAGGTATCATTTCCCTCAATTACTTTCTCATAATGCGGGTGATAAATCGCAAAATCAGCTTAACTGGCAACAGTTAACAAAGCTTTCTAAACTGGAGGTTCAGACCGTTGGTACAACGAAAGTGTGTCTGATCGATTCAGGTGTTCAACTTAATCATTCCCAATTGAGCTCACAGTTATTTTCAGGGCTGAGTAGTGAGTATGCAGGCTTCTGGTATCAAGATGCGATTGGGCACGGAACTCACCTCGCTGGACTACTTACCGATCCTGTTTTTGCGAACGGTGAAATATCCGTTGAAGTACGAAAATTACTACGATCGGCTAATGGTGAGAATTCTATTATCCGCGATTCAGACCTAATTAGTGCCATAGAGCAATGTGCAAATTCAGGTGCTCAAGTGATTAATATGTCGCTTAGTAGTCCATACTTTTCATCTGCTACTCGAGATGTGATCGATAGACTTGCCTATGACAGAGACATTATTTTTGTTGCTGCTGCGGGAAATCACGGGATACCTCAATCAGATAAAGGTGACTACCTAGCGTTTCCAGCGGCTTATCGAAATGTGATCGCCGTTGGCGCGATCGATGAAAATACGGATCTTGCATATTTTTCCGCTGAGAATGCCAGTATTGATCTAGTTGCGCCCGGTGTGAATATTCGTTCGACAATGACAAATCGTAATCGAGTGACTGCGGTGAGCAATAAGGTAGGAAATAAACTGCACTTTGTTCAGATTGATAATGGTACTCAGGACTTTCCAAATGAATTGAGCTTAGTGGAAAATTGCTTGGTAGCGCTGCCTAAAACGCTATTGGATGAGCATGATACACAATATGCTCTATCCCCTGAAAGCAAGCAGTGGTTAAAAGATGCTACAGACACATGCGCTGATGCTAACGGTAGTGGGATAGTATTTACTTATGATGTTGGTATTGCAGATACTACCATTAGCAAGATCGATTTTAGTACAAGCTTCCCGACTCTACTTATTCCAAACTTGACGTTAACACACGGAAGTTCAGAGACATTCGATTTACAGGTTGATGTAAATCAGTCTGAGTATGCTGTTTTATCCGGCACATCACAGGCAGCAGCCATTGTAAGTGCTGGTATAGCCAAACTCAAATCAGCTAACCCTAATGTGGATAGAGAAACGCTAATTCAAGCGTTATTTGGCAGTGCCGAAGACCTGGGACAACAGGGTAGAGATGGTAAATTTGGTTTTGGATTAGTCGACTTTTATAAAGCAAACCAAGTATTAAATGGCGAGATTGAGTTACCGGAGCAAGGTGTAAATCACTGTCCTGCTTCTTGGTATAGTAATCGCGCGTATACACAAGGGGAGCGTGTTGCTTTTGGCCGCTTTGTTTATGAAGCGAGCTATTGGTCAAAAAATCAAAACCCTTTATTCTCCGATGGTGATTATGAAGCGTGGAGCTATATCGGTGAGTGCGATAAAACTCAACCTAGTTATACCGCAGACTTCGATAGTGACTATGCCAGTTCTGGTTACCAGTTATCAGAAATAGAACGAATCACAGTGGTTTATTCATGTGAAAGCTACACACTAGCTTGTGGTGGAGGTAATTCTGGTGGCGGATTTGGTGGCTTCATTAGCTGGGGTTATGGTGGTGGTTCAGGTTTTTCTGACGGCGGAGGCGGAGGAGGCGGCTCATCATCAAGTAATCAAAATAGTCAAAAAGAGAAAGAAGCTAAACAATTTAAAGAAGATGCAGGCGATATTACTAACGTTGTCGCGCAATTCCAGTTGAAGCTAAAGCAAATATTAAATGGCCTAGACCCAAATAGTTCAGCCTATAAACAAGTCAATGGAATGCTTCAAAACTTAGGTAAACTCGCCGATAGGCTCAACAGTGGCGTACAAGGCTTTAGTCACGCTTGGAATGGTGAGGGTCAAGAAGCGTTAGCTGAGGCACTTGCATTTGTGGTTGCCGTTAAAACTGGTAAAACGATCGATGCTGTTGGTCGAATGTTAGGTAAAAACCCTGTAGTTGCTGTTGGCAAGGCTGCAGTCTCTGTTGGGTTCAGCTACGCGGCTGGTAATAGTGTTGAAACAGCTGTTGAAAATTTTGTTTACGATACGTATGTCAAGGATGCGATGACTGCTGCTAGCTATTATCAAAAAGTCGTGAATAAAGGAAATGAAATACTCAATGACATGCGCTGCGGTTATCAGCGGGTAACTAGGCCCGATATGTTATGTCGAGAGCATCTGAGAAGCATCGATCTGCTTGATAACACGTACATTGTTATGCTTGATCTAGATAACAATGGTGTTCGCTGGCAGTCCGCGCAAGCAGACAGAGAGATTTCCTTAGGTCAAAGTGACGGAATGTTATTCATAGACTTTAACGGAAGCGGCGAGCTCGACAGTGTTAATGAAGTGCATTTTGGTCATGCAGATACTCAGTTGGATACTTTATTGCTATTAGATAGCAATCGCGACTTGAAGATAGACGCATTAGATAGCAATTTTGACCGTCTAATGGTTTGGCAAGATCTTAACGCGGATGGTCGAGTCAATTCGGATGAATCTATCTCTGCCGCTAGTTTAGGGTTGGTAATCCATTTAGAAACTCCAAGCTTACAATTTACAGCGACAACTCATAGCGGTCCGGTAGGACTAATTAAGAGTAAGCAGTAATCGGCAAGCAGCCACGGAATGCTAGTTATTTTGTGGCTGCATATTTTCCATAGTTTGCAGTAATATCAACTTAAAAATAGCAGTAAAGGGAACATCAATCGTGGACGATCACATACAAACCTCTCCCCGAGGGGAGTCTACACTGGTAGATGAAGTAAACACTACGCAATTTTACTTTTCAATTAAAGTATCTCGTCTATTATTTGCATTAGCCGTTTTTTTCGGCATATCAGCTTGGATGTCGGAGGGGATATACTCACCGCAGAGCGCAGCGTCGGCGTTTAAGTCTGAACTTCTCAGTAACCCTAAAATACTTTTTTGGTTTAGCTTATACTGTGTCACTTTTATGGTCTCGGCTGGATTTTATTTGTTGGTTACGATTCAAAATAAGTTGGTTTTAGATGTCAAGAATTGCACGATTGTGATTTCTTATCTGTTTTTGCGAGACAAAACGATCGATTTTGAAAGCCTTGATAGCTTATTGGTGTTTCAAGATGAACATGAGCCATCTTTATTTGGCTTACATTGCCAGGACAAAGACCAACGCAGGGATAAATATCTAAGTAAGGGTATATGTTGGAGACTAGCAGAATCGCAATTGGCAGCATTTCTTCAAGTGATTAAAAAACACCGATTAGATCTCGGAGTTTCGCCTTGGGATTGAAGTGTACCAAACATAGTAAGCATCACTCTTACGAGATTATTCATAAACTTTTCCAAACTCCTTTCGCATCACACGACTGTTGATCTTAGTAGGTCATACTTTTGAATGGCCATCATCATTTTATCTCTCTAGGCCGTACGCTCATGTTATAGACACTGAATGATTAATGGGGGCTCATCAACTGTCTCTCATCTGTCAAAGTGTTTAGTTTGATTTTTACATTAGCTGAATATCAATATCAAACCAATAATATACTCTTATTTGGCCATAATGTTGGTGCTTAAGATTATGATAATTATAGTTAAGTTGTTTTTTTCCTTTGTTTGATTTAAAACTTTTTTAGCAACAATATTGAGCCATACCGAATTGAAGAGATGTGTTATTTACCTTTCACACTTTGCAACTTTAAGTCGGTCTGGCAGGTGGCTGTACTCAACTCTACTTCTCCACTTTGTCTGAAAATCGATTACCAAAAAAAGCGAGATAGTATCAATCTCAGCGCCACAAAAGGACAGTGGTTCTGTGTTGGTTGGAAGATCTAGCGATGCCTTCCATTTGAAGCTTCAAACTTGGTAATCAAACTACATGTTATTTTTTAAAAATAAATTAGGATAATAAAATGAAAGACTTACATCAAAATATGCAAGATGTTACCGAAGCAAAAGAACTACTTGTAAAAGTAGAAGGTGGTCTATCACCTATCAAATTCCCTGGTGATGACAAATTACCACCTTGTGACTGGTGGGTTTGCCCTCAGCCGTTATACGGCGTAATCATCGATCCTCCATTTGAAAAGTTCTAAGAACGTTTCGAATAGATCGTGATTGTGTTGGTGGCGCGTTATGCGCCACCAATAAGACTTGAGCTACTAGGGGTTAAAAATATGTCAGTCAATATGGATAGTGCAGGAATAAAAATAAAAAAAGAAGCACGCCAAACTTATGCAGTATGGGAAATTACGTTGAAATGTAATTTAGCGTGTAGTCATTGTGGCTCGCGAGCAGGAGACAGCAGAGTAAATGAACTCTCCACAACAGAAGCATTAGATTTGGTCCATCAAATGGCTGACCTAGGCATTAAGGAAGTTTCACTGATTGGTGGTGAAGCCTTTATGCGCCCAGACTGGTTGATGATAGCTGCTGAAATTACCCGCTTGGGTATGAAAGCATCAATGACAACTGGCGGCTTTGGTATTTCTGAAGGAACAGCTAAACGTATGAAGCAGGCTGGTATTTCAACAGTTTCTGTTTCTATTGATGGATTAGAAAAAGAACATGATTTGCTCCGAGGAAAAGTTGGAGCTTGGAAGCAATGTTTCCTGACAATTGAACGATTGACCAACGTAGGAATTAATGTTGGTTGTAATACTCAGATAAATCGTTATTCGGCAAAGCAACTGCCTTTGCTTTACCAGAAACTTGTAGATGTGGGGGCTAGAGCATGGCAATTGCAGCTAACAGTACCTATGGGTAATGCTGCAGATAATGATGAAATGCTATTACAGCCGAATGAATTACTTGACGTTTTCCCTCTAATTAACTTTCTATCTGTTAGAGGTAGGCGTGATGGCTTAGCTGTGCAAGCAGGCAATAACATTGGTTATTTTGGACCTTATGAACGTCAGCTTCGAGATAATAAATCCACTCATTCTGAATGGGCTTTTTATAGAGGTTGTGGAGCCGGGCAGAATACACTCGGTATAGAAGCTGATGGGAGCATTAAGGGCTGTCCTTCATTACCAACAAATGCATACACTGGCGGTAACATTAGAGAGCGTTCATTACGCGATATCTATGAAAATACTGATGAGCTTAGATTCAACGATATTAATAAACCTGAAGATGCGACCAAACACCTTTGGGGAGAGTGTGCAACCTGCGAATTTGCAAAGGTTTGTCGTGGCGGTTGTAACTGGACCTCTCATGTATTCTTTGGCAAGCGTGGAAATAACCCATATTGCCACCACCGAGCTGTAAAGATGGCAGTAAGAGGTAAACAAGAAAGGTTTTTCATTCGAGAAAAAGCGTCTGGAGACCCATTTGATCATGGGGTATTTGATTTAGTTGTTGAAGATTTCAAACCTTTGGATCCACAGGATACATCTGTATTCAGCTTAGCACAGGCGCAATTTCCTGAAAATTGGCTTGAAGCGGACCCCAATTTGGTCAGGCGTTTGTTTACTGAAAGGGGCCTTGTTATGAAGCAATACGTTGACTCAGGTATTGTACCTAAAGAGGAATCTCCTTGGTTCGATAAAACCCAACGAGAAGCACTGATGTCTAGCGCTGTGCCAGCCTAAGTAATTATAACACCGATAAATTTTAGAGGTATGTGAGTTATGTTTAACAACAGATTGTCTTTAGTCGCTTTGGCATTACTTTCTCTTAATGCTACAGCACAAAAAAATACTACGATAACGCAACTGACTTCTGCTGTACCATCTGATATTGCACAGTCTCAATTTATCAAAAGTGTGCAAGATGACAGAAGTTATGATGAGCTCGTATTGGAAAATGGCCTACGAGTTGTGGTTGTCTCAGACCCCAGTATTTCAGAAGCTGCTGTAAGTTTGACGGTTGGTGTTGGCCAATATCATGACCCTGAATCTTATCAAGGGCTGGCTCACTTTCTGGAACATATGATCTTTCAGGGATCTAAGGCTTACCCTAAGCCAAATGCATTGAAGGATTTTATTAGCAAGCATGGCGGACAATATAATGCCGCCACTGAATTGCAAATGACGAGTTACTTCTTTAGTTTACCGCAAGATAAATTTGATACTGCATTGACGATGCTTAGTGATGCAATCGTTAATCCTCTTTTTGATAAAGAAAATATTGATAATGAAATCAATGCAGTAGATCAAGAGTGGCAACGATTGAGGCAACAAGATAGCTTCGTGATTAACCGTACGGCCGCCGTAACCGTTAATCCAGAGCATCCAATTAGAAAGTTCGGTGCAGGCAATAAAGCTTCATTAAAGAGTAAATCAAATAAGAATGACCTCTATGCAGCGATGGCTAACTTTTACAAGCAGTATTACTCTGCAAACTTAATGACAGTGACGCTAGTGGGAGGGGAGTCGACTGGCGAATTAAAATCGTTAGCAAAAAAGCACTTTGCAAAAATAAAAAACTTACAGGTTGAACCCCCAATTATTTCAACACCGGTATTTACAGAAGCTACACTAGGCCAAGAAATCAAGCTCCAAACCAAAGTTGCTACCGATCTATTACTATTACAGTTTCCATTGTCTTCAAACTTTGCTAATTGGCAATTTAAGCCAAATGCGTACATTCAAATGTTATTGGCTTCTCAAGAACCGGGGTCCTTGGCTGCTACGCTGACTGAGCAAGGGTTAATTGAAATGATGCTACCTATGTTGATACCCAATAGCTACGGCCTTGAGGGTACTGCGCTGGTACAATTTATGTTGACTGAAAAAGGCAAGATGCATCAGGAAAAAATAGTCGCAGCATTTTTTGATTACGTTGAACTCATTAAGGAAACTGGGATAACTGAAGGATATGCCGCTGAGCTAAAACAAATGCTTAGTGGTCAATTTGAGAGCTACCAAAAGCCTCCCGCGCTTCATTTGGCAATGCAGTTTAGTCGTATGATGCAAACTGTACCTGCTCGCGATATCCTTCATTTTGATACTTATTTTAAAGGTTTTAATTCAGCAGTCATTCGCGAAAGTTTATCTAATCTCACCTTAGAGAAAGCCAGAATATGGCACATTAGCAACGATGAAAAAACGGGCACTTCTTTGCAATATGCACAAGGTAGCTACCATGTTGCTCCTTTGTCCGATTCGGCGAAAAAAAGTTATGCAGATTCAGGGTTGAACTTTAAGTTGCATTCGCCTTCTGTAGAAGAAGAGGTTGCTACACAGCTTGTTAAGCAAAGTAACGAGCTACCTAGCCAAGTTGTTGCATCAAAGGGTATTAGTGCTTGGTTGAAAAATAGTGAACATTTTACACAGCGTCAGGGCGTTTTAGGTATATCCATTGAAAGTGCAATACTTAATCAAGATGTGAAAAATCACACAATGCTGAACTTGTTAAATGTGATGATGATAAGAGAGCTGCAAAGGTTGGGGACTCGTGCTCAACAAAGGCATCAGATAAACCTGATGGCGATGCAGAATGCGCAAGGAAATTTAGCGATCACTCTCTCAGGGAAAACAGGAAAGCAAGATTATTATGCTGAGCAGCTTTTTAAAGAAATTACCGGCATGGAAATTTCGGAATTTAGACTTGAAGCTGCGAAAAAGTTGTATTTAGAATCTTTAGAAAATCTAGATAAATTGCCGCTTGCGTACCAGTCGGAACTGCATTTTGGTCGACAAGTTAAGACTGAAGCGATGTTGTGGACAACAGAGCAGGTTATCGCACAACTTAAGCAAGTTAATACCAAGGAATTAGCTAGTTTTCACAATAAGTTAGTAAGTAACACTTACATCGATATATTTGCATTTGGTGGTTATGACCAAGCTGATGTGCAAAGTCTTGCGTATAAAGTAAGAGAAACTTTTGGTCCAACATCCCAGACCCAAAAGCCACAGATTACAACCAAATATGCTCCTCAAAAAGGTTATATGACGAATGATAAACAGCGCTCTTCACTGGATAACGTTTATTATAGAGAGAGTTATATTTACGCCGAAAAATCCGCGCCCACGTATGCTGCGCTTATGGTGTTGAACCAGTTTTTTAATAGCTCAATATTCAATACTTTGAGAACTGAAAAGCAAATGGCTTATGCGGTAGGGAGTAAAGCGTTTAAGGTACATGATTATCCAGCTTTCAGTTTATTTATTGAAAGTGCAAATACCTCGTTACCAAAGATTAAGTCCGAGTTTGATAATTTCATTATGTCATTTTATCAAGGACTTGAAAAAATGGATGAGAAGGAGTTTGAGGTTGTTAAAGATGGATTGCTTGTCAGTTTAGAAAAGCAGCCTGAAAATGTATTTATTGAATCTCAGCGTTACTTCGAAGATTGGTTGAGTGGTAGGCTCGATTTTAGTTCTCGAGACGAGCTGATACATTATCTGAAGCGTGTGAATAAGTCACAAATTATTCAAGCCTATCAGCAATTATTAATTGACTATCAGGGTGAAGTGCAATTGCTTCAAATTAAAGGCCCGAATTCTAATAGTGAATACTTTGAATTTGAAGAATAAATTCTGCTGTAACGCAGGCCAGTATTGCGAGGCTTAGAGTAAAAATGGCAATTATTGTTATGGGACAAGTTGAAGATGCTCATACCCAGCATATGTTTCAACAGTTAAAGCGCTGTCGAGATGAGGTATACCATTTTCAATCACATGATTTTCCGTCAAAGTGTCAGTTGAGTTTTGATTTCGTAGATAATAAACATTCGATAAGCCTTGCCTGTGGAACACAGATTTCTCTTGATGATATTGAGGCTGTGTACTGGCGAAATTTTTCTGGGGTGAGTGATGAATCGACACGTGAGAATGTGGGCAGTTTGGATAGCTTAGCAGCACAGGACAGCATGGCTACTATCCGCACTTGGATGCAGTTAAACAATAATACTCGCTGGTTTAATAGCTGGGCGGCATATCAATATCATTTGGAGAAACCGAGGCAGTTGGCCAGAGTAAAAGAGCTCGGCTGCCTGGTGCCTAGTACTTATATTGGTAATGAGCTTCAAGCGATCCAAGCGGCATATAAGGCTTTTGATAAAGCGATATTCAAACCAGTTTATGGCGGTGCATATACGGAATGGCTAACTGCTCAGCATATTGACCCAGAGCATGCTCTCGTTGCTCTGCAAAAGTCACCCATCACTGTGCAAGAGTATATTGAAGGCACAAATGTACGTACATTTGTGGTTGATGGCAGAGTTGCTTCAGTTGCAATTGACAGCAACAGTGTTGATTTTAGAGAAGATGATCTTGCAAGTATGCGATTGGTCAATACGCCTTTAAGTATAAAGAGCCAAGCGATCGCCGTAACGAAAGCGTTGCAACTTAACTGGACCGCGATTGACTGGAGACGAACGGCGACTGGTGAGTACTATTTCCTTGAAGCTAATCCCTCACCGATGTTTCTCGGTGTAGAAGAACGCACTGAAGTGCCAATCACAAAATGGCTGATAGATGCGATGACAGAAAGTAAAAATAAATAATTTTAACTGTTTTGGTATAAATCGGGTGGCGGCCCTCTCGTATCAAAACTTACTTGTAGATGTAATAAGGAGAAAACTATGCATCCATTTTCATTGAATAAAGCGCAGCAAAAGAAAGTAAACGGTGGTTTACCTATTAAAGATCTGAAGAAAGAGACGCAGCCTGCTGGTTGTGTTGAAGGCGGCGGTATCATTCCACCTGATTTCTTTAAAGATATGTAATTAAAAAAGAGCCGAGTGTACGCTTTGGCTCTTTTTTTATACTTTTTAAGTAAGCAGTCTTTAAAACTATTATTTTTTGGATTTTTAAATGAAACCGTAGTTAGCGTGACTAAAAATGGTAAAGTTTATATAAATCAATAAATTACTGTTGTGGCGCAGCAAAATAAAAACCCAAGTCATTCTAAAAGTGGAAATTCTGGTGATTGAGACCGTGACCAAGACCAGCGATAGTTTTGCTGTCTTTATAACACAAGGGGTTAGATATTGAACTCGAGTTATTTATTAAAGATTCTATTTTCTGTGGTCTCTTTTAATGTTTTCTACTTACTTTTTACTCTTTTCTTTGAAAGAGACTTTGACTTTTATGTCTCAATTTTTGGCAGTTTTGGTATTCTATTCTCGATATTTGTTTTTTCATCCGAAGATGAGTGAGTTAATTGTTTTTAACGAACCTGAGATTTACAAAAACTAAAATTGCCGTTGAGTTGTGAAGTTTATCTTATCCGGCAATGTATTAGCTCTATGCTTTTGGTAACTCTACCTACGAAACCGTTGTATAGCTATTTTTGAGCTCTTTCATTATCTTCAGTGTTTTCGTCAGCTTAGTTGTCATGCATATCATGGGATCACTATAATTGGCGTACAGTGTTTGAGATTCATCTATATGTGGCTGGTGTAGGTTGATGAGCTGTTCGCTGCCCATTGAAAGGAACGCTCTCGATACCGGATAAAAAGCTGTGTGCGGATAAACACTCTCATTATCAATAGTTTCTTTTTCAGCCGGATACTCTCTTACGTTTCTGAACAATCCCCGCTACAATATTGCAAAATTTGTACTGAGTAAGTACTTATCTGCCTGCTAATTTTAGGTATCGCGATGCACATAGAAGTGATGGCGTTAAAGGCGTAAGTATAGAAAAGTACACCTGTTTAACTGACACAAGAAAAAGGATCCTGTGTTCATGCCATTAAATACAATTATTCTGGCTGCGGGTAAAGGTACCCGCATGCGCTCAAAACTGCCAAAAGTACTTCACCCTATTGCAGGAAAGCCAATGGTGCAGCATGTCATCGATAATGCGGTGTCTCTTGGGGCGCAATCGACCAATTTAGTATTCGGACATGGTGCGCAGCAATTAAAAACTGCTTTGGCACATAACGAAGTAAATTGGGTTCATCAAGCTGAGCAATTAGGTACTGGTCACGCGGTTGCGGTTGCGAAAGAGCATATTGGAGATGAAGATAAAGTTTTAATCCTCTATGGTGATGTTCCACTGACAAAAAAGAGCACGTTACAGCGTTTACTAAATGTGACGCCAGATAATGGCCTTGCTGTACTCACTGTTGATTTAGCAAATCCAACTGGCTACGGCCGTATGTTACGTGAAAACGGCAAATTAGTTGGTATTGTGGAACAAAAAGACGCGTCTGCTGAGCAACTTGCTATTACCGAAATCAATACAGGCATAATGGCGGCAAATGGTGGGCTATTAAAGAAATGGCTTGGACAGTTATCTAATAATAATGCACAAGGTGAATACTATCTCACTGACATCGTAGCTATGGCGCACAGTGAAGGGATAGAGATTACTTCTGCACAGCCTGATGACGAAATGGAAGTTGAAGGTGCGAACAACCGTGTGCAGCTTGCTGCTTTAGAGCGTGCCTATCAGGCTTGGCAAGCAGAAGCTTTGATGGTTAACGGTGCAAGTCTAGCGGATCCTGCTCGTATTGATGTCCGTGGTCAAGTAACGACCGGCGAAGATGTTCAGATTGATGTTAACGTGATATTTGAAGGTCATGTTGAAATTGGCGATGATGTCGTCATTGGCCCAAACTGCGTACTTAAAAACTGTAAAATCGGTAATGGTGTTGTAATTAAAGCCAATACCCTTATCGAAGATGCACTGGTCGCTGATAAATGCACTTTAGGCCCATTTGCTCGCCTGCGTCCTGGGGCGATAATGGAAGAAGACTCTCATATTGGTAACTTTGTAGAGATGAAGAAGTCGCGCCTAGGTAAAGGATCAAAAGCTAATCACTTAACTTACCTCGGTGATGCCGAAATAGGTGAAAAAGTGAATATTGGTGCTGGTACCATTACTTGTAATTACGACGGCGTTAATAAGTCAAAAACCATCATTGGAGACAATGCTTTTATCGGCTCAAATTCATCACTAGTTGCACCTGTTGAGATCGGTAGCACGGCAACGATTGGTGCGGGCTCTGTTATTACGTCAACTGTAAAAGATGAGCAACTAGCAGTAGCGCGTGGAAAGCAGCGCAACTTAGATGGCTGGCAACGCCCAATTAAAAAGTAGTAATGTTATTTCATTATTACTTTCATAGAGATAGGTTTAAATTTCTCTAACTTTTAGTAGGGCAAGTTATGACTTGCCTTATTTCATTCCTTTCTGTTACCGCCCGTGGTACATTGTATTTTCAATAAAAAAATATTAACAATAATATTACCCAATAAGTGCTATGGAAAATTTATTTCGCCGTGAGGTGTTTGAGCATAAGCAGCATCGCTTAGAGGGCACAATTAGCTTAATCCAACCACCTGTATTTAAAACACTGGGGTTACTCATTTTAACGGTTGTGATTTTAAGCATCGTGTTTCTATCAAGTGGTAGCTATACCAGAAAGGAAAGAGTATCTGGCGTTATTGAACCCAGTGGTGGGCTACTGCGCGTTGCTGCAATGCAACAAGGTGTGGTGTCCGAAGTGTTGGTCAAAGAAGGGGAGCAGGTCGCTGCAGGACAACCTTTACTGCGTATTGCATCCGCAAAACATAGCACCGAAGCCACTGAGTTAAATCAAGCATTATTGAATCAATATCGCTTTCAACAAAAGAACTTACTACAGCAGATAGAGCAACTGCGTGGACAGTACCAACTTGATATAGAAGAGCTGCAGCAACAAGAAACCACCGCAAGAGAAAAGCTAAAAGAGCTTGAGAGCCAAGCGGCCACGTTCCAAGAGCGGCTGCTACTCAATCAAGATTTGGTATCACAAATTGCAACCTTAAAAGGCACTGGGTATATTTCTGAACTTGAATTACAGCGCCAAAAAGACACTTTGCTTTCACTAAAGCAGCAAGCTTCTTCAATTCGCTCAGAGCGTATAGCGCTAGAATCGCAGCTTAAAAACATCAAAAATCAATTAGCTAAATTGCCAATTGAACACCAAAACCGAATTTCTCAGCTGCAATCACAACAAGCCGATCTACTGATCCAAATCTCGTCTATTGAGCAGGAACGACTTGGTGAAGTCCGTGCTACCCAATCAGGTATAGTCACAGGATTGCTTGCTAAGCTTGGTAAAAATGTTTCCATGGGGCAGCATTTACTGACCCTTATCCCTGAGCATAGTGATATGCAAGCTATTGTTTATATACCAACTTCAGCTTTTGGTTTTATCAAAGAAGGTCAGGAAACTAAATTGCGCTATCATGCGTTTCCCTACGAAAAGTTTGGTATTTACAAAGGGAAAATTGTGGAGCTTAGTAACAGCGTTATTTTGCCCGAAGAAACCAATATGCCTGGTATTATTCAAGAGCCCGCTTATCGAGTCGTGGTTGAGTTAGACGAACAAGCTGTCAAAGCATATGGTAAAGACACAGCTTTGCGGGCTGGTATGACTTTGGATGCCGATATTGTGGTCGAAGAAAGGTCCTTGTTGCGCTGGTTATTTGACCCAGTATTTAGCATTAAAGGTCAGTTATAAGAAGTAAAAAGGGTTGATATGGAAATGGAACACGAAGGCGCGGCCAGCAAGTTAGAGTTTTGGTCACGGAAATCTTTACCTGTGATCATTCAATCGGAGGCTGCTGAGTGTGGTCTTGCGAGCCTTGCTATGGTTGCTGGATATCACGGTTACCATACTGACTTAACGCGTCTGAGACAGCGCTTTAGTATTTCAATCGAGGGTTGTACGCTGCTCGATATTATGCACTTTGCTGAAAAACTTCATTTAACCTCAAGACCACTTCGGATTGAACTTGAAGATCTTGATGCACTGCAAACTCCGGCTATTTTACATTGGAACATGAATCACTTTGTGGTACTGAAAAAGGCCAACGAAAAACGTATTGTGATCCATGATCCAGCCAGTGGTGAAAAAACCTATACGATGGAAGAGGCTTCTAAACACTTTACAGGAGTGGCACTGGAGCTGACTCCAACAAAGGAGTTCGAAAAGAAAGAGCAAAAAGCGAGTCTTAGATTTGCTGACTTCTGGAGCCGTATCACTGGCTTAAAACGTTCGTTACTGCTTATTTTTATGCTTTCTATTTTGCTGCAAGTGTTTACGCTTGCTGCACCATATTATATCCAATTGGTGATAGACGATGTCATACTAACCGGGGATACCTCATTACTTACTGTGCTTGCGGTTGGATTCTTTTTAGTACTATTGTTTGAGATAGCTACCAATGCACTGCGGGGCTTTACGTTACTGCATTTTGGCAATCAAATGAATATTCAGTTGGGAGCTAATCTCTTTCACCATTTAGTACGTCTACCCATTACCTATTTTGAAAAGCGCCATATGGGGGATGTTGTTTCACGGTTTGGCTCTCTTCAGCAAGTAAAGCAGCTACTTACAACAGGAGTAATCGAAGCCATCATTGACGGTTTAATGGCGATAATCACTCTAGCGATGATCTTCTTCTATAGCCCCATGCTATCTGCCGTCGTAGTTATCGCCGTTATTGCTTACGCGATTATCCGAATTGCTATGTATAAACCATTTCGCAATATCAGTGAGCAGGAAATTATGGCGCGCGCTGAAGAAAACTCCAACTTTATGGAAACGGTACGCGGAATTCAGACGATTAAATTGTTTGGTTCAGAGGTTAAGCGAGAAGGGCAGTGGCAAAATCGCTACGCTAGTGCGATTAACCACAATATCCGCTTGGGCAATTTTAAAATTGGTTATGACGCGATTAACCGAGCACTGTTTGGTGTTGAGAATATCATCGTCGTTTATTTAGCTGCACATCTCGTTATTGCTGGTGGATTTAGCACAGGGATGCTGTTTGCTTTTATGTCTTACAAGCGTCAATTTATGGATAAAACCGCTAACCTAATCGAGAAACTCATAGAGTTTAAAATGCTGGGCCTACATTTTGACCGCATTGCCGATATTGCTTTAACAGACAAAGAAGAGTTGCAACCTGATCAATATCGTAAACTGAATATTGAAGGCAAAATAGAGGTGAAGAATGTTTCCTTTGCGTATTCTGATGCAACACCAAATGTTATTGAAAAACTAAACTTAACAATCAATGCGGGTGAGTCAGTAGCAATCACAGGGCCTTCCGGTTGTGGTAAGTCGACGTTACTTAAGTTAATGCTGGGGCTAAATAAACCATCCAGTGGTGAAGTTTTGGTGGATGGCATATCTCTTAGCCAAGTTGGTGCAAGACAGTATCGTCAGCAGATAGCTGCGGTGATGCAAGACGATGAACTCCTATCCGGTACTGTGGCTGATAATATTGCCTTTTTTGATTCACCAATCAATATGGAAAAAGTGGTGCATTGTGCTCAATTAGCAGCTATCCATGATGATATTAGCGATATGCCAATGGGCTATGACAGCCTGATTGGTGATATGGGGTCGAGCTTATCCGGCGGTCAAAAGCAGCGGATCATCTTGGCGCGTGCTCTGTATAAAGACCCTAAGGTTCTGTTTATGGATGAAGCAACAAGCCACCTTGATACGGGGCTGGAAGAAGATATCAATGAAGCGGTATCGCGGTTGAAAATTACCCGTGTGATCATTGCGCACCGTAAAGAAACTATCGCCTCGGCTGACAGAGAAATTAAGCTCAAAAAGCCAGAAAAGATGGACTCGGAAATGGAAACGTCTGCGTCGGAATAGGCCGTGAGAGAAAGCTGGTACCAAGCTTGCTCCCGTTTTCTGAAGCTTAGTGTTCTTCAACCGTTTATCACGCTAGTTCACCATTTATCTGAGCATTCTTCCGTTTGTCGTTTGGTCTCCAATTGATGGTAGCAAGCCGTATGCTACTCACATCTGGAGGGCATAATGCAAAAACGAATCAACCACTATTTATTATCAACCATTCTCACCTTGTTAAGTTACTCAGCGAATGCAACGGTTGAGTTTGATACAACTTTGCGAATGAACATACAAGATCTTAGTGCCAGTAACGGTCAAATCTTTGATGAGAAAGACACGACTTCCTGGTTTACTGCTCTCGATGTTAGTTCAGAGTTTAATGGGATTAGAGTTGCGGCCACTGCAAACTGGATGAAAATAGCAGGGGGGTCTGAGCTCAATGTTGAAGTTTCTGAGGCTTACTACGATTTCACGTTAGGTGATTGGTTTGCGTCAGTCGGCAAGAAAAAATTGGATTGGGATGTTGGCTATGGTTTTCGGCCTCTAGACATGTTTTCTCCTACTGATTCTCTTGCAGT
Organism: Pseudoalteromonas sp. XMcav11-Q; assembly: GCF_040104525.1. Taxonomy (NCBI): domain Bacteria; kingdom Pseudomonadati; phylum Pseudomonadota; class Gammaproteobacteria; order Alteromonadales; family Pseudoalteromonadaceae; genus Pseudoalteromonas; species Pseudoalteromonas sp. XMcav11-Q. The sequence continues at coordinate 102,483 of NZ_JBECOX010000007.1, forward strand.
TTATACTGCTGTGCCACCTGGTGCGTGGATGGTAGTGGGAGACTATTTCACCGAAACTGGTAGCGTAAGCCTTGTGTGTAACGAAACTACTCCAGATTATCTAGAAAAAGGGGTGAAAGTGGCAGCAAGCGCTGGCTGTGGCGGGCGCTATTATCGATACTTCGAGAGTTTTGAAGCTCAGGCCGTTGCACATTATGATGAAAAGTTAGGCGTGAGAGTTGGCGGTAGTGCTGTTACTGTTATTGGGGATAGCATGGAAATTCATAGCTCATTACTTTGGCAGCAAAGGCATAGAATGCCGATTTTTGACCCGCGCATATTGCAATCAGACAGCTTTATTCCTTCAGTTCAAACACAATGGCAGCGTGGTAGTCTTCAAGCCCTGATGGGTATCAATTACAGTTTTCGTTTTGGGATGACTCTGATTGCTGAGTATTGGTACGATGGTCGCTCACCGAGTAATACGCAGTGGCGTGACTTAATTAGGGCTGCAGATGGTAATATAGAAAGTCATCAGTTACACGTAATGCGAGGGCATTTTGCGACCCAAAATTTGTTCAGAGATAACTTGCTGCTGCACCTGAGGACGTCATCGACAACTTGGCAACCTACATTAACTTGGGTTGTAAACCCTAGTGATAACAGTATGTTGATTGATGGTAAGCTATGCTATAGTGGCTTCAAAAATAGCCCACTATGTGGTGGTATTAGGCAGTATGTGGGTGGTAATGAATCCATCTATGAGCAGCTTAGCTTTGACAAGACATGGTACTTTTCTACGGAACTAAAATTTTAATATGGGTCAAACAGTGGACTCACCGTTTAGTGGTGATAATTGGAAGAAAAATGTTCAGTTGGCATTTGTATGTACACTAATCGGAATTACGATTTACGCAATAGGGTGGGCTAAGTACTCGGTAATCTCGGTGCTGATATCACTCGGGGTTGGTTTTACAATCCGATTATCAAGATTTTGGTTGGCTACAAATTACTCAAGCATGAAGTTGGCTACACAATATGCAGCCGCACTGATTTTATCATTTTTAGTCTGGGGCTTAACACCTATTCTATTAAGTGTACTAAAGAGCTCTGGTGGTTATGTTGATGACCTGCAGCAGTACTTAGGGATTTTTGTTGTTGGTGGTTTCATTATGGTTGTGGTTAGTTTCATTTACTATCGCAGTGAACAAACCGCGCAATTAAGACGCTCTCTATATCAGTTCGAACTAGATCAAGTACAAAAAGATAAGCTATTACTAGAAACCCAGCTTAGATTACTTCAATCTCAGATTGAGCCGCATTTTCTTTTTAACACACTTGCGAATATCCAAGCGTTGATTGCGGTTGACGCGAAGCAAGCGAGCAAAATGCTTTCAGCATTAACTGCTTTGTTGAGGCAGAGCCTTGACCGGACTCGTACGGAGTGGCTGACACTTGGGCATGAACTCAGATTTAATAAAGCTTACTTGGCCATACAAAAAATTAGACTAGGCGAACGTCTCCATATTGAGTACGATGTCACTGATAAAATCACAGATGACATTTTGTTTCCGCCGATGTTGTTACAACCGATCATGGAAAATGCAGTAACACACGGTATAGAGCAGATTAAATCAGGTGGTATGCTGAAGCTAATAATAAAGCGTGCCGAGCAGAATGTGATTATTATTGTGTCGAACGATTGCAATATCGGGGGCAGTAAAAGAAAGGGCACGAATGTTGGCCTGAAAAATGTGCAACAACGAATGGAACAGCTTTACGGGGACCAAGCAAAACTGGTTTATGACGATAGCCAAGCGGGACAGGTTTGCGTAACTTTGGAGGTACCTATTAATGTCTCAACTCATAAAAGCAGTGATCGCTGACGATGAGCCTATTTTAAGAGCTCATTTGAAAATGATGCTGAAAGAAGCGTGGCCAGAGCTGAATATTGTCGGTCAAGCTGCTGATGGTGAAGAAGCATTAACACTCGTTGGTGCTTTTTCACCTCAAGTTGTGTTTTTGGACATTAACATGCCTGGCATAGATGGATTAGAGGTCTCGCGGCAACTGTGCGAACAGGTACAGCCACCGTATGTCGTTTTTATTACGGCTTATGATGAGCACGCGGTGGTGGCTTTTGAAAACCAAGCCATTGATTATCTGTTAAAGCCCATCGAAGAGTCTCGCTTAGAACGGACTGTCGAGCGTCTACAAAAACTATTAAGTCAACAATCTCCCTATTTAAATCAAAAAGCTCAGCTCAGTGAGATTTTTGAAGAGTTGCTAGAATCCACTCAGTCAGCCGCGATAGGCAGTTACCTAAAATGGATCAAGGTCAACAAAAATAATGAACTCCATGTTGTTAATACCTCGGATATTGAGTATTTCATTGCTGATAATAAATACACAGAAGTTCACACTGCAACAGACACTTATTTGATCAAAACAGCAATTACAGCGCTGGAAAATGCGCTAAATCCAGAAATGTTTTGGCGTATTCATCGAAATTGTATTGTTAAAGTTGAAAATATTCAAAAAGTTACTAAAGATGAACTCGGTCATGTTTACGTAGATTTAAAAGATAGCAGCGAAAGGTTAGTAGTCAGCCGAAAGTATCAATCGCTTTTTAAGCAGATGTAATATCCCTTCAGGCGCTAAGAACTAAGATTTTTAGTATCTCGTATCTACACATGTGCTCCACTAATGGCTCTATTATAAAGACAACAAGTTAACTCATTCCTTGTTCACACCTTGGGTTAATTCAACGCTTAAACCACACGTCACTTTATCTTTGATATTTACCGTTTATCCCACTTAAGCGCAGGTTATCACCTCGTTTACCACTGAATGTTTGATTTTCTTATGATGCTTACACTAACAGAAAAATGAAGGGTAATAGTGATGACAAGCAAATCAATCATAACAATCGCAATAACAGCAATGGGCTTATTAAGCTTAAATGTCGAAGCTGAAAATATTATACCTGAGCAGGTAATCGAAGCCTACCAAGCGGGGCTACAAGGCTCGAAAGAACAAAATCAATTCGCTTTTAATGCACTAAAAGAAATTAACGAAAAAGCACCAAATCCAGTTGTTCTGGCGATGCTAGGTAGCACAGAGACAACACAAGCTCGTTATACCAACAAGCCATGGCAGAAAATGCAATATGCTGAAAAGGGGATGGCGAAATTGTCCAAAGCAATCAAGCAGGTTAAGTCTTTACCTTATTCATTGCAGGCACGAGTCAATGTAACTGCTGGTTGCACTTTTGCTCAGGTTCCAAAAATGATGAATCGCGCAGAGCATGGAAGTTACTTACTGAACAAAGTAATCAGTGAAAGTGAGCAGTTTAAACAGTTAGAGCCTGCTTTACAGGTTAGTGCGTACCGTTGTGCAGCAGCTGCAGCTGAGAAGTTGGATGATGCTGAGCAAGCAAAATTGATGGCGGAGCTGGCACAAAAGCTCCTGTTAGCTAGCACCAAATAACAATGAGGACGCTTCTATGCTGCGTTTTGAAAACATTCGAAAATCTTATACGACATGTGATGTAACTGTCGATGCACTTAAGGGGGTTTCTGCGCATATTCATGCTGGCGAAACCGTTTCTTTGTGCGGCCCGTCTGGTAGTGGCAAATCTACGCTACTCAATATCTGTGGATTACTTGATGAGCAGTATCAAGGAGATATATGGATTAATGATCATCCTATACCGAAGAAAAAAAGCTTGCTGACGCAGATTCGAAGAGAAAAGCTGGGCTTTATTTTTCAGCGCTACAACTTAATTCCTGTGATGTCAGTGCTCGAGAACATTGAATATCCGTTGTTGATGTTAAACCTTAATAAACAGCAAAGAATGGATAGGGTTGTCGAAATTGTTCATAAAGTTGGCTTGAAAGATCATATATCTAAACGTCCTGACCAGCTTTCTGGTGGTCAACAACAACGTGTCGCAATCGCACGAGCACTGGTGAAAAAGCCACAGTTAGTGATAGCTGACGAACCCACTGCTAATTTGGACACACCAACTGCAAACATGGTGATGGATCTAATGCGTGATCTAGGTAATGACATGGGCACGACATTTATCGTTGCTACTCATGATCACCGGATGACGGATCGCTGCCATCGAGTATTAAACCTTGCTGATGGGCACATCACAGAACAGTTGCAACAAGTAGACAACAGGAGAGCAGGGTAATGCGTTGGGTTGTATTTGCATTTTTTAACGTACTAAGAAACGGACGACGTTCACTGTTCACAATTTTGGTTGCTGCGGTAGCGGTGGCCGCTATTTTAACCACCAGTGGATTTGCGCTGTTTACTTACCAATCTTTGGCTGAGAAAGCAGCAAGAGATGAAGGTAACTTTATTATCACCCATAAAAAATTGCTGGAAGAAGAAGATATGCCGTTGCAGTACGGTTTGTCAGACACTGAGTTACTGCAAAATCAACTATTAGAAGATGAAAGGGTAAAGAATGTTCTACCTAGAATCAATTTTAATGGCCTGGTTTCAAATGGTGAAAAAAGTTCTATTTTCATTGGGTTGGGTGTTGAACCAGAAGAGTTCATGGTTAAAGGACCATTCTTAACCATGGTATCTGGTCAGGCTTTATCGAGTTTTAGTGACCTAGAAGCCGAGTCGCAAATTGTGCTAGGTAAAGACTTAGCTCGGAGTTTAAAAGTGGCTGTTGGTGATTATGTGACGCTAATGTCGACGACCACGGATGGCGCGTTAAATGCCTTAGACTTTCAAGTTCGAGGGATTTATACAACAGGTGTGCCGGACTTAGATAAGCGCCAGCTATACATTAAACTTAGTGACGCCCAATCTTTACTCTACACCGATAAGGTTAGCTCGCTTTCTGTTTACTTATTTGACTTGGATAATACTCGAAGTACTGTCGCGCAATACGAGCCAAGAGATCCATCTTTGGCCTTTGTCCCTTGGTGGGAAAGAGCTTTTTACTATCAATCAGTTAAAGATTTATATAACCGAATCTTTGGCCTATTGGGTGGAATTATGGTGTTACTGGTGTTCTTTTCCATCTCAAACACAATGGCGATGGCTGTGACTGAGCGCACTAGGGAAATAGGGACGGTAGCAGCAATGGGATCTTACCAATGGGAAATCATCAGGAACTTCATTCTTGAGTCCAGCATCATTGGTTTCTTAGGCGCAACAATCGGCATTGCTATCTCGACCATTGTTGCTTGGGGTCTCGTTTATCTGGGGTTAGAAATGCCACCACCACCAGGAAGTAACCAAGGGTATCCACTTACTATTACGTTTTCATGGGAAATTGCGTTGAGTGTAATGTTAATAATGATTTTAGTTTGTGTATTAGCGGCATTCAAAGCGGCATACAAAGGTAGCGCGAAACCAATAACGGAGGCATTGAACCATGTTTAATAAACTTACCAAAACTTTACTACCTGCAGCGATATTAGCGTTTGCTTCATTTAGTGTTGGTGCTTCACAGCTTACTAAAGCAGATGCACAAGCTACATTATTAAAAGTAGATGCATTTAGAAGTGAGTCAGCGTCAGTGAAGGTGTCTGCCACCGTAAAAGCTTTTGATGACGATATCCTTAAGCATACAAAACAATACGATGTGTATTCATCGTCATCAAAACGTGCGTTGGTGGTTTTTAAATCTGACTCTGAAAAGGGCCAAAAGGTACTGATGAAAGGAAGCGACTACTGGATGTTTATGCCCAAAAGTCGCCGCCCAATTCGAATCACCCCGATGCAAAAACTGCTTGGTGAAGCATCATTAGGTGATATTGCAACTTTGAGTTGGAGTGAAGAGTATCAAGTTAAAAGCGTTGCACAAGTTGAAGGTGTTATTAAGCTTGAACTACAGGCTAATTCAACCAAACTAAGCTATCAAAATATCCTACTGGAAATTGATCAAAAAGATTATTTTCCTAAAAAAGCAGAACTTTATTTGCGCTCAGGTAAACATGCCAAAACGGCATTTTTTGAACGTGGGATCCGCGATGACAAAGTCAAAGTTGTAGCAATGACTTTACAAGACAAAGTGCAGAAAGGACAAAAAACCGTTATTGCATATGATGAAGTACAACAGATTGAAGTACCAGATAAATTATTTAATCCACAGATACTCATCCGTAGCGATTTAGACCTGTTACTTACCGAATAGGAGCAGGGTGTGGAACTGTCGTTAAAGAAAAACCAAATTGATATGTGGCAGACATCTGTCAGCCTATTTCAAAGTAACAATGCGATTGACGAGTTAACCGGATTGCTGACTGACGAGGATATTGCACACATTGAACTGATACGGAGATATTCTGAAAAGCAAGTAAAGATTGTGTCGAGAGCTTTTTTACGTGCTGTGCTAGCTAAGTATACTGGACAGTCTCCTAAGTCAATTCAATTTGCAAGAGGGTTACATGGTAAACCCAAATTGGCAAATGCAGATATGCAGTTTGAATTTAACCTTTCCCATAGCGATGACTTATTGGCCTGTGCCGTGAGTCTAGATCAACCTGTTGGGATTGATGTCGAGCGGATCAGGTACAAGCGAAACCTAAAGCATCTAGGCAAGTCGGTATTTTCGCCTTCTGAGCAATGTGAGTTTGAACAGTTATCGGAGCAGCACCAAGAGTTATACTTTTTTGATCGCTGGACATTAAAAGAGTCGTTGATTAAAGCGACAGGCAAAGGCTTAACGACCAAATTAAGCAAAGTATCATTTGGTAAACGTGATGCAATTGCCAGCTTCAGTGTCAGTGGTCAGCAGTTGGTGGAAGTATCAGGGGAGTATGCTAGCTGGTTGTGGCCTATTTCAACAGAGCATCGTCTTGCGGTTACTATGCTCGCTCGAGCGAGCATAGCAGAACCTGTGACTTTTAGAAGTTTTAACTTTTTGCCCAAGCGTGTCGCTGCGTCTGCAGCGGCGTAGACATAAAGTAATTTTATTATAAAAGCCCGCGTATGTTACCTAGGTTCAAGCGACATTTGGCGCCAAACTCAAAGTTAGGTGTACACACGCAGAAGAAATGGAGTATATATGAAGGTAATTAGTGATAACGCTTTAGTTATGAACTCAACTGAAAAAGTCGCGTCGTTCAAGCATGATACCTCCGTTGAGAGTATTAGAACTGACAGAAAGGAAAAACTGGCGGGGGCATTTCGCTTATTTGGTAAATATGGGTTCGATGAGGGAGTTGCGGGACACATTACCGTTCGTGATCCGAAATACCTTGATCACTTCTGGGTAAACCCGTTAGGAAAAAGTTTTAATCAAATTCAGGTTTCTGATTTGTTACTGGTGAATCATCAAGGCAAAGTTGTGGAAGGGGAAGGATTACTCAATGGCGCGGCGTTTACGATTCACGCGCATATACATCAAGCACGCAAGGATGTCATCGCTGCTGCTCATGCCCACTCTACTTACGGTAAAGCTTTTTCTTGCCTCGGAAGGGAATTACTACCAACTACTCAAGACGCATGTGCATTTTTCAATGACCATAGTCTCTTAAAGCAGTTTGGAGGAGTAGTTCTTGATAAATCGGAGGGGGAATTAATTGTACAGGCTTTGGGGCGAAATAAAGCCATAATCTTGCAAAACCATGGCTTGCTGACTGTTGGGCGAAGTGTCGAGTCAGCGTGTTGGTGGTATATAGCAATGGAGCGTGCTTGCCAAACTCAGCTGTTAGTTGAAGCGATAGGAAAACCTAAGTTAATTCCAGACCATGTGGCGAAAGAAACTCATAAACACATAGGGCGTGAGCGTACTGGTTGGTTTAACTTCCTTTCACTTTATGAGCACATAGTTAAAGAGCAAGCCGACTTATTGAGATAGGCCAATAATTGGTTTCTCTCGTTTTGATTGCATGTTTTGTGGTGCCCAACCAGGGATGAGAGCATCAAATCCGTTGCAGATAGGGGAATTCGTCGATTGACTTTATGGTTTACACTTTTGATAGCAGCTTGGTATTACCCCAAACACTTTTATGGTAAAAAATAGCTTATCGTTGGCTACAACGTTTCGCAGTTTTGAATCATTTGTTGCTTAAAAATTCTAATTTGCACACTAATCAGCTTAGCTATGTGGTCTATTTTTCGGTGAGGAAATTTTAGCGATATCACAGCTATTGCATAAGGTATCTACATCTTTTCATGCAAGGCAAAAATTTCGTTACTTAGCTGTTCTAAATCAAGAGCTTTTAGCATCGTTAGCGTCAAGTATTGGCGCTAACAGCGTTGAGTTCACTTTCTTTATATCACACTATTGATGCGTAAATTCGTTTTGTTATCCCTAAAACACTCTAGCTAGATCTAGGCTAGGGATTATTTAAGGTGTATTTCAAAACATGAGTTAGCTCATTCTTTATCTAAACTTCAGGTTGGTTTCGTAATGGCTGTTGTTACATAGCATGGTACTTTCAGTATTTGCTCTGTAACAACAGCTTAACTGATCTTATTAAACGTAAGTTGTGAAGATTAGTAGAGATAAAAGTTAGCTTCTATTTCATTGGAAATTCAAAAACCACCATGAATATCTGAAATGGGTTTGTACAGATCTAAGGATGTCAGAAATTACTTGTTTTTGATGGCTGTAAAATTATTTCGATCTCTGAAAGCAGCTCATAAAAGTGCTCTCCTTCCATCAATTTCACATGGTTACCTTTACTTACAAAGTCAAAGTGATGGTATTGAGCTAGAAATCATACCGTGTAACTCAAAATACCCAATAAGAACCTGCTGAATTTCTGAGTGAATATTTATAACTTATTGTTTTTGATGCTTAATTAAATTGGAAGATTTATGAAAGCTTTCCCAAAAGACTTTTGTGCTCAAGTTATCAAAAATGGCTCCATCGACAGCGAGGCGGGAAAATATTAACTCACCTTGTTCAACAAAATTTATGAATTACAAATTTTAAATAAGGATGCATGGGCTATGTTTTTCACGAAAGTAACTACCAGATTAAAGAGCACACTTCTTATCAGCGCAACAGTAATGTCGTTGGCTCCTCAAGCAAACCAAACATCATTAACTAAAGAGCAAATCTTGAACGAGCAACTTCGTGAGCAAAATATGGCCATGGAATATAAAGCACAGCTTCAAGAAGACCTCTCAAAATATGAAACTCAAGAATCATGTAATCCTCATCCAAGATGCAAGATAAGACCAGCTACATCAGTGGAAGATAGCGTTGGCAACAACTACGACTTAAACCGAATTCTCAATAATCGTAATAACTAATAACGATAAATAATCAAAGCTAAGGAAAAAACAATGAAAGCACTAGTCATTGGTGGAACATCTGCGATTGGACAGGGGATCATTAATAAGTTGGCGGAAAACGGATATGAAGTTCTTTTTACTTACAACAGTAATGAAGACAAGGCAAAGCTAGTTGCTGAGTTCAATTCTGAGTTAATTAAATACTGTAGGTTAAATCTTGCCGATAGCGCTGCGGTCACAGAATTCATCTGCACGATGAAGCAAGACATCGGCCCGAATGTACTCGTTAACGTCGCGGGCATCACCAATGACTCTCTGTCCTTTGGTGATATCAATGAAAACTTGACCAAGGTACACACAGTGAACTTTCTATCTCCAGCAACTATTGCAGCAAAAGCGGCAGAAGTGATGATGGAAAAGCGCAGCGGCCATATTGTGAATATCAGCTCTGTAGCGGCAAAGACTCCAAAAACAGGTAATGGCGCATATGGTAGCGCGAAGACGGCACTTGAGCGTTTCACTGCATCACTATCTGTAGAAGTAGCAAGATTCAAAGTAAGAACCATCAATATTGCACCAGCCTTTGTGAACACGCCGATGTTTACTCAGTTTGCAAACGGTAAAGAGCGAGAAGTTATCAGAACCTTACCACTAAGAGAAATTTTAGAAGTTGATGATGTAGCAAATGCTGTATTGGCATTTGTAACTGGAAACATCAAAACCACGGGGGTGACTTTGCCACTAACCAATGGCGCACCTGTTCTCTAAAAATAAATATTAACAATTAAATCAATAATATTATTAAGGATAAAAAAATGAACCAAACAGAAATCGCAACAATCGCAGCAAACATTCTTTATCTAGATGACGTCAGTGAAATTGAATTTGATCGTTCATTGTTTGGCGATTATTCAATGTCTTCTCTTGATTACGTTGACTTCGCTTTTGAATTAAAAGGCGAATCTGGAAAGGAATTTGATCCAGACGAATTATGGCCAATCAACACCATGATGGATAACCCAGAATACTACCAAGGTGGCCAATGGACTGAACAAGGCCGTGAGGAACTAAACAAGGTATTCGCTGGTTTCACCGAAGTAGAAGGTGGCAATCCATCACCTGAGTCTTTGTACAACTTATTCAGTGTTAACTTCATTCAGCATCGCATTAATGCACTTTAATGAGGTGATTTTATGTCTGCAGTTTATGTAAAAGCAGCAGGTATTCAAACTGAACATTTTGACCAGTTAGCAGCTCTGGACGCGATAGTAAACCGCGGCCAGGAGCGCGTCGAAAGTGCAGAGAGAAATATCTATAAGCCATTGAATAGAAAGCTATCTAAAGGTGAAGTTGCTGTCATCGCGCGTGAAGACCGCTCAATACTAAACGACCTGTCGACGCTAATTTTAAACTCGATTGGTGACTTGCTCGAGTACACCTCGCAGGACAAGCTTAACGATGCTGAGCAAACCCCACTCTATGCGGGTACAGATGGCGTGTCTGAGTACAACTTTGCTGCGTTGTATAAGATTATCGAGAAGCATGGTGGAGTAGAAGGCGCGCTAAAAAATCTTGGCGAGCTTAGCAAAATGAGTAACCCAATCAATATGATGCGCTTTTTATCAACCAACCCGTTGTATCACGCATCGAAGCGATTGAAGCTACGAGGAGGTGGTTACCCGATACGCGGGATGTCGCTATCGGGACTGCAAGCACTGGAGGATGCGTTCTCAGATATCAAGCACGACAGACAGGCTCAAGGTGTGGTCGTGGGAGCTGGAAGTATGCGTAACTTCGATACTCTACTGGTGTTTGACAAACTAGGTTTGCTGAGTAAAGACGAAAAAGAAAGTGAAATTGAACCTTCTTTTGGTGCGGCAACCCTGTATCTAAGTAACGACCAAACAGATGCATATGCGGAGGTTTTGGCAGTAGAAAGTCGCTACAGTCCATCTCCTTTCCCTAGCCCCAAAGCTTGGCATGCCTTGATGAAGTCTGTGAAAGTTAAAGGGTTGAATGTGGATGTAATTGTGACTTATTGCAACGGCGTAAAAACCAACAATGAAAACGAACTTGCTGCAATTGGTGATACTTTCCCTGAAGTAACCCAAAAAAATTATAAGTCGGTTTTTGGTTACACCAGCAAGGCTAACAACATTTTGGATCTTTCAGCTGTTCTGGTTGATGAGAGTATCCCTGAAGGTGCAACTGTATTAATTAACGGTGCTGGCTTTAGCGTTGGGATTGGTTTAATTGTCATCAAAAAACTAAAAAACATAAAAGTATCATAAAGAAAGGGTATGAAAATGAGTCAGCAGGATAACGTTTGTATCAGCGCATATGGCGCCATAACCCCGCTTGGCCAGACACTGGATGAGATTAGCCATAGTTTACAAAACGGAATAACGGGGATCCGTGAAGTTAAAAAGTTTGATACTTCGACGTTTAAAACAAAGTGGGCTGGATTACCAGAATATGGTAACGAGACAATTCACTGGCCAAAAAAGCCTGGTCAGTCAAATCGTCCAGGAGAGTTAATCTATGCAGAAAAGGCCGTTAAGCAGCTAGCTTCAGAATTTAACCCATTAGAGAAGTACAGCCCAGATCGTATTGGTTGTGTCATAGGCGTTGATGAACCTGGTGTTGATCCAGAACGCACAACACACTTTACAGAAAAACTAGGTCCAGAAAAGAGTAAAAAGCGTGACGAATATATCCCTGAAGGCACTGAATTTTATCGAATTTCAGAGATGATGGACCTCGATGTTACTTCAGTACTTAAAGTGATTCACAAGCACATACCATTTAGTGGTTACACGCGTTGTCATGTGGGACTTTGTTCTGCCTCATTACAAGCGTTGGGGATGGCTCGGCAAGCAATCTTAGATGGAAAAGCTGATGCGATGATCGTTGGTGGTGTTTCCGCGAAAGTCACCCCGTTTAACCTCGCCCAGTTAGAAGCTGTAGGTGCTGTGTGTACAGATCCTCTGCTAGAAGGGGCTGCGCGTTGTCGCCCATTTGATGTCAGACGCTCAGGTTTTATGCCAGCAGAAGGTTCAATTCTATTTATCTTAGAGCGGGAAGATGCAATTGAGTCGAGAGAAGGTACTAAGTACTGCCGTCTAAAGGGTTATGGGGCAAGCTTAGCTTCACAGCACGTTGTTGCGCCGCACACAGAAGGCCGAGAAATGCAGCTATGTATGGAGCGTGCTCTTGCTGAGTCACAGTTGCCACTTGACTCTTTCAGCTTCATCAATGCTCATGGAACGTCAACCAAATTAAACGATTACCATGAAACTCAGGTGTTAGAGGGGATTTTTGGCGAAGGAAAAGTGCCACCAGTGACCTCCACTAAGTCCTTGCATGGGCATTTAATTGCATCAGCTGGTGCAATGGAGGTGTTAGGTGTGATGGCATCATTCCGCGATGGCTTTATTCCAGCAGTTGCCAACCTTGAGCAGCAAGACCCTACGATTAAAGTGTCGATAGTAAAAGAAACCATACATCAGCCAATCATTAACGTGCTGAAGAACTCTTTCGGCATGGGCGGACTGGCTGCATCAATGGTATTACAGAACCCTTCTGTCTAGTAACAGTGGAGATTTAGGCAATGCGCTTCATTGACTTTTTACATCCAACGGCAAGTTGGGTCGCTCGATATAAAAATGAAAAGGTAGATGCTGAGTACGTATCTAATCTACTAGCAACCGTAGGCATGGGTCCTTTGGGTGAGTTAGACAGGGAAAAGTTACATGTTTTTTGCGTATTTAGCCCTGTTCAGGCGTTGTTATCATACTTTGTCGGTTCGTATTTAGGCTTAACCTGTGCAGTGGTTTCTCCGCGCAGCTTGAATAAGCTACTTAATGGATTCGACAACAGAAAGTTGGGCACCATTATTACGCCACTGGGTCGAAAAACTCCAGCGCTACCCGAAGGTACTGAATCCTTATCTTTAAACTTTACAACGCCAAAACTGGTGGGGGGGGCGCTGAATCCAACAATACAAAAAGCACGATTTATTTTTTGCACCTCTGGCTCTACGGGTAAAGCAAAACGAGTTGTGCATTGTGAAAGTAGTTTGATCAACAACGCGAAGATTGTAAGTGAATACTTGCACCTTAGAGAAGATGATATTTCTTATTGTGTTTTTCCAATGCAATACATGTATGGGCTTTCGACTTCCCTCTGTGCACTACATAGCAATAGCGTTATCGAATATGGCGAATTTGTCAGTCCGTCTTTGGTTGCCAGTTACGTTAAAAATAACCCTGTGACGGTATTGCCAATTTTAGGGGAGTGGAGCCAAGAGCTGAGTCAGGTTTGGAAGCAGGGCTTTTCGCCAGAGCGGCTGATCATACTGAATGCTTCAGACCGCCTCTTACAGTCGCAAGCTGAAGAAGTAATGCCCTGGGCAACAGAGTTTTGGAATAACCTTGGGCAAACAGAATCCGCACCTAGAATTTTCGCGCTGGAGTTAACGCAATTTCCTAATTTAGCCGCCGTTTGTCATAACAACACTGTGTCTGTGGGTTATCCCGTTGACGCGGCAATAGAGGTCAAGTTAGTAAACAAAAGTCCTGTTACAGGTATCGGAAATCTTTTTTATAAGACGCCTTTCAAAATGCTGGGGTATTTGCAGGATGATGGCTCTATGCAGTCGACGGATATCTTTTCGGACAGTGGCGATTTGTTTACACAAGATAGCGCAGGGCGGTGGCATTGGATAACACGAAGTAGCCACACCATTAAAGTGAATGGCGAGCTTGTGCCTTTGACATCGGTTACGAATCAAATACTTAACTATAAGCAAGTTTCTGGTGTCGGGTATATCACAAATAAAAAAGGCGAACTGTGCACCTATATTGAATCTTCTTGTATTGATGACGCGCTGCGCATTGAGTTGAGCTCATTGCTGGCTAGCACGCTCAGAGGAAAGCGCTCAAAAGTCGCGCTAGTTCCTAAGTTGCCGAGAACGGAAAATGGCAAATTAGATCTTTCTGAGTTACGCCAAAGCAATTTGGAAAATATAAATATTAATCAATAGGTTATTTAAATGAACGACGTAACTAAAGCAGTAGAATTGCAACATACCGCTTTTGATAGAAAGCGTATCCAAGCAATTGTAAAAAAATATTGGGCGATGAACTTACCTGATGAAAAAGTCCCACGCATCTCGGACTATGAGTCATTCGTGGCCAATGTGCCAGAAATGGGAAAGGAAAAATACATAGAGCTTTCAGAAAAGGCTTTTGAAAATCACAAAGATGCACCTTTGATCATCGGTGGTTCTAGCGGGACATCAGGTCAAAGCAAATTAGTCGTAGAGAAAACCAGTACGCCAGGCTCAAGACCAAGTGAAGAGGATATTCAACTGATCACAGAACTTCGAATGGCAGGAGTCATGGGGCCAGGGGATGTTGCAGCAAACCTCTTCATGGTAGGTATGTATTCAATTTTGCACCACGGATTTAATCGCATTATAGAAGCGTGTTACGCATCAATTTTGCCGCTTGGTATATTGAGCCCTGACCAAACTGAGTCACAGTTAAAGTTCATGAAGCAATATAAAGTCAATGTTCTTACCGGTACGCCAGGGACGCTTATCCAAGTTGCTCATGCTGTTAAAGAAACTGGTGTGCAATTGAGCATTGAACGCATTCTATACACTGGAGAGCGATTAGGAGAGGCAAAAGCCAAAGTACTAAGAGAGGTCTTCCCTGGAGTGCGCATTATCGGCTTTTATGGCTTATCAGAATGTGGATTTATGGCAATAGAAGAAGGTGATGAGCGTTACAAAGTCAGACAACATGCTTACTTCCTAGAAATCAATCAAGCAGGACGGCTACTTGTTACCTGTCTGAATGAGGAGACACCTGTACCTTTCTTGCGTTTTGATACCGGGGATGCAGTATCGCTTACAGCTCGAGGAGAACAGGTCATTATGGCGGGTATTGACCGCTCTGATACGAGTTTCAATTTTGTCGGTAATCTAGTTGATGTCAAGACGCTACGAAGTATTGCAGCAAGCACTATTTGTGAGCCGGATATAATAATTGAGGTGTTATTAGATACTAATAACGCGGGTCAGGATCTGCTGACGATTCGAGTATTACATGACCAGTTAGATGCTCAGCAATGCCAGAAAATCGAACATGCTTTGCTGGGTTATGAAGAAATAAAAGAAGCAATCGATAAGCGTATCGGAGTGGTTAACGTTCGTTTTGATAAACCTGAAACGGCAAGTCTGACAGGGCGCAATAAGCACAGACAGATATTAGATGCGAGAGCGTAAGCCATGAATAGTCAATTTCTAGATATTTGCCGGATTGAACAAGTTGAAAATGGGGTGGCTCAGGGTCGATTAGTACTCAGTAACTATTGCGGAACTTTGGCTGTGGATCCATTGTTTTTAGCACTGGAAGGTATCCATCAAGCAGCAGTCAGAGTGGGAAAAAAGGTGATTGAAGGTGCCAGTAGCCGTGAAATTCGCGTTTTACCAGTAAACATTAACCAATTT
Organism: Pseudoalteromonas sp. XMcav11-Q; assembly: GCF_040104525.1. Lineage (NCBI taxonomy): Bacteria > Pseudomonadati > Pseudomonadota > Gammaproteobacteria > Alteromonadales > Pseudoalteromonadaceae > Pseudoalteromonas > Pseudoalteromonas sp. XMcav11-Q. The sequence goes on from NZ_JBECOX010000007.1 coordinate 118,204, forward strand.
CAGCAGCTTGGTGAGTTTGTTTTGCAGGACTACCAATTTAGTTGTGAAGCTGCACCGTTTGGGCCATCCGCACGAGTCAAAATATCTGTTTATGAGGCACCAGACAAACCCGTGGTTGCAGAGTCCCAAATCACAGTGGCCAAAATTTAGCGAGGATAAAATTATGCATAACAATCAAATGTTGTTTACTAACATCCGTTGGCAATCTGACTTTGTGTTTGAGTTTATTTTAGATGCAAATCACTACCTCTTTGCAGAGCATTTTCCTGGTTTTCCAGTTGTGCCAGCATCCTTAATCATGGAAATGGTCTATACACAGTTAGCTAAAAAGCTCAAAAAAGAAGGGTGTAAACTTTTGATAAATAACGCTAAATTTTTAAGCCCAATGTTGCCAGCACCAAACTATCGTTGTGAGCTGAAAAATAAGTCAGGTGCGACTTACATGTTCACCATTTCGGATAGTACAGGTAAAGCTTACAACAAAGGGATTATTTCTTTAATCACTGATTCGGAGGTGGAATATGCTGCGTAAGATTCTTTTAGGGGTTGGTCCATGGGTCGTATTCAGTTTGGTACTACGGTTTGGCACGATGGAGCTTATCAATGTTGCGTGGATCGTATTTTTCGTTCTCCACACTTATTTTGGCCGTCATTATCTCAAAGCAGGCAACCCTTTATCTTGGGTTTCATCACTATTGTTTTTGATTTTGTTTGCTAATGGTATTTTTGGTTGGTCTTACTGGGCACTTCAGTATGGCGCGCAAATCTGTTACGGCGTTTTTGCCATTACGGCATTAGTGACCGTAATGGTGAACAAACCATTTACGTTAACGCACTCAAAGCTTGTCACGCCACAAGAATTCTGGGGGCATCCAATCTTCTTGAAAACAAACCAGCATGTGTCACTGTTCTGGGCCGCTAGCTTTGCATTGAATGGCGTAGTGATGATGTTTGAAGTTTACTATCCGTGGGCATCGCTAATCACAACCTACTTAGTGCTGACATCCGCTATCGTTTTTAGTGATCTTTACCCAATTCGTGTACGAGAAAAGGCGATGGCAATGCGAGCTAAAATGGAAGCAGAAGCGCAACAACAGGCAAAAATGAAAGCATCGGCGCAATCAGTCGCATAAAAAGTAGAGAGAATAAAATGATGAACAAACAAGTATTAATGCTGGCTCGCGGTGAGTATGAAAGCTTTCTAAAGCTAGATGGCTCTACCATATTCGACAATCTGCCTTGCCAGGGGGTGATTCTTGCGGACCGAGGTAACGCTAAAACTTATCCAAAGCTAACGGACAAATTTAAAGTAGAAGTTGTTCGTTGGTCTGAAGAAGAAAAGCTTAAAGAGCAGGTCGTTGCACTACATAAAGAGTATCAATTCACCGCGGTAGCAACCTTGGATGAGTCTAATGTTGGCCTAGCAGCTGAGCTGCGTGAGCTACTGGGAATTGAAGGGCTGCAGCATGAGCAAGGTCTTTGGTTTAGAGACAAAGTCACGATGAAGCAACGCTTGAAAAATACCACCGTGAAGTATCCGCAATTTGCTTGCTGCACTGACATTGAACAAATAAGAACCATGCTATCTACATTCGGTAAGTTGGTGATAAAGCCTAAAGATGGTTTTGGTAGCAAAGAGGTTATATTTGTTTCTATACCACAAGAGCTGGAGGTATGGATTGAAAAAAACCAACAGCATCTAGGACACTTTGAGGCGGAAGAGTTTATTGAGGGGCAGCTATACCATATCAACGCCATGATAGTGAATGGTGAAACAAAATTAACAGCCCCTGCTGCTTATTTACCAGGTATGAGCAACATTGACTTTACGGCGGGCACTCCATTTATCAGTGTAATTGAAGAAGATACCGAGCTAAAACAAAGGCTGATTGCATTCTCTGATGAAGTAAATAGAGCGTTTGAAATCAAAAATGGCATTACGCATCTGGAATGCTTTGTGTCGCCTAACGGCGAACTCACTTTCTGTGAAATCGGTCTACGACCAGGTGGTGGAGGTATCGTCTGGATGATTGAGTTGCAATACGGTGTGAATTATGCCGAGGCTGTTTTGGCTATCGAAGCGGGCTGCACGGAGGTTTTGCCTTCGATTAATGAACATAATCCAGCTGTATCTGGATTGATAGGAATTCGCTCGAATATTTCGGGATTTGTTAAAGAGTGTTTGCCATTGGGTGCAATGACCGACTCTCGAATCAAGCTCAAGCAATCTTTTGTAAAGCCAGGCGCTTTTAAAGCGGCTTCGACTCATTGCACTGACTTCTTAAGCCTGTTTATTTTTGACTCTGAGAATACTGAGTCATTCCACGGAATGTGGCGCGATATTCAGCAGAAGTACCAACAAAATTTATCATTTACCACTATTTAAGAATCAACAGAAATAAGGAAAAAACCATGAACACTATCAACTTAAGTAACTGTGAGCACACTATAGAGCTTCTTAACGTAAATATGCAAGAAAGCTCTCTCGAGGAAGTGGATGCGTCAGAATCTACGCTTAATCAAGTGAACTTCAGTGAGTCGAAACTTGAAAAGGTGAAGTTTGATAAATCTGAATTTGACGGCGTCTCTTGTCAAGAAGCAAATATGGTATCAATTAACTTATTTAATACTACTCTGACCCGCAGCAACTTACACAACTTGAAAATTTCAAGCTGTAACTATGAAGGTATGACAATTGAGGGTATTGAAGTCTTCAAATTGTTGCAAGCATATCAAAAGCAAAACTCTGCTGTGTAAACAATCATGAATGTTCTCATCGTAGGTTGTGGTGGGATAGGTGGTTACTTCGGTGCTAGGCTGGTAGAAGCTGGCACCGAGGTTACTTTCCTTACTCGTGCTAATACTGCGGCTAAGTTACGCAGTGGTGGGTTACACCTAAAAAGCGCCAGAGGAGATGTTAACACGCCAGTTAACGTGGTAACTGCTGATGAGCTCAATCAAAGTTATGATCTGGTTTTACTTACTTGTAAATCTTACGATCTAGAGCAGTGTTTACAACATTGCGCAGCGGCGATTAACGTATCTACGTTTATATTGCCTATGCTTAATGGCTTTGGTCACTATGCAAAAATACAAGCTGCTTTTCCAGATGCCAAGTTGTTATATGGTTATTGTAATATCAGCGCTGCACGGCATGTAGATGGTTACATTCAACATTATAACTCCATCCATGAGATGACACTGGGTGTCGCTGACGGTAGTGAACTTAGTGACAGGTTAGATGTAATAATTGCTCAGCTAAAGACCGCTCACTTTAATTTACGAGTGAGTAAGCATATTAAGCTAGAGATGTGGGAAAAGTTTGTCTTTATAAACGCACTAGCTGGAGTGACCTGTTTATTGAGAGGCACTGTTGGTGAGATTTTGCAAACTCGAAATGGTCAGTCTGTAGCAATGCAAATTTTAGAAGAGTGTCAGCAAGTAGCTAAAGCGTATGGTTATGCAGTTCGTCCAAGGGCAAACAAGATGACGAGAGATGCATTTGCTCAGGCAAACTCTCCGTTATCGGCATCAATGCTTAAAGATATTCAAAATCACTCTACCATTGAGTTAAATCTGATCGCTGAATTGTGTGATTTTGCAGAGAAAAAATCAATTTCTATACCTTTTATGCAAGCGGTGTACAGCCACTTACAAGTGTACCAGAACAAATTGAAGGAATGTTAGCCATGAATAATGAAGCGAGCAGTTATAAAGCTGCAATAGAGCAGGTAGGTAGAATTAAGTCATTTTACCAGTTTGCTCTGAAAGGGTTAGTACTGTGTGTATTGTTGGTGCTACTTAATGCAGTTATCAATCATGAATATATGTGGAGCCTTTGGGTTCTTGCTGGTTGGTCGATATTGTTCGTACTACGCTGGATTAGCTGTTTTGGCTTCTCCTCTTTTTTTGACCGAGATTGGGAGAAAAAACAGATAGATAAACGGCTTTCAAAGATGAATAAGTGAGGTGCTTGGTGTACGTAGCTCCGATATTATTTAGCTTCAATTAGCTCTATAATATCGGTACTACCTAAGGTGTATCGATCAAAAATACAGGTTGAATCACTACAATTTATGCGTTTTGGGTTGCTCTTAAGTTCTAAGGTTTTAACAAGGTGGTAACTTGGAGCGTTTTGCCATATTTTTAGCTCTGTATCACGAATTAACAATATATAATCTGATGTGACTGCCCATCGTCCTGAAGAGTAGGTTTCAAATTCTTCAATAAGCAGCTTCTTCTCCCTTGTGTATGGATTATAGCGCCAAAGTCCTGGCTTCCTAAACTGAGTAAGATAAATATCATTTTTAAAAAAGTGCCCCGTATAGCCAGATACACCAAGTAGTTCTTTCTGATCTGTATCCAACTTGAGTGATTCCAGATACCAGCTTTCGTTGACTTCTTTGCTAAACAGAACCTTATTGATGTCTTTTGAGTACGTAAAGTTCTCAAGGTTAGGGAGGTCTTCTTTTAATATCGTAATTTCATTTGTTTGTTTGTCGATTCTGAATAATTTGCCAGGGGTCGTTGCGAGAATGCAGTCACCTGCATCAGCCAGAGTGCTTATATGCTCGAGTTCAGGAGAGTCTGAAACCAGAACGTTCGTCTTTCCTGTACTATGCCATATCCCATTTCGATTTGAGCGATTGCTTATATAATAGAAACTACCATCGTCTTGAGGTGCTGTAGGAGTGTGCTCGTAGTAATCTATTTTGTCTCGTTCTTCCAAAGCCAATGTGTTTAAATCAAGATAAGACAGTTCTGAGAGGAATAGATTGCCTTTACTCATGATGACAGAGTCACCGATCGCTTCTGCCATATAAAGTTGAAATGGTAATTCATCAAGTGCCGAAAACTTTTGCTTGGCAATAGAGTAAGAAAGTAATTTACCATCTTTAGTGAAAATAAGTTCATCGTCAGATCGCCAACTAATTTTGTCGATTAAAAAGGGCTTTGAAAATAGTTTTCTTGTTTCGCCTGTTTGGATATTCATTACCCAAATGCTAGAACGTTCCCAGAATAAGTCTCTGACAAACGCAATGTAATTACCATTTGGGCTAATTGCTGTGCCATAATCACCTCTCCCTGTTGTAGGAGGGGAGGTAAAGTTCCTGATCAGACCTGTGGTAAGATCATGTTTGACGATTACGAATGGACTGGAGAGTTGATCACCTTTTGCGTAGAAAAGTGAGTTACCGTCTTTAGCAAACGTCACTGACATGAGGTAGCCCCCTTCAGCACATGAATCGAGGAGCTTCTTCTCCTCCATAATCAGTTCATTTCCTGCCACACGTGTGATAAACAGTTGGCATTGTTTGCCCTGGTGCTCGACAAAAGCGAAAGACAAGCCATCTCTAGAAAATGCAAAAGACGTTAAACGCTGGTTGTTTCCCAACTCAACAAGTTGTTTCTCACCTGTGGATAGCTGTTTGACCATCAAGGTATATTGAGATTCTTGCTCATTTAAATACACCAATAGACTTTTATCCGGCGAGATAGCAAAATCATATTCAATTCCGCGATCAAAAGTTAACGTCTTTTGTGAAAAGCTTGGAGTAACAAAATTCGCTGAAAAGCTTGGAGCCAAAAACAGCACGGCGGTAAATGCTGTGATTAAACTAATGCTAATCAGCTGCTTTTTATGGTTTAGCAATTGTAATAAAGAGGAGTTCTTCTGTTCTGATGAGATGGCTTTGGGTTGCGCAAGCCCTTGCGCCTTATTGTTCTCAGGGTGTGGTTTTAGCTTGGAAGCACTTCCTGTCTCTAGTTGTTTCTCAGCATATTGCTGGGTGGTATATCTACTCACCTGTTCAAAGGCATTAAAACGATAGCCTTTTTTGGGGACGGTAGAAATGTACTTAAGATTGGGGTCACCGCAGTTAATCAGCTTCCTAAGTTCAGAAATAACAGACGCGATAGTGTTTGTATCACGATATTGAGTACCCCATACTTCCATCAATAAAGTATCATAATCTACAGTTTGCCCGTTAGCCTCCAGCAACGCTTTCAAGCATGCATTGTGGCGAGCAGCTAAGCGGAATATTTCTCCGGTTTTCAGTATTAGCTCATTATTAGAAGCCACGAAAGTCCAATGAGGGGTGCTGTATATGTGCATGACTACGTCTAAATCCCCGCTACCCAATCCTGATTTAACTATTTATAATATTTGTGCGTTAAACTCAACGGCATGTTGTGATGGATGTTAGTATCGATATTGGTTACGTAAATGTCAATATATTGGTTGAAAATTCAGTGAAGGTTAATATTAAGGTGACTTTATTTGGGTTTTTTTAACAATAACGTGGTTGTGTGATGCTGTTTTTATTTTGGGTTATTTCATTAGTGAGTTTATCTTAACTTACTTATTCTTATTATCTTTTTTATTTTTTCACTGCTGATTTAGATTGTTCCGAAAAATAAAATGGAACATATTAGCTTCTGCAGTGAAATCTGTCGATTTTTCACGCGGTGAGCTGTCAGGAAACAGATTTAAAGGCATTTGTGGATTAGCCAAATTGATGCAAGACGATGAGCTCCTATCCGGTACTGTGGCTGATAATATTGCCTTTTTTGATTCACCAATCGATATGGAAAAAGTAGTGCATTGTGCTCAATTAGCAGCTATCCATGATGATATTAGCGATATGCCAATGGGCTATGACAGCCTGATTGGTGATATGGGGTCGAGCTTATCCGGCGGTCAAAAGCAGCGGATCATCTTGGCGCGTGCTCTGTATAAAGACCCTAAGGTTCTGTTTATGGATGAAGCAACAAGCCACCTTGATACGGGGCTGGAAGAAGATATCAATGAAGCGGTATCGCGGTTGAAAATTACCCGTGTGATCATTGCGCACCGTAAAGAAACTATCGCCTCGGCTGACAGAGAAATCAAGCTCAAAAAGCCGATGCATAGTGAGGGTGAGGAGCAAACGTCAACATCTGATTCAGAATAAATAAAGCGAGCACAGAGCTCGCTTGATATGTATCTTTATGGGATCTGACAGGTGTGCTCACGGCAAGAGCGGTTACGACCTGTCCAACAGTCACCGTAGCGATCAGTGAATAAGGCTGCTGCAGGAGATTTACCACCAGCAATCTGAGGTGTCATATTCGCTGGAATAGATTTGCTGTCGTTGGAAAGCGCTTTTATACACTTTTTGTTTAGTGCTAATTTCATTTGTTGTTCCTTACTTTTGCGGTTAATAACAATCCTTTATTTCAATCCTTTTAACCCCCCAAACTCAAAGGGCGTACAAAAAAACTAGTTCTAGTTAGGGTGAATGTCAATTCTTTGTTTGTTTTGTGTTTATCTGTATTTCTTGTGTGTCAAAGTTTGAGTTTGACTGAACAAAAGGTTAACTTACCTGTAGTGAAGACAAAATTAAAAACAGAATTTGAACAAGGATAAGTATGCTAATGCCATTAGATATAGAAAAAAAAGAACTCATCCTGGCTATGGTAGAAAAGCTGGCTAAGCAGGTAGAGTCAGACCTAGAAATGCTAGACCGTAATGGTTTGCTCAGTGGTCTTGCTGGGCACTTATTGTTTTTATTTCGAGCGGCGAACTTTAATGATGCTTGGGTCGATGAGGAAAAATTTCATCTGGCGCTAGATAAGCTCCAAAACGAATTGGCGGAACAAACCCCGGAACTGAGTTCAGGGTTAGCTGGGCAGGCGTGGGTGCTTGAATATTTTAACCAGTATGACGACGAAGATTATGACCCTGAGCTGCTGGAGGAGATAGATCACTTCTTTGCAACGGCACTTGATTTTACTCCTTGGACGGGAGAAATTGAAATGGTGCTCGGCCTAGCTGGTTATTCACCCTATATCTCACGTCGCGCAAAGAGAACTAAACAAAGCACATTATTTGATCGGTTAGTGACGGGTTATGAATCGGTTGCTGTAGAGTTGAGTGATCAGCAGATCGCTTGGTCTCAGCCAAAACAATCCGTATATCGTTTCGATAAAGAAGATACGGAAAGTCATGAGTTTAATTTGGGACTAGCGCATGGCGTACCCGGGATTATTGCCGCGCTTATTCCCGCGCTTCAGGACGAAAAAGTAAAGCTGCGGGCGCAAAAACTGGTCGTTGCGGGCTGTGATTGGCTGCTTGAACAACAAAGTCATGCAGAGGATAAGAAGGCGTGCTTTGGCTCATGTGCAGGCGACGAGCACCATTCTCGGTTAGGTTGGTGCTATGGTGACTTAACTATTGCGTTGACACTTGCAAGAGCTGGGCATGCGCTTGATAAGCCAAGGTATGTTGAGCAGGCATTGGAAATTGCTTTGTTTAACGTCGATAGAGATGCAACACAAGGCCATATTAACGATGCTGGACTTTGTCATGGATTTTTTGGGTTAGTCACCATTTATCAACTGCTCAACCAAATCATGCCTCATCCTAAGTTACAGGGCGCCGCTTTAACTTGGCTTGACTACGGTTTAAATCAGTACCAAGAGCGTGGATTAGAGGCCTTATATTCATATAACGGTCTGGAAAAGGCACATCAGGAAGATCATAGCTTTTTAATGGGTTATTCTGGTATCGGCCTTGCTTTAATTGGCGTGTTAGATGACAACCTAGATTGGGTTGATTGTTTGCTAATGAGTTAAGGAGTGACTATGTCAGCTAAAATATCAACAGATTCCTTTTTTGTATTAAGGACACCAAAGCTGCCGATTGAAACCTTGTTCAATCAACAAGATACTAATGCTATGCTGAGTGCCTGGCTCGCCACACCTGGTGTGGTGGAAGCCCTTTATGTTGCAAGTCCTTCGTTGCTCGAACGCTTGGAACAGTGGCGCGAAAAGCCAAACTCTAAACAAGGTAAAAAAGTTGCTTTAGCACTGCTGAGATATTTAATTCGGATGTCATCTCGTCCTACACCTTTTGGTCTTTTTTCGGGGATCCATACGGGTAAAATTGGCTCAGAAACTCGACTTGTGAGTGATAACGCAGAGCATGATTCCCGCAAAACTCGTTTAGATATGTTTCTATTGTCAGCTGTTCGCTCTCATTTAGCCGAAACGGAAGCAAAATCGGATAGTTTGTCCTATTTACCAAATCCTTCCCATTACTTCATAGCAGATCAGTGTCGTTATATAGAAACTTACCTCTCTGATGACTCGATGCAATATCGCCTAAGTGCAGTCGATAGTGATGAATACTTCATCACTATGTTGGAGCTTGCGAAGCAAAAGCTCAGCTTTTCTCAGCTAATTGAGCAATTTTGTCACCGCTATAACGAAGCTGAATATGATGAAGTTAGCGCCTATCTAGAAGAGCTCATTAGCGAAGGGGTGTTAATTCCTGATATTCCGCTACCTCTTACCGGTGATAGCCCCGACATCGCGCTAATTAAAGCACTGAAAACCATCGCGCCAGCAGAGATTTATACTAAGGTGGAGCAAGCAGTTAATGACCTTGCTATTATGGATGAAAAGGGACATGCAACGCCTGAAGAATATCAAACCATTTTTAATTACCTCTCTGAATTACCAGTAAAAGTTCAAGAAAACAAACTGTTTCAATCGGATACTTATCGCGCGTTTTTGCATTGCGAAATGTCACGACAAGAAGTTGCGAGAGTGAACAAGCAGCTGCAATTGATTGCGAGTTTGAATCGCAGCACTAAGCAGAATCCACTTGAAAATTTTATTTCTAAGTTTAACGCGCGATTTGAAGGACAATTTGTGCCTTTGGACATGGTCTTGGATGATGAATCGGGTATCAGTGTCTCAACAGAAACTGGTTATGATGCCCCTCTTGTGGGTGGTTTGCAGTTGGGTCGAGCGAATCGCGGTCAATCTAGTTCCCCTGAATATACTGAACTGGATCACATTATTGAGCAGGCAGTTACATTGCCAAGCAATTTAGGTACAAGCTGTGTGGCTCTTACCAGTAGTGAGTTGAAACAAAGAGTTAAGGATAAAGTAGAACTTAACTTGCCACGTTCAATGGCTGTAATGTTGAGTTTATTTGAGGACGAAAAGTCTAATCCCGTATTTAAGTTCAACGGTTGTTACGGGCCGTCTGCGGCCAATCTTTTGGGTCGCTTCTGTCACCTTGATGAAACATTAAAAGAATCGGTTATTCATCATTTAGAGCAAGAACATAGTCACAGTGAAGACGTTATCTTCGCTGAAATTGTACATATGCCCGAAGGAAGACCCGGTAACGTAATTGCGAGGCCACATTTACGACAATACGAAATCGTCTTCATGGCGGACAGTTCACTTGACCCTGAATACCAGATCCCGCTAAGTGATTTATACGTTTGGGTCGAAAGCCAGCAGGTTAAACTCTGGAGTAAGCGGTTAGATAAGCGCATTATTCCTCGCTTATCCAGTGCGCATAACTTCTCTGCCAGAAGCTTGAGTGCTTATAAATTCCTTTGTATGTTGCAACATCAAGAAAGTGAAACGCCCAAGTTTTCACTGCCCTCGAGCCTAAGAAACGCAACCTATGTCCCACGTATCATGTTAGATAACCTGATTCTGCATGAGAAAACATGGCGTATTGAGCGCAAAGAGCTTGAGGCGTTGCTGGTTAATCAGAGCATCGAAGAAAATAAGCTTCAACAACTCAAAGATAAGTATTTGTTAGACGATTGGGTGAGCTTTGCTGCAGGTGATAATGTGCTAACTTTGAGTTTGAGCCAAAGTGCGATGGTAGAAGTTTTGTTGATGGAAACCAAAGGCCGTCATACGGTTGAGCTCAGTGAAGTGTTGGCATCTCAATTTGCACCACGAGTAACAGATACACAGGGTCGTCATTATACTAATGAAATCATTGTTCCTTTACTTAATGAGAGTGCAGCTTCTCACACGCACTACATTGAAAAACCGTTAGAAAATATTACGGCTACACCAATCTCTCGGCGTTTTAGTGCTGGTTCCGAGTGGCTTAGCTTAAAAATATATTCAGGTAATACTATTGTTGAGCAGCTGCTTTATGAGCAGTTATTGCCGCTTATTGAGGAAAATAGCGCATTATTCGATAAGTGGTTCTTTATTCGCTATGGCGATCCTGACTGGCATCTACGCTTACGCTTCCAAGGCAAGCCAGAAGTACTTTGTGGAGAGCTATTGCCGAAACTTAATCAGCTGTTGTCACCTATGATAGAGAGCTCTCAGCTACATAAAGTTGAATTAATGACTTATGAGCGAGAGGTTGAGCGTTACGGCGGTCCGCAGTCTATGGCTTTGATTGAAAGCTTATTTATGTTTGACAGTGAGCTTATTGCAAAAAGTTGCCAGCTTGTCGCAGAGTTCGGTGAAGATGTTCGTTGGCGCGTCGCGTTAGCTTTTACTAATCGATTGCTAACGTTATTTAGCTATGATGCTGAACAAAAGCTATCGCTAATCTCTTCATTGCGCGCAGGGTTTGGTAAAGAATTTAATGAGAGTAGTGCGCTGAGAAAGCAGCTCGGCAATCGTTATCGCGACCATCAAACACAGCTCGATGATGACTTTGCGAAGCTTAATATTTCGAACCTAGCGCAATGTGATGAGGCTCAGCAAGCTATACTTGCACTGTTAGAAGGGTGGCAAATGCAGGCTGAGCCAGTGGTGAAGGAAATTCTGACGTTAGAAAAGTCAGGTTTGCTTAACCTGAGTACACAATCATTGCTGGGCTCTCTTTTACACATGCATAACAACCGTATGTTTAAAGCCTATGGTCGAGAGCAAGAATTTGTTATTCATGATATGTTGAGACGAAAATACTTTTCTGAATCTAAAGCCTTGTAGAGTATGAAAAGGTTGGCTTGATTGCCAACCTTTTTCATTTATGAGCTATGCTGATGCTTTATTTTGCATTTTTTCACCAGCAAGCTGTGGCAGTACTCGCTCAATGAATTGTTGAAGTGGTTTAACGTGCGCTTCTATGTCAGTCCAATCCGCTTCTAAGTCCTCAATAATATGATGAGTTTCTATCACCTCACCTTGATAGCAAAGTTCAATGATGGGGTGTAAGAATTTACTTAATTCCGCGTCAGTCGCGTTGTCTTTATGCACCCGAACCTGGTTGAACGGGTCACCTTCAATTGGCGCACCAAAGTCTAATGCTATCTGCAAATGATAGTGATCACCTAGGTGAGCATGGAGGTATGGGCTCGGTAGGTGCTTGTAATACTGCGCCATACCGGTCTCAGATACTGTGACGGCATCCACCATAAAGCCATGTTGCTGCCATAGCGCGCTAGTCTCATTGATACGGCTGAGGATTGCGCTGCTAATTGCTTCTGGTGTGCCAAGGTGTTGATCGCATGCAAGCGCGGTATCGTGATGTTTTTGCTTTAACATCTCGACTAAAGCGCGGCTATTGTATCTAAAACCATGAATAAAGCCTGAAGTTGACTTACGATATTTGGTGGATTGAGTGAGTGTGCCTGCAAAGTAAAGACCTTTCACATTAATGGATTCAAAGCTGCAATCTAGAGACGGGAAGCGGCCCTCAATCATTAAATCGGGTTTTGCGCTATCGGCAAAAACGCTGCTATCCATGGCAAACCCTGTACAACAAATGATCTCGTCATACTCTATGGTTTCTTGCTCTCCATTTGCGTGGGCATAACTAAAGTGCACGATAAAGCGGTCGTCTCGTTTCTCAATTAACTTAATGTCGGCGTCTAAGATAGCATTTTGAGATTTAAGCTGATAAGTATCTAAAATATTATTGTTTACGGCACGTAGGTCGCCAACATAGTGCGTCTTCCATGCCATATCTAAAGGATTTGGACTACAAACATGGATTAGACTTGTAGCAGGAATAAGGTGATCAGCCGTTTCGAAAGCGGAGTTTCCTTTACCGAGAATAAGTACGCGCTTGTTTGCAAACGGGGCCAAATCAATATTTAAGTCAGAGTATTGCGTCACTAACTCAATTCCCTCGATCTTTGGAATATAAGGTTTAGGGACGCCTGTACTAACGATAACGCGAGACGCTTCATATTGATCATTACTTGTTGTAGTTACTACAAAGTGCCCAGCAATTTTTTCGATGGACTTAACATGTTGGTTATAAGCAACATTTAGCTGATTTTGGTCGACATAATGATTGAGATATTTGACTAAATTATCTGCACTTGGGAAAAAGTTTTGGTCAAAGCTTGAAAAGTTTAGGCTGTAGTCATCAGTTAAAATTGAGTTCCAGTCGTGTCGTAAGTTGAACTCAGGGTTTGTCGAACCAGTATATACTTTATTAATTGAAATCAGTTTTCGGTGAATTGGGAATGTTTCGAAAAAACATCCTGCGCGCTGGCCTGACTCCAACATAAGGTAGGACAAGTCATTTTGTTTTAGATGATAAGCAGTTTGGACTCCCGCAGGGCCTGCGCCAATAATAAGATAATCAAGCATGTTCGTTGTTCCTTGTTGGTGTTGGTGCTGCAACAACTACTCTAGACAGGGTAAGGTTCCCCGCTTTCCCTATTGCAGTTATGATATTAATTTGTTGTGTAATTGTTGTTTTAAAATGTGTATTAATTGTGTATTTGCAATGTTTTTTTACCAATGGTGGGATGACTGGTTCACCTTAAGTACGCAACCTGTGCATGAAGATTTATACTGACTGAGACACAATCAACGGAAATAAAAATGATGAAAAAATTCGGGCTCGCCATATTGGTGGTATTCAGCACGCTATCTTGGGCTAATGAAAAATTAAATGAAGAACTCTCGGTGTTTACACCTTATCTCGGTACTTGGCAATCGGACTTTGATGTAGCTACAGGTAAACCAAAGATGCAGGATGTGAGTCACTGGGAGCGGGCTTTAAATGGCACGGCTGTTCGTACCTTACATTCAATCAACGATGGCATGTACGGCGGAGAGTCATTAATTTTCTGGGATAAAAGTAAAAACAGTCTAGTATTTTACTATTTTACGACGGCAGGGTTTTACACCCAAGGAACGATGGAAGTCCTGAGCCAGACCGAGTTTGTGGCATACGAAGATGTCATTAATAACAAAGATGGCATTACAAAGGTGAAATCAACCAGTAAATTTGAGAGTGGTCAATTTACGGTGTCGACACAATATTTGAAAAACGGCGAGTGGACTCAACCTGAGTCGCGTGTTTACACGAAAAGTGAGAAAGAGGTTAAATTTAAGTAAGCCTTAAAGTGCCTCCAATGAGGCACTGAACTGTGATATTTACTCTTGATTAGTAAATATCAGGGCAAGTGTGGCGACCACACGTATTGGCAACACAATGCGTTAGCCTGTCTTGGCTGAAGCGAAGCGCGCCGCCTGCAACTTGTGGAGTCATTACTGCAGGTACTGTTTGTTTGTCAGCAGATAGGGCTTTGATTTTCTTTTTGTTTAACGATAATTTCATTTCAGTATTCCTTCTAAACTAGATGCTCAGATTGAGCTACAAAAGTGGATTAACGCGAACTAATTTGTTTCGATTTTTTCGAACAAAAAAGAAACACAATTGCCAAGCTAAAACATATTGCTTACTTTTTCAACATTTTGCTTTCGAATGATTATGTGATGGGATATTTGGCAACAATGAAAACGCCAAGTACCTAATAAAGTACTCAGCGTTAAAAACCAGTTAGGCCTACTTTTTGTCTAAACTTAGCGATCTTCCCTTGCGCTCGGAGCCTAACCGAGCTGCCCTAAGTGCAAGTACGTTGCTTAGTGAGGTATTGAAGGTCACCCAATTGCCGTTTTCAAGCTGTGCTTCGATAACAAAACCCGGAATGGCGGTAAAAGCGTCGAGCTTTGCTCCAGATAGCTGTTTTGCGGCGACGACGGGAATGCGAAATTCAATTCCGGCTTGTGCTAATTTAGGTAGCTCTTGATGGCCCAAAATAGCCACGAATCGTTGCCAATCAGCCTCACGTTGCGCTTGTAACTTAGCCGTAAAATATCCGCTAGACTGGCTGTATATACGACCGGCTTGGTAGGGTAATTCCCACTCGGCATGGTGCCATGCACGCTCTGCAAGGGCCAATAGCCTTGGATAAAGCATGTATTCGGCTTGTGCATCACTGCGCAGCATTTCACTCCATAAGTGCCCTTGGAGCCCGGCAAACTTAACCCCTTTGTTTAGTGATGAGTCGCTGTCGTTGGCTATGTAGGCGTGGTTATTGGTATTTTTCCAGATCTCTGCATGCGCTGGGAGGTTGTCTGGCATAAATTCAAACATCTTTTTGCTTTCGATAGCACGGCTTGCCCAGTGATTACCACGCTCCTCTGGGTGAGATTGATATGGAAAGTCAAAGTAGGTTACATCAGGGCTAGACAAGACCACCTGCCAGCCCTGATTGGCGAAGCGATGCGCGACCGCGTGCCCGTTTTCGCTTAATGTCGCCCAAGCATTGCTCTGTACGTTTGCTGGCATATTGGCAGCACGTACATCACCTAAACCGTCGCTCCACCCTGCAACCTGTATTCCTTTTTTATCAAGTAACTTTGCGATCCGTTCAATGAAGTAACCGTTAAAGTTGGTAAAATCTTTCACGCTTGCCTGCAATTTTTTACAAGCCGGCGACTCTAGCCAAGCACCTGCGGTTTCATCTGCACCTATATGGTAAGTGTTGAGTGGTACACCTGCACGGTCATGCAGCACTTTTACTTCGCTTAATACTTTGTCGATAAAAGTATAAGTGTTTGCAATACAGACATTTAGCGTGTTGTCGTTATAATGTTGAATAGAGCTGTAACGCGTCTTGTCAGCAGCTTCTACTAATCGATATTGCTGTGCATCCTCTGGTTTGCCTTGTGCCATCAGCTTTTTATATCGCGCCTCCATGGCGATGATTGCAGCGCGTGAGTGACCAGGCATATCTAATGAGGGTAACACCTCGATATGATGCGCCTTGGCATAGCGCAGGATCTCAATATAATCTTCTGCAGAGTAAAAGCCATTCACTTGCGCGTTTTTATCATTCCCAGCGCCTAATTGCGGCAATAGGCAGCGAGTTTCGGTCAAATCAAAGCAGCGATAAGCACCGACCGAGGTGAGTTCATCAAGACCGTCTATGGCTAAGCGCCAGCCTTCATCATCCGCTAAATGAAGGTGCAATTTATTTAG
The DNA here is from genome assembly GCF_040104525.1 of Pseudoalteromonas sp. XMcav11-Q. Classification (NCBI taxonomy): domain Bacteria; kingdom Pseudomonadati; phylum Pseudomonadota; class Gammaproteobacteria; order Alteromonadales; family Pseudoalteromonadaceae; genus Pseudoalteromonas; species Pseudoalteromonas sp. XMcav11-Q. The sequence goes on from NZ_JBECOX010000007.1 coordinate 134,255, forward strand.
CTTATACGCCGCCATCTGTTCAATGGTTTGTAAAATAAAGGCTTTGGAGCGGAAGTTGCGGGCAACATCGACGTGTAAACCACGAAAGTCATACCTTGGTGTATCAATAATATCCACCATGGGAATACTCAAATCATTAATATCCAGCAGTCCAGCAAGGCTTTGTAGTGCATAAAATGCAGCGGCGCCGTTATTGGCTTGGATTGAGATATTATTTTCGGCGACTGTCAGTTGATAATGTGGACTTGATTGCTTATTTGGCTTTACAGCGACATTAACTACAAGCCCGTCCTTGGTGCTTTTTACCCCAAGGGTATTGAGTCGCTGTTGTGCCATGGCGATAGCATCAGCTGAAATACCTGAAAGTTGCAGATTAATTCCGGCTGCTAGATTGAGTCGTTTATCGGACAGCACTGTCAGTTGTTTAGGTTTTGGTATCAGCCCAATTGCAGCATCAAGTGTTGGCTTCATTTGATGTTGATATAAGTATTCACTGCCCATCCACGGCGTGTCATCCTTACTGCTGGTTTGCAGCTGGTTGAGCGTATTAAATGGCGTCAGATAAAGTTGTAGCTCAAGTCCTGTGTCTTTATCGCGCTGGGTTTGCGTGCTTTTGATCACTTGTGGGGTGAGCTTAAGCTGCGCGTCCGTTACAACATAATTTGGCATAAATTCCGAGCGCGTAACCTGAGAATCCTTGGTATAAAAGCGCACGGTAGTGGGGGCACTTGAAAACCCACTAAACCCTGCTGCAGGCGTGATTTTGTGAATATCACCATTGATATGGGTGATGGCAAAGTTATCGCCCTCAACATGGTAAATCGGCATCAGTTGGCTAAAAAAGATAGCAAAGTCATTATTTGCCTTGGTATTTTCTTTAGCTACGCTAAAACTCAGCTCTGAGTAATAACACTTTTGCTGTGCCTTGGGGCAGGTGATCGGCTTGCTATCAAGCAAGGTGTACTTTACATCAAGATTTTGGCCTAACCAGTTTACAGCGGTTTGGTCGAGTGCATAAAGGGGTGACGACACCCCAAAAAGTAGGGCCATAAGCCGATTAAACTTCATTGGCTAGTTCCTTGTTATCATGGTTAATTTTATTGTGTTGAAACAATCCGTATGCCCCTAAAAGTGGCGCGTGATTTAAGGTGCTTGGAATGACACGAACGGATTGATATAGAGCATTGCCAAGCAACTGCTGCATCTTGGCTTCAAGTGCAGCGTTAAAATAGTCATATGAATGCGTCACGGAGCCGCCAAGTACAATGACATCTGGATTCAGCACCATGACTATTTGCGCGAGTGCATGACCAACATGACTGCCAAAAGTTTCAAATTGTTGTAGTGCAAATGGGTCGCCACTGCGTGCTTGTTCGGCCAACCACCTCCCTTCAATTCCTTGTCGCCCAAAGAACTGTCCTGAAGCATAATCTTCAATAATTCCATCAAGATAGCTTAAATTTCCTAGCTCTCCTGCAGCACTATGGTTACCCGTATATAAATTACCGTTAAACACAAAACCGGCACCAATGCCTGTGCCAAGGCATACGCCAATTAGGTTGTTGGCATGGTGGCCACCATATAAGTATTCACCAAATGCAAAGCAGTTTGCGTCATTATGGACAACAACGGGCAATGAAAAGTGGCGTTCTAACAACCGTTTCAGAGGCACATTTTGCCAATGAGGAATATTTTGTGTTGTCAGCACGGTGCCGCTGCACACATCCAGTGTGCTTGGTACGCCAATCGAAATACCAGTTGTTTCGGTCGTTAGGTTTTCTTCGATTAAACGAATAACAAAGGCATTAACTTGGTCTAAGTTGGCCTGACTAGGCACCGCATACTGGCGTACCTGTTCGACCTGAGTGTGGGCAACCGAAGCCACAAGCGCTTTGGTGCCACCCAAGTCAATACATAACAAAGAGTGATTCATCGTAATTTAACTATTTTCATTTAGAGGTTGAGACAGCGTCTTTTGACTATTGCCAAAAGTTTTATTTTTAATCAAAGGATTAGCCCATACACCAACACTTAGAATATAGCTAAGTGGCAGTAGTAACAGTAGGGCAGCAAGTTGTAAGTTGTTACTCAATTCAGCCGCAAAACCTATGATGGGAGACATAAAAGCACCGCCAATGATCCCGGTACATAAAATCCCTGTGATTGCGCCATGGCCGGTTTTGAATGAATTTAATGCCAGAGCAAAGATGACCGACCACATAATAGAGAGGAAAAATCCCACAATTGGAAAAGCAATAAGCGCCACCGTAGTGCTACCGAATAACGCACTTAGGAGCGCGATAGCGGCGCCGGAGCTGAATAAAATCAAAAGCTTTTGCGCATCAATGAGTTTAAGTAGTGCCAGTCCAAGTAAACAGCCTAAGGTTAGGCATAACCAGAATTCGCTCACCACTTTTGCGCCTTCGGTGGCTGGGTCTAGGCCATGATATTGCTGCAAAAACACGGAAATAAGGTTAGCGACGCCTTGTTCTAGCGCAACATAAGCGGCGATAGCGGCAAAAAATTTCAATACGGTTCTATCTTTAAAAAAACCGATGCTTTGTGACCAGCTCAGCTGCTGCTTTTTCTGCTCCGGTACCGCGTTAAATGGTGTAAATTGCGAGAGTAATAGCATCACGACGCTTAGGATAGCGAATACCGCATAGATACTTAGCCAGGTTTTATCTGCAGGGATAACACCAGACAGCGCTCCGCCAAATCCCTCTGCGGTGGTGACTTGAGACTGTAGTTTGCTATACACCAGAGGCGCGAGTGTTGCGGCAGCACCAAACATCAACTGCGCAAACACCGAAAGCACGGCAAAGTGTTCTGAACCACCGCTAGCGCGTAATAGTGGATTGATAGCCACTTGCAGTAGTGCCATGGCACAGCCGAGCATAAACAACGCTACCATGGCAATGGCAAACGTTGGCATTAGCACAAAGGTCGTTGCGCCAATTGCAGCAAGGGTAAATGCGAGCTGCATAACGGTTTTTTCTCCAAAACGCTGAACTAGCAGTCCCGCTGGAATAGACATCACACCGTAAGCGATAAAAAAGGCGAACGGGAAAAACCCCGCAAGCGTTAGACCTATGCTGTAACTTTCTATTAATGCTGGAAAAATCGCGCCTAAAATATTGGTGATAAAGGACACCGTAAAAAAGGTTGCCAATACTAAGGCAATCACTAGGTAGCTTTTTTTCATGTTGTATTTCCACCTTCATTAGAGAGCGGGTGATGGCGTGGCGATCTCGCTTGTGGGCAGACAAACAAAAAGATCAAGGGGAATCTCACCACCACCCGCAATTGGTTTATGCACGGAACGCTTGTGCTCGCTGTAATTGTTCCAGTGCTGTTGTATGGGCAGTAAAATGCTCATCACTAAGCTTCGTAAGATAGGCCTTGGCCGCCTGTTCGATATGCTGTGGCGCTTGTTCAAAGGGCATTTGGCAGGCGCTATCGCGATGATCCATGCCGCCAAGTAAGCAATACCAACTGGGACGAATATAGGGTGAGTGCATCCTGTGTTGGTTGAGCCAAGCATCAAAATCACCACCGCTACGCCAGTGTGTGAGCAGCTCATCGAGCTCGTTTAAGCTCAGAGCTGCGACTTTTGCATCTTGCCAATACGGTGAATCTGCGCGTTTGCTGGTGGCGTAATGTGCCAGTACATACTCTTTAATACCGAGCACCAGATCCGACAGTTGTTGATTGATGGCTAGTGTCTCGAGCTGTTGCGAAAGCAGCTTATTCAATAACTCAATGCTATAACCTGTGACCATCAGCGCGGTGGCTTCGAGTGGTTCAATAAAGCTCTGCGCGAGGCCAATAGCAAACACATTGCCTTCAATACTGCGCGCCATCATGCCCACTTTCATGGTGAGATGTTTGGCTTGTCCTTTATCGAGTTGCGCGGCTTGACGCAGTTGAGCCTCAGCCTCTTCGGGAGTGGTATGTGCGCTGCTGTACACGTAACCATATCCGGTTCTGCCTTGTAGCGGGATCTGCCAGCGCCAGCCGCACGGCATCGCGATAGCAGAAGTGCTTGAAGGTAGCGGGTTTATTTTAGCGCCGGCAATCGCGACAGCTGAATCATTGAGTAACTGATCTGCAAAGGAAATAAAGGGCACTTCGAGCGTTTTCTCTATCAGTAGGGCGTTAAACCCTGAGGCATCGACGTAAAAATCGCTTTTCACCTGCTCACCTGACTCAAGTGTCAGTGCAATAATTTCTTTGGCATGATGCTGTACGCTACTCACCGTACTTTGAATATGCTTTACGCCTCGCGCTAGGCTAAATGCCCTTAACCAATCCGCAAGTTTTTGCGCATCAAAGTGATAGCCGTACTCAAGCGCCCTTGGTAATGGACACTGTGGCAGAGGTGCTTGTTGCTTGTCGGCCAGCACTGCAGCTAAGAAGTAATGTTCGGGTTTATCTATATATTCGCTACCACGACGTCTGGCATTGGCGTTGACAAAGTAGACTTCCGCTGTTTTTACATCCATTTCAGAGAAGAAGGGATGGAAATAGCCGCCATTGTCGCCATTCCAGTTATCAAAATAGATCCCGGTTTTATAGCTTGCTTGGCATGCGGGCATCCAATCGCGCTCTTTCACACCAAGGCTTTGCATAAAAAGCTGCAAATGTGGCGTTGAGCCTTCGCCAACGCCAATTCTGCCAATACTCGATGACTCAATCACCGTGACCGATAAATTGGGTTGATGCTTAGCAAGGTAGGCTGCGCACATCCAACCGGCGGTACCGCCACCAAGGATGGTGAGTGACTGTATTGTTTTCATAGGCAAATGAGTTTTCATAGGCAAATGACCCCAGCCGCAAGCGACTGGGGCTCCGAGGTTAGAACTTATAGCTGACGCCAAGGTAATAACGCGTACCAAATTCAATGGTGTTCTGCGTTAAGTTGTAGTTGGTGTCGTAAGATTGAATAACCTCATTGGTCAGGTTTACACCCTCTAAGCTGACATCCAGATTTTCCATTGCATGCCACACCAAAGATGCATCCCATTGTTGGTAGCTATCGTTGCGCACCGCTTGTGCTGCACCGACGCCAATCCATTCACTACGCCAGTTATAAGCGATACGTGCACTGAACTGCTCGTTTTCGAAAAATAGCGAGCCGTTAAATGAGTTTTCAGATACTCCCGGCACCATTTCTTTTGCATTATCTGGTGTGGTGGTTTCACTATCCACGTAGGTGTAGTTAGTAATAAAGCCAAAGCCATTATCAAAGCTATGTTGAAGCTGCAGTTCTATCCCTGTTACGTCACCGTCTCCGTTACTACGTGGGCGTGTGACTCGGCATTGATCATACTTAGAAGGGTCGGTACCGCATCCGTCTACATATTCAATCGCTTCGGTAGAAAAGACAACGTTGTCAATTTTCTTCACAAAAACGGCTGCTGAGAGCAAGGAAGCTTCGGTAAAGTAATATTCAACGCCAATATCTGCTTGATCTGCTTCATAAGGTTTAAGGTTCGGGTTACCACCGGAGGCAGAACCAAAGTTGGCATCGATCGCTAGGCCTGGTTTTAAGTCGTTGTAGTTAACTCGAGACATAACGCTAGAGGCGGCCGCACGGATGATAATATCGTCGCTGTAGTCATAAGCGAAGTTGATGCTCGGTAGCCAGTTGTCGTAGTCAACCGTTTCATCGAAAACCGTGTTATCAACATAGCCGCTGGACTGCTGTTCTGTATCCACATAGCGTAAGCCGATATTACCGCGGAAGTTTTCACCGCTGAAGTCACTTTGCACATAGATAGCGAGCATATCTTCTTCGACATTGTAGGTTTTACCAAAATCTTGCTGCTCGATTAATTCACCCGCCTCATACTTGCCAGTGATAAAATCCCACCACTTATCTTCATCGAGCTTGGCGTATGAATTAAGAATATGTCCGCCCGTTTGCGAATGAAGATTGGTAAAAATACCATCACTCCAGTTAGCTAAGCTATTACCATCAGGGACAAAACCAACAACATCCGCTGGGTTTCTTTGGAGTGCGATACGTGAAAATTCGTTTTTGTTTACTTTCACACCCGCTTTGATGTTCTTGAAGTAATCGTGTTCTAACATCCACTTGATATCGGCTTGTGCATAACTTACTTCATGCTCTTGAACCGTAGTTTGGAAGTTTGATTCATGAGCAAATTTGAGCTGTGAGGCATCGGTTGGGTCTAACGAATCAAACCAAATTTGATAAGGGCCTGTGGCATCGTAAGTAAAGCCACCATCAGTACTATTTTGACCATTAGGGAAGGCTGGATCGCCAATTTTGTCACCTTCATCCGTTGCTGGGATCCACCAACTTGAGGAACCAAACTGTGTACCTCCATCAGATGTAGATCGACCAATAACACCGCTTACCTCGAAAGTATCACCGACGTATTTACCACTGAAGTTTAAGACATCGACTTCCATATTTACGGCGTTACGAACAGTAGGGTTGTATATAATGTTCGCGTAAGCTGGCAAAATACGCGCACGCTGCGTACCGCCCGCTGCGTTGTTTTGTACATCAACAGCACCTGCACCACGGGCACTTACGGTAAGGAAGTTATGGTTTACATGTGGATTGTCAAACTCAAAGCGAAAGTAGTCTACTGTAAACTCGGTGTTATCGCTTGGCGCAAATTGCGCCGTGAGTTGCGCGCTGGTGCGCTCGCGCTCAGCTCTAAATGCTTGTGAGCCGATTGCCCAAGCGCCCACTGTAGATGCTTGTCCCGTATCTTGATCCGCCGCAAAATATTCATAGTAGCCACCAATGGACTCAATAACGTGACGGCCTGAAGTCAGGTTCTCAACAGAATATGCTGCGAGCACACCAAATTTTTCATCGTCACTCTTCCAACTACCTAAAAACGATCCGCTTAAGTCATTTTCATCATACAAGGTAGAGCGGCCCATTTCTGCCGACACCATGTAAGTGTGTGCATCTAAGTCCAGTGGTTTACGCGTGACAAGATTCACTGTACCACCCAGCGCACCTTCTTCAAGGTTTGCTTCAGGCGTTTTGTAGACGTTCACTGCCGAAACTTGCTCTGCTGATAACAGCTCCATGTTAAAAGTACGTGTCGATGGACCTAAATCATACCAATCGGTACTGGCAACGGATTGGCCATTTAATAGAATGCGCGATTGCTCGGGCGCGGTACCACGGATAGTAACACCACTTACTTCACCATATTTACGGTCGACCGTGACCCCTGAAATACGCTGTAGCGCATCACCAATGTTTTTGTCGGGAAACTTACCAATATCTTCCGAGGTGATAGCATCAACAATACCATCTGCAAAGCGCTTGGTGTTCATTGAAGCTTCAAGCGAGCGGCGAATGCCTCTTACTTCAATCACTTCGACTTTTTCTGTTGCGCTTTGTTCTTCGGCTAATGCTGATGGTGCAGCGGTGAGTAAAAGGGGTGATAAGGTACTTGCTGTCACGATGGCGGCAAGTTTATTCAATTTAAATTGCTTCAACTTAGTTGTTTTCATTGTTCTGCCCATTGTTCCTATTTGTTGTTGGCAGAAGCTAGGGTATCGCCTTGGGTGTTTTTTAAGCGGTATATTTCTATCTACTAATGATACTTTTCACGCTTAAATGAGAGTAATTTGACAAAAATACTTCACTGCACTTCAGGCTGTCGCTATATTTCGATAGATTAATATTGGTTGGTGATTGAATTTGCATGATATGCAACTAGGTGTAACGAGTAGTTGTTTTAAAATTTATAACATGCAGATTTTAAATAAGTTTATTAATGTAAAAGGAAATTGCTATGCGCGCGATGTACGAGAAAGTACTGCCATCTCCTGGATGTTCATGGCGTTATTGCCTGTATCAGTTGCCCGAAATTCCCTTTAATTGGCACTATCATCCGGAATATGAAATCTGTTTGACGCTCAACAGTGTCGGTGTATGTCATGTGGGTGACCATATTGCCCCTTACGAAGACTTAGATTTGGTGATCCTAGGTCCTGACTTACCACATACTTGGCAGTCAAAGCCGAATCCGGATCACTCAGCTCATGTTGTCCATGTTGCACAAATACCCGCGCACTGGTTGGAGTCTTTAGTGGCTCAGCATCCTGAATTACATGGTTTATCTGAGTTGCTAAATGCAGCGCGCCGTGGCGTCAAATTTCCTGTGGAAGTCGCGAGGCAAGCGAAAAAGTGGTTTGAGCAAATCGCGGATGCCGAGCCGTTAATGCGCTTTGTGCTTTTGCTCGAAATGTTAACGCGGATGACGACATCAAACTATCAACATTTAGCCAGTAGCGGCTTTCGCTTTGACGCCCGCCATGATCCCGCGAAAGACAAGTTCGACCGGGTTATTGCCTATATCTATGATAATTACACCGACAAATTAAGCGCCGATGAGCTTGCACAACAAGTGCACATGAGCACCAATCACTTTCACCGTTTCTTTAAAAAGCGTACGGAGCGTACTGTGACGGAATTTATCAATCAGCTGCGTATTGCCAAGGCCTGTAAACTATTAATTAGCTCTGCCTCTCCCATTAGTGTGATATCGGATCAATGTGGTTTTAATAATATTTCTAATTTTAATCGTCGTTTTCAAGCGTTGAAGGCGTGTACGCCCAGTGAGTTTCGTGCACGGCTGCACCAAAAGGCATTGTATTGATCTGGACGTGAGCCTGTTTATGCGCTTTTTAATCAAAACTTCAATTCAAACCGTGAATATTTCGTAATGCTATGATATTCATGCTTATTCCTAAATATTCAACTTGGTATTTATCAAGGAATTGCCAAGAATGTGCCGGGTCGCAACAACAATAAACGAGGATGACCGTGATGACACTAGGACACTTTATAAAACAGATCCGTACACAAAAAGGCTTGAGCCAACCCCAGTTAGCGGAGCAAATGTGTGTTGAGCAAAGCTATTTATCTAAACTAGAAAACGACAAATCCGTGCCTTCTAACGAGGTATTTAGAAAGTTACTAACGGCGCTGAATTTATCCTTAGATGAGTGTATGCAAACCCTTTCAACACAAGGGAAGCGTGAAGAATTAAGCCAAATTCCAGATATAGAGTATTGGTATAAGCAGCATCAACAATCAAAACAAAAGCAATATAAGCAACTTGCGATATTAGCTATTTTGCTAGTGTCTCTCGGTGTTGGGTTATTTTGGAGTGGCTACAAACAGATATTTTTTAGTGAAAAACTGTTTGAATATGAATCTCAGGGGGTATTGCAAGCTGGTGAACCCGTCGAACTATATAGAAAATGGCGCTTTCTCCTTGTCCCTCATAGTAGGAATAGCGATATTGAATTTGTGGAGCAAGTTAAGCTTGCCATGGCGAAACGTTTAGATAAAAAAACGGTATTTTTTTCAGACTATAAAGGGAGCGCTTATACCGAATCAGTAACCGATGGTAGAAGGCATTATCGTTTTCAAGGCCCTAAATTTAGTGAGCGTGTAGAAAACGCCTGGCTGCAATTTATTGGCTTATTGTGTCTCTCCGCTGGGGTTATGCTAACTTTAGTAGGTAAGCGGTTAGTTAAACCTTAGATTATCAATATAGGTGTAAGATGCAAAAACGATTATTTTTTGGTATTGGCATGGATGACGACACTCGAGCGCATATTGGCCAATGGCTGGTGGATAGTGTGAGCGCGAGTAAAGCCAATACTCAGCCGAATAATTGGCATCTTACACTGGCGTTTCTTGCTATGGTGGAGGAGTCACAAGTAGCTGAGCTTTGTGATTTTGCGAGTGCTCTATCGGTGCCTAAATTTACACTCACCTTTGGTGACTATGGCTACTGGCAGCACAATGGCATTTTTTACTTAAAGCCCGAACACAAACCACAAGCTTTGCTTGATTTAGCCAATCCATTGCGTGCTTTTGGAGAAAAATGCGACCTCTATCACAACCCGCATCCATTCTCACCACATATCACGCTATTTCGAAATTGTAAGCCAGAACCTAGTGTTACGAAGCCCATTACGCCTTTCTCGCTGATGGTAAAGAAGTTCTACTTATACCACTCTCACCGCAATGAAAATGGCCTGATTTATGAGCCAATAGCGTCTTTCTTCTTGAGCTGAAATGTCTATTTTGAATGCTTTTTCCAAATAGAATAGAGTGTACTGCTAAGTAAACAGCTAAATAGCAAGACAAAGATATAATTTGGCACGCCGTTATAAAGATATAACGAGAGGTTAGTTGCTAATAATAGTAATAATGCAATGTACTTCATTCAGTTTAGTTCCTATATTCTTCAAAGCTTTATTGAGAACTAATGTTTGATACATCCCCTGTTATGCCCGTTTGTAGCAGGCCTTAGCTTTTCTTAGAGTAAAAGGGTTCGAGTAGATAACAGGCTAATCCATAGGCGCAGCCGAATCCGATAGCAACAATTGGTAGCATTTGTATTTCACTAGCACCAAGCCAACTGCCAAAAATAAACACCAATGACACAACAGAAACTAGGCATATTGTTATCTTTGCGAGCACAATTAAAATATGCTGTTTTAAAGGTAAGTCGCACTTTTCCTTCCATCTCTCTTGAAGTACTACGTAAATAAAAACGAAAAACACAGGTAACAGAGACTCAATAAACTCAAACATGATTTCGTGTCCTACTAAGTAGGTCAGATCCAGAACACGGAGCTGACCGATAGGTGAAGCGTATTTATTGTAAAGCTTCTTCGCTAATCCACCCAAAGCTGCGCCAACTAGAAAGGCAGCTACAAATCCAGCGCCATTAACTTGGTCTGTTACCAGGCTATAACTGTATCTGTAGCGACTAGAGCGTCATGACAGAGAGGTCTTGCTGGAAATACAAGAGGTGTAGTTATGACTGCCATCCGTATTCGCCAGAGACTCACTCAATAAACCAACATATCCTAGATGCGACTTGGTCAAGTTAGCATAAAAACTCACAAGTTCAAAAACCAAGAAAATAAAATTTATTCAATAATATTAGTGCATTATGTTTATATGTTATAGAGGGATAACAACTCAGTTTGCCAATCGTTATAATTGTTTGTTAGCTATGTAGCCAACGCTTTAGCTTTTTAACCAAAGTTTCAAACCAAGTCAGTTGATAGCGTTTGTATTTCTCGCACTTGAGGAATAGCTTTTTGGTGGCTTCGTTTCGTGCTGGGCTAATATGTAGACGGCTACACTCTTTACTTGCGTTGTGCCAATCTTGTGCGCTGACGGCTTTAATTAAATTAGGAAAGGCCAAAAATAACTTACTGGTACCAAGGTTATAAGCCATATCCAATAGCGCAATCTTAGCGGGCGTCGGTAATAGCTGATAAGGAATGCTGCCAGTTTCTTGCTTGGCAAGAAAATGAATGAGGTACTGTTCAAATTCTTTGATTTGCTCTATAAGACATTTTTTAGACGCTTTTGGTGGCAAGGTAAGCTCGGTATATTGCGCATACCAAGAAGCTTTATAGCCGCTGGGTTTTCCCTTAATGTTACGGTATTCATCGCGCTTTTGTTGTAGGGTGGCAGAGCGTTTGGAGCGCCTATCTCGCATCGGTAATTGGCAGAATTGTTCAACACTTTGCATATGAAAACCAACACCAATCGTCGGATTGGCATTCACATCTAGGTACAAATGTAGTACCTCGCCCTCAAATTGCAACAGATGCTGTATTACTCGTTGGTAGAATTTATCGGTGTCGTTGAACAACTAGGTACCTCAGTGATCACTGCTTTTTCATTCGTGGTATAGCACTGTTTTAGTATAGAACAGTAGCAGGCCTCTGCCTTAAAAACCGACTTATGGGCATCAATTTTGTCCCATAATCCACGATTAAAATTGCTTTTTGGCATGGTAAAAATGTTGAAAGTGTCGCCATCTGCCAGCAAAATCTTTTGTGGCGCACTGGAAACATACCAGCCAAACTTTTTTAGATAATTGATATTCGATTCTTCATTTTGAGCATCACTAAGCGCTGCTTGATAGGCGTTAAGGTTGCAACAAGCGTCCATCAGTTCGGTAACATCAAAGTAATTTTCGCCATCAAACTCGTACTTAATGTAGTGGATTATGGCAGGTCCGGTTCCTGAATTGCGAATATCGACTCTAATCGTTGCTTGAGTGGAGTCTAAATCAAAGTTGCTATAGCTGAATTGTAGCCATGGCCAGGTTTCAGTTTTTAGCTGCTTTTCGGCTGCGGAAACTTGCTCCTGAGCAGCCTTTGCTTGCAGGTAGGTGGCGTAAAACGACGCTGCGGAAATAAACATCGCACACAGGGCTAAAATGGTGTTCATTTTAGAGCGAGAGAGTTTAAATGTCCCTCTCGCTTGTCTTGAATTATGTGGAGATGGGTTTAGGCGCTCAGTGCGTTTCTCTTCGGTCAAATCTTCAGAGTGTGAGTTATTATTATGTTCTGACATATTTATCCAACTGATATTACGCCCTAGGGCGACAGAAATACGAGTAACGTATCGCCAATTTTCAGTCTATCTGTCGAAAGCTGATTCCATTGCTTTAGCTTAGCGACACTGACATTAAATTGTTTCGCAATGCGCCATAAACTATCGCCGTGTTTGATCTGATAGTCCAGTTGTTTGTCTGCCAAAATGGGCAAAATTAGCTTTTTTCCTGCACGAATACGGTCACTCTTTAATTGATTAAAGGCTTTTAATTCGGCGACAGTTAGCGAGTAGCGCTTTGCAATGGTGCTAAGAGAGTCTCCACGTCGAATAGTATAATGTTGCCATGTATCCGCGGGCATTTTTGGTAAGTGTGTGAGCATGGTTTGCCACTCTGACACGCGCGCTGTAGGGATGACAATATGCTCAGGGCCGCCGAGTAATGCAGGAAAACGTGCATAGCCTGGATTTAATACCTCGACTTCTTTCCAACCTTTAAGATCAGATAAAATAGCTTGTTGTTCGAGTTTAATAACGCTGATTAACGAACGATTAGGGATCTTAGGAAACTTCATTAAGTCATGCTTTAGCAGTTGTGATGCCGCAAGTAGCTTTGGTACGTAGTGACTTGTTTGGCGCGGTAGCTTCAAATGGAAAAAGTCAGTTGGTTTACCTGCTTTTTTATTTCGTTCAATGGCTGCAAGCACTCTACCTTCACCTGTGTTATAGGCGGCAATGGCATGATACCAATCACCATCAAAACGTTTGTGGAGGTATTGCAAAAAGTCCAATGCGACACGGGTCGAGTCTACGATATCTTGGCGGCCGTCATACCAAGCGTTGATCTTGGCATCATAATGTTTTGCAATCAGCGGTGTGAGTTGCCACAAACCCGAAGCATGCTTGTGAGAGTAGGCTTGGGTATTAAAGTCGCTTTCAATTAGCGGCATCAATGCAAGCTCTATTGGCATATCGCGCTTTTCGACTTCTTCTACTAAGTAATAAAGTAGCGGCGCTGCACGTTCACTGATGGTATCCATATAGTTTGGATGCCTGAGATACCAATCAATCCGTTGTTTTACACGCTTATCGTCGGAATCGGCAAAGCTGAGCTGATCTTTAATGCGGAGCCATAAATCATCAGTTGCGAGCGGATCATATGGTGTTTTAACCACCGTTTTAGCTTCGTTTTTAACTGTTTCTCTTGGCTTATTTACACCAGTTTGCACGGAGTTATCTGGCGTTGGTTCATCCTGTTGAGGTTGCTGTATTTGGCTACAGCCATTTAGGAGCAGGATTGCTGCGAGTAATGGAGTGATGAGGTTTTTCATAGAGCCTTTTTTATTATCCTTTTATTATGCAGTCCAATGAGGCATCTGAACCGCATAAGATTGTATATAAATTCGGTGCAAATGCAAAAATAGGCACCTTACCTGTTGCGGCTGTGTAGTGTAGAGCGATGAAATGGATACAAAATGAACTTTAGCGTTACAGCATTTATCATTGATTAATGGGATTAACGCAATAACACGCGATTGCTCACTGATCGTGTATTGCCCATTTATTCAAGGCCTAGTTGGTGCTTAAATTGTGTTTTATAGGTTCGCGAGAGCGTTAATACTTTCCCACTTTGCAATGCGATTTCACTGTCACCGCTGGCGAGCGGCGTAATACTCACCACTTTAGACACATTAATAGCAAAAGAGCGATGAATACGCACGAAGCCAACGGGGTCTAAGCGCTGACATAAAGTAGCAAGCGTTGAGCGTAGCGGATAAATGCGGCCATTTACGTGTAGATTGACGTAATTTCCAGACGACTGTAACCACTCAACCTCTTCAACTTTAACGATAAATTCTTTACCAAGCTTACGTACCAATAAGTGATGAATAGGTTTGTGGAGTGTTTCACCTTCATCGCTTTCTTGTTTTATCGGAGATGCTTCACCAAGCATATGGGAGACACTAAATTGATAACCTTTTATGAGTGCAATAAAGAACACCAAACTCCATGCATCTTTTTGATATTCATAGATAAGTTCAAACCAAGAAAGGTGGAAGTTGTAATCTAGTTGCAAACTAAAATAAATCGTTTCACGTAATAACACCATGATGCCAACATGGCCAAAACAAAATAACAGTGAGGCCATAAAAAAGCTAAAAGCGACGTTAACAGGTTTATGCCACTGCCAAGGAAATGCGTTTAAATACCAAGATATGACAGGAATTAAGGCTAGACTGGCAGCTGCACTGGTATATTCCCACACGAAAGGTTCCCACAGCGCAAAATCTAGCAGCGCATCTCGCTTGGCATCCATGATCAGAGTAATGGCATTTAAGGTGTTATTAATCGCCAGAAAGAGGGCGAGTAATGCCATTGCCATCAAAGGGTGGTATTGCTGAATAAAGGTACGTGAAAACATCATGGTTTGAGTTTTTCTTTTACTCTAGCAACTGGACGCAAAGCGGTCACTTATTTTATCCCTCTATTCCACGGTTTATCCCTAGCTATTGTTATTTAAGCAAATTTCGTTTGTTTGTACGCTGTATTGGCGCACTGTAGGGGTAAGTTTACTTTCAAAAAGAAAATAACATGGATCATTTAAATCGGCGAGTAGAGCTAGACTGGCTGCGTGTTATTGCATTTACAATACTCATTTTTTATCACACCGCTATGTTATATGTACCTAACTGGGGTTTTCACTACAAAAGTGCTTATACTTCGGTTTGGCTAGAATATCTGATGTTAGTGATCTCACCATGGCGCATGTTGCTTATCTGGTTTATCTCGGGAGTTGCGCTTAGATATATTTTTGATAAACAAGGAGCATGCACAGCCATGTTCTTTCGTACTCCTTTGTTATTGCTCCCACTATTATTTGGCATATGGGTTGTTGTGCCAGTGCAACTGTACGCAGAAATGCAGCAAAATGCTGGATTAACGCTCGGGTATGTTGATTTTTACAAACAGTTTATTGATTTTAACAGCCCTTTATTTAGTCAATATCAAAGCGGTATTTGGCCCCATGTCGATGTCAATCACTTGTGGTATTTGCGAGAATTATGGCGTTTTACTTTGCTCCTTGCTGTACTGCATATCGTCTTTAATTCTAAGCTTCAAGTAATGCTCCGGCATTGTATCACTTTGCGCTGGTTAACTTATCTACTAAGCGTGCTGGCTTTTGCAAGCTTACTCTGGGCTCAGTTGGCATTAGAAGGTGATAGCAAAAGAGAATTTCAGGGGTTTGTTTTTCTGCTCGCAGGTTATCTGCTTGCTAAGCATAATCGGTTTTGGGCTTGGCTTGCTCGACAAGGTAAAGTGCTGCTGTGGGTTTGTGCAGTCAACGCCATGATTATTTTGCTTTTATATCATTTTTACTGGTTGCAGCAAGACACGCGCACTACCTTCATTACTTGGGGTGGGAGTCTTGTGTTGGTGTTACAGCGTGTGTGCGCAGTGTTGTTGATATTAGCATTAGCGGCGCGTTATCTTAACCGTCCTCATCCACTGCTTACGGGGCTCAATAAAGCGGTGTTTCCCATTTATCTCTGGCATCAAAGCGTGATTATTGCCTTGGCGCTCTGGCTGAGCCGTTATCAACTCGGTGGTGTGCCTGAGAGCCTGTTGGTGATCACAGGAACACTGCTATTTTCTGGATTGTTGTTTTGGCTGGTGCCAAAGCTGGGCTCCCTTGGGTTGATGATGGGGTATCGCGCAGCCTTGCTGACAAACAATAAAATTCTTTGGGGGGTGGGGTGTTTGTTATTGTTGCCGCTGATCCTCCGGATTATTTAACCAGTGTACTGCACCATTGTGCAATAAATGCTCTACTCTTATTGCTAGGGTCAGTATGCCTCCGATGGAGGATACTTCACGGATAGCATCGCCACGGTCAAGGTGGTGAGCGAAAATAAGAAGAGGGAATCAAGCAAATGAAACCAATTTCTTCACCTCTGGCGGCAATTCAGCCGCATTACGATGTACTTGTTATTGGTAGTGGTTATGGTGGCTCTATCGCTGCGTCACGCATGGCGAGAGCCGGAAAATCAGTCTGCCTACTTGAGCGAGGGCGCGAGTTTTTAACGGGAGAATTTCCGGATACCGAGTTGGAGGCCGCTGGTGAGTTGCAGTTTAATAGCCAAACAGGGCACAAGGGCTCTCATTTGGGATTATTTGATATTCATATGCACCGTGAACAGAATGTCGTCGTCGGTTGTGGCTTAGGTGGTACCTCTCTTATCAATGCCAATGTTGCTTTGTCCCCAGTAGATGCAGTACTGAGAGATCCAGTATGGCCACACGCGATCCGAGATGATGAGGATGGTTTGTTGGAAGAGGGATTCTCGCGGGCTCGAGAGATGCTGAAGCCTGCCTTATACCCTGAACATTACCCAACTTTGAATAAACTTAAGGCTCACCAGCAGTCGGCAAATGCATTAGAAGCCCCCTTTAATAAAGTACCAATCAATGTATGTTTTGCGACCCCAGAAGATGGCATTAACCATGTGGGTGTTGAGCAGCAAGCATGTAATAACTGCGGAGACTGTGTGTCTGGCTGTAATTTCAATGCCAAAAATACCACCCGAATGAATTACTTACCGGATGCTTGGAATCATGGCGCAGAAATTTATTGTCAGGCCAGTGTACGCTACCTTGAGAAAATCGACTCTGGTTGGCGGGTGTTTTACCAAGACATGGGAACCGGCGCAGAATGCTTTTCTGCAGCCCCGTTATTTGTTGAGGCGGATATTGTGATCTTGGCCGCTGGCACGCTGGGTAGTAATGAAATTTTATTGCGTAGCCAAAGTCGCGGTTTGGCTATCTCTTCGCAACTTGGTCAGCATTTTACCGGTAATGGCGATATGTTGGGTTTTGGCTATAACTGCGACAGCGAAATCGGTGGTGTTGGGGTTGGTAATCTAGAGCCAGAAGGCAAAGCGCCTACAGGACCTTGTATCACCAGTGCAATCGATCTCCGTGAAGCGAGCGAACGCGCGCAACAAATGATTATTGAAGAGGGTAGTTTACCTGGCGCCATGGCAGGAGTGTTGCCAACTGCGCTTGCAAGTGCAGCGGGTGTAGTTGGACTCGACACGGATCATGGTTTTTATGACGCTTTGGAGGAGCAAGCGAGAGTATGGCAAAGCCAATGGCGAGGCGCTTATCATGGTGCAGTAAAACATACTCAGACCTACTTAGTAATGAGCCATGACGATAGCCAAGGTGTTATAACTTTAGAGCAAGACAAGTTGAACATCCGTTGGCCTGAGTTAGGAGCTCAACCTAATTTTCATCATGCGAGTGAAAAGCTGCTTCAAGCGACAGCAGCGCTCGGTGGCACCTATGTTAAAAACCCAATTTGGTCACCATGGTTGAATAATCGCTTGGTTACAGTTCACCCTTTAGGTGGCTGTCGGCTTGCTGAGACGGGTTCCGAAGGGGTGGTGAATCATAAAGGGCAAGTGTTTACGGGAGAGAGTGATGCCTGCTACGACTCGCTCTATGTGTCAGATGGTGCCATCATTCCAACGTCGCTTGCGGTCAATCCGCTGCTTACGATAAGTGCATTGACGGAGCGCTGCTGTGCGCTTATCGCCAAGGACCGTGATTGGCAAATTGACTATCAATTGCCGTCAAGCCGCTCCCGTACCGCTGAGCCGACTACAACAGGGTTGGCGTTTACAGAGCGAATGCAGGGCTATTTTAGCCGCGTGGTAGAGCCAAGCACTACCTCTTTACAAACCTACTTGGCTGCCTATCAGCTGGGCCAAGAAACAAACCAAACGCTGTCTTTTGTATTGACGGTCACCTCGACGGATCTAGAGGTGATGTTGACCGACCCACAACATAAAGCGCACATTTCGGGTCGCGTTGAGTGTAATCTGCTTTCTGATAAACCACTGACCGTTCGCAATGGTGAGTTTCGTCTGTTTGAGCGTCAGGTCTTTCCTCCAAATACTCGGAAGATGATCTATAAAATGAATTTAATGGCGGAGGATGGCAAACAGTACTTCTTTAATGCCTTTAAGTTAATCAAAGACGACCCTCACTCTCTCGATCTTTGGGATGATACTACAACCTTATTTGTTGATATTCATGAAGGAGAAGATACTCAAGGGGCCGTGTGTGGTCACGGTATTATGAAAATAGCGCCGATTGATTTTGTGACGCAGCTTGCCACTATTCGTGTAAGTCATGCCGAGAGTAAAGCGGCTCGCTTAAAAGCCATCGCGCGCTTTGGGCAATTTTTTGCGGGCACACTATATCAGAGTTACGGCAGTATTTTTTACCAAGAAAAAACGCACAGTGGTGAATTGGTGCGCAAAAAACGGCTGCTAAGGGCTCCAACACCTGAAGTATACTTGTTTGATACAGCTGATCATGTGCAGCTATCGCTGACTCGTTATCGTGGCGGTGACAAGGGCCCGGTTATGTTAGTGCATGGGCTGGGAGTTGCTTCGAGTATCTTTTCCACCGATATGATAGATACCAACTTAGTCGAGTACCTAGTCGCTAACCAATATGACGTGTGGCTATTGGATTATCGAGTCAGTATTTTGTTGCCTGCTGCCGCAAAGCAATCAAATGGCGATCAGGTAGCGAAATACGATTACCCTGCTGCAGTGAACAAGATCCGAACCATCACGGGAGCAGATAGTATCCAGGCGGTGGTGCATTGTTATGGTGCTACGACCTTCTTTATGTCTATGCTTAGCGGCCTTTCAGGGGTTCGCAGTGTTGTTGCATCACAAATTGCGGCGGACGTGGTGGTGCCGATGGCAACGAAAATGAAGACAGGTTTACATCTCCCCTCATTTTTAGAAAGGCTGGGCGTAGACTCGCTAACGGCGCGAGTACCACAGCAGAGCAATGGGCTTGCCTCTTTGTATGATAAGGCGTTAGGCTTGTACGCGCTCGCTGAAGCACAGGGGCGATGCAACAATGACAGCTGCCATCGCGTGACTTTTATGTACGCCTCCTTATACCGTCATGACCAGTTAACCGATTTGCTGCATGAGCATATTGATGAACTATTTGCCGAAGCCAATATTCAAACCCTTGAGCACCTTGCTGCAATTTGTCGCGCAGGAAAACTGGTCGATGCAGATGGCAAGGACGTTTACATGCCACACATCAACCGGTTAAACGTACCGACGCTATTTATTAGCGGGGCAGATAACGAATGCTATCTACCTGAGAGCACGAAAAAAACCTATGAACGTCTTTGTCATGCTTTTGGTGATGCTCAGTTTACGCGTAAGGTGATCCCCAATTACGCGCACATAGATTGTATCTTTGGGCGTCAGGCTGATGTAGATGTTTTTCCTCATATTCTCAATCATTTAGAGCGATATTAGCCGTGGTCTTACGATTGCGGCTAACTATGACTGCCAATTTAAGTACTACACACTTTTGGATAGTTTTACCTTAGCTTTAATGTAGCACTAAATGACAACGAAGGATCTCAAATAACAAGGGCTCCCATATTACCAAACGAATATGTTTTGCTTCACCTAGATTGCGTTGATTACTAACCAAATACGCATCTGAAGCATGCGCCTTGTTCGCGCCTAAGATAAATTAAGTCGCCGCCATGATTAATCATAATTTGTCTTGAGAGGCTTAAGCCGATCCCCGAGCCTTGTTGTTTAGTGGTAAAAAACGGCACGAAAATCATGTCGACTACATGTTCGGCAATGCCGGGCCCATTATCGCTTATTTCTATATAGTGCTGGCCTGCGTTATTGGCTCCGGTCTTTAATACCACTTGGCGGGTGTTTCGCTGATCTTCTTCATTGCGCTGCTGCACCGCTTCTATGGCATTTTTGGTTAAGTTAATAAGTACTTGCTCAATTTGAGCCGTGTCTAACATCACCAGTTGGGAGTGGCTAACATCAAGCTGTAAGTCTATGTTCGCTTGATGACAGCTTTGTTGATGTAACTGATAGATGCCCTCTACCAGCGGCGCAAGCTGGGCAGGTTGCAGCGCTGGGCTGGGTAAATTACTCACCGTTCTAAAACGGGCGATAAAAGCGCCCAGATACTCAGTGCGTTTTGCCAGTGTTTGCAACGCTAAGGCTAGGTCTTGTTTATCTTCTTCATCGTCAAAACTCAATGTGTCGGGCAAGAGTCCCCCACAGGTTTGTGCAATGGATGCCAGAGGTGTAATAGAGTTAGCTACCTCGTGCGTAAGCACTTTGGTGAGGCGTTTATAGGCTTGCTGCTCTTTGTTTTGTAATGCATCACGAATGGATTGTAAGGTGACAATTTTACGAATTTGCCCTTGGATATGCGCTGATGTTATTTGTATAGACAAGTTATCTTGTTGCTCGCCATATTGCCAATTTGCTATCGTTTTCAAGCTCTTATCGCATTCATTAACCAAAGGTGCAAGATGGTCTAAGTCTTGACTTTGATTAATGGGTTTACCGAGTAGGCGGGTTACCGCTGGGTTTGATTCAATAACCTTCCCCTCGCTGTCGAACACCAAAACCGCTAAGTCGATATGCACTAGCAAGGTTTGTAAAAAGTGAGCTTGCTGCTCGGCGCTCAACCGCGCGCTTTGGATCCGCGTTTTGATCTCTTCTAAGTGTTGCCGCATTGGGTGATGTTGGCTTAGTCCCAAGGAGCTATCGCCATTGGCTAAAGACTTAAGTACAAAACCCATGTGCTTGTTTTGCTTGTTAAATTGAAAGTATAAGGTTGAAATAAACGTGATGGTAATAAGGGTGATCAACAGCCAAGTTGCCGAAAAGCCACCTTGTATATACAAATATAGCGAGAGCCCACTGGAAATTACTAGACCAATGATAGTAAAGAAAAAAACAAGGATGGGATGGTGAGCAACGCGTGTCATTTCTTTTCTTCCTACAAATCGTACTTTTCTAAGCGACGATACATTGCCCCTCGGGTTAACCCGAGCGCTTTGGCTGCGTTTGAGACATTGCCTTGATAATGCTTGAGCGCTGCACGCACCGTACGTTGTTCAATTTCTTCAAGGTTGAAAGTGCCTTCAAAAGTGAGTGTATTGGTGCCCGAGGTATCTTCCATACTTGCTTGTGCCGCCGTGGGATTAGTGCCAATCACGGTACTGATATCCAAAAACTCGGTTTCACTTAAGATCACCGCACGTTCGATAGCATGTGCGAGCTCTCTGACATTACCGGGCCACGGGTAGGTTTGTAGACATTGCATGTCGCTGCTATTTACCTCAAGCTGCCTTTTATACTTGTGGCAAAAGTGTTCAAGGTAGTAGTTTACGAGCAGTGGAATATCATCGACACGCTCGCGAAGCGGTGGCAGACGGATCTCTATGGTATTGATCCGATATAATAAATCTTGCCTAAAACGACCTTCATCAACCGCTTGTTGCAGATTATCGTTGGTGGCACAGATAAGCCGTATGTCCACTGAAATAGGCTTATTGCCGCCTACAGGAGTGACTTGTCGATTTTGTAGCGCTGCAAGTAGCGTTGTTTGTTGGCCCATCGGCAGGTTGCCCAATTCGTCCAAAAACAAGCTCCCCTCGTGTGCGAGTTCAAAGCGACCGACCTTATCGCTTTTCGCATCGGTAAACGCCCCTTTTTTATGACCAAACAATTCGCTTTCAAACAAACTTTCGGAGATAGCACCCATGTCTAGGCTGATAAAGGTATTGTCGCGACGCATACTCGCCTGATGAATGGCGTGGGCGGCAAGCTCTTTGCCCGTGCCACTTTCGCCGGTGATCAAAATGTTGGCATCGGTGAGTGCCGCGCGTTCGATGGTACTAAATACCTTTTGCATGGCCGAGCTTTGTCCTAAAAAAGCAAATTGATGGCTACCACTGGATTGATTGAGTGCCTGATTTAACCCTTGCGTCTGACGAGTGAGCTTACCAACCTGTTGTTTGTCTTTGGCATGCGCAAATGCGGCGGCAACCGCACCGAGTAGTTGGTCGTTTTGCCAAGGCTTAGCGATAAAGTCGGCGGCGCCTGCTTTTATCGCGTCAACGGCAAGCTGAATGTCACCATAGGCGGTCATTAACAACACCACGATGCTTGGGTCTTGCTCGACAATTTTCTTTAACCAATAGAAGCCCTCTTTGCCACTAATAGCATCTTGGCTAAAGTTCATATCAAGCAAGATCACATCTATTTGCTGCGATGTAATCTGCGCTTCTATATCAAAGGGGTTATCTGTGGTGATGATGGTTTGGTAATGCTTTTTTAGCAAAAGCTTTGCTGCAATTAATATATCGCTGTTGTCGTCGACAATTAATATGGTGCCTTCCTGCTTCATATCCTGATCGCTTTATTTTTCTTTTAGCGTACCGCAATCGTTTAGATCTCGTCTACGAAAAGTGTTCATTTATGGACACTTTGTGATTTTTGATGTGTTCTATTTCCGGACACTTATTATTCTTAGAATATAATGGTAGATACCTAAAGCTTTGTAATTACTAATAAAATTAAGCTTGGCATGGTGTTTGATATTAGTCATACATATTCGATAAAACGATTTAACCGACTAACAACAAGAGGCGTGATTATGGATAAGAAAATAGAGCGTTCAGGATTGCAAAAACATCTTAAGAAAGCGGTGGCAGGTGGTGTACTACTGAGCATTGCAGCAGCGGCACTGGCATTCAATAACACAGCCTCTTCAGGTCGTAGTCAAAATCTCGCACTGAGTAGCCTTACGGTGAGTACCGTAAGCAAAGGGGCGTTTGTGGACGCGCTAAGCTTGCGTGGTCAAGTCGTACCCAAAACCACGATTTACTTAGACACCATCGCGGGTGGTCAAGTAGAAGAGCGTTTGGTGGAGCAGGGTGAGTTTGTTGAGGCGGGTCAGCCATTAGTGAGATTGAGCAATACCAGTTTACAGCTAGACGTGATGAGTCGCGAAGCACAAGTAACAGAGCAGCTTAACTTCCTAAGAAACACCCAAATGACCATGGAAACCAGTCGCCTTAATTTACGCCGTGACTTGCTGGAAATTGACTTACAAATTAGCCATTTGGAACGTCGTTATAAGCAATCCAGGCCACTCGTTGAAAAAGGTGTGCTGGCAACCGACAGATTGTCTGAAATCGAAGACGATTTACAGTATTACAAGGCCCGAAAGGAGCTGACGTTAGAGCGCCAAGCGCAGGAAAATTCAATTCGTAAAGTGCAAGTAGAACAGCTAGAAGACAGTGCTGAGATGTTACAGAAGAACTTGCAATTTGCCCGTCAAAATCTCGAAAACCTACTGATCAAAGCGCCGGTATCGGGTTACTTGAGTGAGCTGGATGTTGAAATAGGTGAGTCAAAGAGTAAAGGGGCACGGTTAGGCCAAATTGACATTCCGAATGAATACAAGTTGGTTGTCCGCCTTGATGAGTTTTATTTAAATCAAGTACAACCGGATATGGCAGTGAATGTGATGTTAGACAGTGGCTTAGTCAGTGCCAAGGTGAGCAAAATTGATAGCCGTGTAACGCAATCACAATTTCAGGTAGAAGTGGCGTTACCAAACGGCCAAAGCGACATTAAACGCGGCCAAAGCATAGATGTCGAACTGATGCTTGGCGGCAACAAAGAAAATGCCTTATTGCTAAAACGCGGTGCCTTTTTTACAAGCTCTGGCGGTAATTGGGTATACGTGTTGGCAAGTGATGGCAAAACCGCCGAGCGTCGTGACATTCGCTTAGGTAAAAAGAATCAAGATTATTACGAAGTGTTAGATGGTTTATCACAAGGTGAGCAAGTGATCACCTCAAGCTATAGCAACTTCGACAAAGCGCAACAACTCAATTTCTAAGGATATAACAATGATAAAACTAACTAACCTAAACCGTGTATTTTGTACTCAAGACGTTGAAACGACTGCGCTAAACGATATTAACCTAACTGTTAATGAAGGTGAGTTTGTCGCCATCATGGGCCCGTCTGGGTGTGGTAAGTCTACTTTATTGTCCATCCTAGGGATGTTGGATTCACCGTCATCTGGGCAGTTTGAGTTTGCGGGCACGGACATTGCGGGCTATAGCGAAAAGCAGCTCTCACAGCTACGTAAAGCGTCTATTGGTTTTGTATTTCAAAGCTTTAACCTGATTGATGAGCTGACTGTGTTTGAAAATGTCGAGCTACCGCTGCAATACCAAAATATCTCAAAAAGTGAACGTAAGCAGCGTGTAGAGCAGATTTTAAAACGCGTTGCCATCGACCACCGCGCTGATCACCTACCACAGCAACTTTCTGGTGGTCAGCAGCAGCGTGTGGCGGTTGCAAGAGCGCTGGTTATTAACCCTAAACTTATCTTAGCGGATGAGCCAACGGGTAACTTGGACTCCAAAAACGGCGAAGAAGTCATGGCGATGTTACGCGAGCTAAACCGCGAAGGCACAACCGTGATCATGGTAACGCACTCAGAAAAAGAGGGGTCATACGCGGATAGACTTGTACGCCTTCTCGATGGCCAAGTGATGTTAGACAAAGCCAACACGGTGGTGCAACCACAAAAATCAGAGGTGGCATAACGATGATAGTGAATTATCTAATAACAGCATTGCGTGCTTTTAAGCAGCAAAAACAGCATTTTATTTTAAATGTACTTGGGCTTAGTGTGGGCTTAGCCGCGGCAATTTTGGTCGCACTGTTTGCAAAAAATGAACTATCTTACGATAGCCAGCAACCTCATGCTGAGCGTGTGTATCGAATTGCACAAGACTATTCGCAATTAGGGCTTGGGGTCGTTCCTATTTTTAATTACATCAATGGCACTCGAGCACTTGAATATAGCCAAGTTGAAGAGGTTTTTGCGCTGACGATGGTGGAGTTTACTCGCGAAGCTGAAGTAGATGTGACAGTAAAAAATCAAGGTTTTAAACTGAATGACCTTTATGGCGCAACTGCAAATATCGAGAATTTTATCGATATGGAGACGGTGGCAGGTAGTCTAAGTCGCGCCATGAGTGTACCGAATAGCATTGCATTGAGTAGTTCAGAAGCTCAGCGTATTTTTGGTCGCACAAACGTGGTTGGCGAGACTCTACAGCATAAAAACGGCCAATATACGGTAGGTGCAGTATTTACAGATTTACCTGAAAACACGCATTTTGGCTTTAAAAACCTAGTGTCTGTAGAGCATGATCCAGTCAATACGGATATAACTTCTAGTTATGTTTATTTAAGATTGGCGCCGCAAACAGATGTTATTGCTTTGGAAAGCATACTGACTGAGAAATATTATTTCGGTGATTTTAAGGGTCGCTTATCGCTGCAATTACACCCCTTAACGGAGCTTCACTTTACTGCAAAGTCGCCGTTTGAAATGAAAGTGGGTGGTGCGAAACAAGTGGTGATGATCTGTGTTGGTTTAAGCGTGCTGCTGATCCTTATCGCTGGCTTTAACTTTATTAATATGACGGTTGCACAGTCGACCAAACGTGCAAAAGAAGTGGGTGTACGCAAGGCACTTGGTGCCAGCAAGTCGCAATTAGTTGCACAGTTTTTATCTGAGTCTGTACTCGTGTCATTGCTTGCAATGACAATAGCCTGTGTTTTGGTCGAGCTACTATTGCCAAGTTTCAACAATCTAGTTGGCCGTGAATTAAGTATTGATTATGCATCTATGTTTAGTGTCGTAGTAGTCGCGGTTGCCGTCATCGTGGGTTTGTTGGCGGGTCTCTATCCTGCATTTTTTATCTCATCTTTTAGTGCTAAACGCGTACTAAGCGGAGATTTACAGCGTGGGAGTACCGCGATTTGGGTGCGCAAAAGTCTTTTAACTGTACAAGCAGCACTTGCGGTTGGGTTAATTATTGCTTCGATAACGCTACAGTACCAGTTGGCACATTTGCAAAATTTACCGCTTGGTTACGAAACCACACAGCGTTTGGTGGTCTCAGAAGTGCCCGTTAAAGCGGCTTTTACAAAAGCGCCAACGTCATTAGTTAAACAGTTCGCGGCGATTGAGGGCGTTGAACATATCAGTGTGATAGATACGCAGCTGACTCGCTCGATTAATAACACCCTAGTACCAACGTGGCCAAATGGTGAACAGTCGCAATCCTTAACGCCAGTTATTGGTACAAGCTACGAGGTAGTCAAAGGATTAGGGTTAACGCTACTTGCAGGTCGAGACTTTAGCCGACAGTTTGCCGGTGATTGGTCAAATCGAGTTAACGGCGTAACCACAATAGGCACCATTATTACCGAGTCAGTCGCCAAGCAAGCTGGCTACAGTAATGTTGCAGATATTATTGGCAAAACTATCAAAGATACTGGCCGTAACGTAGAGATGCGAGTGGTTGGCGTCGTCGCTGACGTCAAAGTGGGGAATGCACAAGAAGCGAGTTCTAATATTATGTTTTTATTGGGGTTTACTTATTTTAATCCAACATCTGAAGTAATCTTAACGATTAACCCGCAGTATTTAGCACAGATTCGACAAGACTTGATTAGTGTGTTGGCAAAAACCGCAAACGTGTATGAACCAGAGATCAACCTACTTTCAGATAGTTATAGGACGGTACTTAGTGGTGATGAGCGTATCTCAAAGGTAGTACTTATCTTCACCGCGCTAGCTGTATTCTTAACCTGTTTAGGCACTTTTGGATTGGCATCCTTTGCAACGGTTCGCCGTCAAAAAGAAGTAGCTGTACGCAAAGTCTTGGGGGCATCACGGCTAAGCATTGTGAATATCTTAGCAAAAGAGTTCCTGATTTTGGTGGGAGTCAGTATCGCCATTGCTTATCCGGTAACTTATTGGCTCGTTGGTGATTGGCTTGCAAACTTTAATGACCGCATTGAGCAAGCAATGTGGGTTTATGGCGCAGCAGCCTTGGTGGTTGCCGGTATCACTTGGTTGACTGTGGCGACCCTTGCCTTTAAAGCCGCGAGTACGCGTCCGTCGCTGATCTTGCGATATGAGTAAATTAAATTGGTAATCACTCAAGAAATTGCGGCCTAATTTAGGCCGCTTTCATCATTTATTTCTTGATGTATTCATCACTAATATCGGCACGACCATTTCTGCTTTTGAATGGTGTGAATATGCTGCTACAAGCAGTCATTTCAAAAGTGAGTCACAATCGCGAGTGGAAAAATCAAGTGACTTTGTACTGGATATCTTTATAAAAAATAACTAAAAAGGATCTTCTATGCTCACTTCATATTTGAGTACGGCAATTCGGGTAAGTAAAAAGCAAAAGCTACACACACTGCTCAATGTCATCGGTTTCAGCATTGGAATTGCTGCTGCAATTATCGTGGCTTTATTTGCCCAAAGTCAGTTGATTGTTGATAAACATCAGCCTGATGCAAATCATGTTTACCGAGTGCATTTAGATTTGCGTTCTGTGGGTGTGGGCGTGCGCGGTGCGATTGACCCTAGAATGCCGCAGCTGATGCAAAAGCACAGTCAAATTAAGGACCTGTTGATTATTAGTCGGATTGAATCGTTACAATATAGTGGCGAACCAATGGCGGATATCGTGAAGGTTAAAGATCAGCGCTTTAAGTTCAAAAAGGCGTATGTTGCGACGCCAAATTTGGCTGAGTTTGTGAATATCTCTGTATTACATGGAGACTTAACTCAGGCTCTTTCTCAGCCCAATCTTATCGCCCTTAGCCAGACAGAATCAAAGCGCTTGTTTGGCGACACAGATGTTATCGGCAGGCAACTTGAATACGATGGGGGAAGCTATGAAGTGGCTGCTGTTTTTGCGGATTTAGAAGCAAATACACACTTTGATTTTGATGTGCTGATGTACTTACCCAAATTACAGCGCGGTCCTTTTAGTAGTCATGTGTATTTAAAGTTGCAGCCAGAAGCAGATCCCAACGCGTTAGCCCAAGAGATGACGCGCGAGATGCAAAAAAGAGCTAAAAACCCGAACTTCAAAGACATCCAGTTTCAGTTTATTCCGTTGACCCAGTTGCATTTTCACACCAATGGCACCGTAGAGATGAAGCAAGGCGGGTCTTATTTGGCACTGCAAGTGAGCGTTGTGCTGAGTACTTTACTTGTGATCATAGCCAGCGCTAATTTTATTAACTTCAATATTGCCAGTGCTGCAAAGCGTGCTAAAGAAGTCGGCATACGTAAAGCGCTAGGTGCCAGTAAGTCGCAACTCGTCACACAATTCCTGTCAGAATCGTTACTGATTGTGCTGTTTTCAGGGTTTTTAGGGGTTGTAATCGTTGAGTTGGCATTGCCGCACTTTAATCAGTTAATCGCGCAGCCCCTGACATTGGTATACAACTCTCTATTTATGCTCGGTCTTGTAATTACATTGACTGTGGTTGGTTTATTTTCTGGGCTATATCCAGCTTTATTTATCTCGTCATTTGGCGCGAAAAAAGTGTTAAGTGGCGATTTTAGTCGAGGGCGTTCATCAGCAAGGATCCGCAAAATAACCTTATGCTTACAAGGTGCGATTGGCGTAGGGCTGATAGCAGCTATCAGCATGCTCTATCAACAAATGATGCTGGTAAAACAGTTGGATGTAGGTTACGAAAAAGCACAGCGAATTATCATTCGAGAATTGCCCTCAGAGCTGATTTATCAGCAACAAGGAAACGCATTGCTTGATGAGTTAGGCCAGATCTCAGGTGTGGCTGGTTGGACATTGAGCGATACCAATTATGCAACCGCCATTAACGGTGGGATGCATTACACTTGGCCAAATGGCGAAACCTATGACGGCATGTTAGCAGTAATCAATACGGGTTATGACGTGATTGATGTACTCGGGTTAAAGCTGATTACTGGGCGAGGCTTTAGTCGCGATTACACTGGAGATTGGTATCGTGAACAGCAAAATGGAGAAGCGCATGTCGCTATCCTGATAACCAAGAAAATGGCTCATTTAGCGGGATATGAGAAGCTTGATGAGGTTATCGGCGTCACTGTTACCGTACCAAGGCGAAAGTTGACAGCCAAGGTTGTGGGCGTAGTTGAGGATATCAGAATTGGTTCCGTGAATAATGCAGTACAACCTACTTCATTGATGCTTGGTCATGTTGATGGTGAAACTGCAAATGTGGTATTAAAAATCGCTGAAGGCATTGATCCAGATAACGTGATCACTGAAATTGAACAAGTCCTTGCTGCACATCTCAATCGTCGTGATATAGAAGTTCAGTCTCTCAATGATGAGTTCTTGGCGGCCCACAAGAATGAACTTTATACGCTTACCATGCTATCTATCTTTAGTCCTTTAGCTATATTGCTGACCTTACTCGGAACATTTGGGTTAGCGTCATTTACTACCTTGCGTAAAGAAAAGGAATTAGCTATCCGTAAAGTGTTAGGCGCTACACGTCTTGGGTTAATTAGCTTGGTTGCTAAAGAGTATTTGTGGTTATCTGCATTGAGTATGGTACTTGCGGTCCCACTGACGTATTGGCTAGTTGGTGAGTGGCTTAATCGCTTTAATGAGCGGATAAATCAATCTATATGGATTTATGGAATCGCAGGCCTACTTGTGATCTTGCTTACTTGGCTTACCGTTGTGCTCGTTACCTACAAGGTTGCAAGCCGGCGCCCCTCATCAGCGCTGCGCTACGAGTAGCTGATAGCAATTTGGCTTAATATTTAAATAGGCCACTTAATAAAGCAAATTGGTATGACTCGCTGTCAATTTAGTGTCAAAAACCATAGTTACACTGGGGTTAATTCAGGCTTGAATAACAAGGTGTAGCTATGGCTAAGGTTAAGACAACCTCTCGTCTTCGTGGAAGATCAGCTAATTCACTTTGGATTGGTGTTTATAACAGTATCCTGTTGTTGTGTTTACCTTTGATTGCGCTGATCTTATTAAAAAAATGGCTACGTAAACCGGGTTATAAAAAGCACTTTTTACAGCGCTTAGGTGTCTATAATTGTAAGCGTTTACCCGCCTGTATTCATTTACATGGCGTCTCCGTCGGAGAATGCGCCGCCATTGCTAAACTTATTCCTGAGCTGCGTAAACAGCATCCTCATTTACCCATTGTTTTCACTTGTACCACAGTAGCGGGTTCCAACTATATTGAGCACAACTGGGGGGAGCAAGTCACTCACACCTATTTGCCATTGGACTTTCAATTGACGGTTGGTGCGTTCTTGACGCATTTTAATCCGATATTGACCATGTCGGTTGAGATGGAGTGGTGGCCTAATCTTATCCGTCAGTCGCGCAACCAAGGCAGTCGAGTGATGCTGGTAAATGCTCGCATGACCGACAGATCAAAAAATCGTTATGCCAACATGTTAGGTCTTTTTACCTTTATGGTGTCCAAGGTGCATAAAATTCTGCCGCAAAGTGAGCTAAGTTATCAAGCTTTTCGCGAGTTGGGTGTACCACCAGAAAAACTGATGATGTGCGGTAATATCAAGTACGATTGGCCAGAGCTTAAACATGCCGACCCAACGCAAAAACCCTCTCAGTTGACATGGATTGCGGGGAGCACGCATGACACTGAAGAAATAGCGGTGGTCGCAGCGCACAAACAGTTGTTACAGCAAAATCCAGCAGCTCAGCTAATTATCGCACCGCGTCATCCTGAAAGATTTGATGAGGTATGGCAGCAGCTGCAAGCAAGCGGGCTGAGCTGTCAGCGTTACTCGCACGCGCCAACACTAACGGCAAATACGCAAGTGTATCTGCTCGATACGATGGGCAAACTATTTGCGTTTTATCGTGATGCCCACGTTGCCTTTATCGGTGGCTCGTTAGTTAAGCTCGGTGGTCATAATCCTGCCGAAGCCATTGTCCAAGGGGCTGCTGTTGTAATGGGAAGTAGTCGACGAAATTGTGAAGATATATGTGCGCCGCTGAGTCAAGCTGGTGCACTTGTTGAGGGTAACGAACCACAGCAAATAGCTAAAGAAGTCATCGGCTTTTGGCAAAATAGTGCTGCAACAGTACAACAAATACAGGCTGGGCAAGCTGCTATCGCAAAGCATAATGGCGCACTACACACAACCACATTGCAAGTTTTATATCAGTTAAAGCAGGCACAACGGCCAGTTCATAGTACCCGATTACATCCAATGGTGATCAGATAACAATGCAATACAACAATATCCTTATTGTCCGACTCAGTGCCATTGGTGACATCGTGATGGCGTCAGGTCTTATTTCTGCACTAAAGACACGTTACCCAGAAGCAAAACTGAGCTGGTTAGCAGAGCCTGCTGGCGCGACCTTGCTACAACAAAATCCATTGCTAGATGAGGTGATCCTGTGGCCTCGCAATGAGTGGCAAAAAGTGCGAAAAGCACAGGGGATCATAGCGCTACTTAAGCTAGTTAATAGCTTTAAAAAGCAGTTGGCTAGTCGACAATTTGACTTAGTGCTCGACGCCCAAGGACTCCTTAAAAGTGGCGCGCTAGCTTGGCTAAGTGGCGCTCAATATAAGGTTGGGATCAATAGTCGCGAGGGCAGTCAGTGGCTTATGAATAAGGTAGTGACCTCGCCTTGGTCTGCTGATATCAGCTCGGAATACAGAGCTGCAGCGAAATTTTTTGGTGCGCCAGAAACGGCATTTCAATACTCGCTCATTGCCTCGAAAGAGACACAACAACACACAAAAGCACTGCTATTGGAGCATACTCAAGGTCAACCTTATGTGGTGTTTTGTCCGTTTACAACGAGAGCACAGAAACACTGGGTAGATGGGCATTGGTGTGAGTTGTATAAACAAGTAAATCAGTCTATTTGTGCGCATATTATTATATTGGGTGGACCAAGTGATATCGCTCATAGCGAGCGTTTAGAAAAACAGATGCCAGGGATCATTAATCTAACTGGGAAAACGACATTACTTGAGTGCAGCGAGATCATTCGGGGGGCAAAAGGTGTGATTGGCGTTGATACTGGACTGACTCACATGGCGATGGCGCATCATACCCCGGTTATTGCATTGTTTGGTTCAACCTTACCGTATGAAAACACCTTCAATCCAAATGGTCGCGTGTTGAGCGATAAACTTGCTTGCTCACCATGCAAACGCCGGCCAACCTGTGAGGCTCGTTTTGATTGTATGGTGGGGCTCACGCCACAAAGAGTGTCGAGCGCACTGGGAGAAGTGCTATGAAAGTTCTGCATATTGAAGCGGGTCGTCACTTATATGGCGGCGCACAACAAGTGGTGTATTTAACTCAAGCGTTACAGCAAAAGGGCATTGAGAACGTACTGGTTTGCCCGCCTAATAGTGAAATGATTGCAGCCGTTGATAAGCAAGTTGTTGTGGATCCTGTGAAAATGGCAGGCGATCTCGATGTCATGCAATGTTTGCGTTTACGAAAGACTATTGCCCATCATCGGCCTGATTGTGTTCATATTCACAGCCGTCGAGGGGTTGATACTTGGGGATTACTTGCCGCTAAGTTGCTTAATGTTCCTGTTATTTTATCGAGACGAGTCGACAACACCGAGCCACGCTGGTGGTCAAAATTAAAGTACCCAGCCTACGATAAAGTTATCGCTATCTCAGAGGGGATCCGCCAAGTATTACTCTCACAAGGTGTTGCCTCTGAGCAAGTAAAGTTAGTCCACAGTGCCGTCGATACCGAGCGCTTTGCACCAAATAGTGCGGAGCGGCAATGGCTGCTTGATGAGTTTGAACTACCACAAAATGCCTTGGTTGTGGCTAATTTTGCGCAACTGATAGAGCGCAAAGGGCAGGATGTGATCATGCGTGCAGCCAAACAACTCATTGCTGAGCATCCTAATTTACGTGTATTACTGTTTGGCCGAGGGCCAAAGCTGCAACAGTATCAAGCGCGTATAGATGAGCTGGGGCTGCAAAAAATTGTCCAGCTGGTGGGATTTCGACAAGACGTAGCGCGTATTTTACCGGCGGTTGATATTGTTGCACATCCAGCATCGATGGAAGGGCTAGGCGTAGCGTTATTACAAAGTAGTGCATCTGGCGTGCCTGTCGTGGGCTTTGCTGCCGGTGGCATTCCCGAAGCGGTTGCGCACAATGAAACCGGACTACTTGCTCCGATTGGTAATCAAGCTCAGTTTACTCAAGATCTTAATCGCTTATTGCAGGACCCGATTTTACGAGAGCAAATGGGCCGTAAAGGTCGCGCTAAAATGTGCAGTGAATTTGCCATTGAGGTGATGGCGGAAGGTAACTTGTCGGTGTATCTAAGCGTGTTAACTGAGTTGGGAAGAGACCCTTTAACTAGCCAATCACAGAAAGTGTGAGTTCCAATAAAGGTAATCACCAATGCGGCTTACTAGCTTGGTTCTTAGTGGGTTTACAGCAATATGCTGGGCAATGGTATGCCTATCTTCTGTGGATCTGAGCTGATGATAGTAATACGCGCTTTGCCAAATTCTGTGTTTAGCAGTTAAGCTGTTCCGCCTTTTAATTCTCCAACAATCTTACCAAGTTGTGTATTGCCAAGCGTCAGTAAGCCATGAAAGTGATCAGGCATTAATACCAATTGAATTAATTCTCTAATCAATTTGAAGGGTGAAATAGCATATTAGCTTCGTTAAAAATTTCTCATTTAGAACAACTAAATAGCAAAATTTTTGCCTTGCTACTAAAGCTATTTCCCCGCTTCAAGATAGATCATTTACTTAATACAACTGGTATAACACCCATGTTTGCCAGCGGCACTCAAACTTTTTTCATTATGTGAGATAGATTGGCAAAACAATCGTGCCAGCCGATAATCCGTAAAATAGAGCGTGCGTTTATGGCAGTTAAACGTAATGAAGTATTCTGCGTACGGGATTGATATCCTGCCTTTTCTCAGGTTATTCCAGCTCATGTGCATGCCTTGCAATTGAGAGATAAGTTTTAAAGATAAGTCCTTCGATTAAATCTATCGAGGTACACCTCGACCTACGTGATGGATGGTAGGTCGTGATTTATCACGACAACAGGTTTGCGACAAAACATTCATGACTATCAAGGTGAACCAAACACGCACATGTGCCGTTTAATTATTAATCGGTTAAACGAGGAGAGCATTATGCTTGCTGCCACACTCAAAGAAAAAATCGCTAATAAAGAACTCCATGCCATCGTGCTTAGCTACGCGGATTCAAATCACTATCTTGCGGGTGGTCAAGATAGTGATGGGAACTTGCATATCTTAATGCATGCCGAAGGTAAACTAACGCCGTTTAACTCGCTGCGAGAGGCCGAGACAAAGCTGGCGGAACTCGGCGCAACTCAAGCCTACCTCAGAGTTGAGTCCGCCTATGATGAAATTGGTCCAGAGGACTCTTCGGGAACGCATATCAGCAATATGGAGATCCGTCACTTAGCTCCATCCGACATAACCGTTTAAACAAAAAGGCTTAAGCGCCCACAAGTGAGCGCTTAAGCCTTAAAAGTCAACGAGTAGAGATCTCTTATTCTACTGAAAGTGTTATCGTTTTAGTTGCAACGGAAGCGGACTTTTCATCTACAACACTTAAACTTACCTGATAGTCGCCTGATGCTATAGGAGTGAATTTTAGGTTCGAGTCATGAGCTGTGGTACTGTCAATCACTTCGCCTGATGGAGCAACCACCTTCCAAAAATAGGTCAAATTGCCTGCATTGCTGTCGCTATCCATAACCGTTGGAGTTATCCAAAGCGCTGCATCTGTTTTCAGTACTCCTTGATAGTCCAGCGCCGTAATTACTGGAGCGCTATTTTGAACAGCACTTACTTTGATGAATGCCGCGACGACTAGTTCAACCTTGCCATCAGACACGATGCATTTCAGCACATAGTTACCAGCTTCATCGAAGGTAAGAGACGCGCGATTATCAGCATTATTGACCACTGCAGTGCTATTCTCAGGCTTCGTTTCAAGTGACCAACGATAAGTGAGCGGATCGCCGTCTTTATCTTCTGCGGATACCACAAAGACTTTGGTTTCCCCTTCCGTAGCTGTAGACATTTGTGGACTCATAGACGCTGTGGGTCCATAATTTTCAGGGTGGCTCTTTATCACGCCACTGGCGGTTTGGCTTAGCTCACCGTTACTTACCTCCACAAAATAACGGTAACTTCCCTCTCCGTGAGGCGTAAAAATCACCGTATCGGTATCTTCATTCGTAACGGAATAGGTCAAACCGGCTTCAAATGGCTCAAACGTCCAACTAAAGGAGAGTGTTCTTCCGCTTGTATCTCTACTTCGCTTGGCACTAAGCTCGATGGCTTCATTGATTTTGGTTGACTCTGGCACGTCGACGAATACAAGCGGTTTGTTTGCTTCGCCTAATTTGGCCGTTAAGGTATGGGTTGCCTCACTTAAACGACCCTGTCTGTCTTTAAGGCTAAAGCGGATTTTATATTGCCCTGCCTTATCTAATTGAAGCGAGGTGAGAAATCCATTTGGTGTTGCCATTGCGGCTTGGCTGCCGCTCGGTTTGCTGTCAAAACTCCAAAGCGGTGTTACAGCGCCTTGATACTGACTACCATCGCTTTTCAGCTCAACAAAAGTCATGGAGCTTAATGTAACCTCTGAAGGCGCAGAAATAACCGCTTTAAGAGCTGGCTGGTTATCTATAACGATGACTTTTTCTGATTTGCTATGTGACGATTTACCATCATAAACGGTTAAAGTAATGGTGTATTCACCCGCAAATTTAGAGGCGAAAGAGGCAACGTTATTGTTAGGGCTTACCAATGTGTATTCATCAACATTAGCAGGTGCAGTAACTTGCCATTTATAACTGAGATTATCGCCGTCTGAGTCTGAGCTGTTGCTCGCATCTAACTGTAGATGCTCGTTGATGGCAATTGCCTGTTTGGTGAGTGTGAAGTCGGCGACAGGAGGTGTGTTCACACTTGGTGTAGTTTTTTCTTTTATACGGATCTCAAACTGTGTTGTCGATTCGTTACTACCTGACTTGATTGTTAGCCCTAGAATGTAAATACCTGCAACGTCAGCGGTAAAGTGCGTTTGCTTAGCGTTGGGGTTAGAAAACTGAGCGTTACTGCCTTGGGGTTTGGCTTGCCACTGCCATGTTATTTCGGCATTTTCAGGGATCGTACTTCCCGTAGTGCTAAGCTGAATGACGTTGCCAGTCTCCCCAAAGGCACTTGCCTGAATTTTAGCGACTGGCTTAGTCGTGGTATCCGTTCCAGAATCTGTATTATCGTTATTTGAGTCTGTGTTGCTGTTATTTGAATCTGTGCTGCCGTTATTTGAATCCGTGTTGCCATTATTTCCATTTTTGCCGCTATCTTGATTGACTGGTGTAGTGTCACCGCCTGAACCGCCGCATCCTGCTAGTAATAGTGAACAACAAAGTATTGATGTTATTAAGTTTTTGTTCATTTAATTATCCTTTTAAGTACCTCAATCCGGAAATGTATCCTGATGTTCATAATATTTCCAGTTAAAATTTGTTCAGTGCAAAATTTAACTTGTTTAGGTTTTGAAGTTTCGACTATAATCGCCTTAAATTTCGAAACGAAACTTATTTGATGACTAAACGAAACACTCAACAGCGCAGACATACCATTCTTTCATGGGTGAATGAATACGGTGAAGTAAGCGTAGAATCACTCGCCGCTGAGTTTGAAACGTCAGAAGTTACGATTCGTAAGGATTTAACGGCACTAGAAAAAAGCGGCCTGTTACTACGCCGCTATGGCGGTGCGATAGCCCTTCCTAAAGAGATCACCGCATCAGGTAAAGACGAGCAAGACTCGGTACGTAAAACGGCCATTGCCAAAGCGGCCGCCGAGCTGATTAAAGATCACAATCGCATCATTATCGATAGCGGCAGAACCACTGAAACCCTAATTCCGGAGCTTGCACAAAAGCGCGGCTTAGTCGTGATGACCAATGCGATGAATATCGCTAATCGATTGTTATCACTGGAGAATGAGCCAACCTTATTGATGACCGGCGGGACATGGGATCCGCACTCAGAATCCTTTCAAGGGCAAGTAGCAGAGCAAGTACTACAATCCTATGACTTTGATCAGCTTTTTATTGGTGCCGATGGCATTGATGTAGAGCGCGGCACAACCACATTCAACGAATTAATTGGGCTGAGCCGTGTGATGGCAAAGTCAGCCCGTGAAGTGATTGTGATGGTCGAATCCGACAAGATTGGCCGTAAAATTCCGAATTTAGAAATACCTTGGGCACAGATCACCACTTTGATCACCGACAACAACTTGGCCGATGACCTCCGCCAAGCGATCGAAGCGCGTGGCATACAACTTATCTGTGCTGAACTACACACAACGTGCAAATAATGGAGAGATTATGTGTGGAATCGTAGGCGCTGTTGCTGAGCGTCCAGTAAACAAAATTCTTATCGAAGGCCTAAAACGCCTTGAATATCGTGGTTATGACTCTGCGGGTGTAGCACTTTGCGAAGGCGGCGCACTCAACAGCGTGAAAGCCGTAGGTAAAGTGGTAAACCTAGAATCTGCGCTTGAAAATGCAGAAGTAAAAGGTACTACCGGTATCGCGCATACGCGCTGGGCAACACACGGCGGCGTAACAGAGGCTAACGCGCACCCGCATATTTCTAACAGCGAAATTGCGCTGGTACACAACGGCATTATTGAAAACCACGAAGGTTTGCGCGCGGCATTAAAAGAAGACGGTTACGAGTTTTTATCTGACACCGACACCGAAGTGATGGTGCACTTGATCCATCAACTCAGACAGCAACACACTACATTACTCGCTGCCGTGCAAGCAGCGGTAAAACAGCTCGAAGGTGCATACGGTACGGTATTATTTGATAAAGCCAATCAAGATGAAATCATCGTGACACGCTCAGGCAGCCCACTGGTGATCGGCCTTGGCCTTGGTGAAAACTTTATTGCCTCTGATCAGCTTGCACTATTACCAGTAACACGCAGCTTTATCTTCCTAGAAGAAGGCGATGTAGCACGCATTACTCGCGAAACGGTAGAAATCTTCGACATTAACGGCAATCCTGTAGAGCGCGAAGTGGTTGAGTCTAACATCACGCAAGATGCGTCGGGCAAAGGCGAATACCGCCACTACATGCTAAAAGAAATCTACGAGCAGCCAATGGCTGTACGTAACACACTTGAAGGCCGTTTAGATAACGATCGCGTTAGTATCGATGCATTTGGCGACAAAGCGAACGAAATTTTTAAAGATGTAAAACACGTACAGATCATCGCGTGTGGTACGTCTTACCACTCAGGCATGGTGGCGCGCTACTGGCTGGAGCAATTTGCAGGCGTAAGCTGTAACGTTGAAATCGCCTCAGAGTTTCGCTACCGCGACTCATTCGTTCACGAAAACAGCCTACTGGTAACCATTTCACAATCGGGCGAAACCGCAGACACACTTGCAGCGCTGCGTCTTGCCAAAGAGCAAGGCTATATGGCGTCGATGACCATCTGTAATGTACCTGGCTCATCGCTAGTACGTGAGTCAGATCTTGCCTTTATGACCAAAGCAGGCGCTGAAATTGGGGTGGCATCAACCAAAGCATTTACAACTCAATTAGTTGGCTTATTGATGCTAACTGCGTCGATCGCGCAGGAAAAAGGCCGTGATCAAAGCGCAATCGTCAACGCCATCAAAACCCTGCCAACCAAGCTTGAAGAAACGCTAACGATGGCCGATGGCATCGAGCTTCTTGCAGAAGAATTTGCCGACAAACATCACTCATTGTTCTTAGGTCGTGGTTCACAATACCCAATCGCAATGGAAGGTGCACTTAAGCTTAAAGAAATCTCCTACATCCACGCCGAAGCTTATGCGGCAGGCGAGCTAAAACACGGCCCGCTCGCGCTTATCGACGCAGACATGCCTATCATCGTCGTTGCACCAAACAACGAGCTGCTTGAAAAGCTCAAATCAAACGTTGAAGAAGTGCGCGCACGCGGCGGTATCATCTATGTATTTGCAGACAAAGACTCAAACTTTGCCTCAGACGACACCATGCGAGTAATGAACGTCAATCACGTAGAAAACATCATCGCCCCAGTGGTTTACACCATCCCACTACAGCTACTTTCATACTACGTAGCCGTGATCAAAGGCACCGATGTTGACCAACCGAGAAATCTCGCAAAGAGTGTAACGGTAGAATAAGAAAAGGCGCGCAAGCGCCTCAGTTGTGGGAGAGTAATAAAGTCTCATACCAAGCAATAAAGTATCATCCTAAAATGGCAGCGATCATAGTCGATACGCTGCCATTCCTAAATCGAAAATGCCCCAAAACAATTTACGTTTTCTTTGAAGTATCTGGTAACTTAGCAGAAATAAGTGCCGCTAAACTAATAAACGCAAACGAAATTGCCAAACAAGCTGCTAACCCGTAGAGCTGGAAGACCCAGCCTGACAGCACTGTACCGAACAATCGCCCCATTGCATTCGCCATGTAGTAAAAGCCAACATCTAACGAAACGCCATCGGCATCTGCCATGCTAACAATCAAATAACTGTGCAGTGACGAGTTGACAGCGAACAGTATGCCAAACACCATTAAACCTGCTATGAGTAACATTTTAACTTCCCAGCTAAAATATAGTGATAAGGCAATGCCTAATGTCACCAGTGCCAACAAGCTTGCCCATTTTACGGTTTCTGTTGAAGGAGAAACGTTGTCTTTGAAGTTGATTAGCTTCGGTGCCATTGATTGCACAATACCGTAACCAATAACCCAAAGCGCCAAGAAACTGCCTACCGACCAATGATCCCACTCAAAGGCTTGTGACAAGAACACAGGTAGCGCAACCACAAACCAGACATCTCGCGCACCGAACAAGAAGAGTCGTGCAGCTGATAAGATATTGATAGAGCGACTCTTTGAAAAAATATCGGTGAACTTAGGCTTGTTCTTAGCTTTCCCCAAGTCGTTCTTCAAGGCATAAAGGCTGTAACACCAGACAAGTGCCAGAACACCAGCCATTAATAACATTGCGCCTTTGAATGAAAGCAAAGTTAACAGTAAGCCGCCTAAGAAAAAGCCAACGCCTTTCAGAGCATTCTTAGAGCCTGTTAATACCGCGACCCATTTAAATAATGTGCCTTCTTGCCCTGCGGCAACCAACATCTTAATTGAGCTTTTCGCGCTCATTTTGTTTAAGTCTTTGGCAATGCCTGAAAGCGCTTGTGCAATCATTACATATACGACTGTTAACCATTCAGCCGGAACGGCTAACATCAGCAAGGTGATAATTTGAATGGCTAAACCAATGTTCATGGTTTTATTTAACCCTAAACGAGCACCTAAGAAGCCGCCAACTAAATTAGTGACAACGCCAAAGATTTCATAAAACAAGAACAACATCGCAATGCTAAGCGGACTATAACCTAACGCATGGAAATGAAGCACTACTAACATGCGTAGTGCGCCATCAGTTAAGGTAAATGCCCAATAATTACCTGTGACAACAAGGTATTGCTTAATATCGTCTGATAATGATGCCAAGCGCTTCATAGTGATACATTACCCTTTGATTGATAAACCAACTTTACGAGCAAGCTCAGCTGTTCTATTAGCATAGCCCCACTCGTTGTCATACCATGTGTACAGCTTCACCTGAGTGCCGTTAACGACCATTGTTGATAACGCATCAACAACGCTAGAACGTGGGTCGGTTTTATAATCGATAGATACTAGAGGCTTTTCTTCATAGCCAAGAATGCCTTTCAATTCGCCTTCAGCCGCTTCTTTCATCCAAGCATTAATTTCAGCTGCCGTTGTTGGACGCTCAACTTCAAATACACAGTCTGTAATGGACGCGTTTGCTAGTGGTACACGTACTGCATGACCATTCAGCTTACCTTTCAACTCTGGGAAAATATGAGTAATAGCTGTTGCTGAACCTGTAGTGGTTGGGATTAAGCTCATGCCACAGGCACGCGCTCTGCGTAAATCTTTGTGCGGAGCATCTAAAATGGTTTGAGTATTGGTAATATCGTGGATAGTCGTCATCGAGCCATGTTTGATGCCGATTTTATCCTGTAACACTTTCACCACTG
The DNA here is from genome assembly GCF_040104525.1 of Pseudoalteromonas sp. XMcav11-Q. Classification (NCBI taxonomy): domain Bacteria; kingdom Pseudomonadati; phylum Pseudomonadota; class Gammaproteobacteria; order Alteromonadales; family Pseudoalteromonadaceae; genus Pseudoalteromonas; species Pseudoalteromonas sp. XMcav11-Q. The sequence continues at coordinate 175,558 of NZ_JBECOX010000007.1, forward strand.
GTGCTAAGCAGTTTGTGGTGCAAGACGCTGCCGTTACGATTGAGTGTTGTTCAATATCATATCGATGGTCATTAACCCCCATAACTACATTGAGCACACCTTCTTCTTTTACTGGTGCTGTGACAACGACTTTTTTTACACCTTGGTCTAAGTAGGCTTTTAACAACTCAGTTTTCTTCATTTTACCTGATGCTTCAATGACCAAATCACATTCAGACCAATCCGTATCATTAATCGCTTTATTTTGCGTTACACGAATGGCTTGACCATCAATTATCACGTTATTGTCATCATGAGATACATCATATGACCAAGTACCATGCACAGAATCGTACTTTAGCAAATGTGCCAAAGTCTCAGCGTTGCCAGCAGGATCATTGATTTGCACAAACTCAATGTCTTGCCAACCAAAAGCAGCTCTAAGTGTTAAACGACCCATGCGGCCAAAACCGTTAATACCAATTTTAATTGCCATGTTTTAAGCTCCTACTTTTTGAAACTCATTGAAAAAAGAAAGTTGTACTGGGTGTGAAAGCGCTTTAGGGCGCATTTTCTGTACTTGTTTAATAATGTCTGCCTTGTCGTAACCTAGTTCATACATGAGTATTCCAATCACTAAGCCAGTGCGCCCAGAGCCACCTTTGCAATGCACTGCTATAGTGCCTTGATTGCGCAGTATTGATAAGATGTCATTAATTTGAGATGCATAAGCTTTAGCGAAGTCCTCGTTTGGGCCATCTTCATCAGAAATAGGAAGCTGAAACCATTTAACACCTTGTGCATCACACACTTTTGGAAGGTCTTCGGCTTCATTCTTTTTAATTTCTGCATTGTACATCAGCGTCACAACCGCTTGTGCTCCAGCATCTTTCAACTGCGTGACCGATGTTGTTAAATCAACGTCCTTGGTTCCGGGGCAAGGCGTAAATATAAAGCTCGCGCCATTATCAAGTGCCAGTTTGTCGCAAGGATGAGTTTGCATAAGAACCCTCTATGTTATTCGTTAAACCAATGTCTTGTTCTGTTCACAATCGCTACGAGAGACAGCATGATGGGAACTTCAACCAGAACCCCAACCACAGTTGCCAATGCAGCGCCTGAATGTAACCCGAATAGGGAGATCGCCACAGCGACTGCCAATTCAAAGAAGTTAGATGTACCAATCAAACAAGCAGGTGCAGCAATGTTGTGCTTAAGCTTGAGTCTGACCGCGATAAAATAAGCAACAATGAAAATACCATAGGTTTGAAGAATTAGCGGAATAGCGATTAACAAGATATTAAGAGGTTGCTCAATGATGGTGTTTGCCTGAAAGCCAAATAGCAGCACTACTGTTGCTAGTAACCCGATAACAGAAAACGGTTTGAACTTCTCTAGCAAACTTGTGATAGCTGCTTCATCGCGACCTGAACTGTTTAAGTGTTTTCTGGTCAGGATTCCCGCGATTAAAGGCAGTAATACATACAAAATAACCGAGATAAACAAGGTACCCCAAGGCACATGAATATCTGTTACACCAAGCAATAACCCTGCAATGGGAGCGAATGCAAAAATCATGATGATATCGTTCACAGATACCTGAACCAAGGTATAGTTTGCGTCACCTTTTGTTAATTGCGACCAGACAAACACCATTGCAGTACAAGGTGCTACGCCAAGTAAAATCATACCAGCGATGTATTCTTGAGCAGTTTTTGGTGACACAAAATCGGCAAATAATCCTTCAAAGAACAACCAACCTAATGCAGCCATCGAGAACGGTTTTATAAGCCAGTTGATCACCAAAGTTAATACTAAGCCTTGTGGATTCTTGCCAACTTCCTTGATGGTCGAAAAGTCTACTTGCACCATCATTGGATAGATCATCACCCAAATGAAGACCGCAACAACCACGTTGACATGGGCAACTTCAAGCTTTGCAATCGCTTCAAAAAGAGGTGGATAAACAATCCCCAGAACCACACCAGCAACAATTGATATCGCAACCCACACAGATAAATAACGTTCAAAAATCCCCATAGTTATATTCCTTAATTACAGCAACTTGCCACACGCGTAGGGCGATCACCCATTGCATTTAATCTGGCTAGCTCTTGTTCAATAAAAATAGGTTCATTCACTACCGTTGAAATGATAGTTTGCTTCATCCACGCTGGCAGTGTTGGATTGATTGAATAAAACACCCATTGCTGATGTTTTCTGTCAGATAAGATCCCTGTTTTTCTAAGCTGTGCTAGATGACGAGAAACTTTCGGTTGGCTCTCTTCATCCAATGCAGCCATCAACTCACAGACACATGCTTCACCTTCAACAGCAATAATTAAAAGCGTTTTCAAGCGAATATCATCAGCCAGAGCTTTGTATAAAGTAGTAGGTGTTATAGGCGCAGGTTTTTGCTTTTCTTGTATCAGCAAAAACATTTTGATCCGCTCGTTTAACTCTTGTAGCGTCTTTTCAAACGGGTTGGCATCTTTACGAGAACGAGGCTCTGGAAAATCCCAAGCAAGGCAATTGGTGCCGTCAACTCGGCTATCGCATTCTTTTGCTGCTTTATCGCACAGCGTAATAACAAAGTCGAAATGGGTATTGTTAACTTCATCAAGGTGTTTTGAGCGTAAACCATCAGTACGTAATCCAAAGTGTTCAATAGCTGACAATGTGCGGTTATCAACATGATTTGGCTCAGTACCAGCGCTGTAAACCTCGTACTCACCTTTACCATGATGTTGTAATAACGCTTCTGCCATAATGGATCTAGCCGAATTTTCTGTGCATAAGAAGAGAACTTTCATGAGCAACTCCATAATAAATTTATTATATAATAAATTTGTTATGGAGTTGCTGCAAGAGATATTTTCGAAAAAATGAGTTAAGCGGCTGTTCTAGATAAATTGTTCATACTTCAATTTTTTTGGCTTTTTTAATGGTCAAAATATATAAGCGAATAACTCAAAGTGGCACAGAGATATCCTTTGGCTCCAAATTGTTTTTGTCCAGAAGTGAGTTACAACAAGTATGATACTTTAATATTCAGTTGTAGCTTGATTCGGACTTGAGAGTAGTAATTAGTATAAAACTTTATTCCTCTCTCACACATGTTTTCTGTGGCTTAGGATGAGGCTATATTCCTAAGTCACACAATAATTGCAATGCTGGCATTTGGGCCTAATAGTGTCTAATTTGGATAGCCGTCTAACCTAATGCATCGCGAACTTTGGGCATGATCCTGCGACTAACAGGGACTTCGTCACCTGTTGATAAATGTAAAATGCCAGTTCCTGATGCGCTTCTGGATAATGATGTTATGAACAGGGTATTCACTATGTACGAGCGATGAACCCGTAAAAAAGTGGCAGGAAGTGTACTTTCGAGTTCAGACAAGCTGTTGTGGTGCAATACACTTCCCCTATTATTAATAACCAGCTCAACATAATCTCTTGCCCCCTTACAAAAACAAATTTCTTCGCAAGATATAAAGTCTGTTTTTCCAGCATGGCTGATTTTTATTTTAGTTGGTTGTTCCCGTTCTTTCTGTTCGTCCAATATGCGCTGTAATCGATCTGCCCGATCTTGCTCAAACCGCTTTTTTCCTGTTCTTTCTTATAATCGATAGCATGTTGAGCAAAAAAGAAGACGAAAAGCAAAGCAATGCAATAGTAGTAGTAAATATCCAAAAACTGGTTTGGGCTACTAGCAGTCAATAGAACAAACGCAAACAGTGCAATACTATGTGGCAGCGCGTTGCGGGCTTTCTTTATCGCAGCATATCCGGTAATTAATGTGCCTATTCCCACTGGGAGCAGTACTGATACAAGTGTTTTTGATTCCAAATGATCCAGTAACAAAACAAATATGAGGGTCGTTACGCAACCAACGGTTAAGGCTGTTTTTCTTCCTTTTGTTAAAAAGCGTTTACATACATAACTCAATAAAAAGAATGAAACTATTAAGCTTGAACAAAGAATAGTTAGCATCCTGATCCCATTGTATGGGTAACTATAATCAAACAATCCGCGCGATACTTCAGCAATTAATTGGATAACTGCGAAAAGCGATGCAATAGGGATGAATAGATTGTGTTTGGTATTATTACTTTGGAAGGCTAATACAGATGAATAGATAAAACCGAGAATTAAAATACCAAACGGGATAAACACTGGTAGGTAGTGGTTTGCAAGGTAGTCCTTGGGCGTTTGATAATCGGTGATAAGCAACCTTTGTATAGGTGGATCAATCTGTAATAGCCTGTTATGCGAAGATAACTCGATGACTAGAGTATTGTGTTGTTTTATAAGGGGGCTATCGGGTAAATAGAAGCTTTTATCCATGCGGCCGGCAACTTCATTTTTTGCTTCCTCAGCTGGCGAGCCATTGTGGCCGATATTTACTCCATTAAGATAAACCGTCGTAGATGCTTCGGCTGACAAAACCAGTCCAAGAGGGCGCTTCCTAGGTTGCCCTGCGTTTGCCACATCGAAATGAACTTGTATCCAAACTAAAACACAGCAGCACTGATAACACAGCAGCACTGACACCCACGATTATTTACTCACGATGGTTATGGCTGTTTCGACTTAGCATTGTGCAAGGTTGTTCATTATTCGTATCAAAAGCGCTTCTAAAATAAGGTAGCTGTTGGTGTTTGCTCATTTTTCGACACTAAAACTAGTGTATCACGCACGAGAAGCGCGCTGTAATTTGCACAGCTTGAGGGGTTATCGCTAAAGGCGTTATTTGGTTAAGCCAGCAAACGTGCACAATTTGCTAGATTTGTGCGCCGTCGTTTTTTAAGGGTTCCACAATAAGCTGTGAGTACTTGCTCTCGACCCACCGCGCCGTGGAAAACCCGAGAAAATTGTGTAGTGAGCTTCATCCAGTTATCAGGTTCGATGTTTAGTCGAGACAGAATAGGTTGAGACTCAAAGATGGCACCGCTTTTGTCGGTGCGAATACATTGACCGGTAAGCTCAACTAATTCTATATAAAACTTGAGTTCAAAAGGCAGCCCTTTTGGCATATGTTTTCTGGGGCTTCCCGCAAACCGTAATAGGCTTTTTGGTTGTTTCCCTTGCCTTGCATGGTCGATACGCTTTTTGATACTGGTAAAGTCAGAGGTTTCAGGTGTTGGGGCTAATTTAGCTCGAATAGGGTTTAAGTCAACGTATGTCATACAAGCAGCTAATGCTGCTTCGTCCAGCAAGGGCTGAGATTTAAATCGTCCTTCCCAGAACCGGCCTGTACACTCATCCTCTTTATTTGCTCTACGGGCAATATCCTCGTTGAGTACCCGCATAAACCAACTAATATCAGCCAGTCTTTGTCTGTATTTGGAAGTATATTCACTGAGTATCAACTGCTCCGACTCGCTTAGAGGCTCTTCCTCGATAAACTTCCAAGTTACCCAATTACCTTTAAACAGCTTGTGCCAGCGTATTACAACGGCTTTATCTGATAAGCGCTTGGCCTTTTTATCATCAACGTGCAGAACAAGGTGAGTGTGGTTACTCATCACCGCATAAGCACAGACGTCGATACAGAAAACAGCTGCCAATATCAGGAGCTTTTCTTCAACCCAATCACGGCGATGTTCATAGGACTTTCCGGTCAATTTATCTTCACCGCATAAAAACGCGCGCCTCACGCAACGGGAGATACAGTGGTAGTATTTGGTGTCGGTTAAGCTGATTTGATTTTTACGGGCAGTAGCCATCCTTTGTTTTCCTCAATCCTTTGAGTGCAGAATTAGAGCGTAGACGACTTTTAAAAAAGGCACAAATTAGTGGTGGGTGTCTTTGGTTTACTTGTTCAACTTCTACAGGCTTATATGCCCTCAAAATCAAGATACTAAAGGCGCATTCAGCGCCTTTTTTATAACGGTTCAAATTAATCCGTCTTAAAAATCTCATAACTCATTTCCCCTTATGGGTTTCTGAAGTTTGCATTCTAAAAGCCAAAGCAGAAAACTTATTTATTAAATACAATTTCTTACTAGATATTTTTCTATTTATTTAAATCGTAAGTTTGTGGTACTACGCACTTAAAAAGACAGTATGAGTAACAATCAGGCACAATTCATCAAGACGTCAGGTTTTTTGTATTTGAACTGCTAATGTCAGTGGTTCTTAAATCACCATTAAGGACAAACCATGAAGTCGAATTTAGCTTTACTCACCCTATTATTTTTAAATCTCAGCGGTTGCTCTATGAATCATGCTGAAGATAAAACCAATGTAAAAGAAAGTATGTATTTTGGTGAGCAGCCACCGGGTTTAGTGCCGAAGATCTTTGAGCCTAAAATAGTTTCACCAAACGGGGAGTTTGAAAGCGGTACATTCACGCCAGATATGCAGTCTTTTTACTTCACCAAAGCGATAGGCGAAGACAAAAAGCGAGGTTTCTTTGTTATCCATAAAGAAAATAATCAGTGGGGAAAGGCGTCAGAAACAGATCTACATTGGCCGCAGTTTTCTTATGATGGTAACAAAATGTTTATCGGTAAAATGTATCGAGAGCGCGAAGGGGGTGGTTGGTCTGAGCCTAAAAGCCCAGGCGCGTTCATAGAACATATGGCTCATGGACGATCGGTTTCTGCAAGTGGCACTTATTACTTTACCGGATATAAAAAGCGAGGTGTTGTTGGCGCTTTGTATTACTCTCGACTTATCAACGGGCAGTATGAAGAGCCCATAAAGCTAAGAGACGATATGAATCAAGGAGAGTATATTGCTGGTTCTATGATAGCGCCTGATGAGTCATATTTGATTTGGAGTGTGCAACGAGCAGAGGGTTTTGGCCAATCTGATCTCTATATTAGTTTTAAAGAGCAAGATGGTACTTGGTCGAAGGTTATAAATATGGGGACAGCAATTAATACAGAAAAACAGGAAAGCTCCCCTCAATTATCACCTGATGGAAAATATTTTTTCTTTAATCGAGGTGATTGGCATGTGAATGGAAGCGGCAAACGTGTTTATGAAGGAAAACAATATTGGGTTGATATTCAACTGATAAAAAACTTAAAACTAAAAAGTGAGTTTACTTAATTATCTTATGTTTACAAACAAAGGCGCGTTTGGCGTCTTTTGACTAATATCTATAGGACACGTAACTGTTCAACGAGTATGCTTATTTACGAGTTACATGGTAAGCAACCAAGCTACAAACTGTTTTGCTTCAACAGCATTGCTAAGGCTTACTTTTCTGAAATCAGCATGATCTTTATAAACAACATTTTGTTTGTTTACAGAGATCGATGAAATCGGTGGGGTGGCTTCTATGTCAGGGGCGGAGCATACTTTGATTACTTATAAGCCAAAGAACACCTGTGCCCTAAATTTGTCGTTCCAGCCAGCTGTTTTCAATTTGCTGCGTTGACTCGGTAAGCCGCATTCACACTGCTTGAGCATATTCATTACAAAGCGCCTGAATAGGGCCATATTTTCCACCGCACCATCGAGACAAATTCTTGATGAATCCTCTTTAAAGGGGGTTATAAAGAAAGGGGGTTATAAAGACACCCATAATTATTTGTCATCAAAGCTGCACTATCCATACACAACCTAATACGATTTGCATTGGCTTAACCGAAAAACGAAAATGATTTCTGTCCAGCAAACAATACTGACAGCCACTACTATTTGCTTACCATGGTTATGGCAGTTTCGACTTAGCTTTGTACAAGGTTGTTCATTATTCGTATCAAAAGCGCTTCTAAAATAAGGTAGTTGTTGGTGTTTGCTCATTTTTCGACACTAAAACTAGTGTATCACGCACGACAAGGGCGCTGTAATTTGCACAGCTTGAGGGGGTATCGCTAAAGGCGTTATTTGGTTAAGCCAGCAAACGTGCACAATTTGCTAGATTTGTGCGCCGTCGTTTTTTAAGGGTTCCACAATAAGCTGTGAGTACTTGCTCTCGACCCACCGCGCCGTGGAAAACCCGAGAAAATTGTGTAGTGAGCTTCATCCAGTTATCAGGTTCGATGTTTAGTCGAGACAGAATAGGTTGAGACTCAAAGATGGCACCGCTTTTGTCGGTGCGAATACATTGACCGGTAAGCTCAACTAATTCTATATAAAACTTGAGTTCAAAAGGCAGCCCTTTTGGCATATGTTTTCTGGGGCTTCCCGCAAACCGTAATAGGCTTTTTGGTTGTTTCCCTTGCCTTGCATGGTCGATACGCTTTTTGATACTGGTAAAGTCAGAGGTTTCAGGTGTTGGGGCTAATTTAGCTCGAATAGGGTTTAAGTCAACGTATGTCATACAAGCAGCTAATGCTGCTTCGTCCAGCAAGGGCTGAGATTTAAATCGTCCTTCCCAGAACCGGCCTGTACACTCATCCTCTTTATTTGCTCTACGGGCAATATCCTCGTTGAGTACCCGCATAAACCAACTAATATCAGCCAGTCTTTGTCTGTATTTGGTAACATATTCACTGAGTATCAACAGAGGAGCAGCACTGACATCCACAGTTATCTGCTCACCATGGTTATGACAGTTTCGACTTAGCATTGCACAAAATTGTTCATTATTCGTATCAAAAGCGCTTCTAAAATAAGGTAGCTGTTGGTGTTTACGTATTTCTCGACACTAAAACTAGTGTATCGCGCACGGCAACGGGGAATACTGCGCCCTAGGCTATTAATGCGGTAATGGTGTCTGCATGTGCTTGTTCAAATTGAATCTTAAACTAACTACGTGGCGTGTTAAAAAATATTTAAACTTGTTTTGTTTTATTTGAATTTGTTATGTGTTAGGTTTGCAATGCCTTAAATTTCAAGGGCTTTTCTAATAAATGAACTTAATAAATGTATAAAGGAATAATATACAATGAAAGTATTGAACAAAGTTTTTGGTGCAACCGTTTTAGCGCTAGGTGTATCTGCAGGGTCGGCTTCTGCTGCTGAAGTAAAAATCACAGAAGTAGATTATGGTAGTGTGATCATCCAAACTGCTGATGTTGTGTTAAACCACAGCCAAGCAGGGACTTTCTCTATGAATGTGAGCGAAAACCATTTAACTGTAAATGCTCAAGACTCTAATGGACGTAAGTTCCGCTGCGTAATGAATGGCACTGTAAGCTACAGCGATCCTACTATTCTTGAAAGAGTAACGAACATCGCAGCGACAATCTCTGAAGGCGACAGAGTACAATTTGAGGTGCAAAAAAATGTATTACCTCAAGTTTGTCATGTTAAAAAAATGCTAAGCTTCTAAGCTTTGCTATTTCGCAATGGAAAGTGTGCGCACCTTCCATTGCTTTAAGTACTTCTATTTAGCTAGCTTGACTACGCAGTGATAAAAGCTTGGGCAAGATCATGGTGACCATCTCTTTCTAAGCAATCGATAACTTGTTGTTCTACTTGAGTAACTAAGTTACTGCGCTTTAGTTCGATAAAGGCATCGGTAAAACTGTCTTTATATTCTTCCCAACCGCCACAATATGCATTGGCTTCACCGAAAATGGACTTAAATTGATAGGTGATAAGAAAATACTCCCCCGATTCTTGCCATTCTGTTGTGGATTCAGTTACTTGACGACCATTCGCTTTCTTCACAAATAAGCGAAACAGTTCAGGTTTGAGAAAGTAGCCGTAGTGGCAGGTATCTAAACACGCAGTATAGTCGTTTTCGGTTAACTGACTTAAATCGAGTTCTGGGTCTTTAAGTAACTTTTCTAAACAATTCGCGCCATATTCACACTTATCAAGGCGACAAATAATTTCGCACATCAGTGCAAAGTAGTCTGTGACAGACATTTTGCCTGCTTTGCGCAGCTCCACAAAAGAAGGGGCTACGGTGCGCTCAAAAAACTCAATGTCGAACTCTGAGCGATTCGCCGTCATTTCCATCAAAAAGTAGTCGGCGAATGGAAAATCAATGCCAAGTTCGAGGCAATGAAGACAGGCCGTTTCGATATCATCTGGGTGGTGATGATCAACTAATTCTCCCATACAAATATCGAGCTCTACCGCACTTAACTCATCACCCATCAAGTCGGCATACTGAATGACTTGTGCTTTCGTGAGTGCTGCGGTGACATCCAAATAACTTTCAAACAGGGCTTCCGATAAGGTTTCTACCTTTGCCTTATCTTGTTGAGATAAAGCTTGTTTTAAGGTGTCGAGGCGAGTTGGAGTGTCCTCGTTGTACCAATCTCCAAAATAGAATTGCGTCATATTTGTTTTCCTTAATCGATAATAGTCGCAGGAGTAAGTGATTAAGCGCTTGTTGCTGAATATCTAGCTGCTATCCTTGCCTTGTTTAGGTTAATATCACAAGTTGCAATTCTTATCATTCAGCGCACAGGCAATCCAAGGTTGCATTGTGTTCCCAAACTGTTTACACTTGCCGCGATTCTAACCATTCATTCACTGTAGAGGAGAAAAAACATGACACAAACAACTTTATCCTTTGCAGGTCTTTCTCTGTAATTCGCGAGCGCGAATAAATATTTCCTAGCTTGCGAAAGCTGTATTTAGCGATTTTATGTTACCTATGTAACCTAACATTTGATTGCTATAACTAAGCCATTCTAGACCTGCCAATACACAATTATTTTTAAACCTCATTGAAAGGTATTGGTAACTATGGGCAGATCCGTCCAACAAATTTCTGATCGCGTGTGTCTATTTGCATCTCAAGACACTTGGATTGAAGGCGCTGCGATCCAACAACTTACAAAAACCGCTGAACTAGCCAGTATGCATCGCGTTGCTGGTATGCCTGACTTGCACCCGGGACGTGGTTATCCGATCGGCGCGGCATTTTTTAGCCTAGATAGGCTGTATCCCGCGTTAGTCGGAAACGATATTGGCTGTGGTATGGCGCTGTGGCAGACCACCACAAAGGTTGCCAAAGTTAATTTGGATAAGTTTGCTAAACGGCTAGAAGATATCGAGCAACCGCTCGATGCCAGTTGGCAAGAGACGATTCAAGCTGAAATGACACATCGTGATATTTCAGCTGGATTATTTGAAAGTACACTGGGTACGATTGGCGGCGGTAATCATTTCGCCGAGTTTCAAGCGGTGGAACGTGTTTACAATGAAGCCGCGTTTACTGCGCTTGGCCTTGATAAAAAGTATTTACAGCTGCTGGTTCACTCCGGCTCGCGTGGGCTTGGGCAAGCCATTTTAGTCGACCATATTGCGCGTTTTAATCATGATGGCTTAGTGGCTGAAGCGGGCTCGGAGAGTGAAAGCGCACGCTATTTGGCACGCCATGATGAAGCGGTGCGCTGGGCTGAGTTAAACCGCTTTTTGATTGCAAAAAGATTTCTCGCAGCCATTCGTAGCGATGGCGAATGTACGCTAGATGTTAATCACAACCTCGTGTGCCCAAAAGTTATTGATGGCCGCGCAGGTTGGCTGCACCGTAAAGGTGCGACCCCAAGTGACAAAGGTGCTGTCGTGATCCCCGGCTCACGAGGAGACTATAGCTATTTGGTTCAACCTGTAAACAATGCGCCTGCGTTAACTGCCAGTTTATATTCTTTGGCTCATGGTGCTGGTCGAAAGTGGAAGCGAGGTGACTGCCAAAGCCGCTTGAGTCACAAATATAAACGCGAAGACCTTTATCGCACAGCATTGGGGAGTCGTGTGATCTGTGGCAATAAGGAGTTGCTGTACGATGAAGCGCCGCAGGCTTATAAAAAGTGTGAAACCATTGTCAGTGATTTGGTTGACGCTGAATTGATAGAAGTGATCGCCATATTGCGTCCGGTGCTGACATTTAAAACTAATGGGAGTTGTTCGTCATGATCTTGTTGCAACTTTCAGCCGGTCAAGGCCCAGCAGAGTGCGGGAAAGCCGTTGCATTGGCGCTCAACTTAGTCGATAAACAAGCTAAAGCAATAGGCGCAGAATGTACTGTGTTAGCGCAAGAAATGCATGAACACAAAGGCTGCATGAAATCCGTATTGCTACAGCTTTCGAGTGACGCAAAAGCGCTTGCCGAGTATTGGCATGGCCCGCAGTTGTGGGTGTGCCAGAGCCCATTTCGTGCCAAACATAAACGGAAAAATTGGTTCTTTAGCGGCAGCATGGCCGAGATAGATGAAGTCACAATGGCATCCGATATTCGCTATCAAACTTGTCGCGCGTCAGGAGCTGGTGGGCAGCATGTTAATACCACAGACTCAGCGGTACGAGCGACGCATATAGCATCAGGATTGAGTGAGCGAGTGGAGAGTGAGCGTAGTCAGCACGCCAATAAGCGCGTTGCAAAGGCGTTATTGCTACAGAAATTGGCTGCGCAGGCAGATGCTGAGGAAATGGCTCGTGATAAAGCAAGGTGGCAGCAACATCAGGCGCTACAACGCGGTAATCCTAAAAATACTTTTAAAGGAAACCAGTTCAGCCCAAGGGTGCCGTTTAATATAGGAGCTCTGCATGACAACTAATGTGTTATTCATCTGTAGTCGCAACCAATGGCGCAGTCCAACCGCTGAGCGTATCTGGAAAAATCATCCGGGTATTAGCGTGAGATCGGCAGGCACAAGCCCAAGAGCACGTCGCAGCGTAAATGCGAGTGATATTGAGTGGGCCGATACTATTTTAGTCATGGAAGAAAAACATAAATCGCGGCTGCGTGCACAATACGCCAATCTATTGCGCTATAAAAATGTTCAAGTATTGGATATTCCTGACGAATATCAATTTATGGATGACGAGCTAGTGACGCTATTACAAGACAGTGTCGCGAGTATTTTAGTGGTTTAACCCAGCCCATTTGGGGTGTTAATAAGATTGTAGGGAAGAGGATAGAGCAATGTAATTCCATCGGGAACAAGCAATTGAGAACACAATAAGTCGTTTTGTTGCGATTAATTGCTGATTTTGCGGCCAAGTACCAACTTGGCTTTTTAATTTTAAAAATGGAGCAACTAAGATGAGAATTAAATATCCTCGAACTCCGCACTTGGTGTGGTCAAAAGGGATCACAAGTGATGATGTAAGGTGTGCCAACACGGAGCACTTTAAAAACAAACAAGTAGTCGTGACCGAGAAAATGGATGGTGAAAATACCACTTTGTATGCTGATTATATGCATGCACGATCACTCGACAGTCGTTATCATCCATCTCGCTCTTGGGTAAAAGCACTACAGGCTCAAATAGGTCTAAAGATTCCAAAAGGATGGCGTATCTGTGGTGAAAACTTGTATGCAAAGCACGCCATTCATTATCAGAAGTTGCCTAGCTACTTCCTCGCTTTTTCTGTGTGGAACGCGAGTAACGAGTGTTTAAGTTGGGATGATAGCCAAGCTATTTTTAATGAGCTTGGTCTGCATAATCCAAAGGTGCTCTATCGTGGGGCATGGTGCGAAAAAACCATCAAAAGTATTGTTGTAGATACAAACTTACAAGAAGGCTATGTGGTCAGAGTGGCTGATGCCTTCCATTATGATGAGTTTGCTAATTGTGTTGCCAAATGGGTGCGCTCAGATCATATTGTGTCGGATAAGCATTGGATGCATAGCGTTATTACACCAAACAAACTCATGGAGGAGTAACACTGTATGTTAGCGAAGAAAAAAGTAGCGGATTGGTTGCCTTTGCTTGCAGAGCAACATCAGCCTGATTTTACAGAGTGCTTAGCCATGTTGGGGGAAACCTTTCCCCTGTTGCACGAACTTGAAGCAACACCACAAGATACTATTTGGCATGAGGAAGGTAATGTTGCCATTCATACCAATATGGTATTGGAAGCACTTTATGCATTGCTGCAGAGTTCTGCCTCTCATATAAAGGGGGAGCGAAGGCAGGTGCTGATACTCTCTGCGCTGTTGCATGATATTGCCAAGCCTGTCGTGACCAGAGCGAAGGAGATTGATGGTCAACGGCGGATTGTTGCACCGCGGCATGAGGCGATCGGGATGAGTTACCTAGCAAGTAGACTCGTTGACTTACCGTTGCCAATGCAGACTATTCAAACGATTTTGGCATTAGTCGGTTTTCATCAAATGCCCAAATTATTGGTAGTTAAAAACAAAGGCTTCAGTGAATATCTTAATTTAGCGCTAAATGCTGATCTCGAGATGCTCTACTGGCTCGAAGTTGCAGATATGCGAGGTCGTATCTGCCCAGATCAGGATATGCAAATTGAACTGCTGAGCTTGTTTAAAATGTTTGCTCAAGAATATAAGCTTTGGTCGATTGCAGATCCGGCTGAATCACTACTTGCTAATATATCGCGATACCCAACTGTTGAAGAACAGTGCTTCATTGCTGCTTATACAGTTAGGCAAATGGCTTTTGGCGAAATCACAGTTCCTGAAGAAGCTCCTATCAAATTTTACCAACAGGCAAAGCACTATGGTCATTTTTATATCATGTGTGGAGCTAGTGGGAGCGGTAAATCCAGTTGGATAGCAAAGCATCTTCAAGGATTTACACTGGTCTCTTTGGATGAACTAAGAGGCGAGATTAATGGTCGTTCCACGAGTCAAAAAAACCGTGGTCAGGTTCTACAAGCCGCCAAGCAAAAGCTGAAAAAAGCATTAGCAGCAAAGGAAAATGTTGTGTGGGATGCGACAAACCTGCGAAAAGATTTTCGTAAGATACTTTGCGATTTAGGGTGTGACTACGGTGCGCTCGTGACGTTAGTTGTATTTCAACAAGGTGAAGTACAACTTCGGCAAAATAACCGAGCAAGAGCACGAGTCGTCCCAGATGAAGTGATAGCCCAGCAGCTGAAAAGGTTGGAGTGGCCATCGGTGACAGAAGCGCATCGGATACAGGTGATTGGCGAACAAGGGCAAGTGCTTTGGCAAAAGGGGGCGTTTTAGCCACCGTTCAGTGAGATTAGCTTTACTTGTCAGCTAATTTTGATAGCTGACAAGTAGCCAATATAGAAGTGTGAATAGTGGCAGAGCGCTATCCTACGAGCTATGCTAATTTTATCTTGCTCAAGAACAGTTCTTTTGTCGGACTGCTCCTGAACATCATCCAAAATTTCGAAGCCTAAAACGTTCCCTTTCTTTGCATTTAACAATCGTTGCACCAGTTTATATTCTTGTGTTGTATAGCCTAGCCAAGGAGCAACTGCACTAGTGTTGTTGGTCATACTCCCTCATACCACTTTTACCAATATCAATGAGAGTATTAAGGTTATATGTATAAATTTTAAGCGCTTTTATATAAAACTTATATACCTTAAAGAAATGACGGTAGACCCACTGTCAGACATAGCTATACTTCACTCTCGATACGCCAAATACAATTATTTTGTGTGGTGGTTTTTAGGATTTTGTTTGTGGAATATAGGGCGGAGGCGCGGAAATACACACATAGATACTTTTAGAATGAGCACAGGTGCGCTCAATATTAATGCGTTTAAGACTATAAATATTAATCCATCATAAGCTTTTTGCGGCAGCAGCATATGGATACTGAGGAATTTATCCGCTAAGAGAATCAATAACCATGATAAAAAGGTGGCTAGAAAATGGTCTAATTTTAGGAAGTAGGCAATAGGGAAAGTTGCAAAAAATATCATCAGGTAGCCGTAGTTTAGGTTGGTGCTGAGTGTGTTACAAAGCCACAGGGTCACGGCTAACAAGGAAATAGTAGATGTGTGCAAAAAGTGTGATTTTATTCCCTGACTTCCAGTAGCCATTTACGTTCCTTAGTGACTGTGGTGGTGTATATTTGTTCAGCAATTACATCCGAACTTGTTCGATAACGCAACGGCTTTTTCAATAACTCCACTGTGCTGCAAAGTGCCTCGCTAACGTAGCGCTTTAAAACGCTTCTATCATTGCTTGTGAAGAAGCGCTTAACTTGTTAAAAGCGCAAATTAAAGCGGTTTGATGGCGATTATATCCACCGCTTTTGCCAGCCATCCTTGATACAGTGTAAATACCCGTTTGGTGTAGGCTTGCTGGTGATGAAAATCGAACGCGGCTTGATCGATGAAGCGTTCGACTAAGGTAAGCTGGGTGCGGTCTTCACTTTCATAAAGTTCAAAGCGTAAACATCCGACCTCTGCTCGAGTGGCTGGCAAGATCTCTTGGATTGCGTTAATACAATCTTGATAGTGCTCGGTTTTAGGCGTGATATGGGCGATAAAGTTGACGTTATTGTGGCTGTTGGCCATGATATTTCTCCATAATGCGTTTAGTAACGGCGGTAACTGGGGCTGATAAAACATAGGCGGCGATGAATGAGGCCGGCCAAGCATTGGCAAAGGCATGCGCCCATCGCGTGGTAAAGTCCGCCACTAATCCCAAATTGATGTACGTAACCCATCCAGACACCATAAACGACAGGCACAATGACAGCAGTAATGTAAAAATGAGTTTTTGCATGTTTCCTCCTCTGGCTGTTGATATGATTGTAGGGAATTGCCAGCCGATCAGAATGGCAAAAATGGAAAGCTAAGATTGCGGAGATAACTATGCTAGATGACTTACGACTCTTTGTTGAGGTAAGCCGCCGAGGAAGTTTTGCCAAGGCGGCAGAAGACCTTGGCATAGGCGCGCCGACCTTATCTAAGCGGATGTTAGCGCTGGAAGACAAACTTGGTTATCCGCTCTTACTGCGCAGCGCCAGAGGACTTACATTAACGAATCATGGTCAGGCGGTGGTGGATAAAATGGCGGAGTCTTTGCTCGCCTTGCAAGCGCAAAGTGAGGCGCTATCAACACTAGAAGCGTCCACTTTCCACCTGTTATGCCCGCAAAACCTAATGATTGGTCCTTTGTATAATGCGCTGCAATCGTTTCAGGCCCAGTATCCAGAGATCCAATTGCATGTGGAGCCTGCCAATAGTGTGGCCTTACTCAGCCAAAAGCGGTTTGATTTAACCGTGCGAGTCGGGGAGCTGGATGATTCAAGCGTCTATCAAAAACGGCTGGGGAAAATCGCGGTAAGAGCGGTGGTCGCCACGGAAATTGCGACTACACAAACCCTGTTTTTGCCCTTTAAAGCATCGCAACTGCCTGCAACCGATGCGTGGCGAGCACTACTGGCGCAGTTTAGTCACGTCTCTTATGTGGGTGATATTACCTTAGTGCGTAAATTGGTAGGCTCGGCTAACGGTGCTGGCGTATTGCCGATGACAGAAATTGCAGCGTTGGCAGCGCAACCTCAAACCGCATTTAGCTATATCGGTGACTGCCAATTTATTCGCAACATCTACGCGCTTTGGCCAAATCAACGAACTCCACCGACTTACACCAGAGACTTTATTGAGTTACTGCAAATGCGGTGTCAGGAGCTTGATTATCTGCAAGGGGCAGTGATAGCTCTGTAATGAACACCGCACAATCGCATTTTATCCTAAGCTCAGATTGCGCTCAAAATGCACGATATCGACATCAGGCTTTAGCTTATAGAGCTGTGCTAAACGTCCGCCTGACTTTACCTTTTCATCCAGTGCTTCAAACATGTTTGAGGCTTCAATTCGTCTTACCAAGCTCTTGCGCTGAATGGGTTTGGCGATAATGGCTTCGATGGCGGTTTTGAGTTGTCCAATGGTAAATTGATCTGGCAAACAATAAACCGGGATCATGGAATATAACGCCTTTTGCTGCAGCCTTGCCTTGGCCTTTTCAATAATATGCTTATGATCAAAAGCCACAGCAAGATCTGGGATCTCGCTAAGATCCACCCATCTCACATCATCTACCGAGTCTATTTGCGTTGCCACTTGCTGAGGTGAAATCAAGGCGTAATAAACCAAGGTGACACTAAAGCCTCGCGGATCACGGTTGATCCCAGAAAAGGCCTGAAGTTGCTCTAGGTATTGTGGGGCAACACTGGTTTTCTCTTTGATCTTACGCAGTGCGCTCATATCCGTGTTGTCATCCAGTTCAACATCAACAAACCCTCCAGGTAATCCCCAGCGGCCTTTGAACGGCGCATGGGCGCGTTTGGTGAGGAGGACTTTTAAGCTACCTTGCCAAATTGTAAATAACACACTGTCTACTGAAAAAAGAGGCGGGTGAAACTGGGATAAATTGTGTTCTGAGCTCATTGATTTTTTAGTTAATGTCTTTTGGACACAATAAACGATTGTTTAGGTTAAAGCAAAACAAAGGTTTCAATGTTAATAAGTGGAGTATATTGTCTCTGTGACTCTATCTTGGCGCTTGATCAAAATTTGTGTTGTGATGAGTTTGTGTCTTTATGACACTATTAATTTTGAGTTGCAAAGGTTGCTATTTTGAGCTTGTAAGTAATGTAAAAGTCCTTTTATTTTAAATGGTTATAGTAGCTGGAAGGGATGGAAGCGGATGTTGTTTTATTATGCGATAGTTAAAAGCGGTATCAGTAGAGGTAAGTATGACGTTCCTTAACGAGTAAGGCTGTGGCATAGTAAAGTCACTTAAATTATTAGCTGAAAGATCACCCTGCAACGTGGCTACAAATATCCCTCGTCATGCGGAGGTGCTGTGGTTATAAAGCGGCTTTAAGAATCTCAGCATTAACTCGTTAAATTAATCTCAACAATGTCTGACCAATATACTGTTTTATATGTAGAAGATGACCCAAGTAGTGCTGAGATATTACGTTTATATCTGGCACAAGCGGATATGCAGGTTGTCCATTTCGATAACGCCCCAGATGCCCACCGAGCCCTACAAAACCTAACATTTCAACTCGCTATTTTAGATGTCATGCTACCCGGAGGTGATGGCCGTGAGTTACTTAAAGAAGCCGTTGCACGCAACATTCCTACCATTATGGTGACCGCCAAAGTGTCTGAAACCGACCGTCTTGAGGGGTTTGAGCTTGGTGCGGATGATTATGTATGTAAGCCTTATAGCCCACGAGAAGTGATCTCACGAGCAAAGGCACTATGTAAACGTAGCTATCGTGGTCAGCAGAGTGCCGCTTTGTTGTTTGATGGCTTAAGTATCAATCTTGAGAGCAAATCCGTAACGGTAACACAACAAACACCAGCGTTAACGGCTGTGGAGTTCGAGTTATTACTGACCATGGCCAAGCAGCCGCAACAAGTATTTAGCCGCGCGCAATTAATTGAACAAGTATGGGGAAGTGATGCGCCTATTACGGATCGGGCAGTCGATACTCATTTGGCTAACTTGCGTAAAAAACTAGGTGACAGTAAGGCTGAGCCCAAGTTTATCGCCACTCGTTACGGGCAAGGCTATCAATTTATCGCGCGTAAGGTGTCTTCATGAAGCTAAAAACCAAATTTACCTTACTCGTGGCGCTTTGTACCTTTGCGCTACTCGGAAGCTTTTATCAACTATCTAAAAACTCAGCCGAGCGCACTTTTTTAGCATTTAATAAGCAAAGTGCGGTAACGTTTGGTCATTCATTGCTTGATGATGACTTAGTGGAAGAAGCATTGACTGGTAAAACCTTTGCGAGCCCAGAAGCGACGTTAACGTTTTTAGCATCAACCTTTCCTGAGCAGCTATTTATTTGGCGAGATGCTAACTCAACAGCGGATGTAAAGATCCTCAACCCCGATCTCACCATAGACTATGAGCAGGTCAAATCCGGTCATCAATTTTCAATTCATCATCCCGGTGTTGCGGCGTTTGTGGTGCAATTTAATGAGGCGCAATATGTGTTATCACTACAGGGTGAGTTGTTTTGGTTGCCTGAGGTATTGCTAGATAGGTCGTTTGAAAAGGAAGCGCTGCAGCAAGCGATGTTGGATGATTTTATGCTTACTTTGGTCATCTTATCGATTATTGCTGCATTACTTGCTTGGTTGGGGTCGTGGTACTTTTTGTCGCCACTTAAACAGCTCAAACGTAGCTTCAAGGCGATAGAGTCGGGCGAGTTAGACACCCGCTTAGCGCTAAAACGCCATGATGAAGTAGGTGAAATCATCAATAGTTTTAATAATCTTGCGGCTTGGCTACAAGGTTTGCATCAGCAGTATAAACAAATGAATTCCGACTTATCTCATGAACTTAGAACACCACTTAACGGCATTCGTTCGCGCTTGGAGGCGATGGAAGACGGTATAGTGCCAATGGATAAGGCTCAGTTAGCGGTGATAACCCAAGACCTTCACAACGTTAACCGTATTATCGACGACCTGTGTTTGTTGTCATTAACCGAGTCAAAGCAGCTGACCTTGTCATCAACACGAGTAAATCTCTCTGAGCTGTTAACATCGACCTTAGTGCGTTACCAAGCACAGGCCGAAGCGCGAGGCGTGAAATTGGACGCAGATATTCAAGAAGGTGTGACCGTGACGCTTGATGCCGGAAGAGTCAGACAGATAGTGGTGAACTTATTAGATAATGCCTTTAAATATGGTGCTGATGGTGGCGTTGTGACGTTAAAGCTCAGTTATCAAGATAATGAACTGGTGATTACGGTTGCTGACTGCGGCCAAGGTATGTCGCCTAATCAACTCGAACAGGTGTTTGAGCGCTTTTATCGTGCGCAGGGGTCGCGCCACGATACATCCAGTTTGGGGCTCGGCTTACCAATTTGCCGTCAACTTGCCGAGTTGATGGGCGCGACATTGACCGCGACCAGTACTGAAAATCAAGGCGCAAGCTTTTCACTTCGGTTTTCTCGACTAACTTGATAATTGCTTGACAATTGCTCGGCATAGTTAGCTCAACAACGACATCAACAGTTTGAGAGCAAAAATATGAGAGCAATTATTTTATCAGCATTGGCATGTACCACCGTTGGTTGTGGGATCACCGCGTCTACCGCGCCACAATCACTCACTTTACCGATGAAGTACACCGAGAAAGGTCATGCCTATGTGATGGCAACGATTAACCATACGGTTACCCATCCTATGATTTTAGATAGTGCTGCGAATGTTGGTATTTTACCGGTTAATCTGAAAGCAGCACTTGCCTTGCCAGAAGATAAGCTAAGCAAAATGGACGTACAAGGCGCAAGTGGTAGCTCAGAGCTAGTATTGGCAACGATAGACCACACCAGCGTCGGCCACTTAGCAGCAGAGTCGCTTCCATATGTATTTAAAGATATGACCCGCTTAGATGTGGAAGGCGTCTTGCCAGGAATTTTGGGGCATGGATATATGTCGCAATATTGTAATGTGTTTGATTTTAATAATAATGAGCTGAGTTTGTATCAAGGGGTTTGCCCAAGTAGCGTGACACAAGGCTTGGAGAGTGAAAGTTTTAAAATAGATAACAATTTCATCAAGCTGACAGCAAGTTTTAATGGCGAAGAGGTAGACGCCGTGCTTGATACCGGCGCTCCAACCAACTACATCAACTCACACCTGGCCAATAAACTAACATTAACGCTGGGCGAAAAAGACATCAGCCGAGGGTTAAACGACCAAGCGACTAAAAAGGTGGCCATAGAATCACTGCGTTTTAGCTTAGGTGACAAGGAAATCATCAATACCGAAAGTCACTTATCGGATATGCCTGTGTTTGAGGTGCTTGGATATAAAGATGAGCCGTTTATCCTGCTGGGTTTAAGTAATTTCAACGACGATAAGCTCATTATCGACTACGCTGAGAACAAAATTTACTTTTGATCCCAACGCTGCTGGCTTGACGCTCGACCAGTCAGTAGCTAATTAAATTTCATATTAATTTAGACAGTTATGGTGTTTACTATAGCGAATAGTTATTTGAATGATCATTCAAGTAAAGTTAGTCTAGCATCCAATGAGTAGTTAACCTGAGGTTAGTTAGAGCTCAGGTTATACCAATACAAAATGCATCAAGAGGAGCAACTGATGACTGACTTTACAATCCATACCGTAGAATCTGCACCGCAAAAAGGTAAACCATTACTTGAGAAGTCCCAGCAAGCATTTGGACGTATTCCGAACCTTCATGGTGTAATGGCGGAATCACCAGAGCATCTGCATGGTTATCAAGTGTTACATGAGGCTTTTTTAAATAGCTCGTTCAATAACGATGAAAAAACTGTGGTGTGGCAAGCGATTAATGTAGAGCATGAATGTCACTACTGTGTACCGGCTCATTCTGCTATCGCAAAATCAATGAAAGTAAGTGATGAATTGGTCAAAGCACTGCGTGAGCAAGCACCGCTGGGCGATGAGAAACTAGAAGTGCTGCGTGCCACAACACTTGAAATGCTGCGTGAGCGTGGCAAACTGAGTGATGCACAAACGAAAGCGTTTTTTGCAGCAGGTTATACTAAACAAAATTTGCTGGAAATCATCTTAGCACTAAGTCAAAAAGTGATGAGTAACTACGTGAATCATATCGCACATACTCCACTGGATGATGCTTTTAAAGCGTTTAGCTAATTAGTAGAGAGGCATTTAGCCTCTCTACTAGGTATTACTCGCTTTCTAATCCGTCAAGCTGTAAGCCTATCTGAGTGCTCAATACTCCTGCTTGTACACGTAAATATGCATTCAAAGTTGTGAGGTCAGTGTGTGCGTCAGCGTGGCGATAGATAGCTCGGTTACCACGAGCGTAGCTTAAAATTAGATTATTGTCGCTAGCGAAAGTATTGGCGTTAATCATCGTAAGGTGTTCAACGATAATCTCACCGGTTACGGTATACACCTCCCCAGTTACTGGTGATTGTAGTTTCAACCCTTTAACCAGTGTGGTGTTGTTTTCTTCAAGTGAAACAAATGATTGATTGTTGATGTTTATTTCAGCACCGTGTGGCGCCTCAGTTAATTCTATCAACACATTGTCGGTCGCAAGAGCTTGGCCACTAAGTAGTATGACTGATAAAAAGAGTGCTTTCATAATGGTTCTCCTTAGTTATGACCAATAAAACGAATTTGCCAAGAGGTAAGCTGGCCATCTTGCGCATTATTTCTGTGTACAGCACGAATGTCCGGTGCGCCACTTACTGGATCAAAGATAAAGGCTTCGTCCTCACTTTGTGTATCAATTAACCGAATGGTCCATTGGCCTTGCGCAGGTTCGCCATAGAAGTGATGCGATAGCATTTGCATATCATTAAAGCCGTTGCGTCCAGAAATAGTTCCTGTTCTTGGCGTCATTAATACGCTGCGAGTACCTGATGGAGAAATAAGCTCAATTGCAACGTCACGGGTACTGGTATGCTCACCGGTTACACGGATCTGTACGGCTTCTACGGTGACATCGTTGTCAATTTGTACCGAACTTTCTGCGCCAGCAAGGCTACCGTCAGGAATGGTGACATTAGCATTAACTTGCTGCCAAGGTGTGATAGTGAAATTACCTCTATCTTCATTATAGAAACGAGCCATATTTACTGCAGCATCAACATCAATTGCACCAAAGCCGTAGAAGCCATGGTAGTTATAACCTGCAGCATTGCGCTGCCATGTGGGGATCGCATCATATTGTTGTGCTTCTCCAGCCGCATTATTAAAGGTCAATGTAACGCCAGGATTGTCCGCATCAATTTTACGCGCTGTAGAGGCTAAGATATGTCTCACATCGCGCCAAGTTAATGCCGGGTTTGCTGACATGATAAGTGCAATTGCCCCTGTCGTGTTTGGTGCAGCGGAAGAAGTGCCATTCATCGTTGCATTATAATCACAATTAGGATCCAGTGGATGGCTTCCATGTAAGGTGTTACGCAGATTGGTCGGGTTGCTTCCCCAGTCACAGCCACTGATGTCCGTAGAGATTATAGCGGGAGTGGTTGAGCCGTACTCACCGCCAGGCGCACTGACAAAGACGCTTGAACCAACCGTAGAGTATGACGAGCGTTTACCGTCAGCATTATAAGCAGACACAACCAAATTCCAATAGCTGGTATCAATACGCTCTAAGTTAACATCTTGCATTGGTAAGCCATGGTTACGATTTGCAAACCATAGATACCCAGGCCCTAAACCACTGGCATTAAAGCTTTGAGCTTGGTAACCATTACCTGCAGATTTTACGAAAATTGCACCGCGGCCGCTGTGACTTGTAGTCGTGATCTCTTCTTGAGCATCTTCATAGGTCTGTAGCCATGGAGAGAAGTCGTAGTTAAATGTTTGCGGTGATGAAAGGGTTCGGCCATAGCTTTGGTTAAATACTCTAGGAAAATCAAAAGAAGCTTTGTTGAAACCATCAGAATACATGCCGTGAGACTGTAACCAATTTTCCATACTTCCGTTTTTAAGATAGTTAAAGCCAACGAGCCCGGCTCTAGGTGCGACACCACGACCGCCAATGCCATTAAATGCACTGGCAGCAATGATACCTGCGACACCTGTACCGTGACCATCGCCGCTGCTGGCTGGTTTTAAATCAGCAGAATTCGTAAGGAAATCCCATGAGCCTGGTTTTACATTGTTTATAAGATCAGGGTGAGTAAGTTCAACGCCACCGTCTATGACTGCGGTGGTTACGCCTGTTCCCATAATACCAAGCGCATGAGTAAGGCTAAGGTTTAGATCTTCTCCTGCAACACCACCTCGCTCAGAAAAAGCATTTTGCCCTGTATTTTTCAAATGCCATTGTTGGTTGACAAGGGGATCACCTGGAAATAATGGGTATTCTTGTTGGGCACTAGCAGTGCCATGAAGTATGCCTAGCAAAGTAGCTAGATAAGTTATTTTTATTTTCATGGTATCTCAGTTTTTATTGTTTCTTTTACAAGAACAGACTGTATACCCTAAAAAGGTACTTAATGTAAATAGTGGGTTATATATGTATTTTTGTTGTTTTTATTTTGTTTGTTATAAGTGGGACTACTTTGTGCTTACAGGAATTATGGACGGACGCGTTAGAATATAGCTGAGCACTCCGGCTTCGGTTATAGCGACAGACCACACCACCCAAACAGGTGCGCCACTAAAGCTCAGTGCCAGTAAGCCAACACTCATGCCAACTGCCGCGCCAATCTTGCCTTTTATGGGGATCACCTGATGTTGTCGCCATGCAAGCAGACTCGGGCCAAATTTGGGGTGGGTAAGCAGCCAGTTTTCTAACTTAGGAGAAGAGCGGGTAAAGCAAGCAAGGGCAAGAATAAAAAAGATGGTGGTAGGCATAACAGGCAGTGCCATGCCGATAAAGCCGAGACCAACAAAGACGATGCCAGCAACATGCAGCCAAAAACAACGATTGAATAGGGGGATTTTCTTACGCATAGGCATCCTCATATTTCGGGAGTGCTGAACTGGCAGCGCATCACGGTGACCTGAGCCAACATTGTTAACCAGAAGCCAATTATTAAAAGCATATCACAGCGGCTGAAATTCGCGAATTTTCAACTAAGCTAAAGCAAAGAGATTATCAGTCGGACGTCAGTGTTTGAAATAGCGAATCTGATCTCAGGTTAAGTACAGGGAAGTGGTGCGACTGAAACGTTGAGGAGCAAAGTATGCAAGTAAATTTAGAACGTCTAAAGTCTACCTTATTTGCGCTCGCGGAGTTCGGCTATAACCATGAAGATAAGGGAATTTATCGCCAAGGTTTTAGCAATGAGGATTTTGCAGCGCGTAAATGGCTGATGGAATGCGCACAAAGCGAAGGATTTGTGAGTCGTATGGATGGCGCTGGCAATGTGATTATTGAAATGACCAGTCCGGATATCGCAGCGAAACCCGCAGTGATCATCGGCTCTCATCTCGACAGTGTACCAGCAGGTGGCATGTTTGATGGAACTTTGGGCGTCATTGCGGGGTTTGAGTGTATTCGTATTTTAAAAGAGCACAATGTGCAATTGGATAGGCCGATTTGGGTCATCGGTACCAGTGAAGAAGAAGGGCGCTTTGGCGGCATGATCGGGGCACAAGCGCTCACCGGGAAGTTAACGCCTCACCAATTACTCACAAGTCATGATGCGGATGGCTGTATGCTTAGTGATGCCATGCGCGCGCAAGGGTTAGACCCTATGGATGCACTGAATGCGAGGCTAGAACCTGAGCAAATAAATAGTTTTTTTGAATTACATATAGAGCAAGGGCCCGTGCTTGATCAAAAAGGCATTCAAATTGGTGTGGTGGAAGGGATTTCGGGAGTATTTAAATGGATGGTTAAATTAATTGGAAAGGCCGACCACGCAGGCACAGCCCCCATGGAGATGCGCAGCGACGCCTTTATGGGGTTGGCTGACTTTGCCTACCAGTTAGACCGCATTATTGCAGAGGACGGCACAGATACCACGAGGATCACCGTCGGTAAGGCAGAATTAAAGCCGGGTTTTGCACATACGATTGCTGGAGAGGTGGATTTCACCATCGTCGCGCGTGATATGGACGAAACCGTGATGGAGAACCTTGAAATTGCCTGTCGTAAAGCGCTTTCAGCCATCGCTCGAAAACACCATTTAATGTTTGAATACGAGCAGGTGAGTTGGTTGTCTCCAATGAAATGCACACCTGAGATGGTGGAATTTATTAGTCAACAGGCAGAGGCCTTGTCATTGAATTATCAAATCATGCCAAGTGGTGCTGGTCACGATAGCCAGTTTTTTTCAGAAGTGTGTCCCACGGGGCTGATATTTATTCCATCACTCAACGGCGTTAGCCATGCGCCAGACGAATGGAGTCATTGGCATGATGTTGAAGCTGGGAGTAATTTACTGCTGCAATGTGTTCAAAAAAGAGCAATAAAAACAAAAGAATAAATGTAAGGCTGGGGTGAAATTGGGTGAGGCTTTACTAGACAAATTTGATCCTTGGGCTAGTCTTTGTTACTACTAGAATAATGTGGATAGCAAAACTTGCGGCGAATTCGGACTTGGATAACCGCAGTTAGGGATTATGAGGATGTGGATCGCCCGAGTAGTAACCTTGGTCTTACTTGCTGCGAGCTTTAATGGGCTTGCTGCCTCGCTGAGGGTGAGCGATGAGGTCGTGACTGCTGGGTTTATTACGCTACACATTGAGCGTACAGGTCCGCCTCTACAACAACCAACACAGCTATCCATTCAACATCTTTCGGAACCTTACTCCCTCTCCCTTTCGCTTCAGCCGACTCAACAAGCGGTAACCATTAGTGGCTTGGCTGATGGTGATTATCTCGCAACCTTAGGTAGTCCCTCTGCTAACTCGGCACAAACGTCGGTCTCATTTTCAGTCAAACATCATCAGTTAACGCTGGCGCTTGCGCTGTTTGTACTGGGCTTGTGCTTATTTGTGCTACTTGTAGGGATGATTATGGTGGGTAATAAGCAAACGCACGATAAGGAAAGCGTATGATAAATGCTTCATTGGCGCTCGGTCTTGCCCTAGCGTTTGCTTTGCTATGGGTATTTTTTGGCTGGTGGATTGGCAGGCGCGTGCAGTCACATAATGAATTTGCGCTGGCCGGTAGAAATGTTGGGTTGGCCTTTGCTTGTGCCACTGCGATGGCAACTTGGGTCACCAGTAATACCACTTTAGTTGCGCCACAGCTCACTTATCAGTTTGGTATTTGGGGCATGATAGGCTACGCCTGTGCCGCATTCGGATTGTTGCTATTTGCGCCGCTAAGCCAACGCATCAAAACTTTACTACCCCACGGCTACACCAGTGGCGACTTCATGCGGTTGCGGTTTGGGCGTTTCTCTTGGTGGGTCTTTTTGCTGATCTCTTTCGTGTATGCCATGAGCTGGCTCGTTAGTCTAGGCATGGCCGGTGGCATTTTGCTACACACCCTAAGTGGCTTAGATTATCACCTTGGTATGTCGATTATTCTGCTGATGTGTGTGGTCTACACGCTCTTTGGCGGTCTAAAAGCGGTGATCGCCACGGACTTTCTACAGGCCATTATTATTTTGGCAGGTGTCGTCGGAATTGCCATTGTCGTGGCGATGAATGTTGGGCTTGAACCAATTCACCAAAAACTCAGTAGCGACCACCCCAAGCTACTCGACCTGCTTTTTCCTGCCGCTGTGATGTTTTTATTCAACAATATCTTTTTTGGTTTAGGAGAAATTTTTCACAGCAACGTATGGTGGTCAAGGGCGTTTGCATTTAAAGGTGGGGTGGGCAAAAAGGCGTATTTTATCGCAGGACTACTGTGGCTACCGATCCCCATCGTAACTGGGTTTATTGCGCTGGCAGCGCCGAGTTTAGGTTTGTATCCCGCTAGCGCCGATATGGTGGGACCCTTGGTTGCAAGCCAAGTGCTCGGCTATACCGGCTCGATCATTCTGTTCATTGTGGTGTTCTCAGCGCTAGCATCGAGTTTGGACTCTTTGCTCGCCGCAACGTCAGATCTCATCAATCAAGATATTTACCTGCAATACATCAAACCAAAGGCGAGCGATAGCGAACGCTTAAAAAGTGCTAAGTGGATTATTGTCATCTTAGGTGTAGTAACTTGGCTTTTGTGTTTACCAAAAATCGCCACGCTGGGTGCCTTGTTGAACTTCGCTGGTGCCTTCGTCGCCAGCACCATTTGGCCTATCGTATTTGGTTTGTACTTTGCGCGAATGACGGGAAATAGCGCTGGCTGGGCTATGTTGCTTGGCACGCTATCTGGCTTGATTGGGTATTTTTATATTGGCTTTTATGTCGCCGCATTAGTTTCTTGTGCGGTGTCGTTATTAATTTGTGTGATTGCTTGGCGTTTTAGTCAGCAATCATTCCATTGGCAAGCGTTGGGCACACAAAGCAAAGTGGAGGATGTATGATCTCATTGGGCGCATTTTCTAGTTTAATTTGGCTGGCCATAGTGCTCAGTTGTTTATGTCCTGTTGTCCTTGTCGTTATGTTCCTTATTGATTTTAAAAAGAGGCAGTTATGGTAAGTGCGCAGCAAGTAGAGTTTAATCGAGCGCAGCCGGATGTTTACGGGGATGCACATCCCAAAGCATTACTCAGAGCGATACAAGAAGACGGGGACAGGCTGCATTGTTTGGAGAATAAGCACATTATCAGTGTCGACCACCTTGACCGAGACGTGCTGATCCAGCTATTCCGCCTCGCCGCGAAATATGAAAGTAACCCTGCAAGGTTCAGCTCGCCGCTTAGTGGCAAAATTTTGATCAGTGCGTTTTATGAACCCAGCACTCGCACCCGTCTGTCGTTTGAAAGTGCATGGCACCGCTTGGGGGGCGATATTATGTCGATCACCGATCGCTCCTCAACGGGCATTGCGAAAGGGGAGTCGCTGCAAGATGTCGCCGAGATGTTCAATAATTATGGCGATTGTGTCGTTTTACGTGACACCTCTGTGGAGTCTATTGAAGAGATGATCCACAGCCTACGGATCCCAATTATCAACGCTGGTAATGGCATTGATGAGCACCCAACACAAGCGATGTCTGATCTATACACTATCTTCAAATGGCGGCCGTCGTTATTACTCCCTGACAGCGAAGCCTTTAGCCCTATAAAAATTGGCGTGATTGGCGTGCCGAGCCAAATGCGTACGGTGCGTAGCCTGCTGAAAATGTTTACACATTTTCCGCGTATTGTGGACGAAATATTCCTGCTCTACGACGAGAGTGTCGAGGAAGCGGTGTCGAGCGACCAATTAGCCCAGCTAGAGGAAGCGGGGGTCAAGGTGTCTATCGGCCATGACTTGAACGCCGTTTTACCTGAGCTTGATGTGGTGTATATCAATTCCATTGCATGGGTTGGTGAAAGCTTCGAAACCTATGGAAAGTCGTTTAAATTGAGCGCAGATTCCCCCTTTAAGCCCGATGCGATAGTGCTTCATCCTCTGGCTCGGGGTGAAGAGCTGTGTACCAGTTTAGATGCCACGCCACACAATTGGTATTTTAGTCAGGCACGTGGTGCCGTCTTTTTACGCCAAGCCTTATTGACCTGTATGGTGCAGCGCGCCAGTACTGTGATGGATGTGATTTAGGGAGATATTATGTGCGGAATTGCTGGTATTTTTTCAACGCAAGCGCAAACACAAATAGATAATCAATTATTAGTAAACATGGCAGCCATTCAACATCATCGTGGCCCCGACGGTTTTGGCTATAAACAAATGGCTGGCGTGGGATTTAGTCACGCCAGACTGTCGATAATCGACCTCGACGAGCAGCGAGGGCGGCAGCCCTTTATTAGTTCTGACAAGCGTCTAATGTTGGCTCACAACGGTGAGTTTTACGATTACGCGCGGATCCGAGCTGAGCTGGTAGCAAAAGGGGCAAGGTTCCAAAGTAAAAGCGACTCAGAAATTGCTATGCACTTATATCAGCAGCTTGGTCTCGATGAGATGCTGACGCATCTGCGCGGTGAGTTTGCGTTTGCGTTGTATGACCAACAAACCGATACGTTGCACTTAGTGAGAGACCGCTTTGGTATTAAGCCTTTGTACTACACCCAAACAGAAGACGAAATTGTGTTTGGCTCAGAACTGAAAGTGCTGTTTGCCAATCCTAAAGTTAAGCGTCGATTCTCAAGTGAAGGTCTATTTCATCAACTGATCCAAGTCATGGTACCCGGCAGCACGGCGTTTGCGAATGTACATCAAATCAAACCTGGGCATGTTGTTAGCATCACCAGAAGCGAACAAGGTTTTAGCATTGAAGATAGACCTTATTGGGATGTTAACTTTCCAACGGCGCAATCGTATTTGAACGGTAAAGATGAAGAATATTACATTGATGGCGTGCGCAAACAGCTGCTAGAAGCGGTGCAGTTGAGACTCACCGCAGACGTCCCGGTAGGTTGTTACTTAAGTGGTGGCATAGACTCGTGCGCTATTTTGGGTTTGTCTTCAGCTGCGGCACAAGCACCAATTAAGGCCTTTACCATAGGCTTTGATAGTGCTGAGTACGACGAAACGCCGATTGCAAAGCAAATGGCGCAAGCCACCAAGGCCGATCATCATATTATGTCGTTAAGCGGTGACGAGCTATATGGCCATTTCGAGCGAACCTTATGGCATACCGAACGAACTATTTATAACACGCTTGGTGTTGCTAAGTATTTGATGAGCCAGCAAGTTAACGAGTCTAATTATAAAGTTGTGATGACCGGAGAAGGCTCCGATGAGCTTTTTGCGGGTTATCCAGCATTTAGAAAAGACCTGTTTTTATATGGCTTAGATGAACTTGATGACACCGAAAAAGCCCAGTGGCAAACCATGCTGGAAGACAGCAATAAGTTGTTTAAGGGGGCTATGCTTTCCCGTGAGCAATACGATAGTGCAGCATTAGATGAGGTGGTTGGTTTCACACCAAGTTGTTTGCAGCCTTGGCTGTCATGCAGTCACTTTGCCCATCAACTCGTTGCCGCCGAACACAGAGAAATACTCACGGGTTATGATGCAGGCAAAGCGATTGCCGAGACTTTAGATGATGCCATGTTGGAGTCTCGCCATCCACTCGATAAAGCCCAGTATGTATGGATTAAAACTATGCTTGAAGGGCAAATATTAACTTGGGGTGGTGATAGGGTCGACATGGCCAATTCGATGGAGGCAAGGCCTGCCTTTTTGGATCATCACCTCGCAGAGTTTGCCTTTACCATTCCCCCGCAATATCGCATTAAAGATCGTAAAGAAAAATACGTGTTACGCGAAGCGATGAAAGGACTGCTGCCAGAAGTACTGTATGAACGAGAAAAGTTTGCTTTTATGGCACCACCGGCGCACTCAGATGAGAAAAAGTGGGCTGCAATGCGCGTGTTGGCTGATAAGTACTTGTCTAGACAAGCTGTAGAAGCCGCAGGTTTATTAGACTTTGAAGCGGTAAATGCGCTATTTGAGTTACATGATTCACCAGACGCCGATGATTCACTCAAAGTGCAACTAGATGCCGTGATCAATCATTTGCTTGGTGTGCAAATACTCCACAAACAATTTATTGCCGCAGATTTACCTCAATTTGCTGCCGCTGAAGCGGAACGCCTTGGTTGGAGGGCAGCCACAGAGTAGAGGCTGATCGTATTGGTATTACAGAAAACAAGGAAATAAAAAGGCGATGCACCAACTAGTGCATCGTCTTTTTGATTTAATACCTAAGGTTAATCCCAAAGATTAAAAGTAATAACCGAAGTTAATGTTGAAGCGACGCTCGCTTTCGTCACTATCGCCTGCGATTGAACCACCAATAAACGGCTGGTTTTTCGCGTGAACTAAATCAACATAGGTGAAGAATGCACCCGCAGCGAGTGACACACCTGTGACATTCATCCAAGTGTCTTCAGTGTTATCGGATTTGTCGTAAATAATACCGAAGTCGTTATAAAATTGCAGATCGGTAATTGGACCGAACTCAACTGGCAGGTTGTACGCTACATTAAAGTTCGACATGGTGGCTTCTGCTGCGATGGAATCATAAAATGCGTAAGCACCTACTGCCATACGGTTTACATCATCAATATCGTAATGGTATTCACCGTGTTGTAACTGTAAGTTCCAAGGGCCTATGTTGCTATTTAAATGTAGTGCCCACGCGTTGTAATCACCTGCTCGGTCATTACCATCGTGAAGGCCACCGGCAAGGCCAGAGACGCCGATTTCAGTTGTGCCACCGTTGTGTTCAATATGGTACGCGTAACGACCAACAAAGGTGTTATATTCGCCGATTGGTTGCGTTGGGTCGTCATAAACGCCATCGCCCGCTTTACGGAAACCTACCACGTCATAAGAGTAGCGATCGCTGCGGTCATCCACGTAACCGTCCACACCACCTAGCTCATCGTTTTTGAAAAAACCAAGATCAAGCTGCCAGTTGTCCGCCACTTTACGTTTAAATACCACCCCCATGTCGTGGTCGTCTTCAAGACCAATATAATAGGTAGTGTTAAAGAACCAATTGTGTGAATTGTAAGGTGAGTTACCAAAAGGTACTTTAGTCATACCAACCTGAGCTTGCCAATGGTCGGCAAAGTCATAGTCTAGGTAAGCGTATTTTACCGCAGTCATATAGTCGAAAAAGCGGATTTCGGCATTTAAGCCAAAGCCACCAACATTGCCAGAGAAGTTCAACCTGAAAATATCGAAGTCAAAATCGCCACCACGGTTCTTGTTGTCATCGTCATAAGACGTATGGCTGTAGTTTGTTCTGATCGCGCCGCCGACTTTGATGGTCGGTTTTGTTTCAGCTGCTGCAACTTGAGTTTTAGTTTCAGCTTTTGCTTCGGCTTTTTCAGCCTTAGCGACTTTTTCCTGTTGTGCTCGCGCCTGCTCTTTTTGTTCTAGCTGCGTGAGTTTCTTCTGAAGTTCAGCCAATTGGCGCTTTAGCGCGTCAATTTCTGAGTTTTCGGCAAGCACTGAATTAGAGCAAAGTGCTAGACCTAATCCGAGTGAGATGGTTGAAAGTTTTAACATAGTTGTCCCGTTGTTAAATGGTTGAGCGCAAAAACCTCTTACAAATTGTAGACCACCAAAGCTATCCTTGCAGAAAGCAAATAAATTTATGGTCCTTGATTGAATTATCCATAGTAACACTGCGGCCTATCTGACCTCAAAGTTATCCAGCATTTAACCATACCTAAGATGAATGTAAGACGAACAAATGATCACATTTGTATGTAATTCTTGCCCAATAGCCTATCCCTCACTATATTTTTACTATCTGTGAAATGGTGTTTATTCATGAATATATCGCAAAAATTAAAGCTGTCTTTCGCAACGGCAATCGCGCTTCCTTTGTTAATCATCGCGGGGCTAATTATCAGTCAAACTCGGCAGCAGGGGATAGAGACCTTCTCGGAGCTAAGTGATCGAGAGGCACTACAAGTTGAGAATGGTATTCAGATGTTTTTTGATGAAATTGCAAAAAACGTAGACTACTTAGCAACCCATGCACAGGTCTTGAGTGCGCAGCAAGACGTGAAAACTTATATAGATTCAACCAATACCACTCGACTTAATTCGAAAGCAGGAAGTAAAACAGAGCAAGCAGCGTATTCGCTGTTTGAGCACTTTGGTAACACGCACCCCGGTATTGCCTATATCTACATGGGAAATCAACAAGGTGGTTATATTCAATGGCCTTTAGGTGAAGTAAATGCAAACTACGACCCTAGGGAGCGTCCTTGGTATCAAACAGGGCAGTCGGGAAATGGTGAGACGATCCGCACTAGCGCCTATTATTGGGCGCCGGATGATATGGTGATTGTGTCGACGGTAAAAGCGGTTACTGCCAATGGTCAAACCGTGGGTGTTCAAGGTATGGATGTGTCACTGCAAGGGTTGACCAAAATCATCCGCAATATCAAATTGGGCGAGACCGGCTATTTAATGCTAGTGGAAGACACTGGAAATGTGTTGGTCGATGCCAAGTTCTCCGAACATAGATTTAAAAAGCTGGCAGACATTGCGAACGGCCGCTATCGTGAATTGGCTCAAAATAAAGATGGGCTATTTGAGCTCGAAATTAACGGGCAAGACTATTTTGCCAACATCTATACAGCACCCAAATTAGGCTGGAAGTTTATTGGTTTAGTTGAAAAAAGTGAGGTAATGGCTGCAGCCAATGCGATGACGCTGACGATATTGATTCTAAGTGCTGTCCTGATCACCGTATTTTTATTGCTAGCAAGTTATATTTCTAAGTTGATTTCAGCGCCCATTGTAGAAGTGAGTGACGGTTTAACTGAAATTTCGCAAGGCGGTGGTGATTTAACGCAGCGTTTAGACATTAAAGCTCAGGATGAAACGGGCAAACTGGCGACGAGTTTTAATTTGTTTTTAAATCTCATTGCTGAGTTGGTGACGCAAATCAATGAGTGTGCGCAGCAAGTTAATGAAACCTCACGACAAACCGCTTCGCAGTCTGATCAGCTCACCGGCGCTACCAGTCAACAACAGCAAGCGCTTGAAATGGCTGCCACCGCAATTAATGAGATGGCGGCAACCGCAAACGAAGTGGCGGCAAGCTGCGCCAATGCGGCTGAGCTGGCCGGACAAACTCAGCAAGCATCTGAGCTGGGCCAAAGGGTGATCACAGAGTCTGTCGAGAGCGTCACAACATTATCTGAAGTGATCAATAAGGCAACCGCAGATATCATGCAGCTCGACACCGAAAGCGAAAATATTATGTCGATACTCAGCGTGATCCGAGGCATAGCAGAACAAACCAATCTTTTAGCGTTAAATGCGGCAATAGAGGCGGCACGGGCAGGTGAACATGGCCGTGGTTTTGCTGTAGTGGCTGATGAAGTACGTGCGTTGTCGCAGCGTACCTCTGAATCGACGGAAGAAATCGCTTCTCAGCTTGATAAGCTTAGAAAAATGACAGAAATGGTGTCGGGAGAAATGAAGCGTAGCCTAACGCGTACGGAGCAAACGGTTGAACTGACAAACTCAGCGCAACAACAATTTAGTGAAATTACCCAAGCGATTGTCAATATTAGCGACCTTAACACGCAAATCGCCACCGCAGCTGAAGAGCAGCAACATGTTGCTGAAGACATTAATCGCAACGTGGTGGAAATTAAAAATGCTGCGGATAGCGTGAGTGATATCGCTGTGAATACCAATCAAAATGGCGTGAGATTACATTCATTATCGAGCACTCTCACAGAGCTGGTGGGCAAATTTAAAGTATAGCTTTAGCCCAATCCTCAAGTTCCATAAATCGTGAGAGCAACGCTCTCACGGTGCTACCGCATTGGTATAATTGAATAACTTTCAAATTGGATGGATAACAGTTTACTCGTAGTATTTAAGTGGTAAGGTAGGCATATCATTGAGTTGACGTAGGAATCACCATGGAATTATCACCTTCAGTTTCAATCGAGCGCACTGAGTCCGGACTAGAGTATATTTGGGTCGACAGTGCATTTTGTCAAGCGAAGATCTTTTTACAGGGCGCGCAACTTACCGAGTTTACACCAGCAGGAAAAGGCAATTTAATTTGGGTTTCTGAGGCGGAAGATTACCTTGAAGGTAAACCAGTACGCGGTGGTATTCCAATCTGTTGGCCTTGGTTTGGCGTACATAGCAAAGCGGATTGGCCAATTCATGGGGTTGCTCGCAAGCTACTTTGGCGTGCGCACAGCGTTGAAGAAAAAAGCGATGAAATTACCGTTAAACTCACACTACCGATGACCTTAGTTGAAGCGCAATACTGGCCACACACGTCACAATTAGAGGTTGAGTTTGTGTTATCAGACAAGCTTGAAGTGCGACTGACCAATATCAATACTGGTGATGCGCCATTTACGTTAACGCAAGCCTTACATACGTATTTCCCAACGCCAGAAGTCAGTAATACCACGGTAGACGGGTTACAAGGCGCGAAATATATCGAGTTTGATGAAGGTCCATTTGAGCAAACCGAAGTGGT
Organism: Pseudoalteromonas sp. XMcav11-Q; assembly: GCF_040104525.1. Classification (NCBI taxonomy): domain Bacteria; kingdom Pseudomonadati; phylum Pseudomonadota; class Gammaproteobacteria; order Alteromonadales; family Pseudoalteromonadaceae; genus Pseudoalteromonas; species Pseudoalteromonas sp. XMcav11-Q. Next base: position 211,600 of record NZ_JBECOX010000007.1, read on the forward strand.
TAGCTTTGCCCGCGAAACCGATATGGTATACACCCAAGCAAGCCCAGTGCAAACCATCAACACGCCTGCGGGCATTATTGAAGTAAAACGTGAAAACTCAACTTCTTGTGTGCTTTGGAACCCATGGATTGAAAAGTCACAGCGTTTAAGCAACTTTAATGATGACGAATACCACAAGATGTTGTGCTTAGAAGCTTGTAACGTAATGGACGATGCCGTGCAACTTGCACCAGGTGAAAGCCATACCTTAAGTACAATCATCCGTTGGTTATAATTTTATATTCGCGGAGCACACTATGCTCCGCTGAAACCCGATAACAATAAAAATTCTCCCTATGGAAAAGCCCATAATACTGGTTATCGACGATAACGCCGAAGTACGCCTCAGCGCCGTCTTCTTTTTAGAAGATCAAGGTTTCAATGTAATTGAGGCGGCAACCCTTGAACTTGCCAAGCCACTGCTCACCGCTAAGCAAGTGTCATTAGCCTTGCTCGATATGAACTTCTCCCGAGATACCACCTCAGGCAATGAAGGGCTGGACTTTTTGCGCTGGCTACGTGACTCCAATCTTAATGTGCCTGTGATCTGTATTACCGGTTGGGGAAATGTCGCGTTAGCGGTGTCTGCAATGCAGCTTGGTGCGAGCGACTTTATCGAAAAGCCATGGGACAATCAGCAGCTGCTGCAAGCCGTGCAGCAACAACTCAAAATATCATTAAAGCAAGCGAATATCGTAGCAAAACACAGCGAGCGCGGCGCGTTTCAATGGCGCTCTCAGGCGATGCAATCTTTATATAAGCAGCTTGCTAAAGTAGCAAAAACCGACGCTAGGGTCCTACTTACCGGCCCAAGTGGCGCGGGGAAAAGTCATTTAGCTCAGTGGTTACACCAACAATCTAATCGTTCAGCAGGACCTTGGGTTGAGGTGAATATGGGCGCGGTGCCAGAATCATTATTCGAAAGTGAGATGTTTGGTCATAGCAAAGGGGCGTTTACAGATGCAAAGCAGCATCGTGTTGGTCGTTTTGCAATGGCAAAGCAGGGCACATTATTTTTGGATGAAGTTGCGACTATTCCACTTCCTTTACAAGCAAAATTACTGCGGGTGCTGGAAAATGGCAGTTATGAAGTTGTGGGTAGCAGTCAGACGCAACAAGCGGATTGTCGACTTATTTGCGCAACCAACACCAATCTTGATGACTTAGTGAAAGCCGCTGAGTTCCGAGAAGACTTGTTATATCGCATCAATACAATTGTGATTGAAGTGCCGAGGCTCGCCGAGCGGTTTGGCGATATCGTGCCGTTGGCTGAGTATTTTGTCGCTAAATTCTGTGCGCAGTATGGTGAGCCAATTCGTGAACTTAGCCCTGCGGTTAAAGCTGCGTTGATTGAACACAATTGGCCCGGCAATGTGCGTGAGTTAAGTCACGTCATGGAGCGTGCCGTGTTAATGGCGGAGGGCTTGCAGATTGAGCTCAGTGATTGCCAACTACGCTTTACCGCCGCACCTAAAGTGATCAGTGATATGCCAAGCAAGACTTTGCAACAAGTGGAGCAAGAAATGGTGGAGCAAGCGATGCAACGCGCTCAAGGCAATGTCGCAGAAGCTGCTAAAATACTTGGACTCACGGCTTCTTCTCTTTATCGGCGTTTGGAAAAATATGGCCTTAAAACATCTGGCTAGCGCTGAGTGGCGGCTTGGGGCCTACTGTACGCTGTTAACCATTAGCTGTACGGTTTTACTGACTTTGCTGCTTCTGCAATTACAGCTAGAGATAACGTGGGTAGCTGCCGTATCGGTGAGTGTGTTGGGGCTGTTGGGCGGGTTACAAAAAATACTGTTGTCTCACCTTAAACGCATTGCCATGCGTGCTAATTGGCAGCTGGAAGCGATTGTACAAAGTGATTTTACTCAAACTATTAAGCCACATTATACAGCGGGCGTGGTAGCCGAATTTGAACAGCGCTTACTGGCCTTAAGTGCACAGCTGCACAGTCAAAAGCGCCGCTATCATAGTCAGCAGTTTATCATTTATCAGCTAATAGACAGCCTTAATACGCCTATTATGATGTTTGACGAAAAACTCAAACTTGCCTATGCCAATGGGGCATTTGAGTCGCTTTATCATCGCCCTTGGTTAGAGTGTAAGGGAATAAGCGCGGCTCAGTTTGGGCTGGTGCAACAAGATAATCACTGGCATTTTGCAGATACAGCGCAGCAATCTCGGTGGCAACTACAAAGTAGTGAATTCTTTCAAGAGGGTAAGCAGTTTTCTTTACTTGTCGCACTCGATATCACTAAGGCATTACGTAAAAAGGAGCTGGCAGCTTGGCAACATTTAATCCGAGTAATAAGTCATGAGATCCACAACAGTTTGACGCCCGTCAGCTCCCTAGCGCAAACCTTATTAGCAAGAGCAAAGGACGAAAAAGAGCAGCATGCGCTAAGTGTAATAGGTCAGCGTTGCCAGCATTTACAACAATTTGTGAGCCAATACGCCAAAGTTACGCAAACCCCAAGGCTAGATCGGGAGTCAGTCTCTATCATGCTGTTACTGTCTTCTGTTGCTGCGTTATTTGAGGATACCGGCATCCAAGTAAATTGCACTGTGAATACGCTCAATCTCGATAAAGCCTTAATTGAGCAAGTGCTGATTAACTTAGTTAAAAATGCCATTGAGGCCAGTGGTGAAAGTGCCAAGTTGACGCTACATGCTTATTATCAGCAGCAACAAGCGGTGATTGATGTGCAAGACAATGGCCCGGGCTTTGCCAACCTAGATAACATGCTTACTCCTTTCTATTCCACCAAAGAAGGTGGGCAGGGAATAGGTTTAACCTTTAGCCGCACCATTGTAGAGTTACACGATGGACAACTGAGTTGTCACAACACCGACTCAGGAGGATTAATAAAAATCACTTTGCCTTGTTGATAATAATTATCATTAGCATATAATTAAAGTTCCTTCAAAACCTTGGCAAGGAGCTACCATGTTAGTCACTTATCTGCTGGCCAGCGGCTTTATCTTTATGGCGTATAGCTACTCCAAATCATTCAAACCACACGCGCACACTAAGGCAAAACTGGCGGTGTTATTGAGCGCGGGTTTAATCGCCGCGGCAAAATGGCAGGCGGGGTTGAGTTCAACCGTGGTATTTTTTGTGTTTGCAGTGTCTCTTGGGGTGCTTAGCTTGTTTATCACCCTTGCACAGCCACAAAAGCACTGAAAAATTACGCGCATTTAGAGCAACGCAGATCTTGCTTGCCTCAAAATAGACGTTTTAAGGTGTAACGTGCGCAAGAAATTGTTACTAAAAAGCACACTTTTTCTTTACATCTCTTGTTAAGCTAGCGCCACCGGATTTATTTAGGAAAGGTAATGCGAGCGCTACTGATAATTTTTGTTGCTTTTACGAGCTTTGGTTTACAGGCTAAGTGGCAAACCATCAAAACCGAAAACTTTAATGTGCATTATCCTCAGGCGCTTCAGCAATGGGCGTATTCTGCAGCAAATGAGCTGGAGGTGGTGCGAGATAAAGTGCTGGCACAACAAGGTAGAGCCTTGAGTGAACGCGCAGATGTGATTATTTACGATCCAGAAAATGCGGCCAATGGCTTTGCATTACCCAGCACAGATAAACCAATGATGGCACTGCAAGCGACGCCGCCTCAAGCTGATTCCGTCATCGCAAATAACACCAGTTGGCAGCAGTTGCTCATTTTGCACGAATATATTCATCTCGTTCATCTATCACAGCCGAGCCGTAATCAATGGCGACAACATCTCAGAGATTGGCACGATATTACTGACTTGCTCGATGCGGTATTACCGCGCTGGGTCAGCGAAGGCTATGCTACCTTGCTGGAGTCTAGATTAACGGGACGAGGACGTTTATACGACAACTACAGTGAGAGCATTGTGCGTTATTACGCGCAGCAAGGTGCATTACCGACCTATAGCGCTTTAGATAATGGCGACAAGTCTTACCTTTCCAATTCCATGGCATACTTAGTAGGCGTACGTTTTCTAGCATGGCTTGAGGATAATTATGGCGCACAGACGTTAGATGCAGTGTGGACAAGAGTGCAGGCGGTGGAATCTCGCAGTTTTGAAACCGCATTTAGTGGTGCTTTTGGAGCGCCAGCAAGCCAGTTATATCGTCGCTTTATTGTTGAATATAGCTATCAGGCCATGCAGCAGGAGCTGGCCTTGGTTCCGACACAGAGTGAGCTTTGGCAGCGGTTCTCATATGCTGCTCGAGATATTGCATTCTCTCCAGATGGCAGTCAGTTTTTGGTGGTAGAGCAAAGTCGTAAACGCCAAGTCACACTCAATATCTACGAAAACAAAGAAAATGTAGAAGCCATTGAGCAATTTAATAAGCGCAATGAAGCGATATTAAATGCCGATCCTAAAGATATTGTGGATATCGCACCCGAAGTCTTTCCAAAAAAGCGACTTGCGCAGCTTGATGCTCACAATTTTGCTGGTATCTATTACCCCCAATGGCTGAATGACGACCATATTTACTTCGTTGCAAAAACGCCAGCTGCAGACGATACCTTTATCAATGATTTGTTTGTCTGGAAAGTTGGTACTGGAAAGCCAAAGCAACTGACTGAAGGCGCGGGTATTCGTCGCTTTAGTATTGTTGATGCTAATACCATTATTGCGGAGGTGTCTCGTTTGGGTTACTCACAGCTAGTGACCATAGAGTTGGACTCAGGCAAGCAAACGCCAATCACCACAAGCAAGCTTGGGGATGTCCATGACTTTCCTGTGCTCTCTAATAAAAAGACGACATTAGCCTATGTGCATGTTACTCCTAACAAACGCTGGCAACTTGTTGTTAAAGATCTTAGCCATGATACAACCGAAATCGTCTACTTACCCAAGTCACATCAATACCTTTCGGGGTTAACTTGGTCTCATGATGGTGACAAGCTGTACTTTATTTCTGGAGTCGCAGGCCATTTAGCGGTGATGCGTTATGACGTGGCGAGTAAAATACTTGAGACCTTACCTGTGAGTGCTAAACCGCTTGAGCAAATTATTACCCATTCACAGCAGTTCCTGGTGAGCTATGCGACCCCTGAGGGGGTCAAGGTTAACAAAATAGTGTCTCCGGCTTGGCGCACCGTAAGCGTGTTGGAGCAAGTGAATGAGGCGGAACAAAAAGAGCTACATCCTCATCAATTACCTGCGGCTAAGATAGATCAAACCGCGCTGCCCAGTTCTGATTATTCTGTGTTCGAACAGTCTTATTCTGTCGCCTTATCAGGCGCATTAAATAGCGCCTCTTTTGATAGTTTGGGCGTGGCATTAAAAGGGCAGGATGTGCTGCGCCAACTTGCTTGGCAGCTTGGCGCCGAGAAAAGCATCAATAATGGTGCGTTGATGGGCGCATTTGCCCAACTTGAATATCGTCATGAAAACTGGAAAACGACGTTTGATGCTGGATATCAAGAGCTAGAAGCGGATAAGCAGTCTCGCTCGCCACAAGTAAAGACCCCGAATAAAAGCAGCTTTAAGCAATTTGCCTTGTCATCTAGCTATCGTTTTGGTGAAGCATTGAATTTCCTCGCTCCCGAATTGGGCGTTATTCGTGTGCAACATGGTGAAAAAGCATGGAGCGGCGGGCGTTACGGTTTTAACGGTCGTACAATGTGGGATACGCAGCAGCATGGTGTAGCACTGCAAGTCTCTGCAGCTCAGTGGCTAGGTGAATTAGATGGTTTTGATTATCAGCTGAGCTTGTTTGCTAAAGCATGGCAAATTCCATTCTATGCATCGGTCGATAGCCGCTACAGCAGCGAATTGCCTCTATCTGTGGGCGGTGGAGCGCTTACCAGCACTAGTATTAGTAACAGTTTACACGCTGTCAGCGAACCTATGTTACCGCATCTATTTGCAACGGGAAGCCGCTATTTAGGCTATGAATTTGCAACTTCATGGCAGCAGGGCAAACCTAAGTTATTTTATAAGCAGCATCAGTTAGATGGAGAAGTGATTGGGCAAAATTACGGTATTAAGATGCGCTTACCTTTGTCTCGAGTGATATTAGATAAGGCCGCTGATTTTGCTCCTGCCGGATTAACCGATCTACAGTTTAGTGCTGGAGTTGGTCGTATAGAGGGGCGTAATATGACCAATGAAAACCGTGTTTGGTTTAGTGTTTGGTATGAGTTGTAGGTAATCGTTGCGGACTGCTATCAAACAATGTGCGAGGCTAGCCCCGCACATTGTTTGGTGTGTTATAAAGTGCTGAGATTAATTATGGTTCGCTATAATCTGCAAGCCGGAGTAAGCATTATACCCGCGGATCATCACCCAATAACGACCTGCACCTTCATTTAGGGTACAAGATTCGCTGTTACCATAACGGTAAGGGCGACAAGTCCAATTGCTGGTTGTTGGTTCTGCACCTTTAAGTACGTACATATCAGCATCACCAGTGCCACCACTTGTATTGAATGTCACTGTATTCGTGCCTGCAGGGGCATCGTAATAGAAGAAGGTTTCACTGCCGCTAGCACCAGCAAGCCCTGTTTTGGCTACTCCCTTGATAAGCTTTTGCTCTTCACCTGGCAGCGTCACGGTGACCTGTTGTGTTGTTGACGCAGTGTCACCATTACTATCTGTCACGGTGAGCTCTACGGTATAGCTGCCAGAGTTTGTGAAGCTATATGACGTTTGCGCGCCTGAAGCGGATGCGCCATCACCAAACTGCCAGCTATGCTGTGTAATAGAACCATTTGGTGAACTAGAGCCTGAACCATCGAAGCTGCAGCTTAGGTCATTACAGCTGTAAGTAAATAATGCAACGGGCAATGGATCGGTAGTGCCGTTATCGCCAACAGGAATTTGGCCACCAAAGTGACTAGAAACCTGAGGCCAAATTAAGCTGATTTTAGCGCCTTTATTGGTACAGCCACCTAAGTGGTGTAGCGCAACAACATTATTGGTTGAGGCTGCAAGTACAGGCGAACCTGACGAGCCGCCAATAGTGTCGCAGTAATAGCCTATATCTGTACCGGTACCTCGACCATTCGCCGTTGCTTGGTTAACAGAGCACAGTCCATTGGTGTCTTGATCAGACTCAATCGACAGCTCTTTAGGATTACCTGAACCATGTTGAGGAATGTAAATACGCTCGCCTTGCGATGGATTACGCACGTCTAAGCCAAAATAACCAAACGGCTGGGCCTTAGCGAAATCATTGATGGTAAACAGCGTATAATCTAGTGTGTAATCTGTTTTAAGGAAGTCTTTACCTGTGACCTTAACCACAGTTTCGCGCTGGCTGCCGTTACAGCTTGTACTTTGATAGTTAAACCATACCTCAGTATTCGCCAGCTCTGATGCTGATCCCACACAGTGATTATTGGTAAACATACGGTTATCTGCACCAACACGCCAACCCGTACATAAACCACTGCCGTTCATGAGCAGTCTGGCGACTGGACGCGAGCGCTCGAATTCCACCGGGTGCGATTGCGCCCAGCACTGCACGTCTTTGCGTTCCATTGCGCCACAAGTTGACATGGGCGTCACATCGGTCAAGCCCTCAACAGTTGCTTGCCCTTCAGTACCATGATAGTAAAAATCGACTTCGGGTGTTTTGCCTGCATTACCTTGGCCTGGAGTATATTCAATGATGACTTTATCAGCAGAGACTGACATAGCAGAAAACTGTTTAACGCCGTCATCGCCGAGGCTTGGATCAACCGTTGCTGCGCGGAGGTTTGCTTGGGTGTATTCATAGCGCTCGCCACTATTCTCCGAGCGCACAACGAGTTTACCGCCGTTTCCAAGGGTGAGGTTTTTGAAGTGTAGTTTGATGTAGCTTGCATCTGGGTGTGAAACTGTTTGCACAATAGTTTGTGTAGACGTTGAAGTGCTTGTAGCACTGTTTTGAGTAATAAGTGGAAGGTTTAGATCGTACTTTTTACCAATCATTGCTTTGCTAGCTTTGCTGGTATATTCCATCATCTGAGTTTCCGTTAGTGGCGCTTGTGCCATCGCGATACCTGATGCTAAACCTAATGCTGTGACAAGAATGTGTCGTTTCATTGTTATTCCTTTTGAGTGTGTGGTTATCCAACTTGAGATAAAAAGTTGGGCGTCGTTCAATACCGAACCAAGCCTTGGGTGCACTGTAGAGCACGACCAGTTGGTGGTATGTTTTTTGAACATCCACACACCAAAATAGAAACAATAATTCGTTTTGTAAAGTCTTATATATATTATTTTAACATAAGTTTTACTTTATTAATTCCATGCCGGCTGATAGTTAGATGTTTTCATGCCGCCGCACTTCTAAGCCTTCTAAAGTGTACTTATTTTTATACGGTTGTATTTGAGCCTTGCCAAGGGGTGGGAAATAGATTCTATAGGTTATGTTGTATTTTTATGTTTAGTTCTTAAAATGCGCGCCTTCAAAAATAAAAACCTTAAAAATCATAATTTTACAAAGTGTTTTTAAGGGTTTTACAGCACTTTAACTTAGCAACAATTTAGACATTTGGAGTTGGCATTGAGCGAATATTTACCGATCGTTTCTTCTTTCGTTTTGGTTTTAAGCTTTGTTCCTTTGATTAGGAAGATCCGTAAAAATCGCAGTGTATCAGGTGTCTCACTGTTAATGATGAGTTTTGGTGTTGCACAAAGCTCTTACTTTATTGCCTACAACATTTTCTTTGAACGTTTTTTTATGGTGCTGCCTTTCGTGATTACAGGCTCTTTAAGCGCACTTATTTTATATTATTTTATTCGGTATAACGCAAGTGCTAAGCAGCGTAATCAATTAGCACTCTTACTTGGTTTGTCGACGCTGCCATTTGGGTTTTTATTGGCAAAGAACATTGAAGCTGCTGCGTTGCTAAATGCGTTAACTTACTTAGGGCTAGTGATGAGCTCAATTCGCGTTATGCCGCAGACCTATAAAACAATTAAAAGCGGTGATGTTTCTAACTTAAGCGCTAGGTATTTCTCACTGCAGTTTTTAGCGGGCGGAATTGGCTTGGCTGCTGAACTGAGCTTAGGTCATGTTAGCGTAGCTCACGTGTTGATGTTTGTGATGATTTTACTGACTAATGCCGCACAATTAGGCTGTATTCAGTACTATCGCTCTAAACCCGCTTTAGCTTAGTGATATAAACAGACAAAACAAGGGCTAGCAAATTGCTAGCCCTTAACGTTTTCGCTCATTTCACTCGCGTAATACAAAAATTTTCGAATTACGCTTCTAACGCTTTTGTGATCATACGATCAATATACGCTTTATGTGCCTTAGTTGCCTGATCGGCACCCCAAGCTGTGCTCTTATCCAAAATACTCTGCAGTTGGAATAGTGCAGCGGCTTTTGCCAAATTGTCGTATTTGCTCACTTTGCTCAATCCTGCAACATTAATTAAGCGAGAAACGTACTCAATTTGTAGGTTCTGGCTTAAGGTAGTTGCATTCTTATCAGCAACGAAAATAGCGGCAGTCAGGTCGTTCATCACCTCGTTTAGGCTGTATTCGTTACCATAGTACGTAGAGTCGCTGATACGTTGTAATACATTCGCGTGTAGTACTTGGTCTAGTACCGACTTTTGCATGCCAAGTACCATCTTATGGACTTTAGGATCTTCGTTCTTACCATAATGGTTAAAGCCACGGCGCTGCGCTTGCATGTAGTTGTAAAGAGGCTGCATATTTTCAAGCACGGTCGGTGCGAAAACCATTTCCTTAAGCGCGGTCATAGCCGCTTTTTGGCGCGCAAGTGGTACTGGTGTAAATGGTTTTGTTTCACCTTCTGTGCCTACTACGCTGCGCTCAACGTATACACCGCCAATTTGGCGTGAAATCACAGTTGCTTGAGCACGGTATTGACCAAACAGCATATTCGCAGAGGTTAATAACTGTTGGTTAGACTGACCTTCAACACGCGCTTTGTCTTTTAGTTCGGTGAATAAATGGTTGACCAGAGTCATGCGGTCAACCCCGTATGTCACCGGATCGGATGATAAGTCCCCAATCATCACGCGAGGATCAATATGACGCCCCGGCGCACGCATATCGTCGGCATCGTTGCCAAAAGCTAAGCCATGTTCGCCAGAACGAGATAAGATCTTTTCAAGGCGCTGTTGCTCTTGGGTGTCATCGTTAAGTGCTGTGCTGTAACCAAATTCTATCGCCCAATCATCGTACGGACCTGGTTTGGTTTGGAAGATATCACCTTGGTCAACGCCTAGAGGGGCAATGTTAGCTGGCGCGTAGTCCATCACAGAGCCGGTTACGATACCTTGTGTTTTTGACTTGTCGTGTACTTCTTTAGGACCCCACAAAATAGAAGACTTCATGTTGTGGTTTAGGCCTAAGGTGTGTCCTACTTCATGAAGAACCAACTGTACTAAGCCCTGTCGTAGCATTTCTTTGCGTTCGATGTCAGCACCTGTTGCAAGGCTTGCCGTCATCAATTGGCCCTGCATTTCATGTCCAAGCGAACAGTGTAGTGTATCGCTTGATGCTTGAGCACCATGGCTCATTTGACCTTGAGAGTAGAGTGAGTCATACATCCAGCGGTTACGCATAAATACATACTCTAGCATGATGTCGGAACCAAGAATTTGGCCAGTAAGCGGGTTGGCAGTTGCTGGACCATAGCCGCCAAACGGTGGGCGAGGTGAAGAAGTCCAGCGCAGTACATTGTAGTTGATATCACCCGCATCCCAAGTGGCATCGTCAGGTTGTACTTTTACAACAATGGCATTCTTAAAGCCGATTTTCTCAAACGCACTATTCCATCCTAGTACACCATCACGAACCGTGTCACGCCATTCGACTGGTGTGGTGTTTTCAATCCACCACACGATAGGTTCAACAGGTTCAGAAAGCGCCGCGCTTGGATCTTTCTTCACTAAGTTCCAACGCTTAATAACGTCTTTATACGGCGCCCAATCTGGTGAAGTTTGCACGTCAAACTGATTGGTGAAGTAACCGATACGTGCATCATCGTAGCGAGGTTGGTAGTCATTGTCTGGCAGTGCGACAAAACTATGTTGTACTTTTAGCGAGACAAAACGTGAGTCTGTCACTGCATTTGAACCTGCAACTTTTGGGTCTGGGTTACTAAAGACATAATCAACAACAATATCTAAGTTGTTGCTATATGGACGGTGCTTAACGATTCGAGATTTCTTCTCGTCTAATTTGCCAAGGGCAAAGCGCTTGCTTGCGTTCTTGTCATCTGCACGTTTCCAAGGAGATACTTTATGTAGTGACTCACTTAAAAATAGCTTATTTGCTTTGAATAAAATTTTACCGTCTTCAGCTTTTTCAATTTCGATACTGGCGAGTACGGCTTCACTGATGTTGGCATCGCTCGCGTTCGCAATAGCTGAGTTTTCATCAAAGATAAAACGCGGCGTTTTGCTGATAATATCAATGCGGTTAAAGTGTTTTCTAAACTCAATCAGTTTCGTTTCTCGGTAGTTACCTCGAAAATGGCCGACATCGGTAACGCCATCAACAGTATGCGCGAAGTATAAGAATGGAGTATCAAGTTGCGTCTCATTGAGTTGCATTAGGTATTCTCCGCTTTCTTTATCCTGATAAAGCGGAAACAGGCCATCAATACTGGTTTTATTTTCGACTAGTGAAGCGATTGTTTTTTCTTCTTCTTTTTTGTCTTTTTTTGCAAAGCTTGGGGCGCTTGCGAAGGTGAGCGCGAGGGCAATGCTTAATGCAGTTTTCTTCATAATGTTGACTCGAAATTGTAAAAATCTGAGTGTACCCAAAACATCAGAGCCTGTCAGAAACTCAAGGTAAAATGAATGTAACAAAAGATAAACGACATATTGGCAAACAAAGTTTAGATGTTTTTCCAATTCCGAAAAGCTGTGTTCGATTTCGAAATATCAGCCGGTTTTGATATCTGGAATTAATTTAACTTATTGAAATATTTGTTTATTTTTATTTGGCATGGTTCTCGCTAACAGTCGACAGTCAGTGAGGAGGGAACATGGATCTAGTCAAACCGGCAAAACCAAGAAAAACCAAACATTACATCGTTGCTGTCTGTTTAATGGTGGTGATAATTGTTTATTTACTGTGGCAACAATGGGCGTCTCATTCTAGTGTGATACGCGCAGAGATACTGGTGGCGGAAGTGAAACAAGGTCCGCTTACTTTATCAGTAGATAGCTTTGGGGAGTTACGTAGTGCTGAGCAGTTTTTATTAAACGCGCAAAGTTCGGCTATCGTTAAAACTATCCACCATAAAGCGGGCGCAATTGTGCACAAAGGTGAAGCGATCGCCGAGCTTGTGAGCCCAGATCTGGCGTTACAGGTTCAACAAGCCAAACAAGCTCTGCGCCAGTCGCGGACAATAAAAGAACAGCTGCTACTCACTCAACAAAGGGAGCTGTTAAACGAACAAACACAGCTGATGCAAAAACAAGGCGCGCTTAAAACCTTAGTATTGCGCCACCGCGCGGAGCAAAACCTTGCACTACAAGGCATTATTTCCGCGCTGAACTTTGCCCAAACTGAAACCAGTTTGAGTACCTTGCAGCATGAAATTAGCATGCTAGAACAGCAAGCTAAACAGTTGCAAGCACTACATAGCTCGGCGCTTATTCTTGCTAACGAGGAAATCAATATTCGTGAACAAGAACTCAATAACTTACTAGAAAAACAACAACAACTGGAGATTAAAGCCAGCACTTCAGGGATCATTGAGCGCATGCCTCTGGCGCTTGGGCAACGAGTCAATGTTGGTGACGAATTAGCATTGATTGGCTCTAACCAGTCGTTGATGGCGGTATTGTCTGTGCCACAATCCCAAGTGCGCTGGGTTGAAACTGGGCAAGACGTGATGGTGAACATGCAGGCCAACAAAGTAAAAGGCAAAGTGCTCCGAGTTGACCCCGTGGTGACAAACAATAGCGTGGAAGTAGAGGTGAGTTTACCAAATACCTTACCGAAGCAGGCGCGAGCGCAGCTGAGTATCTCTGCCAGCATCGCCATTAAGCATCTTGCCAATGCCACCTATGTTCAGCGCCCTGCCAATGCCAAAGACAATCAAACGCAGACCTTATTTGCACTGACTAGTGATGACACCGCAAAGCCGCTAGAAATCACCTTTGGTGCTTCAACGGGGAAATATATTGTTATAGATTCTGGCGTTGAAGCCGGGAAACGATTAATCATTTCTGATCTAGCCTATCTTGGCAGTCTAGATGAGACAATCTTATTAAAGTAGGAATATCAAAATGATAGTGCTTAAAAATATCAATAAAGTGTTCGAAACCGAAGAACTACAAACACACGCACTGAGAAATATTTCACTGGAAATAGCAAAAGGCGATTTTATTTCGATCTCTGGCCCATCAGGATGCGGTAAATCTACTTTGCTATCCATCATCGGTTTAATTGACCAAGCAACAAGTGGTAGCTATACGATTGGTGCTCATGATGTGACAACTCTGACGCTTGATCAGGCCGCTGAGCTTCGCAATGAGCATATTGGGTTTGTCTTTCAGGCTTTTAATCTCATTGATGAAATTTCGGTATTCGATAACGTCGCTTTACCCCTAAAGTATCGTCCTGAGAAATTGAGTAAGGCTGAAGTAAAGCTCCGAGTCGAGTCTTGTTTACAAAAGGTTGGGCTGTCGCATCGCGTTCAACATAAGCCAAATCAGTTATCAGGCGGGCAGCAGCAGCGTGTTGCGATTGCTCGTGCTTTGGTGACCGAACCAAGCATTCTACTGGTGGACGAACCGACGGGTAACTTAGATTCGAAAAGTGGCGATCAGGTGATGCAATTAATCGCTGAATTGCATCAGCAAGGCACCACAGTTTGTATGGTGACGCACGATCCACGTTATGCCGATATGGCTCCAAGGCAGGTGAAATTGTTCGATGGTGAGCTGTTAGGCACAGTCGCTTCTGCTCAACCTGTTAGTCAACGAGCATAGAGAGGGCACCATGCAAGTGTTCAACTTAGGCCGTGCAAATATTTATCATGTTAGTGTGGTGACTACGCTGAGCTGTGTATTCGTTGTGATGCTGGTCGCAATGGGGATGTTACATAGCCTGTATTTTTCACCTTTAACATATCCAGATTCAGAACGTATTGTGAAGCTTGAATACCCGATGTTTGATGAAAATGGTAACGAGAGCAGCGAAGCCTTTAATTACCCATCATTGATGCATTTATACGAGCATAAACCTGCCGCAATGGAGCAGCTGGCGATGGTGCATTATGCTGAGCAATTGCTTACTTCGGATGCCGATGCGCCACAAGTTGAATCAGCTTATGTCTCGCCAGAGTGGTTTAGTATTTTTGATATGCCGCTTGCGATGGGGCGGGTTATTACTGAATCTGTAGATGAGAGCAGCCCTGTCGCAGTGCTGAGCTTTCAAGCTTGGCAAAGTCACTTCAATGGTGATCCTGATATTTTAAATAAAACGCTGCGACTGGATGGGCGAGAGTTTACGATTGTCGGAGTTGCTGCAGAGCCGTTTTATGAACCTAACTTAAAAAAGCTGACACACAACACTGCGGTATGGTTACCTTGGCAATACAACCTAACTTCAGAGGAAGCTAAACCTTACTGGTGGAACCGATATGCGCTTAACTTGATGGTGGGTAAGCTGGCTACAGGGGTGGAGCATGAACAAGTCAGCCTCTCGCTATCGAACGAAATGAACACACTTTGGCGCAGCAAAGTGAGCGACAGTGAGTATTTTGCGAAGTGGTATATTGGCATTCGCGCGGTGTCGTTGAAATCAATTATGCTCGGTAAGTCTCCCTTATTGTTATTTGGAATGTTTGTGGTATCGCTCGGTTTACTTGGTATCGCGCTATTAAATATCAGTAACTTATACCTTGCAAGACTCAGTCAGATCCAGCGCACGCTGGCAATTCAAGCGGTGGTGGGAGCAAAAATAAGAGATATTGCGCTGATGCAGTGGTTACCGCTGCTAGCACTTTGCTTAGTATCACTCGTGGTTGCAATTGGAGCGTCTTATGTTATCTGCCAGTGGCTACAAAAAGAACTAGTGGGGCTGTTGCCGCAAGCGCAGCTGATAGCGTTAACCTGGCAAAGTATACTTGCACTGGGATTGGTCGCTTTATTGACGAGCTGGTTATTGTTGTTCGCAGGAATGTCTGCAATACGCTTTCGTCACTTAACGCACATGCTAAAACAAAGCGGTAAGGGGAATGCCGTTGTTGTGAGTGCGCGAGTGCAACGGTTCATGGCGGTGAGTCAGTTAAGTATTTCTATTATCTTGCTCTTCTTCTGCTTCAATGTCGGCGTTGCTGCCTTATCTCATCTCAAAAATGCTTATGCGGTAGATCTCAAGAATAAATACGAAGTGACGTTTTATGCCCCTGATACTATGCCAAGAGATGAATACACAGAGGTAATGCGTCAAGCCAGTGAAGTCCTTGCGAATACCGCAGAAGTAATCGCGGTGAGTCGAAGCCGTTCACCGATCGGACAAGGCGTTGGCACTTGGTCATTGCAAGAAGTCGAGACGCTCGAACGCGTGCATCCGGTTGGCCGAGTTGTGGATAGTGGTTATCTTGAGTTTTTTTCTTTGCCGTTACTACAAGGTCAGTTTTTCGATAGTGAAGCGGTGCGCCGCGGTGAGCAGCAGTTAATTATCAATAAAACCTTTGCAGAGCAACTAGGTGGAGAGGAAAAGGCGCTAGGCAAGCGCTTGAGTTTTAACATTACAGACGAAGATGCGGCGTTTGAAATTATTGGTGTCGTTGCTGATTTAGCCGTGCCTGGCGAACCCGTACTGCCCCATGTGTATCGAGCAGTACAAGGAAGTAATACGGTGTTAATTAAGACTCAGCAGCCTGTCACTAAATCCCATTTTGCAGCGCTGCTGATGCAAGTTCATCCAGCATTGAAAATCTTTAGTTTTAAATCACTTACTGCGCAGCGTGAGCAATACCTGTTGACTGATACCTTGGTTACCTATGGAGCACTGTTTATCTTCGCGTTGGCGTTGTTGCTCGTGATTATTGGCCTATTTGGTGTCTTTCGTTATAGCCAATCACTTAAGCTTTCTTATTACGGCACGAAAATGGTGCTGGGTGCTAAGCATAGCGATCTCACTCGAGAGGATCTTACTACCCACTTTAAGCACATAAGTATAGCGTTAATGATCTCCCTAACAGGGTGTTTATTATTGTCGCCATACTTTCAGCAAACATTTAATGTGGCAGAGTTTTCGATTGCGGCTGTGGGGATAGTGTTGGTGTCGAGTTCGTGTTTGTACTTTTCACTACAGCAAATACTGCGCAGGCCACTCAACGCATTAATCAACCCATCTGAATTAGTGAAGGGATAAGCATGACATTATGGCATAAGCTATTGAGGCGATTGAGGTATAGGCTTAGGCTAAGTCTGATGTTAGTCGTGTTATTGAGCGGCGCTTTCGCCGCTATGATGATGAGTATTGGCTTATCATGGCAAGCTTATCAGTCGCTACCTTATCCGCAAAGCGATAAACTCGTTTGGCTGCAAGGGAATATGTTAGATGAACATGACAAGACGATCATGGAAAATGCTATCTCTACGCCTGTTGCGTGGCAGCTTGCTCAAGACAAGCAATTGTTTGATAAAGCCTCCGCAGTATTGTATAGCCACAGCTTACTACGTGGTTCAGTGGTTGAGCCAAGGATTGAGACAACTTACGTCGGTGATGATTTCTTTTCGCTCTTTAATATTGCTTTAAAAGAAGGGAGGTGGTTTTCCCAAAGTAATGAGCTTGGTACAGCACCTAACGAAGTCGTTGTGACAGAGTGCTTTGTGCAGCAATATTTTCCTGATGAAAATATTATAGAGCAGAGCATTCAACTTGATGATCGTCGTTATATCGTGGTGGGAGTGGTCGCGTGCGATGAATCTGAACCGCAGTTATATCAATCGAACCGGATGAGTGAGGTATTCTTACCATTTGCGCAGATGATGGGTGAACGTATTACGGGTATGGATCATTTGGCGGTAAGAAGCGACTTATTTCTTGTGGGTCGCATAAAACACGAAAATGCGCAGCTGCAATTAACGCTTTTGCAGGCGCAGTTTCAAACTGCATTTGAGCAAGCTCAATTAGAACAAGGGATATCTGGTCGTGCGACGCTCAGATTTTCGTTGTCACCACTTGCTGATAAATTAAAAGGGCAGCTAAGAACAACGACGCAATGGTTAGCATTTGCAGGCGTTGGGCTGCTTGTCATCACCTTAGTGAATGCATTTTCGCTTTACTTGCTAGACTTTAAAGCCAAACAAAACCAGCTGGCACTGGCGATTGTACTCGGTGCTAAGCGCGGCAATCTACAACTCGAACAGTGGCGTTATATTGCCTTGATTTTTTTGTTTGCGTCATCGCTTGCGATAGGGATAGCGAATGCTGGCGTTTGGCTAATGCAGTTTTGGTCGAAGGAGACCCTAGCCCATGCAGTTTGGCTCAAACTACCTTGGTGGAGCTTTTTATTGGTAGGTGCTTTTGCTCAACTCTGTGCACTGGTGTTTGTAAAACTGGCAATGTCTCAGGTGTCATTTAAGGATATTCGTAGTCAACTAAGTGGCTCAGGGAAGGGGCAGGTCAAACAATTGCCTAAGTCAATGAGTCAAGCCTTACTCGGATTGCAAATCGGTGTGGGCATAGTCACAATGAGCTTTGCGTTTTGGCTATTGAGCTACTTTGGCGGGCAGCTAAATACCTCAAGTGGTTTTAACTCAAATAACCTTTATTTTGTTGAGTTACAGCAAAGTAACTACGACCGCAGTTCAGATGCTATTCAAGCAAGATATAATCAAGCGATGATAAACTTGTCGGCGCTTAGACAGCACCCAAGCGTCGAGAGTGCTGCTCTGGCTGGCGTATTACCCCACGAATTTGTATTTCTGGAGCCGCTAAGCTTAGTTGATGATGGCAGCGACTCAGTCGTCGCTTATTTACAGCTCAGCGGGCCAAATTACTTTATCACCTCAGGCCTAAGGTTTATTGCTGGTGGCGGATTCTCTGAGGATGACCTAGCTATCAATAGTTCAGGGAAAAAAGTGGTGCTCAATCAGCTTTTAGCACAGCGCCTTGGCGTAACAGCAGCAGATATCGGCATGACCATCTACGACAGAAATCAGCGCCCCATTACCCTTGTGGGTATTGTCGAAAATACCTTTAGCCATACGTCTCAAGCACAAGCCTTAGCTTATCTACCTTTTAATTTTATTAGTGGAAATATTCTGGTGCGAGCCAAAGCAGGAGAGAAATTAGACTTGCATACGGTTACCGCCTTGTACAAACAACAAAACCCAAGCCAATCTATTTTAAAGCTCGTCGATATCAAATCGCGGATGCAGCAACTCAATAAAACAGCCATGCTGAGCTTTTTAGCTGGGTTGGTGATCGCACTGATGATGTTAATACAGGTAGTGGCAGGTATGTATGGTTTGCTCGGCTACCTCGCCATATTGAGTACGCCAGTCTTCTATATCAAGCGTTTAGTCGGTGCTAAGGTACGTGATGTTCTTATTGAGCAGTGTTGGAGTCGGGCTTCTCTCGTGTTAGTCGCAGTTGTTATTGCAGTTTTCTTGTCTTTAGTCGTGGCGAGTACGTTTGGTATTTTGAGTCCACTGCTTGGGATCTATCTGTTGTTCGCTATCGTATTGGTAGGCAGTATAGTTCTAGTGCTTGAGCTTCATCATGTCACTAAGCAGATCTAGGGTGAAAAATGTGACAAAAAGCCGAAAAAACTGTTATATAAATCACAAAAATCGTACTTAAAAAGGTCTTTTCAAATCAATGGTTTTGGTACTTAATTGTTTGAAATAACTTTATAATTTTTGCTGTTTTTCGATAGTTATAAAAAGTTGTTCTAAAGGTGTAACAGATTCTTACAAATGTCACATCCGAGAACGCGCTAAACTTGGTACTATACGGTCAGGAAATTATCAATAGGTACTGTCATGCAAGCTAAAACTTTAAAATGGATTCTACCCTTTACCGTGCTTATAGTGGGTGTTGTCGGATTTATGTTCGTCAATGCCGTTGCTAAGAGTGAACCTGAGAAGCAAGAAGTCGATTCTCGTCCTGTTGTTGAAGTTGAAACTCTCGCTGCGCAAGATCACCAAGTTGTGATCCAAAGCTATGGCGAAGTAAAACCGCTAGAAAGTACACAACTTTCTATTCAAGTATCGGGCGAAGTTGAATACTGGCACCCTAACTTTGTTGAAGGCGGTGTGGTACAAAAAGGCGAAGTGTTACTGCGTATTGAGCAAGATAACTACGAAGCCGCGTTACTACAAGCAGAAGCAGAACTTGCCAGAGCTCAGGCGCAGCTTATCGAAGAGCAAGCACAAGCTGATGTAGCTGCTGATGAAGCAAGAAGATTTCCAAATAAAAAGCATACCGACCTATTTTTACGTAAACCGCAGGTCATGAGTGCCAAAGCCTCAGTAAAATCGGCAAAAGCTGCACTGCAGCGTGCAAAGCGAGACCTAGAAAACTGCGAAGTTATCGCGCCTTATAACGCACTAGTGGTGAAAAAAGACGTTGGTCTTGGCCAGTTCGTTTCTATGGGGAGTTCAGTTGGTACTGTCAATAACATCGAAACGGCGGAAGTGATTATTCCTATCGCGGGTTTTGATTCTGTGTTTTTACCTGAGCGAGTGTCAGGGCTTGCCGCTACGGTTTATCAGCGTGGTGTGAATGCCTTCACTCGAGAAGCGGTAATTGATAGAGATTTAGGTACTGTTGACCAACAAACGCGTATGAACAACCTGGTGGTACGTATCAATGACCCGTATGGTCTCACAACGCGCCAGCCAGCGATAAAATACGGCACGTATGTACAAGTTAGCTTTGCGGGTAAAACGTTAAAACAAATCTATCGTCTACCACAAGATATCGTGAATAATCAGTCGGTTTGGTTACTTAATCAAGATAACCAGCTTGAGCCACGAAAAGTGCAAGTTATCCGCGAAGAGGGTGAGTTCTTCTTAATCGGCGATGGCATCACAAGTCGCGATAAAGTGGTCATGACACCACCTGAATATCCACAAAAAGGCATGGAAGTTAAAGTTGCTGGCACGGACTCCTCATCAAAGCCTAGTAGTCAGCCGGAAAAGCTGTAACAGCAAGGAGCGACCATGAGTGATATAGAAAAAACATCGCAGCGCGGTATTATCGCTTATTTTGCGAATAATACGGTAGCGGCGAACTTGTTGATGGTCTTCATACTGATAATGGGTTTTATCAGTTATATGACTATCCAAAGACAAATGTTTCCAAACTTTGAAATCAATTATGTGACGGTGTCAGCTGTGTATCCTGGCGCGTCTCCTCAAGAAATTGAAGAGGGGATTTTGATCAAAATTGAAGAAGCATTAAAAGACGTTACAGAAATCAAAAAAGGGGTTTACCGTGCCGCTAGAGGCAGCGGTAGTGCGCAACTTGAAATCTATAAAGATGAAGACTTAACGGAAGTAGAAGATAAAATTCGCTCGCGTGTGAATAGTATCGCGACCTTCCCAGCATCCATGGAGCCCGTGCAGGTTCAGCTTATAGAATTTCGTCAAGACGTGGTGAACGTCGCACTGGCTGGTAATCTACCGTTGAATGCACTCAAGCCAATCGCCAAAGAGATCGAAGATGAATTACTCGAAATTCCAACGATTTCATTGGTTGACCGTTCAACCCCAAACTATGAGATTGGTATTGAAGTTGATCCAGATGCTCTGCGCCGTTACAACCTAACGATTAGTGATGTAAGTAGCGCAATTAGACGTTATTCAACCAACATTTCAGCAGGTCAAATCAGAACTGAATCAGGCATCATTGCAGTGCGTGTTGAAAACCAAATGTACCGCGGTAATGAGTTTAGAAACATCCCTGTTAAGGTCGGTGATAACGGCGCCAAAATTTATCTTCAAGACATCGCAGAAATTAAAGACGGGCTAACTGAAGGTGAATATTACTTCCGTTTGAATGGTGAAAATGCGGTATTTCTGTCGGTTAAAGCGACCAAAGACCAAAATATGATCCCAATCGCGAAAGCGGTACATAAATATATCGAAGAGAAAAATGCTAAGTTACCCGCAGGCTTAAGATTAGAACCAATCGTTGATATGACGTACTACCTGAACGCTCGACTCGAGATGATGAAGAGCAATATGTTACAGGGTGCGTTACTCGTCGCAATTATGCTGACTATTTTCCTACGCTTCAAATTAGCGCTCTGGGTAATGATTGGCTTGCCGGTGTGTTTCCTTGGTGCATTCCTATTTATGCCAGCTCTTGGGATCAGTATTAATATCGTATCGCTATTTGCCTTTATTATGGTACTTGGGATCGTGGTGGATGACGCCATTGTCATAGGGGAGTCCGCCTACTCCGAAATTGAACGCAAAGGCCACAGCGTTAAGAATGTGGTGATTGGTGCTAAGCGTGTTGCAACACCAGCAACCTTCGGCGTATTAACAACCATTGCTGTGTTTGCACCTATGTTGTTCTCATCTGGTCCTGAAAGTGCATTCTTTAAGTCAATCTCGGGCGTTATTATTCTGTGCTTGGTATTCAGTTTGATTGAATCCAAATGGATTTTGCCAGCGCACATTGCTCATACTAAGATTAAACCACTGCGTCCAAACAGTCGTCGTGCTGCATTTAACAAGAAGTTCTTCGCATTTGTAAACGGACCATACAGACGCTTTATTCAGCGCTGTGTTGATTGGCGCTGGACCGTATTATTAACTTTTGTGGCGATGCTGGTATTTAGCTTTAGCTTAGTGACTTCGAATTTAGTGCGCTTTATTCCATTCCCGAAAGTGCCAGAGGATTATCCAAAGATCGAAATTACCATGAACGACAATGTCTCGGACGAGCAAACCATTGCGGCAATGCAGTCTATTGAGTTAATGGTGCGTAATGTCGATAAAGAGATTGCCCAAGAGTTCGGTCAAGGTATGGTTAAGGATGTATATTCTTGGAACCAAAGCCGCGCTAAGGGCTCAGTGTTATCGACGTTAGTTGACGAAGAGCTAAGACCATTTACGGCTTTTGAACTTGCACGCCGTTGGCGCGAGGCAATGCCAGAGATCACCGCAGTGAAGTCAATTATTGTGTATGACAGTGTTGGCGATCAAAGTGGTGGTGAGGGTGAATTTGGCTATCGCTTGCTAGGTTCTGATATCGAGACTCTCAATGCAGCGGGCAGACAGCTTATTTCAATGTTGCAGCAGCAACCCGGGTTATTTGATATTAGCTCGAGTATTGACCCTGCGAGTAAAGAAATGCAGATCGCGCTTAAGCCAGTGGCTTATGAGCTTGGCTTGCAACTTGCCGATGTTGCGATTCAGGTTGGTAATAGCTTCTACGGTGGCGAAGCACAGCGTGTTATTCGTGATGGCGAAGAGATCAAAGTGATGGTGCGTTATCCTGAACTTGATCGTAAAGCTTTGGCTTCACTTAAGCGTACTATCATCACAACGCCAAAAGGCAAAGAAGTGATGCTAGGCGATGTTGTAGAGTTTACTGAGAAGCCGGGTATCAATTATATTCGTCGTGAAGATGGCTTTAGAACGGTATATGTATACGGTAGCATCGATGAAGAGCTGATTGAGCCAGATGCCGTGGTTAAGAATATCGAAGAAAATATCTTACCAGAGCTACTAAAACAGTTCCCAGGCGTAAAAACTAAGCTAGGTGGTAGCGTGGAAGAGCGTCAAGCTCAAACCAGTGAGCAGATCTTATTCTTTGCCGCTGGTATGTTGATGGTTTATATCCTATTGGCTGTACCGCTTAAGAGCTATGCACAACCGCTTATCGTGATGTCGGTAATCCCGTTTAGCTTAGTTGGCGCGCTATGGGGTCACTTAGTGTTTGGCTTAGATATGAGTACTATGTCTATGTTTGGATTGGTAGCCGCTGCTGGGGTTGTGATCAACGACTCCTTGGTAATGACGGACTATATCAACCAAGCACGTGCTGAGGGCGTTAAGCTTAAAGAGGCTGTTATTGAAGCGGGTTGTGCACGCTTTAGGGCAATCACGCTAACCTCTATCACGACGTTTGCCGGTGTCATGCCAATCATCTTTGAAACCAGTCTACAAGCAAGGTTTGTTATTCCGATGGCGGTATCACTTGGCTTTGCAGTGCTATTCGCAACGCTTATCACGCTTGTGTTAGTGCCGGCCTTATATATCATCTTAACGGATGTGCAGGGTGCGGGTTCACGCTTAAAAGCGAAGATCAGACGCAAGCCTAAATCTGACGATAACCAACTAGAGAAAGCAGAAGCTTAGAAACTCTCGTTTCCACTCAATAATATAAAGGCCGCGCAGTGATGCTCGGCCTTTTTCTTTGCGCGCTGGTATGGCTCTTGAATCATGATACACTGGCGAAAAATAACGAATTTAGGATGACAACTTGGTGATGGAAAAAACTAAACCGCTAGCCAAAAAGCAGCCGAAATCCTTGCTGCACCATAATCATGAGCGTATCGACAACTACTACTGGATGCGTGATGACGAGCGTAAAAATGCTGATGTGTTGGCACACCTCAAAGCAGAGAATGATTACTGTGAAGCGCAAATGGCGCCTCACCAAGCACTGCAAACCCAGCTGTTTGAAGAAATGAAAGGTCGTATCGTAAAAGACGATAGCTCAGTGCCCGCAAAAGATGGCAACTATTGGTATGTGAGTGAAGTGAGTGGTGATGAGGAATATGCTAAGTATTATCGTGCATCACAAGAAGATTTGTCGGATAAAAAACTGCTGTTAGACATTAATCAGTTAGCCGCTGGCAACGAGTTTTATGACATCGGTGATATTACTGTAAGCCCAGACGAGCAACTGCTTGCCTATAGTGAAGATACCGACGGGCGTCGAATTTATACCATCAAGTTTCTTGATTTAAACACCAATACGCTACTACAAGACGTGCTGTATAACACGGAAGGTCAGGTAATTTGGGCGAACGACAATAAAACCGTATTTTATGTCAAAAAAGACGAACAAACGTTGCTCGGCTTCCAAGTGTATCGCCATGTGTTGGGAACGCCACAAAGCGATGATATTTTGGTGTTTGAAGAGCAAGATCGCCAATTTTATATGGGATTGGGTAAAAGTCGTGACGAAAGCGCTATTTATATCTATCTCGCAGCAACGGAAACGAGCGATCAGTTAATACTGGATGCAAACGATCCTTGCGGTGAGTTTAGCACTCTTATTCCAAGAGAAATTGGCCATGAATATGGTCTTGAAAAAATGGGAGAGTTCTTTTACATCCTTAGTAATAAGAACGCTAAAAACTTCCGTTTAATGCGTGCAACAGCGGCAACCGTTGGTGATGTCGAGCAATGGGAAGAGTTGGTTGCCCATCGTGACCATGTACTATTAGAAGGTTTGGAGCTGTTCCATAGTCACTTTGTGCTGACTGAGCGTGAACAAGGGCAGATCCGTTTTGTTGTCCATGATTATCAAGGGCAGAGCTATCACCTTGGATTTGATGATGCTTGTTATTTTGCTACGGTAGGAAATAACCCTGAGCCAAGTTCAAGTAATATTCGTATCCACTACTCGAGTATGACAACTCCCAGCTCAGTGTACGATTGTGATTTAACCACTGGTAAGAAGACGCTGAAAAAGCAACAGCAAGTGTTAGGTGATTTTAAACCTGAATATTATCACTCTGAACGTTTGCATATAACCGCAAGAGATGGTGTTAAAGTCCCTGTGTCTTTGGTGTATCGAAAAGATAAGTTTAATCAAGACGGTAGCAATCCACTATTGCAGTATGGCTATGGTTCTTATGGTATTACTATCGACCCTAACTTCTCTAGTCAAATTCTAAGCCTGTTAGATAGAGGGTTTGTATACGCGATTGCGCATATTCGAGGTTCTGAGATGCTTGGTCGTGAATGGTATGAGCAAGGCAAAAAAGCGCATAAGCAAAATACCTTTAACGACTTTATTGATGTTACCAAGGCCTTGGTTGAGCAGGGCTACGGCCATAAAGACAAAGTGTTTGCATCAGGCGGAAGTGCAGGCGGCCTGTTAATGGGTGCAATTGCAAACCAAGCTCCAGAGCTGTATTTAGGGTTAGGCTGCCATGTGCCTTTCTTGGATGTGTTAACTACCATGTTGGATGAGTCAATCCCATTGACCACAAACGAGTATGATGAATGGGGTAATCCGAATAATGAAGCGGACTACCAGAATATTTTAGCGTATTCGCCGTATGACAATATTGAAGCCAAAGCCTATCCAAATATTCTAGTCACCACAGGTCTGCACGACTCGCAAGTGCAGTATTGGGAGCCAATGAAGTGGGTTGCTAAGCTTAGAGAATATAAAACGGATGATAATGTGCTGATCTTTAAAACCGACTTGGAAGCGGGTCACGGTGGTGCCTCAGGCCGATTTAAAAGCTTACATGAAAGAGCGCTAGAAATGGCATTCTTTATCAGCTTATTGAATGGTAGGTCGTAGTTCTAACTCGACAACAGCGAGATAAAAGATCGCGAGGTAAACTCGCTCCTACCAGAGGAAAACCTAGGTAGGAGCTGGCTCTGCTTGTAAGTCGTAGCTTTAGCTCGACTTGTACACCCTAGCTCTAACTCGACAACAGCGAGATAAAAGATCGCGAGGTAAACTCGCTCCTACCAGAGGAGAATCAAGGTAGGAGCTGGCTCGCTTGTAGGTCGTAGCTTTTAGCTCGACTTGTACACCCTAGCCTTAATCTTAGTTTAAATATGCTTTAAGCATCCACACCAGCTTCTCTTGCTCTTTGATGTAGTCGCTCATTAGCGCAGCTGTCCCTTCATCTTCGGCTTCGCCCGCCTGCGCTAGAATCTCACGCTGCATAGAAATAAGCGTTGTGTAGCCATCAAGCAGGGTTTCTAGTGCTTGCGTACCATTGCTGATCCCTTTTGCTTCTTGAATTTTGCTGGTTTCCAAATAATCAGAAAACGCATGCAATGGGTTGCCTTCAATTGTCAAAATACGCTCTGCGATTTCATCGACTTTCTCAAGTAATAGCGTATAAATTTCTTCAAATTTTAGGTGTAGTTCAAAAAACTCACGACCTTTGATATTCCAGTGAAAACCACGGGCATTCATATATTGAATTTGGTAGCTGCTTAGTAGCGTATTAAGTGACGTTACTAGCGCTTGGCTCTTTGCTTTGTCTAAACCGATAGAATTAATGTTTGTCATGCGATGCTCCTTGTTGATTCACAGTCAGTATGGCGCAACCTTAGGTGATTGCCCAATGATTAAAATCAAAGTGTTTAATCGGAAAAATCAATTAATAAAATAAAAACATATTAAATATTAATACAATATGACGTTGGGATGAGCGTGGTAAAAAACAAGATGAAACCCCAAAAAGCGCTCAACAATAACAAGGTGACATGAATACTTGGCGGGAATAAAGCTTGCCAACTTTTCCCAAAGCCTTACCAGAGCGCGTAGTTTTTGATCTAAGACAAGTGTTTAATCTCGTTCGTATTTTGGCGGTTTTAAACTTGATTTAGGTCAAAATATCGCCGCATCATAAGCGCATAATCATTTCATCAAGACACAAAAAACGCGGTGTCTACTACTTGAGGAAATGAGTATGAAAGGCAAAACAAAATCAGAACATAAAATGGAACTCGTCGTCGTTGTTATCGCTTTAGTGGCTTTTGTTGTTGGGCTCGTAGGTCACTTAGCTGGCGCAAGCATCGCAAACTCAGATACCTTTGGCTATATTGCAGCGCCAGTACCGTTATTAGTTGGCTTGATCGCAGTGATTGCTTACAAAGTAGCTGCAAGCGCAGAGCACTAAGGCCTCCCTAACAGCTCGCAGATATAGTCCATTACCGCACGGGAATATATTAAGCTGGTATGGCTGAGATGAAATACTTTGTGCTCGGCCATGCCACTGAGCTTGGTTTCTTCTAACAGCACAGTGCCATCTGACTGGCTACCTTTTTGTAGCAGTGGCATTAGTCCAATGGGTAAGTCACCGGCAATACTGTAAAGCTTGGCGTCGAAAGGCCAATCTTGATTGTTAGATAATAAAAACTCCACACTGTTTTTTAACAGTAGCTCCAGTCCTTTGTCGTGCATATGCTTGGCAATGGCACTACCTTTATGTGGTGTCCCCAAGGTCACCACTTTTTTTACTTGCTTGCTCGCGGCAGAACCTCGTTCTAAATATGCTCTTGCAACTAAGCCCCCCATGGAGTGGCAAACGAGGGCGGCGGGACAGTCGCCAACAAAAGTATCAATAGCGGCGCAGATCTCATCAATATCTGGCGTTAATGTGTTATAGCTTAAATTGAGAATACGGTAGCCCGATTTACCTAAGCGAGCGCTAAGCGGCCGCATCACAAAACCAGACATGTACAAGCCGTGTAGCACCACAATGCTCTCGATTTTGGCGCTCGCGGTAATATTGAGTGAAATAGGAGCGTGGTTCATACCGCCTCTTTAAACTTGAATACTTCTAAGCCTTGCGCGAGTGTACCACCCCCACTTGAATACTTGATGTATAAATCAATCCAAATTAGAAATTATTATTCTAACTAATCAAATTGCCACTCTTGCTTGTAATCGTACCTAAAGCCAATGGAGATGGAGTCCATATCGATTTGGTTGTCGAAGGACTTGTTCAAATACTCCAAGTGCACTCTGAGGGGCGGTGTTGGTAGCCACTCAAGTGTAACATTGTAGCCATCGAAGCTTTGATTAAGCGGATCATGACTGCCGTAACCGTCATCAAAATCAAAATATCCGGTTTTGAGTTTATAGTGTTTTGCGAGTTGATAGGCCAACGAAAGATCAAAGGTGTGGCCTTGTCGAGAATCAAGAGCTTCCACGCGTTGATAGTCTTTGTCCTGATATGCCATAGCAGCGTAAAAGCGGGAGGTAAATTGGTAAGCCAGCGCACCAGACCAAAGTTGGTTTTCGCCAATATGTTGCTCGTTATCGTACACATCGTTTTGTTGATAAGTAATCGCTGCGTGTAAACCTGCGTTATCGTAACTTAACCCAGTGTTGAATAAATCCGTTTGATTATCGCCCTTATCACCATTAAATTGGCCTGCGGCGATAAACGTCATTGGCCCCAATTCGTAGCGGTAAGTGACTAAATTATCAACGAAAAAAATACTCTCTGGATCGTAAGCAAATGGGCTGCTGGCGTGATTAAAAATATCAACGTATTCGGCAATAAACAGATACTGTGCAGGCCTTTGTTTGCCAATGCCAAATCGACCATACGGTGTACCTAGCGCAGTATAAGCACGGCGTGACTTGCCAAAATTTCCTTCATTGGCGAGATCGATGCCCCATTCACCATGAAGTTCGGCCTGCCAGCCCGGCATAAATTCATGAGTTACTTTAATCCCTGCGTGGGATAAGGCGTCACGAACATCCCAGTTACTTGCGTCATCTTGATTGATTACGCCAAATGTCGGGCGTATTGTGGCATAGGTTTTGAGCGTGGTTGAGGGCTCGCTAGGTGGTTTTACCGGGTCACTTTGTGGTGTTGATTTTGCCATTGGAGCTGCGGCCTTTAGTTCGCTATTTTGCGTCATAAACCGAGCTTTAAGCTCAGCTAATTGCCGCTCAAGATTTTCAATGTCGGCCATGGTGACAGGTCGATCGGTTGCCAAAGTTGCTGAAGAAGTCAGTAAACAGGCTAGGCCAATCAGTGCGGTTGAATTGCTCAAAGTAAAATTCATGGTTTTTACATCGCTCAGTTGCCAATAATCGAATTATAGACAACACTTTTGATATTCGAGCACTTTTTATTCAGGCTGTTGAATATGAAGATCCGCACTAAGTTCTCTGTGACTTCTGCCATAGTGATCTTATTGATCATCACGACGACGACGCTTTCTACTTACTGGTTTGTTAGCGATTCGGTGAAAACCAAAACCCATGCCTATGTAACAGATAGCACGCAATTGCTGGCTGTGAGCATAGAGAATTGGCTGGCTGGTAAAGCAACGCAAATTAATGTGATAAAAAGTCAGTTAGAGCAAAACTTTAGCGATGATAACTTTCAACAAGCACTGAATACACCAGTGTTTAAAAAGGAGTTTCTGCTGGCTTTTGGTACTTTGGCTAATGAGGAAGGGCTCAGGTCGAACAACCCCGCTCGCAAAAATCCTCCGGGCGTCGATTTTAGAGAGCGAGCTTGGTATCAGCTTGGTAAAAACCAAAATAAAACCGTTTATACCAGTCCATATACGGACGCGGCGACAGGTGAATTATTGCTGTCGGTGGTATCTCCCATTGTAGTGAACGGTAATTTTAAAGGGGTAATTGGGGGAGATTTAAGCCTAAAAACCATCGCTAATAGTGTCAATCAGGTTAACTTTGATAACACGGGCTATGCCTTTTTGGTCGACAAGTCTGGTAATGTAATTTCTCATCAACATGCCGAATTTAACGGCAAAAAATTGCAACAGGTATATCCAGCTTTACGCTTAGATAGCGTAGATAAGTTGCAAGAAGTGGATACCAAAGAAGGCAAAAGGTTGTTTTACTTACATTCGCTTGATAACACCTTTGGTACGGACTGGTATTTGGCGGTATTAATCGATAAATCAAAAGCCTACAAAACACTGACTGAAATTACAATAAACTCCCTGATCATTGCTATTTTAGCCGTGGCTATTGGAGTATTCTGCGTACGGACGTTAGCAATTCACTTACTCCAACCATTACGGGATTTGGAATCTGCAATCACCGGCATGGCAAGTGGGGGCGGTGACTTAACTCAGCGCTTAAAAATTGTTAACGAAGACGAGTGCGGCACGGTAGCGCGACAATTTAATTTGTTCTTGGGCTTTTTGCATGGGTTAGTAAGTAATGTAAAAGAACGTGCAGACGACGTGGTGATAAGCAGTGATGCCGCCAAAGAGCTGTCGACGCATTCTTCACAGAAACTTGATCAACAAGTTAGCCTAATTGAAAACCTCGCTACCGCGATGAATGAAATGAGTACTACCTCGACCGAAATCGCAGGTAACGCGCAGCAAGCCGCAAGCTCTATCACCTCTGTAAATGAAAAGACCTCCGAAGGGCAAGAAATATTCTTTAAAGCGCGA
Organism: Pseudoalteromonas sp. XMcav11-Q; assembly: GCF_040104525.1. Classification (NCBI taxonomy): domain Bacteria; kingdom Pseudomonadati; phylum Pseudomonadota; class Gammaproteobacteria; order Alteromonadales; family Pseudoalteromonadaceae; genus Pseudoalteromonas; species Pseudoalteromonas sp. XMcav11-Q. Next base: position 241,722 of record NZ_JBECOX010000007.1, read on the forward strand.
AGCCAAATTAATGCTTTGGCTGACGATATTACTGCATCGTACGAGTTGAGTACGCAACTTGCAGAATACAGCCAAAATATTGAGAATATTCTTTCGGTCATCAATGGCATTGCTGAACAAACCAATCTACTGGCACTTAATGCTGCAATTGAAGCCGCACGTGCCGGAGAGCAAGGTCGTGGTTTTGCGGTTGTGGCCGATGAAGTGCGTTCTCTAGCATCAAAAACACAGGAATCCACCACCGAAATTAAATCCATGATCGACCAGATCCAAGCTTCGTCCATTCAAGTTCAGCAATCTATGGGAAGTAGCAGAGATAAAACCCAGCAATGTGTGTCACAAACCGAGCAAGCGACACATATGCTAGAAGAAATCTCAGAGGCAGTAAAAGAGCTTATGGATCGCAATATTCAAATCGCAACAGCCATAGAAGAGCAAAGTGTGGTGATTGAAGAAATCAATAAAAATACAATACATATCAACGATATTAGTGTCGAAGTCGGCAGCTTTTCTGACAAACAATACAGCGCCAGCGAAGAACTCGCTAAAAACGCCCATGAACAAGAAGCGCTACTGTCTAAGTTTACGTTGTGAGCTTGAAATATAACGGGTCACAACACATGGCTGTTGTTATAGCGACAGCGCCATTCTGTTGGCGAGCAGCCAGCATAACGCTTGAATGCAATGCGAAAGTTCACAACAGTACCAAAGCCACTCAGTTCAGATATCACATTGATGTTAAAAGTGGTTGTTTCGAGTAAGATTTGCGCCCGCTGCACTCGCAATTCTCGAAGCCACATCATGGGTGATTGGCCAACGTATTTATTGAAGTTTCTAGTCAGTGCTCGGCTTGTCATACAGGCGTGCTCAGCTATTTCAGCGAGCGTAAGCGGTTTATGATAGTTGTGTGAGAGCCATAATTGTACCCGCTGAATGTCATTTAAGACATTATATACAGGTCGATATAATTGAGGGTGTGAAAAACTGCGCTCAAGAGGCATTACAAAACGTTCCGCAACTTTGTTCGCAAGCGCTGCTCCAAAATCACATTTAATGATGTGTAGACACAGGTCTTGTCCGGCAGAAAGGCCGGCCGATGTGATAACTTGTCCCTCGTCAACGTATAATACGTCACGCAATATATCGACCGCCGTGTGGTGTTGCTCAAACTCTGAAAAAACATCCCAATGCGAGGTAGCCCGTTTTCCATCTAAGACACCTGATTTTGCTAAAAGTACTGAGCCATTACCGATAGAAACGATGCGAGAACCTTGTTGATATGCGGTGCGAATTGCACGGAGAACGTTTTCATCATCATAGGCAGTCGGTGTATATAAGCTTGGAACAATTAATGTGTCATTAGCGCCGATAGCTGATAAAGGTTGTACATTCTCAATGATAAAACTATCGCTTTGAACTTGCCCTTGGTTACCTACAAATTGGATATTATAGCGTGGTTGTTCGCGTTCTTTTGTTGCAAAAAAAAACATTTGGTAAGTCACGGCTAAATCATATGGTACAAAGCCACCGACAACTAAAATATGAAGATTAATCAGAGTAGATTCACAACTCATAACGACCACTTAGCTTATGATGATATATTAATAGTTAGCACAATATTAATGGTAAAGGGAACTCTAGGACATTGATGTTGACTTTTTTCGATGTTAATTAGTCCTTATTCGTTCCTGCTTCATTCATTGTTTATTCTAAACTTTTAAATAAAAGGACTTATTGTTTTTATCAAAGAGAAAAATAGAGTGTAGACCTTTGGCCTACTATTTTGGTAGCAGCTTCAATTTCAATACTGCTGCGGTGATTAATCAATGAAGCTAGAGGTAGGTGTCGTTATGTTTCATTTGGTGCATACGGTTGGGTTGACGCTATATTCATTTTTGTTGGTATTGTTACTTGCTACCAGAACCGTGCCTAGAACACCTTCCGGAGCTGGGTTTTGGTCGAGCGCTATCTTGTTTGCAATTGCTTCACGAATTTGTATTTTGCTAGGCGAACTTGTTATTTCAACAGAGCTAAGTAGTAACCTTTATCTTGTACTTAACCTTTTTGAGAAGCCAATCCTATTAGTTGGAGTATGCCGATTCTTTAAATTGAATTGCGTAAAAAGAAGAGTTATTCAATTATTTAGTTATGTGCTTGGTACGCTGTTTATAATTTCAATCTTAAACTTATCTCCTTGGTACTTTAAGATCCTCTGTGCAATGGTTAACTTTTCTTTTTTATTTTATATATTTATACTTTTTTTTGGAAAGAAAAAGCCATATTTTACCTGTGTGTATCGGTTTATCTCCCTTGCAGCCCTTATTCTCTCCATACATTGGTTGGTTTCTTACCCAATAATCTATTATTTCCCTGACTGGAGAATCTATGGTTTTATTCTAGGTACTATGGTGAACTTGGTACTCTATTTAGCTTTATTGGCATCAGTACTTATTACTTTCCAACGCCGCTTGCTCAAGGCTGAAAAGCATGCACTGAAACTTGCTTATCATGATGCACTTACTGGGCTTAAGAATAAGCGTTATCTGACTAACTTTTTTAATCAGGCGAACATTTTTGCCAATCGCCCACATCAATTAACCGCGGTATTTTACATTGATTTGGATAACTTTAAGCCCATTAATGATAGTAGTGGTCATAAGGTTGGTGATGAAGTACTCAGATGCATAGCAACAAGACTAATTGCCAGTACACGAAGTACCGACATATGTGCTCGAATTGGAGGTGATGAATTTATTGTAATCGCAACGCAGCTAGACTCAAAAGAACAAGCGGAGATTATCGCTAGAAAGTTACTCATCAGTATCACGCAAGAAATTGAAGTTGAACATCAGGTGTATAAAGTTGGGGGGAGTATCGGTATTAGCTTTTTCCCCACTCAGGGAAATTGCATCGAATCATTAATTGAGAAGGCTGATAAAGCAATGTATGCCGTTAAGTCTTCTGGCAAGTGTGGCTATAAGTTATCTAACCCCTAGCAGTTTTTGTATTGCCGCCAGTTGGTATTCGTACTCTTTTATTGTTTCCTGTAGCATAGAGAACCAGTGTTTTGCTCAAAGTAAAAGAAATTTCCTCGTTGAATTAAATAGGCTAAGTTGAAAGGTGATGAGATCTAACGGAAAAAACTTTAAGAAGTATATTATTGTTCTGCTATCGATAAGTGCTATTTTCATCATCCTGATTACGCTCATGCAGCCTGTGTTAATCAAAGCTATATGGGCTAAATATAAGTCTACGGATCATTTTTTAACTCTCCAGATTGATAGACGTATCAGATACGAAGCTTCAGCAGAAAACAATGCATTTCGTGTAAGTAGAGTTTTGAGTGAGAGTCAGTATGCAGTAGAGCATGTGCTCAAGGCTAAATTTAAAAAGCCAATCTCGGTTTATGTGTGTGCTAGTCAAGACTCTTTCAATGAATATGTATTTTTATCCAAAAATGTTGTTGGTGCAGTATATTGGGGTAAATTATTTTTATCGCCAAATGCATTTCATAGCAGTTCGATTGGGAGGTTACTTAATCATGAGTTAACACACTACCTTTTTTACACCCATCTTGGGGATAAGGCCCATATCGAAAAAGTACCTTTATGGTTTAGAGAAGGGATCGCTGAGTTTGTTGCAAATGGAGGGCAAGATTATACTAAAGGCAAAGAGATTTTCGAGCTAATGAATGAAAATGAGGTAAATACCTATTTGTCGGAAGAGTTGAATTATTGGTTTTTATCACAGGATGCAAGTGATGCTGTAACAAAAAATGGGGTGGTTAACCGGGTGTCGTACAGGGTTGGTGGGTTATTTGTGCATTTCATCTATGACCTAAGCCCTAAACAATTTAACGAATTAATACAGTTATTATTAACAGGAATTGAGTTTAGTGATGCGCTTCAAAGTACTTATGAAAAAAGTACTCATTCTCTACTTAAGGAATTTTCTCATTACCTAACTCAGGAAAGCGGTTTATCTGATTAAATCAATCGTTACATAAACGCTAGGGGCGGAGCATACTTTGATTACTTATAAACCAAAGAACACCTGTGCCCTAAATTTGTCGTTCCAGCCAGCGGTTTTCATTGCTGAACAAACCAATCTACTGGTACTTAACGCTGCAATTGAAGCCGCACGTGCCGGAGAGCAAGGTCGTGGTTTTGCGGTTGTGGCCGATGAAGTGCGCTCTCTAGCATCAAAAACACAGGAATCCACCACCGAAATTAAATCCATGATCGACCAGATCCAAGCCTCGTCCATTCAAGTTCAGCAACCTATGGGAAGTAGCCGAGATAAAACCCAGCAATGTGTGTCACAAACCGAGCAAGCGACACATATGCTAGAAGAAATCTCAGAAGCAGTAAAAGAGCTTATGGATCGCAATATTCAAATCGCAACCGCCATAGAAGAGCAAAGTGTGGTGATTGAAGAAATCAATAAAAATACAATACATATCAACGATATTAGCATCGAAGTCGGCAGCTTTTCCGACAAACAATACAGCGCCAGCGAAGAACTCGCTAAAAACGCCCATGAACAAGAAGCGCTGCTGTCTAAGTTTACGTTGTGAGTTCTTGAGTTTGAACAATCCACTCAACTTTTGAGTGGATTATTACTTAATTGTGGCGTTGGTATTCCTACTATAAGTCTTTTCCTATCAATCCATCAGTATTCTGTTCTAATTACATTGTAAAGTTAATTAAATGTTAATTGTTTGGGGGGGGGGGAGCAAAGCTAGATCCAAGTGTTACTTGAGTAATAACTCAAAAAATAAATTATAATTGACATATGTTAAAAGTATGATGATGTACCTGTAATGGGTCCTTTAGCAGTAAAGTAATTACAAAATGGTGGTATTTAATGCAACTAGGTCTACGCAAGATCGATCATAATTATAAGAACTTTATTTACAGATATGTATCTTCGAGTTTCTGTGTTAGACAATTAAAAAATATACTACCAATGGAGTTGGTTTTACATGATTATTATAGTTATTCATTAAAAAATAAAAGTTGAAAATATATTGAGATTGAGAGGGGAGTTCTATAAAACTATTGATTTTGGTTTGAGGGAAAGGGAGCTTGAGGAAAGTGATATTCATTTAATTAATAAAAGCCTCAGTTTAGAGCTTCCAGGCTATAGGACTCATAAGTCATGGGTTGGTAGGTGTGAAAATGATAAAATTTATATACCACCTGCACCCAGTAAAATTAAAAGTTTAATTAACGATACGATAAAAACATTTAACAAGGAAAGAGTTGGAAATAATTTAACTTGTAACCTTTTTTTATATTTTAGAGTTGTAGCTATACACCCATTTATTGACGCGAATGGAAGGACTGCTCGCTCTTTATTTCTAAGCTTAGTCGAAGAAAAGTATAGCTTATATTGTCCTAGACTTCATCTTTCAAAGAAAACTGAAGAAATGTACAACGAACTATATTTTAAATCTCTTTCATCCTATGAGAGTTTTGCTAACTCTCCAGAGTTAAGAACACTATTAGAAATGGGAAAGGAGTTGACCAATTACTTTAACAATGAAAAGGAATCCTTGGTTTTTAATGTGGTGCGAGATTATAGGGTGACGGATGAAGAAAGGTTTTATAACTTATTTAATGTTCTGGTTGATAAAGGGGTTTTTATAGAAAGTGTAGAGGGAGTAAAAGATGATTTTTATATTAACCTTAAGAAAAAAGGTGTTGTTGAAGTCTTACCAATATTTGGAAGAGTCGGTAACGTTATAATTTCAAAGCATATTTTCAATTACCACAATAAGTTACATGAAAAGTTAATAAAAGGAATGAAATGAATATAAAAAAGAGTTTGATCTTTAGTCTGATGGGGGGCTGTTTTATTAAATGTTGATATCGATGCTTACGAACTATCAAATAGTAACTCGCTATCAGCCGGCTTTAAAAGTGCGTATGCTATTGAGAGGATACAAGTAAATGGCGTTGCTATTCCGAAGAGCCGATTTCGGCATTCTGTTAGTAATTTAAGTCGTACATTTGAAACTTTGGGTGATCGTTATGGGTACGATAACTCTAGCTCTGAGCAAAGAGAAAAAGAAGCAAGAGCATTTGATGCTGAGGTTATATGGCTCTGTGGTAATTATGCAGATCAAAAACCAGACTCTTGTGATCCATTGTTAAAACCAACAATATCAGTCGACGGTTGTAGCTCAGAAATAGGTTCTATTGATATACTTAATAGCTGGGATGGAGTTTTTAGAGATAGCTGCAACGGCCATGATAAGTGTTACTCTACTCTTGATTCAGGACAAAAGAATTGTGACGATCAATTTCACGCAGATATGGCTGCGACATGTAAAGTAAAATGGGAAAAGTCTGCGAAGGGAAAAAAAGATATAGAGTTTAATTATAGATGTAATAAAACAGCGACGCTTTTTGCTAGAGGAGTAAAGGGTTTTGGGAAGTCCTATTATAACTCGGCCCAAGAAGAATCTGCATGTTATGAATGGCACGATAATTTACAAATTTGCAAGCCTATAATTCACGAATATTTTAAAAGCTAACTCACGGCCCCTATTTTGGGGGCTATCTAGGAACGAGAAAATGAATCACTTATCAAAAAATATTTTTTTAATAGGTTTATTTTTTTCACCATTCTCCTTTTCTTCTAATTGTAATTACTTTTATTTTGATGGGTTTGGTGGAAATGTTGAGAGGCCCTATGTTTATTACGAAAGGGATTGGTTCAACGATATTGATATTGAGTCAGATGAAGTTGAGATCACAAAATCTTTAGTTGTTGATGCTGTGGTAAAGGTAATATCAGGGGAAGCTAGTCACCACAATATTGTAACTGGGTGGGACTTTAATACTCTAGAATTAGCCTTGATTTATGATATTGGTGATGATTATGTAGAAAGCTTGGCTGCTTTAGGTTATCGAGTTTCAAAATCATCTCTTACTATCTTGCTGGAGAATAAAGGTGATGAAGAATTTATAGATTTATTGAAAAAATACTATGATGGTAATAAACATGAGTTGTTAATATATATTTCAGGGAGAAGTTTTTCTTTGACCAATTACTTGTTGTCGAAGAAGAGGTTTGAATTAATAAAAAAGTTGCAAGATGAATTAAATTTTGATGCCAGTTCAAATTCCTTGCAAGGGGATATGGTTAACTTGGATGGTTATAGTATAAATGAAAGGTTGGTGATTTCTGATTTTATAGATTTGCGCGTTTATGGCGAGGTTTTTAACAGAAAGGAATTGCAACGAAAAGATAGATTGAAAAAGATCAAGTTAGCTTTTGATAATTATAAACATTATAACTTTTATAATAGGTGTAGGTATCAAGATGTAGACTTTACAAAGGCAAAGTTTATAGGTGCAGTAGGGTTTGGTGAGCTTAAAGAAAAAATAAAAGGTCTTGACTTAGATGGTTCGTTAAAGTTATTTCAAGGTCAGCCTATTTATCAAGATTATGTAAGTTATCTTTTTTCAATAGATAATATAGATGATAAGCCGTCAGTATTCTTAGATGATTTTAAGAGAGTCCCTTCTGAAGAGTTGTATGGTTATGTTAATGATCAAGAGCATGCATACTATTCAAGGAATGGGATAAGTGTTAATGAGTTCTATTTTCTACATAGAAATGGGTCTTGGAAAGAGCAAAAACAATTGTTTAACATAACTAGAGTTGCTGGTTATTTGTCAGAAAATAAATGGCTTATCTCTCGCTTGTCAAAAAATAAATTAGATTCCCTAAGTGGTTTATATCTTTATGGTAAGAATTTTAGTTTCTATTATTTACAAGGTGAGACTGATGTAGAGGAATTTAAAAAGGCTGTAACCGTTTTCGGTGCTCCAAAGTCTGAGTTTGGTATCAATATTTTGGAGTGGTACTCGGTAAAGTCGATGCAGAATAAAAAGTATGAAAAAATTAAGAACTACGTTAAAAATAATTATAGTTATGTTGTTAGGATTCAAAAAGAAATAAATTTATGAATGATAAATTTAACCATAACAATATATTAACTTTTCTATTTATTTTCGTTAGCTTGCCACTTTTAGAATTTGTCAATTTAGCCTTTAATGGTACGTACTTTTCATTGTCATCTTTTTTGTACTTATTAATGGTGGACCTAGTCGCAAAGTCAACTCCACTTGCTTTTTCCAAATTGATGTTGAGTTTTAAAGGTATAAGGTTGATTCGTGAAATAGTAAGAAACTACTTGTACGGCAGTATTATGCTGATTTTTAGTATGTATGTTTGGATTATATACTTTTCGGAATCAAACTTGGCAGTTCTTATCTTGGTAACACCTTATGTCATTTTAATTACAGTCCCTGCACTGATTATGAGCTGTATACTCACCCGATGTATTAGAAAAAATCAGAGGGCTGAAGGGCAGCCCTAATGGGGAACATACGTTAGCAAAATGATTGGGTGAATATGGATGAGGCGGCTTTGAATCGTCGTACTAACAAAGCCATTAACCCAATCCTGTCAATTTATAGTAGAATAACCAACTTAGTGATGAGGTACTGCTGCTGTATTAAAAGCGTTTAGTACCCTATGTTGTATCCTTTACTTATCTCTTGCTTCGTACGAATGGCGCTATGGTAGGTGTGAGCTTGGCAAGGTGTTCAACATATGAGCTTTTAAAGTTAATTAATACAGGTGGTTATAATGGCAATACAGTGGTTCCCAGGGCATATGAATAAAGCGCGCAATGAGATCAAAGAGATCATGCCGCAGATGGATGTCATTATTGAAGTGCTGGATGCTCGTATTCCATACAGTAGCGAAAACCCGATGGTAGGGCAGTTACGTGGTGACAAGCCTGTTATCAAAATCATGAACAAAGCGGACCTTGCCGATCCTGAACTGACCAAGCAGTGGATGGAGTATTTTGAACGTGAGAGCGGTGTAAAAGCGCTGGCGTTTGGTCATGATAAGGCGAATGAAGTACAGCGTATTAATGCGCTTTGCAAAAAGCTTGCACCTCATAAAGTGGGTCAAGATAAGCAGCTAAAAGCCATGATCATGGGTATTCCAAATGTGGGTAAATCGACACTTATCAATACACTTGCTGGCAGAATTGTTGCAAAAACAGGTAATGAACCAGCGGTAACTAAAGCGCAACAGCGTATTAAGCTTGAAGACGGCATTATGCTTTACGATACGCCGGGTATGTTGTGGCCAAAGGTTGAGAACGAAAACTCGGGCTATCGTTTGGCGGCAACGGGTGCTATTCGCGATACGGCTATCAATTATGAAGAAGTGGCGAGTTACACCGCTGAATATCTGCTAGGTGCATATCCAGAGCTTTTAAAAGCACGTTACAAGCTCGACGAATTACCGGACTGTGATTGGACATTTATCGAGATGGCTGGCCGCAAGCGTGGTTGTGTAAAGGGCGGCAATCAGGTCGATACGCATAAGATGTCGGAGATTTTAATCAACGAACTGCGCGATGCTGTTATCGGACAGATCACGATGGAAACGCCGGAAATGCGAGAGTCGGAAGAAGAAATGGTTGCTGAGTTACGAGCACAAGCTGAGGCTAAAAAGGCCGCGCGTGAAGACGAAAAACGTCAGCGCCGCGCAAGAGCGCGTAAGAATCGCCGCTAAGCGGCGAATTTGGTTTGATTCCGGCCTTGTTTGGCACGATAGAGCGCGGCATCGGCGCGCTTTATAAAACCATCTTCTGATTCATCAATATGGTATTGTGCAACGCCAATACTGACTGTCACTTTGACCTCACATTCCGCCTGCTCTAGAGCAACATGGATCTTCTCAGCAATCGCAATTCCTTGTTCTAACGTCGCTTTGGGTAGCAATACCATAAATTCTTCACCTCCCCAGCGGCACAACAAACCGTTGTTTTCTATCTGGCGTTTACATACGTTCGAGAAGCATTGCAGCACTCTGTCGCCTACCACATGGCCATGTTGATCGTTCACTTGTTTAAAGTGGTCAATGTCCATCATCAACATTACTACAGGGGTTGATTGGGTACGCGCTTTCGCTAAATGATGCTGAAGCTGTGGCTCGAAGGCTTGACGATTAAAGGTATCGGTGAGTTTGTCGTACTTCGCCATTTTTTCTAAGCGTTTTTGATAATGGTTAAACGTCAACTGCGCTACGGCCAATATTAATAAGGTGACTAGGCTCCCTACCCATAAATTGGTTGTGAGTATGTCGCTTATTCCACTGGATTTATCTATTGTTTGCTCAACAATTAAATACCAGCCTATAGAGTCCAAATAGCGCGAATGGACAAACTCGGCATGGTCGTCGGTTTCCAACCGAAATTGATATTCGGATTGATTGAGCAGCGCCGTTGCTTGGGTTGGAAAACGATCATGAATACTGGTGCCTGATAGGGTCTGATCGTTAAAAAATAATAGCCTGCCTTTGTGGTCAATAAAGTACAGTTTGCGTGCGTAGCTGGCTTCGTATTGTTCGATTAAATTATGTAAATCAGCCAATAAGATGCCAACCCCAACAACGCCAATTACATCGTTGTTTTGCCTTATTTTATGATTGACGTAAACAATGGCTTCGTTGTTATCTCTTGGGTCTATATCAACATTGAGCGCATAGTCAGCATCGCTGTGCAAGCTTTCTCGGTACCAATCGTTTTGTTTGGCGCGAATGTCTAATTGCTGGGTGTTACCATCAAAGTGGTAATAAATGAGGCTCTTGTCATCCACTAAAAAGCTTGTTTTTGCGTGATGTAAAGCTCGAGTATCTTCTAAGTAGGTGAAAATAAGCGCAGGGTCTTGCTGTGAAGACGTTAGCCAGCGTTTAATAAAGACGTTATTTGCCATTTGCTGAGAAACAATAATTGGAGCTTGAAGCCGTTTTTGTATATCTAAATCAATCAGATGGCTGGTGAGTGGCAGAGCATCATCGCTCACCCCTTTATACAACGATTGTTTAGCATGCTCGATACTTATCCAGCTGGTGAAAATAAACCCTACCAGCAGCAGCAGACTTAACAACATGTTATAACGGTAGCGTCGAGCGTTCATATTATTGTTATTTTTGGAAAAATAGAATGATACGGATTCTAGTAAAAGAAAACGATTACACGACATTACAGCTGAACAAACGCTGATAGAAAATGTAGGCATAAAAAAAGCCCTGAGCAGGGCCTTTTGATTCATATCTACCGTCACCGATATGAGCAATGTAGCAAGTAAAAAGTGGTTGCCAGTGATACACATCAAGGGGCGTTGTAGCACATCACCGACAACACGATTCAGGGTCGAATCAGCAAGAGCATGTTCTCTTGTTGATATTGATTATCAATTAGATTAGCCGTTAGGTCAATACCTTTTTGAAAATAATTCTCATTAATATTTGTACGGCTGTTTTTCGGTAAGTGCTGAAAATAGATATAATACCAGTTGTATTAAGTAAATGATCTATCTTGAAGCAGGGAAATAGCTTTAGTAGCAAGGCAAAAATTTTGCTATTTAGTTGTTCTAAATGAGAAATTTTTAACGAAGCTAATATGCTATTTCACCCTTCAAATTGATTAGAGAATTAATTCAATTGGTATAAATTTTAGGCATAAAAAAAGCCCTGAGCAGGGCTTTTTACGTTCATATCTACCGTCACCGATATGAGCAATGTAGCAAGTAAATTGTGAGAATAAACTTAGTCAGGTTTAGGGGCGACTGAGTTAAGTTCATTCAAGCCATTAACGTTGGCCAGCCGTGTTTCAGGGTCGAGAAACAAACTAGAGTACTAATGCCAATCTCAAGGTAGTGAGTACATCAGGTAGACAGGGCTTTACAACTATCAACCTTACTAACTGAGTTGGCGAAACAACACGTTGCCGTCTTGTTGATAGTGATTATCAGTTAGATTTAACAATGAGTCAATACTTTTTTGAAAATAATTCTCATTAATATTAGTGTGGCTGTTTTTCTAGGAAATACCGAAGTGAAAATAAATTTTGGGCATAAAAAAAGCCCTGAGCAGGGCTTTTTGATTTCATATCTACCGTCACCGATATGAGCAATGTAGCAAGTAAAAAGTGGAGTTAGCGTCTAAATACGAGGAGCAATGCAAGTGCCTGCTAACGTCCTTGGTAGTTGTGGATACCAGCCTTGTTTCGGGTCAAGAAACTATTGTGATAACAAGTTGAGCCGTCACTCTCGCCTTGTTGATAGTGATTATCAATTAGATTTGAGGGGCTGTCAACGTTCTTTTTGAAAATAATTCTTATTTAGATCTAAGTGATTGGAATTACACCAAATTTAAATTTATTGAGTGTATTGTTTTATTAATGTGATGGTTTTTGGTGTGTTGTGTGTCTTATTTCTGCTTATTCTAGGGGGCAAAGTATTATTCTATATTGAGCTTTGTAGGTTCACCGTTTCCAGAGCTTCAGAGAAAAGCTAGGTTAATTCATCATCCACATCTTAGATATTTTGATTAACGCAGTAGTCATACTTTCGCTTCACTCGTTATTTATTTCCACACTACTTTGGGTTTTGTGCATATTGCTCATGATTTTTATGCACAAAACGCGTTTTACTCAACTTAATCAACTTATTTCCGCAATCTATGGTTAATTGAGGGTTAACAATAAGCTCGTACTTGATAGCAGGTTGTAGTCGCTAGTCACAATACGTTTAAGACAAATGAGTACAGAGCAATGAGAACAACAATAATGAAGCCAGTTGCAGCAATGTCATTAATTGCAGTAACTGCTTGCCCCGTTTTGGCACAACAAGATGAAGCACTAGCCAGCAAGGTTGCAAAGCTAGAAGCGCAATTAAAGGAATTACAGTCCAATAAATCACTGAACCTTGAGTTTGGTGGGCGTGTACAACTCGATTTTAACCATTTTAGTGGTGCATACAGCGCCGATAATGAGGGTAATGCCGCCAGCGACTTTTTTCCGCGCCGGATCCGCACCTATGTAGAGAGTGAGCAAGGCGATTGGGAACATAAGTTGTTACTCGATTTTGCTGAAGGCGATGCCGAGATAGTCACTGTAAGAGTGCGTTATACCGGCTGGAACAACGGCCCGCGCTTTCAGTTTGGTAAATTAAGAGAAGATATCACCCTGAATGCGCTCACCAGCAGCAAACACATCAATACCATAGAGCGCAGCTCTATCGCTGATACGTTTTCTCCTTACTTTCGATGGGGCGCATCAGCTTATCAATATTTTAAAGATTCCGGTTTTCGCTATGCGTTAGGGGTATATAAAAACGACGCCTTTGGTGCATCTGGGCGTGACCAAGATGACCGTCTGGCACTTGCCTATTCGGGGCGTTTGACTTGGTCGCAACACACTCCCGGTAAAACCCTGCATTTAGGTGGTTGGGGTTCGTACCGTGATATGGGCGGTGCTACGCTGGGTAATCGCCTTGCTCGCGGTGAAGTACGCGAAGCCAAAGTGCGCCTCGTGGATTATGCTGCAGGCGGTGATGTCGTTGCCCTTGATAGCATGTCACAAGCCGGGTTAGAACTCGCTTATCAACATAATGCCTTTATGCTTGAGGCCGAATATGCCACACGCAACTTAGATACCCTCGACCCTACTTCTGCATTAGATGGGGGAGATATTTCGGGTTATCACTTGTCTTTGAGCTATTTCCTGACCGGTGAACACAAACAATATTCCGCAAGCTCTGCGGTATTTAAGCAGCCTAAAGGGGTAAAAAATGCGTGGGAGTTGGTTGCACGTATTTCCAGCATGGATGCTGAAAACGCCAACCAAGGCACGCAAGTCGACGCCTACACACTGGGCGGTACCTATTACCATTCCAGCAGCTTAAAGTTCATGGCTAACCTTGTCTATGCGGATGTTTCAGGCGCTGGAAGTACCGCGTTGGTTGGTGACGAAGATTCAGGATTTGGCTTTGCTGCACGCTTGCAGTATCTATTTTAACGGGAGCAGGTTATGAAGTTTGCATTAAAGCATCTCAAGTTAGCAATGGCTGGCGTGGCGATGATGTCTACTCAGGTATTAGCGGATACCCACTTTTTAATTCCCGGTGGTCCAGGTGGTGGCTGGGATACCACGGCTCGAGCTGTGGGCGAGGCGTTAGTGAAATCAGGGCTTGAGTCCAATGCATCGTTTCAGAATATGTCAGGCGGTGGTGGCGGCCGTGCTATTGCTTATTTGATTGAATCGGGCAATAAAAAAGGCGATATGTTGATGGTTAATTCAACGCCAATCGTGCTGCGCGCATTGTCGGGTAAGATCCCCTACAGTTATCGTGATTTAACGCCCGTTGCCAGCGTAATTGCCGATTATGGTGCATTCGTGGTGCGTGATGATTCGCCTTTTAAGAGCTGGAAGGAGGTGATTGCTCGTCTAGAAGTAAACCCGGGCTCTGTGACCGTTGCGGGTGGTTCTGCTCGCGGTAGTATGGATCATCTCGTTGCAGCACAAGCTGTAAAAGCAGCAGGCGTTGATGGTCGTAAGCTGCGTTACATTCCTTACGATGCCGGTGGCAAAGCTAAGGCCGGTTTATTGTCTGGCGAGGTGAAGATGCTCTCGACCGGATTAAGTGAAGCGCTCGACATGGCAAAAAGTGGTCAGGCGCGCATTCTTGCTGTTACTGCGCCAGAGCCTATCGCGGACTATCCAGAGATCCCAACCCTGAAGTCTTTAGGCTATGACATGGAATTTGTTAACTGGCGTGGTTTTTTTGCGGCTCCGGATCTCCCTCAAGCAAAACTCGACGAATATACCGTGAGATTACAAAAACTGGTGCAAAGCAAAGAGTGGGAAGCGGTGCGCGCACGCAACGGTTGGTTGAATCTATTTAAGCCACAGCACGAGTTTATTGAGGCGCTAGAGGCACAAGAAGCACAGCTGAAAGTGGTGATGGAAGAATTGGGTTTCGTTAGACGCTGATTAAATTAAATAGGTGGTTGCAGTGAGGTTACTGCATCACCTAAAAGTGGGTAATTCACTATGTTAAACCGAGAATTGTTAGGCCCAGTGCTGTTTTTAATTCTGTTTTCACTCTATGCGGTATCTGCTTGGCAGATCCCGATTATGCCTTTTGAAGAGTACGAGGCGGTAAACTCAGCAACTTTGCCTAAGGTATACGCGCTGATTGGCATTGTTGTTTGTCTTTTGTCGATTGCCGCAACACTGTTTAAAGGCGTCCCTGCACCTGATACACGTGAAAAAGCAGAGACTACCTCCAAGGCAACCATAGCCCAATGTGCAGCACTGATTGTATTGATGCTTATCTACAGCAGTGTGCTTGAAGAACTCGGGTTTATTGTTTCGACCATTTTGTTTTTAGGCTGTGGCTTTTTAATTATGGGTGAGCGACGTAAGCAAATTTTGTTATTGGCGTCAGTACCTGTGGTTATCGTGTTTTGGGCCATTATGACGCAGCTACTTGGGATCTATCTGGTTCCAGGTGATTTTTGGAGTTAAGCCATGTTAGACGGTATTTTAGTTGGCCTGTCCACGGCCTTTATGTGGCAAAACTTACTGTACGTAATTGTTGGCTGCTTTGTCGGTACGTTTATCGGCATGTTGCCCGGCTTAGGGCCAATCACGGCGATTGCGTTGATGATCCCTATCACTTACAACATCGGTGCCGACTCCGGTATGATCTTAATGGCGGGCGTATATTACGGCGCTATTTTTGGTGGCTCGACTTCCTCTATTTTGATTAACGCTCCCGGTGTAGCTGGTACTGTGGCATCGTCATTTGACGGCTATCCAATGGCAAAACAAGGACATGCGGGTAAGGCTTTGGCTATTGCCGCTTATGCTTCATTTACTGGCGGAACGATTGGTGCGTTGATGCTCATGATAGCCGCACCACTACTTGCAAAAGTGAGCTTAAGCTTTCAGTCTCCAGACTATGTGATGTTGATGTTTTTGGGCTTGACTGCGATTGCTGCTTTTTCTGCAAAAGGGCAATTTTTAAAAGCCATGATGATGACTGTATTTGGCTTGATGTTGTCGACGGTGGGAATAGACCCTTCATCTGGAACTGAGCGTTTTACCTTTGGTCAGGCAGACTTGCTAGACGGCGTAAGCTTTTTGTTGGTCGCAATGGCAACCTTTGCATTGTCTGAGGCGTTGATCAACGTGATCCGTCCAGAAAAAGCTAATCAAGGTTCGAATGATGATGACACCCCCGTTATTGGCTCAACAAAATTATCAGGCGCTGAAGTGAAAGAAATGGCGCCAGTTGTGGGGCGCTCTTCGATTTTAGGGTTTATCATTGGCGTATTGCCGGGGGCTGGCGCAACGATTGCGAGTTTTATGGCTTATGCAACGGAGCGAAATTTGGCACCAAAAGCCATTCGTGAGCGTTTTGGGCGTGGTGAAATCCGCGGCTTAGCGGCACCTGAGTCGGCAAACAATGCTGCTTGTACTGGGTCATTTGTGCCCTTGTTAACGCTTGGGATCCCGGGGTCTGGCACCACTGCGATTATGTTAGGGGCGCTGATTGCTTATGGTATTCAGCCGGGTCCTACGTTAATGCAGGATAATCCTACGGTGTTTTGGTCGGTAATTGTAAGCATGTATTTTGGCAACATTGTGCTGCTGATTTTAAATTTGCCACTGATCCCTTATTTTGCAAAGGCTTTGACTCTGCCACGCTCGGTCCTCACGGTGATGATTTTATTCTTTAGCTTGATTGGCGTTTATCTGGTGTCATTTAATACCTTCGATTTGTTTATGATGGTAGGTTTTGCCTTGGTGGCGGTGGTGCTGAGATTATTGAGCTTCCCGATGGCACCTTTGCTCCTTGGGTTTATTCTTGGCGATATGATCGAACGCAATTACCGCCGCGCCATGATGATTTCGGATGGCTCTATTAGCTTTATTTGGGAGAGGCCACTAACTTTAGGCATATTTGCGCTTGCCATGTTAGTGTTGTTGATCCCATTAAAAGAGTACTTCCAGCAACGAAAAGTTGCGCAGTAACCCAGCAGTGAGGAAATAGGTGTGTCGCAATCACAAAAATTAGCACGCAGACCAAAACGCTTAGAAACGCGACTGATCACTTGGGTTGTGGGCTTGTGTGTGATCCAAGCATGCTTATTTACCGCGCTGGTGTATCAGGTTATTACGCAAAGCTTACACCAGGAAGTGGGAGAAAAAGCCTTGGCTTTGGCTAAGGCGGTGGCGGTTCGTGAAGATGTTATGACGGCACTCATAGCAGATAGGGATAGCTCACAGATCCAACGCCTCAATACTAATGTTGAGCTGCTGCGCCAGGCAACTGGCGCAGATTTTATCGTCATTGGTGACACCGAAACGCGACGTATCGCCCACCCAGATGAGCAAAAAATTGGTCGCACTATGGTCGGAGGGGATAGCCAAGCCGCACTGTCTGGAGAGAGTTATATCTCAACAGCACAGGGCAGTTTAGGTGAGTCTATTCGGGGAAAAGTGCCGGTGTACTCTCCCGCTGGTGAGGTGATTGGTTTAGTCTCGGTAGGCTTTTTAGTGCAATCCGTCGAGTCGTTGGTGTTGCAGCGCAGCATTGCCGTTTTTGTCGGAGCTGCAGCGGTGTTACTGCTCAGTGTCATTGCCGCAATTTGGATTGGTCGACGTGTCCGCCAAGCCATTTTTGGCCTGCAACCAGATGAAATCGGGCGCTTATTTGCAGAGCAAGAGGCCATACTGAATACCGTACGGACGGGGATTATCGCGCTTGACCCTGATGGCAGCGTGCGTCGTTTGAATCAACGTGCGTGCGAAATTCTCGAAAAGCCTCGCGGCTTAAGTAAGCAAGGTTTGCACCTGAGCGATCTGTTGCCAGAGCATAGCGACTTCTTGTTGCATAATCCCAATCGCCCTTTAGTTGGTTTTGAGCTATTTGTTGCTGACAAGCGTTTGGTGTTATCGCGGTTTGCGCTGCAAGTGCAAGGTCAACACGAAGGTATTTTACTGAGTATGCGACCCTCCGATGAACTAGAGTATGTGTCAAAGCAGCTCACTAAAGTACAGGCTTTTGCAGAACTGTTGAGAGTGCAAACGCACGACTATTCAAACAAGTTAAATACCATTGGCGCGCTTATCCAAATGGCACAATATGACAAAGCGATTGAGCTGATAGGTCAAGAAAGCCAAGGCTCACAAGCGCAAATTGAAAACCTCCTCACCTATATACAAGAGCCAGTGATCGCGGGCTTATTACTCGGTAAATACCATAAAGCGCGAGAGCATAATGTGGCACTAGAGGTGAGTTCCGACAGTGCGCTGTGCGTTATCCATCAAAAAGAGATGTTGGAACGAATAGTTTCAATATTAGGTAATCTCATCGATAATGCCATCGAAGCGGCAAGAACGACGGCACAGTTGCGGCCTGCCAAAGTGGTCGTAACAGTGGATGAAACGGTTCAGGATATTATCTTTGATGTTGAAGATAGCGGCACTGGACTGATTGGTAACGTCGAAGAGGCGTTTACGCCGCAGTTTAGTACTAAGTCCGGCGACCAACATGGTGTTGGCTTATATCTCGTAAAAACAAATCTTGATTCCTGCCACGGAACCTTAGAGGTTGGGGAGTCTGAATTACTTGGTGCAAGGATCACGGTCTTTATTCCCAAGCAAGTAAAAGAGCAATAACAATGACTTATTCTGTGGTGATCATCGAAGATGAAGTAGCTGTGGCACAATTATTAGCGCAATACCTAGTGACACCGGCAACACCAAGTAGCGCAAGGCAAGGGCAATATCGAGTGGTGGCCAGTAGCGACAATGTTTCTACTGCGACGGTACTGTTGAGTGCGATACAAGCCGACTTAATTTTATTGGATATTTATCTACCCGATGGTAACGGTCTTGAGTTTTTAAAGATGCTACGTGAGCAAGGCTGTAAAAGCGAAGTGATGCTGATCACCGCAGCAAAAGAAGTGGCGACGCTAGAAAAAGCGATCCGTCTGGGAGTCTGTGATTTTTTAGTTAAACCGCTGATCTTGGAACGGCTCGACCTCGCACTCGCTCGCTTTGAGGCGCGTCAGCAGTGTTTGGATGGTGCCAATGAAGTGACGCAATCTATGGTCGACACCTTATTTGGTAGTGAACAGGCGAGCATACAAAGTACAGCTAGACTACCTAAAGGCGTTGACCCACTTACTTTGGAAAAAATTCGTACGGCATTTCAAAGTCAACCCAAGCAGGTGTTTACAGCAACCCAAATGGGAGAATTGGTGGGGGTGAGCCGCTCAACCGCTCGGCGCTATTTAGAGTTTTTGGTTAGTATAGAAGAAGTAAAAGCCGACCAAAGCTACGGTAGCATTGGCCGACCAGAGAGAAGCTATCATTTAAATTAAGGGTGTGCCTGTAGTGACTGCCATGGGATCACCGGCGCATCATTGCTGCTAGGGCGAGTGAATTCGCTGAGATAAGGTGTGGGTCCTGTGAAGAAACCGGTGTTACGTAAGTAAAAACGGTTTTGCTCTTCACCACCTTGATAATCCAAACGCGACCCTTTTCTGGCGGTGGCGTCATAAGTGAATTTAGCTTGATTTAACTCAACCCAGTTACCTTGGGTGTCACGCAAAAACTGGCGATTATAAAATGCCTTACGCTCAAACTGTCCAGCTTCGGGTAAAAAGTTTTCCAAAAAGCTATGCGGTCTTGCAACATAGGTATTGGTTTCAGGGCGGCTAAAGGCTGCGATCAGCTTCCATTGGCCGGTTTCCGGCGCATAAAAATAGCCGCGATATTCAGTATGGCCTTCATAAGTTGTACTGGGCTCGATATTGACTAAAAAGCGATATGTCGTATCTGGCTGCCAGTTATAACGTAAATAGCTTTGTCCTCCAGAACCTTCATTGCCAAATTCACCGACGTAAACGCCGTCGCCTTTAGCGAGTAATTTGATTTTAAGATTGTCAGGAATCGTGCTCGGATCATCCGTTTGATATGGGCTCCAAACCGAAAACAGCACGCGGCGCTCGCTGGGTGAGTTTACCTGAATACCAAAGTAACCTTCGCCAAAACCATTCGCCATAAAATACGAACCTTGTGGATCATAGCCAGATGGCACCGTCACTTCGTTGTAAAACCAGTTATAGTCCTTTTTGTCAGGTACGGTATAGGAAAGGTGTACTGAAGGGCCGCGACGACCCCAGTAAAAGTCTTCTTTGACATAGTTAGGTGCAGGGGTCATGGCCTCGCCATCGAGACTGAGCCCGGTAATGGCGGGGAAGGTACTGTTTCGCCCTTTGGCTAATGTGTCACCGGCTATTTGGACCGTTTGATAGCCAACTTGTGTCACAGCAAAGTCACCGACTTTAACCTTAGTCGGGCTTTGTCTATCGAGGTTAAGCGTCACTTGTTTATTGTTATGCGTTACCAGCAATGTACTTGGTGCACTTGGTTTCTCAAGGTGTAAATAGAGGGTATAGGTGCCAACGTTATTGGTATAAAAATAGTGATTAAATCTAAGCTGCTTATCCTGCCATGGGGCAATTCCTGCTTGAGTTATATATTGCTTGCTAGCGTCAATATCGTTGTTGACCCAAGCGTTGCCGTAACTGCTGATATAAGCCTCTTGCGCTGAGGCAAATAGCGAGGCGCACAGCAGTATCGGTGTCATTATTGTATTCTTCATCTTAAGTTCCTTGAATGGGGCGCGTTGCCCCATGTTGATTAGAAAGAAGTGTTAATGCCTAAACTGATACTGCGGCCGTAACGGCTCAAGTGGCTCACTTGCTCTTGGGTTTTAATGTATGACCATTGACGCTCATTGGTGAGGTTGGTCACGTTTAGGTCAATTCGTGTCTTTGCCGTAAGATTATAGCTGGCACTGAAATCAAACTGACCATAATCCGCTGCCCATTCCGGGCCGCCCCATGCATCTGGATACTTCAGGTAATCATCTCGCCAGTTGTAAGCGATACGCGCTTGGTAGTCATCCTTTTCATAATAGATAACCGCATTGTAAGAATGCTCAGACATTCCAGCGAACGGTAGCTCATCTTTTTCGGGGTCGTCGTATTTACTATCCGTAAATGTATAGTTGATTTGCATACCTAGACCATCAAAAGGTGCCGGTAGCAATTCCTCAAACGACTGTTGATAAGCAATTTCGAAACCTTTGATCTCTGCTCCCGCTTCCGAGCGTGGAGATACTTGGGTAAATTCCGGACCGTCAACTTCAACGCCGTCTTTTATGAATTTACCCACTTTTATCGTACCGACACGCCCCTGAGCGATAACAGATTTAATGTCTTTGTAATAGGTTGCAAAGGTGAGCGCACCATAATCAGAGAAGTACCACTCTAGTCCCAAATCAAGTTGGTCTGCTCTAAGTGGTTTGATCCCAGGGTTGGCAAGATTAAGCTCAAACTTACTGAAATTAATTGAGCTATATGGGGTTAGAAAATCGATGCTAGGTCTGGTGATAACTTTAGCCGCGCTGGTTCTAAATAACAGTGAGTCTGTTATTTCTAACTTAAAGTTCATGCTAGGCAGTACATCAGTGTAGTCATCTTCTACGTAAGAATCGGAGTAATAATCGGCAATATCCCCTTCTATACGATAGATAATATCGCCATCTTCGTCTTCTTCTACGTTGTATACCAGACTTGGGTAATCAAAAACGTAGCCATCTGAGGTGATCTCGGTTTTGATTGCTCTTACGCCTAGGTTTAGGTTGTAAGGCATTTCCGACAGCTCGCCGACTAGGTTGGTCTCTAAATAAAGTGCAAACGTTGACTCAGAAAGCTCGTAGGAATCTTTAGGGCTCTTGGTGGCTCTAATTTTTTCATCTGCGGCTTGGGCATTGATGGATTGATAAAATGCATAGAGTTTGTCGTAGTCAAAGCTTGCCCACGGCGCAGGGTGCATGCCCGGCTCACCATCTAGGAAGTTATCAAAGTTGGCAGGTACAAGTACATCTGCGGGTAGTCTAAATAAGTTAAGACCACCGAGCTTTTCCACACTTGAGTTATCAAAGCTGTCGTAATCTGAGTTTTTAAAATAAGCCCCACCATTACTAAACATTGACGGATCATCTGATTTACTTACGTCTCTGCCTTTAGTTTGCTTTCCGTAATGAAAACCAAACTTGATGTCTTTGACAAATTCCCATTCAGGAATAAATGTCCCTTCAAGCCTTAACTCTTCAACATCGCTTATCACTTCCGTGCCATAGTTGTAGCTGTAGTGAGCTCCAAAGGGTTGATCGGCATTAAGTGCTGGTGACATGGTCACATCTGGCAGGAGGTTGTCGCCTGTTTGATCTATAGTGATAGTATCCACAAAGCCACGTGCCACGATGTAGCGGTTGTCGCCATCATTGATCCGCTCGGCACGCGACTTAGACACGTCAAATTCAAGCGTTAGATCGCTGGTAGCATACCACTTGAAGTTAAGACCGGCCTGCCAAGTGTCGGTATTGCGAGGCTCAGAGACATTTAGTAGCTCAGCCATCGCGCCGTCGACTAACTCAATGTAGTTGACGTTGCCATCTTCATTAAATTTTAATTCACCTACCGCTGGGATCCCCGGTGTCCAAGGTTCATCATAGGTGACGAAAGAGATTTGATATTTTTCACCGTCGGTTTTGTAGCTTGAGTATAAGCTATCAAAGGTGACATCAATATCATTCGTTGGACGCCATTGTAACGCTAGGCTCGCACCAATGCGCTCACGTTTATCTTGCCAGTTCGAGTAGCGCACATATCCTGGGATCATTGATGGGTGTACTTTCTCGCCCTCATCTAGCTCGCCATTTCGGTTACTGTCAACAGGGACTCGCACGTCAGTATTTTCTTCTGGATCGTAAAACCCTTGTCCTTCATAGGAGTCTTCGCGTTGTGTTCGCTCGGAATAAACGGCGGTAAATAGGGCGCCAAAGGTATTGTCAAAAAAGGTATCACTAATTAGGAAGGAGGCTTGAGGGTTGGTATCGCCGGTACGTTCTTCGTAAATGGCTTTGGCACTTCCGGCGAGGGTAAAGCCATCCATATCTAACGGTCGGCGGGTTTTTATATTGATGACCGAACCAATCCCCCCTTCTTGTGTTTGTGCTTGTGGTGACTTGTATACTTCTAATGCTTGAACCATTTCAGGCGCAATTAAATCGAAGTTAAAGTCACGGCTTGTGTGTTCAGATGCCATTCTACGACCATTGATGGTGGTAACGTTAAAGTCCCCGCCAAGGCCCCGCACTGTGACGTTTTGTCCTTCACCTGCGTTACGGGTAATGGCGATACCTGTCATTCGTTGTAGCGCTTCAGCTAGGTTTTGATCTGGGAACTTGCCAATGTCTTCGGCAACGATGGCATCCATTACGCCGACGGCGTTTTTCTTGAGAAAGAGTGACTCTTTGATACTGGAACGTACGCCACGTACTTCAATTTTCTCTACTTGTTGCTTGGCTTTATCTTGCTCGTCAGATCCGCTGTTTTGTTCTGTTTCCTGTGCGTGCGCGTATTGGGACAGGGCACAGCTCACGGCCAATCCCACAGCACACAGTTTTAGAGTGTGTTTCATCTTGTTGTCCTGTTGAGTGTTGTTATTATTGCGCCCGCTTTACGGGCGCTTATTCAGGCATTGTTAGTACTTGCTATAGATAGCGTATTTAACCTCTGGTTAGTTATGTGACAATGCCTAGTGGTGCTGCAGTGCGCCATGTGCCCCTAGTGAAATCCGGGAAGTCCTTGCTATTACTTCTGTCTGCAACTGAGTCCATTGAAAGAGGGAAGACCGCTGACCAAGCAGCTGCGTCGTAAACATCCTGATCTAGCGGCTCGCCATTACGAAGGCAGTAAATAATGCGCCAGAACATTAAGAAATCCATGCCACCATGGCCGCCGTTGCGCTCTGCTTCAGCCCCCATTTTTTGCCAAAGTGGATGGTCATATTTACCGTACCAATCATTCATGTCGTAATCCCACTCGTGAAAGCTCTTACTCCCGCCGTTTTCAAGCGCGATGCGGTTGGGGAATCCTGCAAATACGCCGTTAGTACCTTGAATTAAATTATGGCGGGAGTAAGGGCGTGGGGTAGTGGTATCGTGCTGTACCATAATCGAACGACCTTTGATGGTTTTAATGATGCTGGTGTTCATATCTCCAGCAATATAGTTCAGTTGGTTTCGTTCATGATTTGCTGGAAATTCACGTTTAGCATAGGCTGCACGACCAAGCGCTGGTGAACTCATGGAGGAGATATAGTCGAAGCGATCGCCACGGTTGATATTCATATATTGAGAAACCGGGCCTAGACCATGGGTTGGGTAGAGGTTACCGTTACGTTTGGTATGCCAATGTGTGCGCCATGAGCCAGTTTTATGCTCAATTTCTTTCATTTGCCAACGAAGTTCATGGATATAAGCTGCTTCACCGTGCAGTAACTCACCGAATAGCCCTTGGCGAACCATGTTTAATACCATCAGCTCGTCGCGACCATAGCAAACGTTTTCCAACATCATGCAGTTCTTTTGCGTGCGCTCTGCGGTATTTACCAATTGCCACGCTTCTTCTATGGTTACTGCTGCTGGCACTTCGACCAAAGCGTGTTTGCCACTTTCCATTGTGTCTACCGCCATAGGCGTATGCCATTTCCAAGGCGTAGAGATGATCACAATATCAATGTCATCGCGCGCCAACATGCGGCGATAGTCCATATCACTCTTGCCGTAAGTCGCAGGTTTTGGTAAACCCTTGTCGACAACAATTTTAACGGCTCTATCGACGACTGCTTGGTGCGTATCGCAGATGGCCTTGATCTCGACACCGTCAAGATGGCAAAAGTGCTTTACCGCGCCAACACCACGTTGACCTACACCAATAAAGCCCACTCGCACGACATCCAGTTTCGGTACGACTAGACCTTGAACTGAATTTCCTTGTGGCTTTGGTGTAAGCGGCGTCTTATTATTGTTACTCGCGCAGCCAACCACTGCGCTTGTTGCTGCGATAGCAGCCATTGATTGAAGAAATCGCCGGCGGTTTAGATCACCCATAATAACCTCTTAGTTGTTCACTCTTGTTGTTAAAAACGAAATGTTATTTTTTGGTTATTATTACGGCAGTTTTATTTTGAACGCAAGAAAAATATCTTTCATATTCTTTCGATTTGTTTTCAATGCGTTTCTAATTTAACTTTAAATCCTTACAAAACATTTGTTTATGTTTATTTTTGTTTAAAGTTAAAAAAATGAATTGAAAGCAAATGAAAGCTGTGTAGACTAAATTCAACCAAAACGAAAGGAGGTGTCATGCTGAACACCATCGAAAGACGCCACGAAATCGTTCAACTCGTTGGTCAAACGGAACGAGTAGAAGTATCTGAGCTGGCAGAACAATTTGGTGTATCAACCGTGACGATCAGAAATGATCTCAATGCCCTGCATGAAAAAGGTTTGTTGGTTCGCTCTCATGGTGGTGCCGTTGCGAGTTCTAGGTTAACCAAAGAGCTCACCATAACGGAAAAGCACGATCATCATCACCAAGTGAAAGTCGAGCTTGCAAAGTTGGTGGCGGGCCTTATAGGCAATGATGAGTCTATAATTCTGGATTCAGGTACCACCACTGAAGAGGTTGCGAAGCAACTTACCGAGCATCAACAGCTAGTGGTGATGACCAATGGGCTTAACGTGGCGCAAGCGCTCGTTGCAGCTGATGGCGTTGAAGTGTTGATGACCGGTGGTTCACTGCGTAAAAAGTCACTGTCGTTTTATGGCAGCCATGCAGAAGATCAGCTAAAGCAATATCACTTTGACCGTCTGGTGCTCGGTGTTGATGGGTTCTCTGTTGATGTTGGTGTAACAACACACTTTGAACCGGAAGCTGCGCTTAACCGCGAGATGTGTAAGGTTGCAAAGCAAGTCATAGTGGTGACGGACTCCAGTAAATTCGATCGTAAAGGTGTGCATCGCATTATCGCCTGCGAAGAAATTGACGTTTTGGTTACGGACAGTGGTATTCCAGCTGATGTTCATCAGCAATTGGTTGCCGCCGGAATTGAGGTACATTTAATAACGTCTTAAGAGGTGATCATATGCGGCGTTTTCAAGCCCTAATCGAAGCCAATAAATCAGGGAAAAACTCAGGCATTTATGCCATTTGCTCAGCTCACCCTTGGGTGCTAGAAGCGTCGATAAGATATGCCAAGCAGGAAAATACGCTGCTATTAATTGAAGCCACGGCCAATCAGGTTAATCAATTTGGCGGTTACACCGGGATGCGTCCCGCGGATTTTATTGCCAAAGTCGAAGAGATGGCCGACGAACTTGGTTTTGATAAGCAGTTACTGATTTTTGGCGGTGATCATTTGGGACCAGTCTGTTGGACGAGTGAAAATAGCCAAGCCGCAATGGCCAAAGCGTGTGACTTAGTCGCTGAATACGTGAAGGCTGGTTTTAAGAAAATTCACTTAGATGCCAGCATGCCCTGTGCTGACGACCCTGACGTGTTAAGCGATGATATTGTAGCTAATCGCGCTGCCTTGTTGTGTCAAACAGCGGAAGCAGCCGCGATTGCGACGTTTGGTCGTAGTGATATTGTTTATGTGATTGGTACTGAAGTTCCCCCTCCTGGTGGCGCTGATGAACAGATTGACAGTCTACAACCGACCAGCCAAGTTGCTGCGCAAGAAACCCTAGCTTGCCATCGTGAACTCTTTGCAAATAAAGGATTAGCGGATGCTTGGCAACGCGTGGTTGCAATGGTGGTGCAGCCGGGTGTTGAGTTTGATAACACCCAAGTTTTTGACTACAAATCGAATGAAGCGAGTGCATTAAAAGATTTTATTCGTACCGTTGACCGTATCGCTTTCGAAGCGCATTCGACAGATTATCAAACTGCAGGCGCTTATCAGTCGTTGGTTGCTGACCACTTTGCCATTTTGAAAGTCGGGCCTGAATTGACCTTTGCGCTGCGCGAAGGATTATTCGCGCTTCACCATATTGAAAAGCAATTACTACCCTATGTTCATAGTCAGTTTGTTGAGGTGGTGGACGAGGTCATGCTGGCAGAGCCTACGAGTTGGCAGCGTTTTTATCACGGCGAATCACAGCAACTCCGTTTCTTGCGTCAATTTAGCTTTAGCGACCGTATTCGCTATTACTGGCATCAAGATGCGGTGCAAAAGGCGTTAGCAACTATGCTCGAAAACCTAGCGCAGCAGACCTTATCATTGCCGCTTATCAGCCAATATTTTCCAGAGCTATATCAACAAGTACGCCGTGGTGAAATAGCAAGGGATGCCAAAGCGTTAGTGATTGCCAAAATTCAACGTGTTGTGGCTCGCTATTCAAATGCGTGTTTTGCCATGGAGAAAGCGTCATGAACACTTTGCTAGGACACGAAATTGCGCAATTAAAAACACGAAATGCCTATTGGACAGCAAAAGAGATCACCCAGCAGCCACAGATGTGGCAAGAAACCGCTCAATTAGTCGCGAGCATAAAGCCTAAGCTTTTGGTGGAGTTAGCTCCTCTTCTAGATGACCCTGATACTCAGGTTATTTTGACGGGGGCGGGTACATCCGCTTATATCGGTGACGCTATCGCCACTCATCTTAATGCACACATGCGCCAAAGTGTGCGGGCAGTGAGCACAACTGATTTAGTTGCTGCACCACGACAATACCTAGCGACGGATAAACCTTGTTTATTAGTATCTTTTGCTCGCTCTGGCAACAGTCCAGAAAGTGTGGCGGCCGTAGAGTTGGTAACACAGCTGGTTAGTAACAGCCAGCACCTTTTTATCACCTGCAACCGTGATGGAAAGTTGCATCAAGCAGCGCTGCAGACAAGCAATGCAACAAGTATATTGCTACCGGAACCTACGCTTGACCAAAGTTTTGCAATGACGAGTAGCTATTCGTCAATGATGGTTGCAGCGCTACAACTTTTTGCAGTGGATGACGGCTCCGTGGATAAATTGATCAATGCAGCGCAAAGCATGTTAGCTGCGGCAGAGCAGCAAAATATCCGTGCATTTGCACAACAACCATTTGAGCGTTTGGTGTACCTAGGCTCTGGCTGTTTGTTGGGATTTGCAAAGGAAGCTGCGTTAAAAATGCTTGAGTTATCGGCAGGCCAAGTAATGAGCGTGAGCGAGTCACCGCTTGGGTTCCGTCATGGTCCAAAATCACTTATCAATAGCAAAACTGTCGTGGTATGTTTTATCTCAAGTGATGGTTATACCAGCTTGTACGATCAGGATTTAGTTGCTGAATTGCAGCGTGACGGTACAGCCATGACGGTGCATTCACTTTGTCCTAAAGTGCCACCACTAGAAGATGTGTGGCAAGGGTTACTGTATATGTTGTTTGCACAGCAGTTAAGTTTCTATAAAGCGCTGAATCTCGGTATTTCACCGGACAATCCTTGCCCGTCGGGGGAAGTGAATAGAGTCGTGCAGGGCGTAGTCATTCATCCATTTGGGAGTGAAGTATGATTTATGGAGTGGATGTTGGCGGGAGCAAAATTGAAATTGCGGTGTTTGATGAAAAGCTACAACGCATAGAGTCTTGGCGTGTGGCGACACCAAAGCACAGTTATGAGGCGTTTTTGGCGCAAATCGTCACTTTGGTGCAGCAAGCCGATGACAAATATGGTTGTAAAGGACAGGTTGGTATTGGTATGCCGGGGATAGTAAATGCGCAGCAGCGCGTGCTATCAGCAAATGTCCCTTGCGCCAATGGTAAAGAAGTTAAGGCTGATCTCGTTGCAAAACTGGAACGGCCCATCGCGGTCGAAAATGACTGCCGTTGCTTTGCGTTATCAGAGGCCAGTCTTGGAGCCGGTAAGCAATATCAAAAGGTCTTTGGGGCAATAATAGGCACCGGTGCTGGAGGCGGGTTTTGCATTGATGGTGCGTTGTATAAAAGTGCCCAAGGGATCGCCGGTGAATATGGCCACCATCCGCTTTCTGCGGTGTTACAGCAAAAATATCACCTGCCTATTTTAGCGTGTGGCTGTGGGTTGCAAGGGTGTTTAGAGCGCTATGTCGCAGGACCAGGGCTTGCCGGTTTGTATCAACATTTCACTACGCGGAAGCGTTCCTCAGAACAAGTTATCACAGCGATGCGGGCTGGAGAAAGTGAAGCAATCCATGCGTTTAATTGCTATATGGATCTGTTGGGCTCGGCGTTTGCAAATTTAATCAAAGCATATGACCCTGAAGTTATCGTGCTTGGCGGTGGCATGTCGCTTATCGATGAACTTGTAGAGGCGCTCCCAAAAGCCATCGAACCTCATGTATTTTCAGCGGTGTCAGTGCCAGATATTGTTAGAGCCAAGCATGGTGATGCAAGTGGTGCATTAGGCGCGGCCCTATTAGGGAGCAAAGTGCATGCTTGAACAGCTTCGTTATATTCGGCCCCATCGTATCTATACCCCTACCAGCGTCCTTGAAGCGCACGTTGCGGTAATAAAAGGTGAGCGTTTTCACGCGATTATTCCAGCGGCGGAAGCGCCTGATAATACCGAATGTTATTCTAATTTAGATATGTGGCCTGGGTTAATTGATTTACATATTCATGGCCGCGAGGGCTGTGATGTTATTGATGGCAAACTCTCCAGTATAGAAACTATTAGCACTTCGTTGCTCAAACATGGCGTCACTGGCTTTTTGGCAACCACGGTGACGACTACATGGCCACAAACTATTGCAGCGATGAAGGTTATTGGAGCCGCCTATAAGCAAAAGATGCCGGGCGCTCAGGTGTTGGGCGGATACAGTGAGGGCTTATTTTTTAGTGAAAAACACAAAGGTGCCCATAACGAAGCTTTCTTTAAGCCGTTAGACGAAGCCTTAATTGATGAAATGATTAGCGCGGCTGATGGTGCGCTTAAAGCAGTGGCGCTTGCACCAGAAAAGGCTAATGGCGTAAAGATGACACAGTACCTAAGTAAACATGGGGTGCGAGTGATGCTAGGTCATTGTGATGCGGATTTTGCGCAAACCAATGCCGCTTTGGCACATGGTGCCTGCGGCGGGGTCCACGTGTTTAACGGCATGCGTGGCATTCATCACCGTGAACCGGGCTGTGCTGGTGCGTTGTTACTTGATAGCCAAGCCTTGGTGGAAGTGATTGCCGACGGTATTCATTTGCACCCTGCGATTTTACAGTTGATCTACCGCCTAAAAGGTCAGCATAAGGTGGCCTTGATCAGTGATTGTATTAATGCTGGTGGCCTTAAAGATGGTGAATATCAATTGGGTGAAATGCCAGTTGTGGTCAAGGATGGCGTGGCGAAAACTCACAGCGGCAGTTTGGCCGGCAGTACACTAACACTTGAAAAAGCAGTGAAGAATTTAGCAGAATTGGCCAATATTCCGCTTCTAGAAGCCATCAATATGGCAAGTTTAGTACCCGCGACTTATTTAAATATGGACAATGAACTTGGTAGCATTGAAGTGGGTAAAATAGCGCATTTTTCTTTGCTAGATGATGCCTTCCAAGTCCAGCATGCCAACTTGTTCGGAAAGCAGATATTTTAAACAAAAACCCAAGCTCACCGCCCTGAAATTGACAAAATACAACGGAATTTTCTTAAATACAGCGGCCTAGCAGTAAGCGATACGGTAAAAATAGGTCACAAAGTTTCGCATTAGAAACTTTTTCGCGAATTGATTGCATTTTAGACGACTTCAAGGATGATGTTCGCTACAAGAGGTGATATACTCCCGCCGAATAATTTTTCTACTTTAAATAGAGTAAAACAATGGCAGATTTATCGAAATACAGAAACATTGGTATTTTCGCGCACGTTGATGCGGGTAAAACTACCACCACTGAGCGTATTCTAAAGCTTACTGGTAAAATCCACAAAACTGGTGAAGTACAC
The DNA here is from genome assembly GCF_040104525.1 of Pseudoalteromonas sp. XMcav11-Q. Lineage (NCBI taxonomy): Bacteria > Pseudomonadati > Pseudomonadota > Gammaproteobacteria > Alteromonadales > Pseudoalteromonadaceae > Pseudoalteromonas > Pseudoalteromonas sp. XMcav11-Q. Next base: position 272,489 of record NZ_JBECOX010000007.1, read on the forward strand.
GACGGTGAGTCTACTACTGACTTCATGGAGCAGGAAGCTGAGCGTGGTATTACAATCCAATCAGCGGCGGTAACTTGTGAGTGGAAAGGCCACCGTTTAAACGTTATCGATACTCCTGGACACGTTGACTTCACAGTAGAAGTATACCGTTCACTTAAAGTACTTGACGGTGGTATCGGTGTATTCTGTGGTTCTGGTGGTGTTGAGCCACAATCAGAAACTAACTGGCGTTATGCGAACGAATCAGAAGTTGCACGTGTAATCTTCGTAAACAAACTAGACCGTATGGGTGCAGACTTCTACCGCGTAGTTGGTCAGGTTGAGAAAGTACTTGGTGCTAACCCACTAGTGATGACGCTTCCAATCGGTATCGAAGACCAGTTCTGTGGTGTTGTAGACGTACTTGAGAAGAAAGCATACGTTTGGGATGACACAGGTCTTCCTGAAAACTACGAAGTACAAGACGTTCCAGCTGACATGGTAGACAAAGTTGAAGAATACCATGAGATGCTAGTTGAGTCTGCTGTTGAGCAAGACGACGACCTAATGGAAGCGTACATGGAAGGTGAAGTACCTTCTATCGAGCAAATCAAAGCGTGTATCCGTAAAGGTACTCGTGATCTAGCGTTTTTCCCAACTTTCTGTGGTTCAGCGTTCAAAAACAAAGGTATGCAACTTGTACTTGACGCTGTTGTAGATTACCTACCTTCTCCTACAGAAGTTGATCCTCAGCCGCTAACTGATCCAGAAACAGGTGAGCCTACTGGTGAAGTAGCAACTGTTGACGCTGATGCACCACTTAAAGCGCTTGCGTTCAAAATCATGGACGACCGTTTCGGTGCGCTTACGTTCATCCGTATCTACGCTGGTCGCATGAAGAAAGGTGACACTATCCTTAACTCTGCAACTGGTAAAACAGAGCGTATCGGCCGTATGGTTGAGATGCAAGCGGACGAGCGTACTGAACTTACTGAAGCACAAGCGGGTGACATCATCGCTGTTGTTGGTATGAAGAACGTTCAAACAGGTCACACGCTATGTGATCCTAAGCACGAGTGTACACTTGAAGCGATGATCTTCCCTGATCCAGTAATCTCAATCGCTGTTGCACCTAAAGATAAAGGTGGTAACGAGAAGATGGGTATCGCGATCGGTAAGATGGTTGCAGAAGATCCTTCATTCCAAGTTGAGACTGATGAAGATTCAGGTGAAACTATCCTTAAAGGTATGGGTGAGCTTCACCTAGACATTAAGGTAGACATCCTTAAGCGTACATACGGTGTAGACCTAATCGTTGGTCAGCCTCAGGTTGCTTACCGTGAAACTATCACACAAGAAGTTGAAGATAGCTACACGCATAAGAAACAGTCTGGTGGTTCTGGTCAGTTCGGTAAGATTGACTACCGTATCAAGCCTGGTGAAGTTGGTTCTGGCTTTACGTTCAAGTCTACAGTTGTTGGTGGTAACGTTCCTAAGGAATTCTGGCCAGCAGTTGAGAAAGGCTTCAAGTCAATGATGGACGAAGGTGTACTAGCAGGCTTCCCAGTACTAGACGTTGAAGTTGAGCTATTCGACGGTGGTTTCCACGCAGTTGACTCGTCAGCAATCGCGTTCGAAATCGCTGCTAAAGGCGCATTCCGTCAGTCTATCCCTAAAGCGGGTGCACAACTTCTTGAGCCAATCATGAAAGTTGACGTGTTCACGCCAGAAGACAACGTAGGTGACGTAATCGGTGACCTTAACCGTCGTCGCGGTATGATCAAAGACCAAGAAGCTGGCGCAATGGGCGTTCGTATCAAGGGTGAAGTACCACTATCTGAAATGTTCGGATACATCGGTCACCTACGTACTATCACGTCTGGTCGTGGTCAGTTCTCAATGGAATTCTCACACTATGCACCATGTCCAGCAAACGTTGCTGACGCGGTAATCGCAGCTGAGAAAGAGAAAAAAGCAGCTAAGTAATTAATTACTTATTTTGCATAAAAAGGTCGCCTTTGGCGGCCTTTTTTATTTTTAAACTCAATGATTTACCCCGTTAATATCCTGTCTAAAAGTCGTCACGATTATTTCATGTTTTATTAATTTTAAAGTTCTTGCTTTAGGAACATTGGCACTTTATCATTAGCTTTTCTTCAATAAATTGGGTCACGTTATTGCGTCGAGGGCTCAAATTTGATTGTGGTTGGGTAAATAAAGGAGATACTCAATGAGAACCCTAGAGTTGGAAATAAACTGGCTTTTCTACGTGTTTACTTTGTCGTTGATCTGGCTTGGTAATGAGCTGTTTTCTATCTTGGCTATTCCCTCATCATTGTTGCAAATAGTTACATTAATTTTACTGTTGTTTACTCTAACAACATTGGCACTATCATTAACTGGAAAGCGTTTTCTTCATATAGATAAAGCGGGAGTTAGCTATAACTTTTTTGGTAAGACTCATTATATCCATGCGGAACATATTCAGGCGATTAGGTTACGCTCCTTAGGTGTTTTAAGTATCCCAGAAGTGTATCTTGATGACGGTCGTGTCATTCGCTTCTTTAGTTGGAAAATGAATAGTGATGAGCTTTTAAAAGCAGAAAGCTTGATTAGGTAAGTTGAAGCTGTGCAGGTGAAAATTTCACCTGCTCCAAATAATGACGCTTACTTCTCGTTAAGCCAAATAGCAGCTTGCTTTGCAAAGTAAGTCAAAATACCATCTGCACCAGCACGCTTAAAGGCGAGTAAAGATTCTAGTACGACAGGTTTTTCAGCCAACCAACCATTGTCAATTGCAGCCTTATGCATCGCATATTCACCACTGACTTGATAAGCGAATGTTGGCACCCCAAACTCATCTTTAACGCGTCTGACGACATCTAGATATGGCATGCCAGGTTTTACCATCACCATATCGGCACCTTCTTGTAAATCCAAAGCCACTTCACGTAATGCTTCGTCAGAATTAGCAGGATCCATTTGGTAGGTTTTTTTGTCTGCACCTTTAAGGTTGCCCGCAGAGCCAATTGCGTCACGGAAAGGGCCATAGTAGCTTGAAGCGTACTTGGCAGAGTAGGCCATAATACGAGTATGGATAAAGCCACACTCTTCAAGTGCTTCACGTACAGCGCCAATTCGGCCATCCATCATATCCGATGGTGCAACAACGTCGGCACCGGCTTCTGCATGAGAAAGCGCTTGCTTGACCAGTACTTCTACGGTTTCTTCATTCATGACATAACCGTGTTCATCCAAGATACCGTCTTGGCCGTGCACTGTGAATGGGTCTAGTGCAACGTCAGTGATCACACCGAGCTCGGGACATGCTGCTTTGATTGCACGAATGGCTTTTTGTGCAATTCCTTCTGGATTGTATGCCTCTTCAGCGAGCAATGTTTTTTGCTCTGCTGGTGTTACCGGGAACAAGGCGATAGCAGGAATACCTAGCTCTACTAATAGTTTGGCTTCCTCAACTAATAGATCAATAGATAAGCGCTCAATACCTGGCATAGATGGGATCGCTTCACGTTTAGACTCACCATCAAGCACGAACACTGGATAGATTAAATCGTTAACCGTTAGCGTACTTTCGCTCATTAGACGTCTTGAAAAATCATCGCGGCGCATTCTACGCATACGAGTAAGGGGGAAAAGATCGAGTCCTGATTGAGCCACGTTAGTTCTCCTGGTTAGGTTTGAAAGTAACAACGCGATTACGGCCTTGTTGTTTTGCTTGATACAAGGCTTTGTCTGCATTGTCCGTATAAAGTTGTGGGTTATGCGGATCGCAAACCACAGCGCTGTATATACCAGCGCTAGTGGTCATATTTAATGTGTTTTCCCCAAGTTTGATATTGAGCTCTTGGGTTGCGATTCTTAATCGCTCAGCTACTTCACGTGCGCCATCTTCAGCTGTATTTGGGAGAAGTAAAATGAACTCTTCACCGCCATAACGGAACACTTCGTCATGCGGTCGCCGTAAGTGTGACTTAATTAAATTGGCAAATTCGCAAATAGCCTGATCACCAGCCAAGTGGCCATATTTATCGTTAATTTTTTTGAAGTGATCGATATCAAAAATGACGAGGCTCAGTACTGTCTGTTCCCGTCTTGAGCGTCGTACTTCCATTTGTAAGCGCTTATCGAAGTAACGACGATTTTTCACTTTAGTGAGTGGGTCTTCCATGTTCATCCGTTCTAGTTCTCGATTTTTATCTTCGAGTTCTCGTAACGTGACTTGTAGCTCAAAAGTGCGTTCCTCAATATTGGATTCTAAATCATATTGTGCTTGTTCTTGGAGTTTGAGCTTCTCTTTTAATAAGGCATCTTCAGCTTGGGTATGCGCCAATCGTTGTTGTTGCTTAACCAGCTTTTCGTCTCTTTGAAAAATGTAAAGGCGTACTAGTAAATAGCTGAGTAAAGTCGCTTCTATCGCAAAAATACCAAAGTACCCCAAGTGATTTAAAAAGCTTCCAGACTGAACACCGAGTTCAACTGTAAATGGGTAGCTGATCACAATAAAGTGGCAAAGTGCAATCGCAATTAAGATATTGCGGTTTTTATTGCTAAATCGGGTAAGTATGTAGATAAGTATTAGTGCGATAATAAAACTGATACTTTGAGCTAATAAAAGTGACTGAGAAACTGGCAGAAAAGCGGTTATTACGAACAAACTCACTATGACCGCAATGATTCTTTTACGTGTAAGCAGAGGGTGAGCGAGTAACCTTCTTTCTGCGCAATAACTAGCAGTAGGCAACAGTAGTATACTGAGCAGCAAAGTCATGACACCTTGGCCATACTGCTGGAACCACTGCCAAGTAGAATACAAGTAGCGGTAGCCAAAGCCATAAATATGAGCGTTAAATAGCCAGATTATAGCGATGAATAAAGTTGCGCATAGAAAGTAACTTCTTTTGGTAACAAAATAAAGTGTGGCATTAGTTAAAGCGAGTGCTAATACAAAGCCTGCTAAAATCCCAAAAATAAGATTAAATTTACTCTTAAATTGAAGGTATTCGTTAGGCTCCCAGATAGCAATAGGTGCATTGAACACACCATCATCATTGATTTGCAAATATAAATGGCTTTGCGTTTGTGGCTGTAGCTCAAGTGGAATGACTAACGACTCATATTTAAGTGGTCGTCTTATCAGTGGTAGCGCATCACCCATATCAAGAGTAAATATAGGATGGTTTGGTTTAACATGATAAGCAGTCACCGCATCAATGAGGTTATTGTTTATACTGACTAACACCGGTGTGAGAGCGTTATTCGCGTTGTGTATTGTAATCTTTAACCATAAAAATTTCTCAACAGGCCGGAGGCCTTTTGGAACTTGAATGCTTTCATGCCATTCGGCTGGGGCTGCAAGTAATTTAGCTAAAGAGGCGTCTTCACTCAGTGTATAACTTAACTTTATTTGGTGCTCTACCTTAAATGACTCAGAAATAGTCACAGTAGAAAATGCGGCGGAGCTGAATAACAATAAAAGTAAAGATAACACAATGCGCATTATTGGTTTTACCTCACAAACAATTGTTTAAAATTGGTAGTGGTTGTGGATATAACTTCTGAAATGGGACATTGTTTTAAGCGTGCAATTTGCTCAGCTACATAGGATAAGTACATTGGTTCATTGCGGCGAGATTTAGGTTTTGGGTTAATTGTTCTTGGTAGTAGGTACGGCGCGTCTGTTTCCAAAAGTAAACGGTCAAGAGGTATGTATTGAATGAGCTCTTGCAGCGTTGTGCCTCTACGTTCATCGCAAACCCAGCCTGTGATGCCAATCATTAGTCCGTAATCTAAGTAATGGCGCAGTGCGGTACGGTCACCAGTAAAACAGTGTAGTACTCCTTGAACTTTAACTTCTTGCAGTAGCGCAAATAGCGCATCGTGCGCATCTCTTTCATGTAGATACACTGGGTAGTTAATAGCTTCTGCTAGCTGCAGTTGCGTCAAGCACACGTTTTGTTGTATTGGCCTTGGTGAAAAGTCGCGATTAAAGTCCAAGCCACATTCACCAACAGCAATAGCCTTGTTGCTACTTTTTAAAAGAGTGAGGAGGTCATCGTAGAGCGTGTCAGGTGCATCTTTGGCATCGTGTGGGTGGACACCTGCTGTACAATAAAGTTGGTATTGCTCAGCGAGTGAAATACTTTGCTCGCTGCTTGTTAAATCGCAGCCAATTGCTAGCATAGATTCTATGCCTGCTTCTTTGGCTCTAGTAATTACCTCGGCCAAGTCGGATGAAAATTGCGAGCTGGTGAGGTTTACACCAGCATCGATCATCTTGTCCATTAGTTAACTCGTTTAACTCGCGTTGTGCGGTTTGAACCCGCTTTTTTCATCAAAAATGAGCCGAAAGAAGCACGCTCAATAATTAATGTGTCGCCCTCGTTGGCAAAAAAGGTCTCTGATGAAACTTGTCGCCATACTTGGCCATTGTCTAGAGTGAAGACCATTTTATTACGGCCTTGGGTAGAGGTTTTAACTAGTTTAGCCGTAATTTCTTCGATTTCTTCGCTTGCTGCTTTAACTTTATGCTCTAAGCCAAAACCATCTTCTTTCGACTCTATTTTTTCTACGCTTCGCGCTTCACTTACCTTATTTTTACTTGTGATTGCTTTGCCAGACTGCGCTTCAGTGATTGGTTTATTTGCAATCACATTGTCATAGCACATGAGCCGCTTAAAATCATTCTCAATCAGGGTACAAGCTTGTAGAGCCTGTGTATTGATCGGCTTTGCAGCGCAAAGAGAGGTAAAGCCAACTGCAAACAGTATCATGGTTTTTTTCATTCTTCTGACTCCTGTTGTTGTGGTTTAGTGCTATAAAATCTGGCTAGAATGAGCCCCAACTCAAACAAGAGTAGCATAGGTAGTGCCAATAAAGTTTGAGATAGAACATCAGGGGGGGTTAAAAACATTGCGATGACAAAAGCACCAACGACAACATAAGGCCGTTTCTCTTTTAAACTCGCAGGGGTTGTCATACCACTCCAACATATAAGCATGATGGCAACGGGAATTTCAAAGGCGATGCCAAAAGCAAAAAATAGCTTCAGGATAAAGCCAAGATAACTGCTAATATCTGGTGATAATGTCATCATCTCCGGTCCCACACTGGTAAAAAAACCGAGAATGATAGGCATGACAACAAAGTAGCAAAAGGCAATCCCGCCATAAAATAGTAGTACACTAGAAAGTAATATCGGTATAAGCATCCGCTTTTCATGCTTATATAAGCCTGGTGCGATGAAGCCCCACACTTGATGTAAAATAAATGGCACTGCAGCGAATAACGACACGAATAATGTTAGTTTAAAGGGGGCAAAAAACGGTGCTGTAACATCTGTTGCGATCATTGTTGTATTGCTAGGCAAGCTATTTACTAGCGGCGCCGCAACAAACGCATAGATATCATTGGCGAAATACACCAAGGAAACAAAGATAACGAAAACGCTCATTAACGCTCTCATTAAGCGGTTTCTTAACTCAACAAGGTGAGCTATAAATCCACTCTGGGCTGATTCTGTCATGTAACTTGACTCGTACGAATATAATGTCAATTGGATAAGAGAAAAGGTACTGCTTGGATGTCTAAATATCCAAAACTTGAACCCATTCTAACTATCTAACTGGTAGATTGATTAGTCTTTATTTTTATTATTTTCGGTTGATTTATAAGAATGTCTGACTGATTCAGCCGCTTCCTGTAATTCTTGAACGGATTGCTTGAGTTCGGGGGCCAAATCTTGCATTCCCTGTTGTTCCGCTTTCTTTAAATTATTATGTAGCTCGTGAACGCGTAACTCTTCACTTACTTCAGCTTTGACTGAATTAGCGACAGACTTTACCGTTTTTATCCATCTCGCTACGGTGCGGATTGCAACGGGAAGACGTTCAGGGCCAAGTACAATTAGACCGACGATAAGAACGACCACTAACTCCCACATACCCATGTTGAATTACACCTTATCTTTTTCTTTCTCTGATACAGGTTGTGCTTGCTCAGTTGTTGTATTTTTTAACTTTTCTGGCTCAGAGTCGGTCGCAGTTTGCTCATCCGATACCGCCTTTTTAAAGCCTTTAACTGCACCGCCTAAATCACTACCAATACCGCGTAGTTTTTTAGTTCCAAATAACAAAACAATGATGGCTAAAATAATAAGTAATTGCCAAATACTGATCCCACCGAATCCCATAATAACTCCATTGATACTTACTGCTTATGAATAATGATTATACGCCTAGCGAGCAAAAAATCACCCTGTTTTACGCCATGCGCCAATAAATACTAGCACGGCAATAATCGCAAGTAGGCTACTTGCGACAGGTTTGTCAAAAATAAAGCTCAATCCCGATATTATTGCAAAACTACTCGCTGCTAAGCCTAACAACAGCGGCTTTGTAGCAGTATCTGCTTTTTGTGTGACAGGTGGAGGTGGGCGGCGCTTGAGATTTTGATAAATCAAATCTGGCAGTTCAGGCATTTTTTCAGCCCAAAATGGTAAGTTTGCATATAGCTTTTTCGCCACCGCGAAAGGGCCTACTTGCTCTTGTACCCAATGCTCTAAAAATGGTTTTGCTGTTTTCCACAGATCTAACTGCGGATAAAGCTGACGCCCTAGACCTTCTACATACAGCAGGGTTTTTTGCAATAATACTAATTGTGGTTGCACTTCCATGTTGAAGCGCCTTGCCGTGTTAAACAAATTCACTAGCACATGGCCAAAAGAGATTTCTGCAAGCGGCTTGTTAAAAATAGGTTCGCATACGGTGCGAATGGCAAACTCAAACTCTTCTACGCAGGTATCTGCAGGAACCCAGCCAGAGTCCACATGAAGCTGTGCCACCTGACGATAATCACGATTAAAAAAGGCGATAAAGTTTTCGGCCAAATACCTTTTATCTTCACGGTTTAAGGTGCCGACTATGCCGCAATCTATGCCAATGTACTTAGGGTTATGAGGATTTTCACGAGCGACAAAAATATTGCCAGGATGCATATCTGCATGGAAAAAACTGTCACGGAAGACCTGTGTGAAAAAGACTTCCACGCCGCGCTCGGCCAGCAATTTCATATTGGTGCCTTGCGCTAACAAGGCTTCGGTGTCTGAAACCGGAATACCGTAGATGCGTTCCATCACCAGCACGTTTTTACGTGAATAATCACTATATACCTCAGGGATATACAGTGAATCTGAGTCTTCAAAGTTGCGTCTGAGTTGAATTGCGTTCGCGCCTTCTCGCATCAAGTCTAGCTCGTCGAGTAAGGTTTTTTTGTATTCCCTAACAACTTCCACTGGGCGCAGACGTTTTCCTTCGCTGAGTAAATTGACAACGATTTTAGCGAAACGCTCCATTAAAGAGAGATCGGCATGGATTTGTTTTTCGATATCGGGACGAATAACTTTGATCACGACATCCTTCAGATCTTCTTTGTGTTGTAGCTTGGCAGCATGCACTTGCGCTATTGAGGCTGAAGCCAGCGGTTTTGATTCAAATTCAGCAAAGTATTCATGAATATCGTCGATTTCTAGCGCTTGTTCAATGAGCTTTTGTGCCATCGCGGGGTCAAATGGTTGAACTTGATCCTGCAAAAATGCAAGTTCTTCGGCAATGTCTGGTGGCAGTAAATCTCGACGGGTCGAAAGCATCTGGCCGAACTTGATCCACACCGGCCCCAAAGTTTGTAGTGCCAGACGTAGGCGTGTGCCTACTGGTTTGTCTTTATGTTTGTTGCGCAGCCAAAACAAACTTGCTCGAGCGAGTTTACCGTACCAAGGCTGCTTATGCGCAGGGACGATTTCGTCTAAACCATAGGTTAAAAATGTTTTGGTGATCTGATGCAAGCGAAGTAAAGACAACCTAATTTCCTTTGTTCTGCTGAAGTAATGCGCTGAGGCGTTGATTTAAGCTTTCGACTTGATTGTTTAATGTTCTCACTTGCTGCTTAAACTGTTGAAACTCGAGCGGGTGAGGCGCAACCTTCAACTCATCTTGAAATAACCCAGTTAGTGTTGCTTTGGCTACCTGTCCATCTTGCTTTGCGCGATGCGCTAACTTATGAAAGGTATCTACGGCAACTTGTGCGGGCCCATCACCAACATATTTGGCGAGGTGTTCCGCCCAATCAATATCAAGTGTTGCTAATGCATTACTATATAGTTGTGCGAGCGCCAAATCCCCTTCAAGATCGAGCTTATCTTGACGGATAAGCGCAGTGAGTTGGCTTGGATCTTTGAGCTCAAGCAAGGTTGGTAAATCGGCACTAATTGAACAATCGGCTTCGCCATCAAAAGGACATAAAACGTGAATGTTAATGCCTGTGTAAGTAATAGCTAAACAAGTATTTTGATCTCGAATATCAACACTGAGCACTTTGTGTTGGCCTTTACTTAGCACATGCTTTAGCTCAGGTGAGAGTTTAAGACCTTTGTTTAAAGCCGTCTCAAGTACGGCGCCAAGTAATGAAGCTAACACAGCAACTCCTAGAATTTAAAGCCGCGATGAAGGGCGACGATGCCTCCGGTCATATTTTGGTAGTCAGTTTGTTCAAAACCGGCTTCATCCATCATGGATTTTAGCGTTTCTTGATCTGGGTGCATGCGAATAGATTCTGCAAGGTAGCGATAAGACTCACTGTCATTTGCAACTAATTTGCCCATTGCAGGTAATAGTGTAAATGAATACATATCATACAGCTTTGCCAGCGCTTCATTATCTGTCTTTGAAAATTCAAGTACCAGTAAGCGTCCACCTGGCTTTAGTACTCTGTACATTGAGCGCAATGCTTTATCTTTATCAGTTACGTTACGTAAACCAAAGGCAATAGTGATGACATCAAAAGTATTATCGTCAAATGGCAGCATTTCTGCGTTCATTTGAACGTATTCAATATTGCCAACAAGTCCCGAGTCGCGTAATTTTTCGCGGCCTACTTTAAGCATTGAGTCGTTAATATCACCTAAAACAACTTGTCCTTTATCACCAACTAATTCGCTAAATCTTGCGGTTAAATCACCCGTACCGCCAGCAAGATCAAGTACTTTGTGACCAGCGCGTACACCTGAGCAGGCAATAGTTTGACGCTTCCACAAACGATGGATACCGAATGACATCAGATCATTCATGATGTCGTATTTTGCAGCTACAGAATGAAATACGTCTGCAACCATAGAGGCTTTTTTGTCGGTCTCGACTGTTTTATATCCAAAGTGGGTAGTATTGTCTTGTGACTCTTTCATGTGGGTTCCATCATTACTCTGCAACTATGCTTGCTAGTGTACTTGATTGGTAGCCGTAGGTGCAATTTCTTATCCGTGTTGTATTGTTGAAAATGCAAACAAAAGAGGATATTGCGGATCAGTGACTAATATAACAGTGTTGGCCGAGAGAATGTGCCTTCTGCGCAGCATAACCTGCACGTTTTGCCAACACATTAAAGTCTTGCTCTGGTGCAAGTTGGGCTATCCCAAGGGCCAGAGACACATTGGGTAATGGAATTTTCCCTTTCGCGCTGACAAACTTTAATCGCTCAACACCTTTACGCACTTTTTCCGCGATAACACTCGCGGTATCTAAATCTACATCGGCAAGGATAACCGTGAATTCTTTTTTACCTGTGCGACCAGGTAAGCCGCTTTCAACGACATAACGTTTGATATTATTGGCGATACGATTAAGCACAACTTCACCCACAACATCACCAAACCGCGTTGAAAACTCGTCAAGGTTATCAACTTGTATAGAAAGCGCACAGACGGATTTTTGCTGCGATTGCCATAGGGACACTTTTTGATGAAGATAGTGACGCTTATAAAGACCCGTTTGTGGGTCTAACAAGTGTTGTTTACGTAAGTCGAGTAGTAACTTTTGATTACGTTCATAATCTAAACGCGATTTTATTAACGCTTGTTTAAATTGTTTGTGCTGTTTTAGCAATAGCTCAGTTTGTTTGGTGAGTGTTGATAGTGCGCGCTTACTCTTTTGAATGTTGTGTTCATCTAAATTATGTACACATTGACTGACTTGTTGGGCAAAGCGAATAACCTGCTTTTGAGAGGTTTCTGCATTTTCGTGTAATTCAGTCACCAAAGAATCAACACCTTCAAGCAATTCAGATTGTGTTTTTTGTCCTTGATCTAGAAACTGATAGTAGAGTTGCTCAATGAATACACAGTCTATTTTTGTGTGCGCTTTGATGGCTTTGTTGATGGCACAGTCGAGATCTTTGTTCGTGGCGCTAATATGGGTATAAGCAACCTGATAATTTAAAGGCGTGGGCGGCAAATGATGTTGCTCTAAAAACAGGCACACCTGTGTCATTTTTTCTTGGGCAACAGCCATGGGATCATGGAACATCATTTCATTTACCACAACAATTAATTATCAAACGTTAATGAACTACCACCAACTCCATCGGTGTAACTCTTGTCCTAATTGCACTAGACCTACATTAATCTGTATCGTCCGAATTTAAAAGTAAAAAATTTGTCTTTGAAATAGAAAATTTACATTTTTTTGTTGAATTGCTGATTTTCTCATCAATTTTTACTAGGTTGAGTAAATTGTATTCGATCTGAGATATTCGTGATTCTGTCGAATTAAGTTGCATCTGTTACGGGACTCTCCTACTTTGACTAGCAGAAAGTTCATTTCACCATAACAAAGCTCAGAGCGATGGATAATCATTATTTTTTGGCTATTTTATCGCGAGCTGAGTAACAACAACGTATCGAGGAAGTCAGCGTGTTATCACCAAAATTAAAGCTGTGGACTAAGCGTTCAAGCGTCGCCGTTTATTTAACTGTCGCCTTATCAGGTTGTGCTATTACCGGAAGTGACAATAACGCTGAGTTTACTCAAATAGCTGGCAGCGTTATGAAATTTAGAAGTGATAACAATGCCTATGGTCGCAGTGATACAAAAGTAGAGTTTCTGCTACCAAACCTCAGTGCAGAAAAGTTGGCGACCACAAATCAGCAGCGTCTACAGTTTTTGGCTCAGCTCGACAATATCGACACTTCAGCGCTAAGTGAGGAAAATCAAATCAATCTCACTATTTTGCGTGCGCAAGTGCAGAATAGCGTCGATGAATATCGTTTTCATAGTCACTATATGCCGCTCACCTCTGAATATGGTTTTCATTCCGGTCTGTCTTTTATGATCTCGAGTCATGACTTTAAGAAACGTGCTGGTTACGAGCTATATTTAGCACGTTTGCAGCAGGTTCCTCGTTATTTCAAGCAAAATATCGACTGGATGAAAGAAGGTATGGCGATTGGTCTGACTCAGCCGAAAGCTGTGCTTGAAGGTTATGAAAGTTCTATCGAAGCCTATATCGTTGATGATGTGACAAAATCTGAGTTTTATGGCCCGTTTACACAAAACCAAGCGGGTTTACCTGATGCTGAATTTAAAGCGCTGCAACAGCGTGCCAAAAAGATTATTCAAGGTGATGTGATCGCTGCATATCAAAATTACCTTAATTTCTTTGTCAATGAGTATCGTCCTGCGGCTAGAACTGAAATTGGAATTTCTTCGACACCAAATGGTGAAGCGTTTTATGCGAATCGTGCTAAATACTACACCACCACGAATATGACGCCAAAAGAGATCCACGAGCTTGGTCTTAAAGAAGTGGCTCGGATCCGTGCAGAAATGGAAAAAATCATTAAAAAAGTAGGCTTTAAGGGGTCTTTTGCCGACTTTGTGCAGTTCTTAAGAACCGATCCACAGTTTTATGCTAAAACCCCCGAAGCGTTGCTTAAAGAAGCTGCATATATAGCAAAGAAGATGGATGCCCAGCTACCTAAGCTATTCCATACATTACCAAGAAAGCCATACGGTGTCGCTCCAGTGCCTGCGAGCATTGCACCTAAATATACAACCGGGCGTTATTCGGGTGCACGTAGCGATACTGACGCAGGCTATTATTGGGTAAATACCTACGCTCTGGATAAGCGCCCGTTGTATGTATTAGAAGCATTGACTCTACATGAGGCCGTGCCTGGTCACCATTTGCAGATCTCCTTGAATGCCGAGCTTGATTATCTACCGGAATATCGTCGTAACGAATATATTTCTGCTTTTGGTGAGGGATGGGGGCTATATTCTGAGTTTTTGGGTATCGAAGCCGGGTTTTATCAAGATCCTTACAGTGATTTTGGTCGCTTAACCTACGAGATGTGGCGAGCGGCTCGTTTGGTTGTAGACACTGGCATGCATATGTTTGGTTGGAGCCGCGAGCGAGCGATGAACTTTATGAAAGACAACACTGCATTGTCCTTACATAATGTTAAAACGGAGACTGATCGTTATATCTCTTGGCCGGCTCAAGCGCTGTCATACAAAATTGGTGAACTAACCATTAAGCGGCTACGTCGCAAAGCAGAAAAAGCACTGGGCGATCAGTTTGATATCCGTGAGTTTCACCATCAAATCTTACGTCATGGTTCTGTACCATTGTTTGTGCTTGAAGACCAAATCGACAAATATATTGAAACCACGATGAATCAAGCACGTAAGTAATCGAGATTATCCATTTAATAAAAAAGCCCAAAGTAAAGACGTTGGGCTTTTTTATTTTATTAGCCTAAGCTAGTTTAGTTTACAAAACTAATGATTAGCTGATACACATCATCAGTCGTTCGGCATTTATTGGCATTAATGATGAGCTGTTCACCTAAGTGCAGCGCTCGCTGTTGTGCCGCTAAGCGTGCATCTTCATCTTCAATCGCATCTATGTCCGCAACATGTGCGAGACCAATGGTGCGGCGGATCAATTCACACCCACAATAACCAACCGCGTCTTGCAATACCTTAGTGAGGAAGTATTCCGCGTAGCCATCTGCTTGCAATGACAGGTCGCGTGTTTGTGTTTTTGCCAGTTCAAGCCAAGTAACATAGAAGTTAGATAGGGTGGTGGCGATACTATCGAGTAAATACACTTGCATATTTCGACGTTTTGGCAGAGCGTTAATGCGAGCATGTTGGGCACAGTAGTTGAGCAATAAATTGCCGATAAATGAGCCTAAATCAAAGCCAATGGGGCCAAAAAAGCCAAACTCTGGATCGATTAGCTTAGTGTGCTTGGCATTGACGAAAATACTACCAGTATGGATATCACCGTGGAGCAAGGCTTCTGGTGCATTGAGAAACTGGGCTTTGAGCTTTGCCACTTCAACTAATAACGTCTTATTGTTTCTTAGCATTTCCACAGACGATTGCAATGCGGCTGGAAAGTTGTTTCTTTCAGCATCGCGGTATGGGTCGTCGAAGAACAAATCTTCAGTGATTGCGCACAGCTCAGGATTAGTAAACTCGGTGACTAGGGCTTTCTTTTCACTCGGTGTTAAGTAAAAACTTGAGTGATAAAAGCTGGTTTTTGCTAGGTAATTTGCGACGTCTTTGCTGAGTCTTGCAAAGGTGTTCGCTTGGTTTAATTCACCGCGCAAAATGCGTAGATGACCAAGATCTTCCAACACAGTTACCGCAAGCTCTGTATTGTGGTGCAGCACTTTTGCTGTGGTATCTGGGCAGATCTCACCATGGCGTTGTAACACACTAGCTTCAATTCTGGCTCTGTCTAACGTCAGTGGCCAGCTCTCACCCACACATCGAGCGTAAGGCAAAGCTTGCTTGACGATGATGCTATTTTCTTGCGTATCTTGCACGCGGAAAACCAAATTCAGATTGCCATCACCAAACTCATAACAAGATAAGGTTGCATCTTTATCAAAGAAACTTCCTAAATTAGTAATGTAATCAATAACTTTTTCTGCATCAAATTCAATGTAGCTCGACATGTTTCTGCACCTTGTGGATATTTGCTATTAGCATTCTATATTTTTAAATGTTTAGATGTCTATACTTCTTTAGATCTTGATGTAAAATATCATTAGTACACTTTGAAAGAGCGGGATGTCATGAAAACCTTAATTGCACGTAGTCTTAAATTCGAATCGGGCGTGGTACAGGTATTGGATCAATACTTACTGCCACATCAACAGGTGTGGCATGAATGCCGCGACGTTGCGACGATGAGCGAGCTAATTCTGACACTTAAGGTTCGCGGCGCTCCGCTTATTGGTTTAGCGGCAAGTTTGTTAATTGGTTATCTTGCCGAACAGGGAGAAGGTAAAGACACAATTGCCCGTTCGATAGATGAACTTGAAGCAACACGCCCCACAGCGGTGAATTTAATGTACTGCATGGCGAGATTGCGTGAAGCGTTACGGGCGAATGATTGGCAACAACAAGTGATCACAACCGCTGAACAGTTATTTGAAGAAGACACTGCGCTATGCGACCGTATGGCAAGCATAGGTGCAGAGCTTGTGAATGCGGGAGACAATATTCTTACCCACTGCAATACTGGCGCACTGGCAACGGCAGGTGTAGGCACCGCACTTGGCGTAATTCATCATGCTGCAAAACAACATGGTGACATTCATGTTTGGGTTGATGAAACTAGGCCACTGTTACAAGGTGGTAGGCTCACCGCGTTTGAACTAGATGCATGGCAAATCCCATACACGCTAATCTGTGACAATATGGCTGCGAGTTTAATGGCGGCGGGTAAAGTCGATAAAATCTTTGTGGGGGCAGATAGGATTGCGGCAAACGGTGATTTTGCGAATAAAGTCGGCACTTATAATCTAGCAGTGTTAGCCCATTTCCATAATATTCCTTTTTATGTGGTTGCTCCGATCACAACATTAGATAGCAGCTGTCCAAATGGCGCAGCCATTCCAATTGAACAACGTGCCAAAAGCGAAGTAACTGGTGTCAGTGGCAGCTTTGGTGATTGCCAATGGGCATCCAACAATGCTGAGGTATATAACCCTGCATTCGATGTTACACCAGCGAGTTTGATCACCGGATGGGTGTTGGATACGGGGTTATTTACGGCTGAGGATGTTGCCAAGGGAGAATTTTTACAAAGTTAAACATTTGTAAATTATACAACTACCTAAGTGACTAAACTCTTGTTACAATGTACCCATTAAAGTGATGACTATTTTTAATAATAATGGAGAAGTTATAACAGGATGAAAAAGTTACTTATTTTAATTCTTTCCTTGATGGCGACAGCTGTGTTTGCTCAGCAAGACATACCGTTGGAGGCGTTTAGCAAAGGTAGTGAGTTTTCAAGTGTAAAAATATCACCAAACGGTGAATACCTAGGCTTTATCACTAAAGCTGAAGGAAAAAGTATCTTGGGTTTTCTAGAACTTGATGGATTTAAGGTTATTCATGCCGTGAGATTCAACGGTAATGCCCAAGTTGGTCGTTATGAGTGGGTTAACGACAACCGTGTAGTACTTGAGAAAGAGTATATCCGAGGGTGGCGAGATCACCCTGAGTATCATGGCGAATTATTTGGTGTAAATGTTGACGGTAGCCGAGGGAGATACTTAGTTGGATATCAAGGTGAAACTCAAACCGGATCACGACTGAAAAAAGCGACACCTCTGTATGGCACTTCCTACATCCTTGACCCTTTGGTCAATGATGAAGATAAAATGCTGATCGTGACTTATCCGTGGTCAGGCTCTAAGGAGCCAGTAACTGTGGTATACGAAGTCAACGTCCATTCAGGTGTTAGACGAAAAGTCTCTATATCTCCGCGTAGGATGGGGCGTTTTTTGACAGATCATCAAGGGGAGGTGAGAGCTGTTGCTTCGACTGATGATAATGGTAACACATCTGTATTTATAAAAAATACAAAAGATAGTGACTGGAAAGAGTTAACACTAGCACAAGATCTTGATGACTATTGGCTACATGGTTTTGATGAATCGGGTAAATTGGCGTATCTATCCGCTGCAAAAGCAGGAGAGCCGCGAGGGGTTTATCAACTGACACTGGAAACTGGCAAGCTCAAGCATTTTTTCCAAGACAAATTAGTTGATCCATCTAAAATATGGCGTGATCCGGTTAATCAAACTCCTTTCGCAATTGAGCTCGATCCGGATTATCCGACGTATGCGTTCGTAGATCAAGATTCAATATGGAGCCAACGACTAAAGTCGCTTATAGCTTCAATACCGGGGAATCAGATCCGCATAGTAAGTGGTACTCGAGATGGCAGCAGAGTTATCGTTTTTGCTGGTAGTGATATTAATCCTGGAAATTACTATCTATTTGATAGCAAGAAAAATCAACTTGGGTTATTAGTCGCAAACCGTAGTTGGATTGATCCTAATAGTATGTCAACGATGGAAGCCATCAGTTTTAAAGGACGTGATGGAATTACTATTCACGGGTACCTCACCACACCACAAGGTAAAGAAAAGAAAAACCTTCCTTTGATTGTTATGCCGCATGGTG
This sequence comes from Pseudoalteromonas sp. XMcav11-Q, assembly GCF_040104525.1. Taxonomy (NCBI): domain Bacteria; kingdom Pseudomonadati; phylum Pseudomonadota; class Gammaproteobacteria; order Alteromonadales; family Pseudoalteromonadaceae; genus Pseudoalteromonas; species Pseudoalteromonas sp. XMcav11-Q. The sequence goes on from NZ_JBECOX010000007.1 coordinate 290,812, forward strand.
GACCTCACGGACCAAGAGATTATTGGCAGTTTGACCCTGAAGTGCAAATGCTCGCGAGCAGAGGTATGGCTGTATTACAAATTAACTTTCGAGGGTCAGGTGGTTATGGAGATGCATTTGAAGAGCTTGGCTATAGAAAGTGGGGCAAAGAAATTCAATATGACATCATTGATGGAACCCGTGACTTAATCTCTAAAGGTATCGCTGATAAAAATCGGATTTGTATTATGGGAGCGAGCTTTGGTGGTTATTCGGCATTGCAAAGCGCAATATTAGAACCAGACTTATTCCAATGTGCTGTAGGTGTGGTTGGCGTATATGATTTACCACTGATGTTTGAAGAAGGTGATATTGCTCAGCGTAGTTCAGGGGTCGCATATTTAGAACGTGTACTTGGCACCGATGAAAAGCAGTTAAAGGAATTTTCTCCAAGCTATAATGTCGAGAAGCTTAGGGTTCCAGTCCTTATCGTACATGGTGGTGAGGACCAAAGAGCGCCAATTGAACAAGCGGAATCTTTAATTGATGCACTGAAAAAGGCTGATAAGCCTTATCAGTATTACTTACTTGAAGATGAAGGGCATGGTTTCTATAAACCGGAACATCGTCTGAAATACTTTAAGAAAGTGCTGGCATTCTTAGAAAAGCCCATGCAGTTATAGTAATAAAGTACAATAATAGCCAGCAATTGATGCTGGCTATCATATTTCTCAACTAACACCTTCAATACTTATCTTATTCGAACTGAGCAAAGCTTTTTAAATTCAAGAACAGTTTAAAATCACGCCACATGCTAGGTGAAATCACACATAATCGGTTATGCTTTATCCAAAGCTTAGCCATTCATTATGACAGCTTCAAATGCTCACGATGCAGATTAATTTTCTTGTAATAGAGCGCAATAGGCACTACCGATTATATAAATTAATAAGGGAATCGATGTTTTCACAAACCGTTCAGTTGCAGCCAGTAAACATCTTGCAAATAGTTTTTACAGTGGTTTCGGTGTTAGGAGTGATTTTAGTCTGGAAAATGGATAGATATCGAGGCGTCTTATTTCTTTTCATATATTATTCTATCTTAATGATATTTAATTTATATGAAGAAACACGAGGTCAAGATGGGTATATAGTAACTCCCATTTTTACACTAATTAAAGGGCCAATAGTCTACTTTTTAGTTAGATGGATAATTAATGAAAAGCCTATAGCTTCTAAATTAAAGTTTCTGCATGTGGCACCTGCAATTTTAGCATTACCCTTCACGCAACATGTCCAGCTTATTATTTTGATTGCTACATTTAGTCAAATTACCTACTTAATTGCTTCTTTAAAGCTAATAAAGCGATATCACTCCATATCAATGGCCGTCCGCTCTGACGCACTGTCATTAAAGTTAGATTGGGTTAACAAGATAATTTATGTTTTCTTTATCTTTGCTCTAGTAGATCTTTTAAGGTTAAATTTGCAGCCATTTAACGCCATTGAGATAAAGGCTGGTTGGTATTTTATTGATGTATTGGTGGCGCTGCTTTTGATGTGTTTTCTAGTAGTTAAAACTGCTCATCAACCTGAGCTATTTGATGATATGGTTCCCTATGAAGACTTGAAGGTGAAAGTTTTAGAATGTGAACAACAATCTAACTTAAAATTAGCACAACAATTATGTGAAGATATTACAAAAGTAGTATTAGAAAAAGAGCTTTATAAAAAGCCAAGGTTATCACTAATAGAAGTTGCGAATGAAACAGGTTTTAAGTTGAAAGACGTTTCTTGGTCTATAAATTTTGCCACAGGTTATAACTTTTGTGAATTCATTAACAACATGAGAGTCAATGAAGTTAAGAAACAAATTGTTCTGCCACAAGAATCTCACAAAAGTATCTTAGAAATAGCTTTTGATTCAGGTTTTAACTCAAAATCTGTTTTCTATAGTACATTCAAATCTACGGTAGGAATGACTCCTAGTAAATACCGAAGTTCACAAAAACAGTGAGTTAACCGGTCCTATTTAGTCCCAAATCATGATTTGGGAAGACAGAACTAATTAAAAAACGGATAGTGTTGTAAATTCGATTTGACTACCAAGTGCACCAGCCGTCTCCAATGCTAATTGAAGGCTGCTTCAATGCTAGTCGTAAGATAAACACTATTTTGTAGGTTTTATATGTTCAAAACTATAGCCGTTACACTTTCCTTTGCTTTTTACACCTTGCTTTTTTCACCTCCAGCATTAGCTGATCATTACACTGTTTTTATCACTAAGAACAACCCCAGAATAGCGAAAGTTAAAGCAGTTCTTTTCCCACATGGTCATGTTATTTCCATGAATGAGCAAAATGTTCATGGTTTGAAAAATGGCTGGGGAGGATTTGTAAGAAACCTCACAGTATTAAATTCAGATGGAGAAACTATTCAGATTTCTGAGGTTGAAAATAGTAAATGGGAACTAATTGGATACGAAAATGGAAAGATTACTTTGTCATATGATGTCGTTTTAGGACACGACACAGTAATTCCTAAGATAAAATTTGGTGATAATGGAGCTGCTTATGCAACAGAAGATGGTGTAATGTGGGCTGGACGTGCTCTATTTATTGCAGGGAAGCCAAGTAAAAAAGTAAATATAAAATTTGAAACCCCCAATTCTTGGGCCATTACTACTCCTTGGGAAAGTGTTAATGATAGTACAACTGAATTCTACGTGGAGGGGACGAGTGATCTGCAAAACTCAGCATTCTTTGCGGGTGAGCATACTCAAGGTTCTTTTAAAGTAGGAAATGTACAACTAAGAACGGCTTTTTCAGGTGAATATACTCGTAAAATGGTTGACGATATAAATCAGAAAGTTGACCAATTTTTTCAATATTACGGAGCTCAATATCAATCACCTTTAAAATCTAGAATGGTTCTTATAGTTTCAGATCGTAATGATGGAGGAGGGGAGGTCATGGGCAAAGCAATATCAATATCGGTAGGTCCAGCTGACAAAAAATTTTTAGATAAAAGTAGCAAAATCCCCTTGGGTATTTCACGGCTAGTTGCTCATGAGCTGTTTCACGGTTTCGCATTCAATCAGTTAGAAGTTGATGATAAAGGTGATAAGTCCGCATTATATGAATGGTTTAATGAGGGGTTTGGAGCTGAGTATGCTTCTCAACTTGCACTATTAAGAATAGGTATAAAAAATGAGTCTGAATTTTTAGATGGTATTTTATATAGAATGAAAGAATATGAAGCTGAAGCCGATGGAAAGTTAACTCTGATTAGTGCTGGTGCTGATAAGTCTGATAAATCTACCACTGTTTATTGGGGGGGCATGATTGCAGCTCTTACTCTTGATTTCAAAATCCGAGCCAAAAGTGAAGGGAGACGAAATTTAGATGAGCTGTGGAGATATTTACTACAAAACTATCCAAGAGGTGGAAAAGAGATGAATTTGAATGAGCTATATAAATCAGTAAGTAAATTATATGGAGAATCAATAGCCTTAGAGTTTAAGGATTATGTAACAGTTCCTAATGTTATTCCATTTTATGACGCCGCGAAATTAATGGGGCTGAAATATAATGGTAGGAAACTGCTCAGAGATAGCTTAGCTACTAAAAGTCAGAAATTGTTATGGGAAGAATTTGTTTTAGGGAAAGGAAGTAGTTTATAGATCTAACTTTGTTGAATTTATAATTTTTATTTTTAGTGTGGTGTTGAGATAAGTTGATTTTTAAATGTGTTAGTCCTTTTTAAGTGAAGTAGGTGGCTCGTCATGAATTTAAAATTCTGCTTTTGTGTTTGGTTTTATAAAATTAAGTGAGCGATTATATTTTTATGAAAGAAAGATCGATTTTAGATGTGAGAATTCAACATAACGCGCCAAAAGTAAAGGAGTTTATTGATTTACGATGTATCGTAGGTTGGGAAAAACAAGATACAAAGACAGCTTCAAAAGCATTGGCAAACACCTTGTTTCATGTCGTTGCAAGATTAGATTCAAAGCTTATAGGAATGGGAAGAGTGATTGGTGATGGAGCTATGTTTTATTACATTCAAGACGTAATTGTCGACCCTAAATATCAAAGTATGGGAGTTGGAAATTTGTTAATGGAAAAAATTGAGATGTATTTATCAGAAAATGCAAACGCTGGAGCTACAGTAGGACTTTTTTCCGCAAATGGTAAAGAAACATTCTACAAAAAATATGGATATTTAGAAAGGGATGGTAGTCAGTTAGGTTTTGGTATGTGCAAGTTTTTATAATAAAAATGTTTTTTATTTGGGGTTTTAATGGTGGCTTGTGCAATGTTTGAAACTAAAATATTTAATTTTTTTGGTTTTGTTTTTATTAGCTTTTTTGTTTCAAGTTATTTGTTTGCTGCTGAAATATACCCAGATGTTACTTGGCTTCATTACAAATCTCCAGAACAGGCTGGCTTTACTTCAGAGCGATTAGATAAAATTAAAAAGTTTTACAATAAGAAGTCCTTCTCAGCGCTTTTAGTAGTTAAAGATGGCGCCATTGCTATAGATTGGGGGGAGAATGACCGAAGGTTTCCTATACATTCGATTAGAAAGAGCTTATTGAGTGCACTATATGGGATTCACTCTAGTTCTATCAACTTTCAAGCAAGCCTTGCAGATCTAAACTGTAATGATAACTCATTGCTGACTGATCAAGAACTATCAGCAAAGGTTTTTGATGTTATATCGTCTCGGTCTGGAGTCTACCTTCCTGCAGCCGCCGAAAATAATGAAATGAGATTAAACAAGCCAGCTAGAGGTAGTTATAAGCCAAGCAAGTATTGGTGGTATAACAATTGGGATTTTAATGTTGCAGGTACTCTGTTTTCGAAAATTACTGGAGAGGAAATTCTTGGGTCAATTGCAACTCAATTGGCAGCCCCTTTACAGATGCAAGATTACCGAGTTACAGACGGATATTATGTAAAGGCTGAGTCTGAACATTCAGCTTTTCAGATTAGGATGTCATCCCGCGACTTAGCTAGGTTTGGTTTATTATATGCTAGAGGTGGGGTTTGGAATGGCAAACAGTTGATTCCTCATGAGTGGGTTGTTAAAAGCACTAGCGCTATAAGCAACACGAATATGGGTGATAAATACCCTCCTTATTTCGGCCTTATGTGGTGGGTTGAAGAAGATGGTAGTTTTAGTGCCAGAGGGAATGGAGGGCATACTTTAGCTGTTTACCCTTCTCTAGATATGGTGGTGGTTTTACGTACTGACACATATTTGGAACACACGGTTTCTGCCAAGTCAATTCATAAAATGCTCAGCGGCATTATTTCTATTTCGAAGGGTCAACAGCATTCGAAACCGAGTTTGATTACTGAAACACAACAAGAGGCTGATAAAAAACAGATCCCTGAACTATATCGATTTAATAATGCAAGCATTGCTTTAGATAATGGGCTTTTAGTTAGCATCAACTTCAAAAATGAGACTTTATTTGTTGATTGGGGAACGGGAAAATTTGAACTTAGTTACTTGAATAATAATCGTTTTATTATTTCTGATCTCCATGAGCCACTAGAAATTGAAGTAAATGATGTTGGTGAGCTAATTGACATTAAAACACCTAAGTTGTTTTTTATACAAGCAGCAACAGCTGCTAAATATGATGATTTATTAATCGCGGAAAGCTGGGTTGAAAAAGCCATTAAGATGAACCCTAACTCGCCAATACCTTATGTAAACCTGGCCAAAATACAGATTGAAAGAGGTAATAAAGAAGGTGCAAAAGAAAACCTACAAAAAGCCTTATCTATTGAGGTTAATAACAAGCAGGCAAAAAAGCTTTATCAGAAAATATTATTAAATCAGTATTTTTTTCCTGGTTTAATGATTTCGATACTAGTTGGATTTTATTTAAGGTCGTATAAAGGTAAAGTGTGATTTTAACTTTGTTTTTATATTTTTAGTTGGTGGTGTGTTAATTTTGATCTTTGTGGTTTCGGGTTGGTTCTCAAGAGATAATTGTGTAAGGTTTTTAAATGAAATATATTGTTGTTTTTATAGTTTTATTAATTCTATCTTGTAATGTTGCTATATCAAATGAGGGATTGTCAAATTACGAAGTGGTAAGTGAAAAGTTTAATTACTACTCGGCTTCACATAACGAAAATAGAGTAATACTAGTTAGTTTGCCTAAAAGTTACGCGTTGGATAAAAAAAGGAAGTACCCTGTCTTATATGTTTTAAATGCAGAGAAAAACCATATATTGGCGACAGAGATTGCAAGCTTCCTTGCATCAAAAAATCAAATTCATGAAATGATTGTGGTTGGTCTGCCTAGTAAGGATAATTACTTTAATGAGAACCTTCCTTTTCTAAACTCAGAGTCATACACCATTTCCGAATTAGCAAAAAAGCACGAAAAATTTATAAGAGATGAAGTCACGCAATTTATAAGTGAAAAGTTCAGGATAAACAATACCAAGTTTATAGCTGGGCACTCAATGGCTGGCCTATTTGTATCATACTTGTTTTTGCAAAACCCTACTGGCTACAATGGACACATTGCAATTAGTCCTGCATTTCACCATGCTAAGCAATTTAGTAAGAAGTTAAAGCTGTACTTCACTAATTCAAGAGTTAATGAGGGAGCAATCTATTTCTCTTTAGGAGGGCTAGAGCACTCTCTAATTACAAAAGAATTTAACCACGTCGTTGATATATTCAAAAGTAATGTCTCAGGTAATTTGTATTGGGGAGCTGAAATTTTGAAATATTCTGATCACAATACAACTAGTTTTAGTGGGATGATTCAGGGTTTGAGTTGGTTATATAATGGACTTTCTCTTACTGAGGAATTTATTTCTGGTCGTTCTTTTGAAGATGTTATATTGCATTATGAAAATTTATCAAAAAGAATAGGCTACCCTATTATACCAAGAGAAAACTCTCTCCTAGGAATGGCTTCATTCTGTATGTCTAGAACAAAAGATTACAGTATGGCGAATCTACTTTTGAACCTTTCAAATCACTACTACCCTGATTCTGTTTTGAGTAGGAAATCATTTCATATATATGGGAATTGGATGAAAGGAGGATTGTCAGCTATTTCGAGTTCAACGTCTAAAGCTGATGATTTAGATGAATCTATCTTAATATCATTAGCTTACGATCGTTTAAATAGTGATGAAGTAGGAGACGCTATTGAGCTGTTAAAGTTTGTTGTTGGCTATTTTCCTAATTCGATAAATGGATTTGATAGTTTGGGTGAAGCATATGAAAAAGGAGGAGAGTATTACTTGGCTAAGCTTGCATATAGAAAAGCGTTGGAGTTGTCTATAGAGGGAGATGACCAAGAATTTATAAACATAGAAAAAAGAAATATTGCGAGAGTTAAAAAACTAAGCACGAAAGTATTACAGCAAAGTAAGCTATGAAATCGAAACTTAATCAAATGGGAAAAGACGTCGTAGGAATATATGCTAGTGTGATTATTTGGAGAAGCTGACCGTGTTCTGCACTTGGTGTTCATGACTATATGATAACAAGACCCTAAAAAGGTGTTAGATCATTCAGTTTAAGGTAATCAATACACAAACCATAATTGACAGTGTAGTTTAAAGGTGCCTGGGCTTGAACTCAGAGTGTGTTCAACGAGCGGAGAGGCCTGAAATGGTATCAATAACGGCTGGACAACTAAAGATAAACATCGTCTTACAATGTTGATTCAACGGTAATAGGGGTTATACATGATTAAAGGTAGTTCTAAAAGAAAGAGTGTGGAAGATAAAGGAAAATCTAAAATTACCTTTTATTTTTTGTTTGCACTTTCAATTGCTACTTTTCTATTTTTTATGATGCCGAACTACAATAATGGTGATAATTTGTTCCCATTAATTGTAGTGTTTATAGCATATTGTGTAGGTGGGATAGGTATTTACTTTTATGTTTTTTATCCTTCTGGAAGTAGGTTGGAAAAGTAAAGTGTATATAAGTTGATGTTTTTTAATTTTTATATTGATTATTTTAAATTTTATTAATAAGAAAGGGTGAAATATTATGAGTGCTAAAAAAGGTGTTATCTTATTGGCTATAGGAGCTACTATTTTCTTCAGCACGGCACTAGCGCACCTTTCTTGTATTTACTTTGGACCTCAGTGTTATTCATCACAGATGGCTCCCCCCGAGATTATCGAGTCTGCAATGAAAGGGACTCTACTAGCCCCAATCGGAACAACTCTAGTGTCTGCGATATTCATGGTGCTTGGGTTGTATGCATTATCTGGTGCAGGGCTATTGCGCAAACTTCCTTTATCGAGGTTTTGTATTTATCTAATTGCGTTTGTATGCATTATCCGAGGCGTTTTACCTATTCAATTGTATTTTCGCTATCCTGACAAAACAAGCAACATTGTCTTATCCATTGGTATTACTTGGTTGCTAGTTGGCTTGTTATGTTTTTTCGGATATAGAACGGTAAATAAGCAAACAGTCGGACACTTTGATAAAAATAAGGAAGAAGCAAGGTAATTTATTGATTATGATTCATAAAATGGTAAGTGTTACGCATTTTTCGACTAGGCCGATTAAGGTGAGTTTACTTTTGAAATGATTGAAAGTATTCACAAGATGACAGTCGCGAATTCAAGTTTGAAGTGCATCGCTCGCAAAATTAGGCTGCTTTTGCCTAATTCATCGAATATAACCGCTTGTTGTCTAAACCCTGAACATTTTCTGGGCCTCGTATTGAGTGCCCGTTATCTATTCAGGGCTCCACCTTTTTCTAATCCTAACTCAACAAACGCAATGGGGGATTGGTGCATTTAGCTGCAAGTCGTTTTCGTTTATGCACTGTTGAGTGGGCGATTTCAGTCAAATAATGACATCGAATACTATTGTACTATGACTCACTTTTAGCTTGTTTCTATCACCCTATAAAACTCATTGCGTAAACAAGCCTTAACTTGGTATCTGCTCTTATCTTCTGGCGATTACAGAGTACCACCAACAAGCAATTGATGCTTTCTCACCCTTTAATCATGATTGATGGATTTATTATCTGAATTCGCGAGCTATTTCCGTACTCCGAAATGGCTTATAGGCTTAATGTGTAACTCCCCCAAAAAATGAAACAGTTCATAAGTAGAATTTTCCATTAACTAAAATAGGAAAATTTACGATGAGAAAAAGCAAGTTCACCGAAACCCAAATTGTCAGCATGATCAAGGAAGCTGAGTCAGGTATTCCTGTGCCAGAAATTTGCCGCAAACATGGCATCGGCCAAAGTACATT